>DATJQO010000062.1:0-13644 GCA_035505695.1 Mycobacterium sp.
CACCCGGCCCTCGCAGAAATTCACCGTCGACCGCAGCAGATCCGCCTGAACAGGCGTCCGTCCCAACGTCACCGATTCATTCAACTCGAGCCGCACCGATCAGCGCAGGACCGCCACGCGAAAAACACCACCCACCTAGGCCGGGCCTTGCATCCACTATCAGCGAAACGCGGGTCAAGTGGGGATGCCGCATTAATCCTTGGTACTGGCAGGGACAGGATTACCCAACATGCTCGCCACGCCACAAACCCCAGATTGATGCGCTTCGCCGCGTCCCGCGGAAACGTTTTGCGGCTCAGGCTCGAAAGGTTGTCCCTTCTTAACAGATGCGCCTTGCGCAGGCTCGTGCCCGCAGCCAAAACTCCCGCCCCGGTATTGCCTGCCAACGAGGCGCCGCCCGATGCCGGCGCCGAGGCCCAGCTTGCTCACCTGGTCGGTGTGTTTGCAGGCCTACATCGGTTTCCCAAATCGGCCTATAGCGAACAAATGCGAAACAGTCGCCACAGAGGACAGTCGTTGAGCTGCTTCACTGCGGCCCAAGCCTGTCCCTGGCACTACTAGGGATCAATACGGTCTCCCCACCTCGTGTACCGCGGACTCATGGTTGACGTACCAGCTTGACCAACCACCGAACGAAGAGGATCCCATGACCGCCACAGCGATGCCAGGCACCGGCCGGCGGCAGCGAGTCGTGGCCATCGGTTCCGGTTTCGGCGGGCTGACCGCGACAAAGGCACTCAAGCACGATCTAGTCAACATCACTGATGTCGTGGCGTTTTTGACACGCATAACTGCGCAGGGCACAGCACACGTTCACAACCAAATGTCACTGTGGCTGCAGGTGGTATCGACGGCCGGAGCTGCTTTCGCCACTGTTGGCGTCCTCATCACTCTATATGTCGCAACCGTCCCTCACCAGGGAAGTGGCTCGGCGGCAAGCGATTCCATGCGTCATGGATCTCTGTGGCGTTCGCAGCGGACCCCGAAAGGCTGGTGCTGATCATGCTATCCACCGCATTGCGTGACATGCAGTGGCGCAGATGGCGCTTCGTCATCGCGATCGTCGTCACGGGCCTCGTATTCGCGATGACGCTCGTGCTCACCGGACTCGCCAACGGATTCCGGGTAGAAGATGAGCGCACCGTAGATTCTCTCGGCGTCGACATGTTTTTGATCAAGTCCGGTGCGACCGGCCCATTCCTGGGCTCCGCACCGTTCCCAGCGGCAGAACTGCAAGTGGTCGCCGCCACCCCGGGCGTTGTGGCCGCGGCTCCCCTCGCCTACAAGGGGGCTACCTTCAAAAACGGCGACTCAACGCACCCAGGGGCCATGTTCGGCGCACCGGCGGGCGGTCCGGGTATGCCGGCGATGTCCGAGGGCAGGGCACCGTCGAGCCCCGATGAGCTGGCAGTGTCGAGCACAATTGGCCGCCAGATTGGCGAACAGCTCGAGGTCGGATCGCGCAAAATGCTGATCGTTGGCATGGTGAACAATTCCACCGCGCTGGCCAAGACACCTAACCTCTTCGTGACGACCGAAGGTGTACAACAACTGGAATTCGGCGGCCAGCCGCTCATCTCATCGATCGGGATCCGCGGCACACTGTCACAGATCCCCGACGGCTACCGGGTGGTCAACCGCACCGTTGCGGTCGACGACCTGATGCGGCCGACGAAAATTGCGGTCCAGGCGATCAGGATCGTCGCCATTCTGCTGTGGATCGTTGCAGCGTTGATTGTGGGCGGCGTCGTCTACCTGTCCGCGCTGGAACGCATGCGGGACTTCGCGGTGTTCAAGGCGATCGGCGTTTCGACGCGATCGGTCCTGGCCGGCCTCGTGCTGCAGGCGATCGTCGTGGCCGTGCTTGCCGCCGCCTTCGGCGCGGGGCTTGCCCGGCTGCTCGCACCCCTGTTCCCCATGAACGTCATCGAGCCCCCTTCGGCCTATCCGCTCCTGGCTGTAATCGCGGTCGGGGTCGGTCTGCTAGCCAGCGCCACGGCAGTCCAGCAGGCTGCCACCGTTGATCCCGCGCACGCGTTTGGAGGTCCTTAATCATGGTCGGTCTACGCAGCCAGAACCTCGTCGTCGAATACGCCAGCGGCGCCAACGCCATCCGCCCGATCGACGGCCTCGACCTCGAGCTCGACGCCGGGTCGTTAACCGTCCTGCTCGGCCCCAGCGGCTGCGGGAAAACGACATTGCTGTCGTGCCTCGGGGGACTGCTGACACCCACGTCCGGCCGGATCACCGTCGGTGACGTGGACGTGACCGCGCTGAACCGCCGCGCAATGACGCGATACCGGCGCCACAAGGTTGGCATTGTGTTCCAGGCGTTCAACCTGGTGCCGAGCCTGACGGCGCTCGAGAACGTCCTTGTCCCGTTGCGCGCAGCCGGAGTCTCGCGCGGTGCCGCGCGTGCGCGCGCCGAGGAGCTGCTGACCCGTGTTGGTTTGCAGGACAGGATGACCCACCGTCCCGGTGATCTCAGCGGCGGCCAACAACAACGGGTAGCGGTCGCGCGCGCGATCGCCCTCGATCCGCCGCTGATCCTGGCCGACGAACCGACCGCACACCTCGACTACCTCCAGGTCGAGGAGATGCTCCGGCTGATCCGCAGCCTCGCGACCGGCGACCGCATGGTCGTCGTGGCCACCCATGACCCCCGGTTACTACCGCTGGCCGATCGTGTGATCGAGATGGTGCCGGCGACCACCTTGGTCAACCGCGCGAACGAAAGGATTCAGCTCAAGGCGGGAACGGTTCTGTTCAACCAAGGCGCGCTGGCTGACTTGATCTACGCCGTTTCTGAAGGCGAGCTCGAGATGGTCCGTCAAGGACAAGGCGGCGGCCACGAAGTGCTCCGAGTCGCCAAGGCCGGCGACTACTTCGGCGAGATCGGCCCGTTGTTCGGCTTGCCGCGCTCCGCAACCGTGCGCGCCCGCACCGACGCGGCGGTGATCGGTTACAGCGTCCCGGCTTTCCGGCAACTCCTCGGCGCCGCAGCCGGACCGGGTCTGAACGAGGGCCGCGAGCTCGCCATGGATTAGGACTCAGTCGAGCGAACGCAGCGCGTCCAGCGCCTTGGCGGAGTCGCTGCCGGGGTCGGCGCGATACGTCAGCATGTGCTGACCGCCGGAGTGCGGGATGTTGAACCGGTTTCGGCGCAGATAGAGGTCCCCCACCAGAGGGTGGCGCATGTGGAGGACGCCCACCCGGTACCCGACATCGGCGCGCGCCCACAATTCTTTGAATCGCTCACTGACGGAAGATAATTCATCGATCAATGACAGCACGCGCGGGTCATCCGGGTCGCTGCCGGCCGCTTCACGTAACCCGCTCACGGCGACGTCGGTCGCCTCGTCCCAATCCACGTAGAGGTCCCGGGCCGCGGGGTCTAAGAGCCGCCAGGACAGGAAGTTTCGCCCGGGAATGAAGCCGGGAGACAGCGCGCGGGCGATTCGGTTGGCGGCCAACACATCCAGGCATCTGCTGGCTACGATCGCCGGCATCGCGAACTGCTCTATCAGCTCCTCGGTGCCGTCGGCGGCGGCCTCCACCTCGGAGTGATCACGCCGGCCTGCGGTCGGGCTGGCCAGCTGATGCAGGTACGCGGTGGCCTTGACGTCGAGCCGCAGCACCCGCGCGAGCGCATCGAGCACCTGAGGGGACGGATTCTTGTCCCGGCCCTGCTCCAGCCGGAGGTAGTAATCGGAGCTGATGCCGGCCAGCAGCGCCAGCTCCTCGCGACGTAATCCCGCGACCCGCCGGCGTGAGCCTGCCACGAGCCCGACATCCTCGGGCTGCACCCGCTCCCGCCTGGCGCGCAAGTAATCGCCCAGCGCGTTGGCCTTGACCGCCATCAGATGAGCCTAATCCTGTCCCTGCTGGTCCCAGGGTCAAGGGAGCCTTCTGATCCGTCGGCGGCGGCTTCATGGTGGATGCAGACGCGAAACAGATCCGAAAGAAAGAGGTGCGATGGTGCAGCGACAGGATGTCGAGTTCCCCGTCGAGGGCGGCGTGACGCTGCGGGGCTGGCTGTTCGTCCCCGACGGTCCGGCGCCGCATCCGGCCATCACCATGGCCCACGGGTTCGCCGGGGTCAAGGAGCACGGGCTGGAGCGATTCGCCCGGGCGTTCGCCGACGCCCGATTTGTCGTCCTCGTGCACGACCACCGCGGCTTCGGCGCCAGCGGCGGCTCACCGCGCTTCGACATCGATCCGTGGGTTCAGATCGCCGACTGGCGCCGCGCAATTTCCTTCCTGGAGAACCACCCGGCCGTAGACCCCGACCGAATCGGGTTGTGGGGCACCAGCTATGCCGGCGGCCACGCCATCGTCTTGGGAGCCACCGACCGGCGGCTACGCGCTGTGGTCGCCCAGGTGCCCACGATCAGCGGCTACCAGCAGAGCCTGCGACGCGTTCCGCCCGACCAGGTGCCCGCTTTGGAAGCGGCTTTCGCCGACGACGAGCGCCAACGGTTCCACGGTGCGCCCCCGGCCACCCAGGCCGTGGTCAGCTCTGACCCCGCCGTGCCCGCCGCCTACCGCTCGACCGATGCCGTCGCGTTCTACAACCAGCCGGCGCCCGATGGCGTTTGGGAGAACGCCGTAACGCTTCGCTCCACCCGTGCAGCGCGGATGTACGAACCGGGAACGTGGGTCTCGCGCGTGTCCCCCACTCCGTTGCTGATGATCGTGGCCCTCCACGACACCATCACCGTCGCGGACCTCGCGCTGAGCGCCTACGAGCGGGTGCTGCACCCCAAGGACCTGGTCCTTATTGACGGTGGTCACTTCGACCCCTACCTAGCACGCTTCGCCGACGCCAGCGGTGCCGCGATCGCGTGGTTCACCCAGCACCTCACGAAACCCGAAAAATACTGATCTCGAAGGGAATACATCATGTCCGAACTGCACTACGAAGTCATGGTCAACGACGGTCTGCGACGCCAGCGTGACCAGCGGCTGCCCGACGGCAGCCCGATCATCTCCTCGCCCGTCGCCTCCACGCTGATCTACGGCGAGCGCGACGCGGTACTGGTCGACCCGCCGTTCACCTACGAGCAGGTGAGCCGCGTCGGCGACTGGATCGAACGCTCCGGCAAGCACCTGACCGCCGTCTACGCCACCCACGGCCACGGCGATCACTGGTTTGGGACCGACCTGTTGCTGCAACAGTTTCCGGGCGCCGTCGCCTATGCGACCGAGGGCACGATAGCGATGATGCACCGGCAGGCAACGGAGGGCCGCGCGAAGCTCTGGGATGTCGACTTCCCCGGCCTCATTCCTCCGAGCCCCGTGGTCTACCAACCCATTCCCGTCGACGGAATCAAGCTCGAAGGCCACCAACTGCTGGCCGTAGAAGTCGGCCACACCGACACCGACGACACCACGGTGCTGCACGTGCCTTCGATCGGCTTGGTCGTCGCCGGCGACGTCGCCTACAACGGCGTACATCAGTACCTGCTCGAGAGCTGCCACGGCGGAGTCGAGGCGTGGCTGGCCGCGCTGGACAAGGTCGCGGCGCTGCAGCCCAGTGCCGTCGTGGCCGGCCACAAGAACAAGGACCTGCCCGACGACCCGACCATCCTTGAGCAGACTCGAGACTACCTGCTCAACGCGCGCCGACTGCTCGCCCAAAAGCCGAGCCCCCAAGAGTATTTCGACGAGATGATCGCCCTCTACCCGGACCGGCTCAACGTGGGCCCCGTCTGGTACACCGCGACAGCACTGCTGTCGGAGCAAACCAGCGGCACGTCGGTCCGTGACGAGGTGTCGCACTGGTTCCTCGACGATTACCTGTCAACCTGGGTCGGCGTCGGCGCGGGCACGATCGCGCGCGGACCCGAGTTCATCCTCGACTACTGGGGTGCACCCCTGCACTGGGGTGACGACCAGGGCAGCCGGTGGTTTGTCGATGCGCCGGCCCTGGTGACGCTGCTGCAGCGGATGCAGAACCGATTGCGCGGTGAGGACTACGCATACACCGCGATGCCCGACCAAAAGGTAACGGCTTATCACGTCAACGGCGCGGCGGTCGAGGTGATCTGGTCACGCCGTCGCAGCAACGGCACCGAAATCGAGCGAGTTGCCGCTCACTTTGAGGTGGCACGCGGCCCAGCCGGATGGCGAGTCCTCAGCATCCAGACCGCGCCGACAACCAGCGACTCCCTGAAAAACGCCTGGCCGCAAAGGACACGGAAATGATCATCGACACCGCCGACCTCGACCCCACGTCGAGCTACAAACTTCTGATCGGCAGCGTATTGCCGCGCGCGATCGCCTGGGTCAGCACCAGCTCTACCACCGGCGTCGGCAATATTGCACCGGTATCGTTCTTCACCGTCGTGGGCAGATACCCGCCGGTTCTGTCGATCACCTTGCAGCCGCGTTCGGACGGGGTGACACTCAAGGACACATTCGTCAACATCCGCGACACAGGAGAATTCGTGGTGAACATCGCTACGATCGGACAGGCGGACGCCGTGCATCGCTCGGCCTACGAATTCGGCTCCGATGTCGACGAGTTCGAGGTGCTCGGGCTGCAAAAGGCTGCCTCGGAGGCCATTTCGGCGCCCCGTATCGCCGGCGCTCCGATCTCCTTCGAGTGCGTCGTCGACCGCATCATCCCGATGCCGCCGCTGCCCGACCACGTCGTTTGGGGACGGGTCAAGCGCATTCACGTGCGCGACGACTTGTACCTGTCCCGCGGGCGCATCGACGTCGGCGCGCTGGGCGTTTTCGGGCGGCTCGCGGGCGAATACACGTTCGTGGACAACATCTTCACCACCCCGCTCCCCGAAGAGCTCGTGGAAGAGCTCGACGTGCAGCGCGCCGGCCGGCTCGACGGGCATGCCACTGACTATTCGCCCATCGACACGGCCGAATGGTCACCATCAGGCTCCACAACGGAGCTGGTGAAATGATCCGGTCACTCAACGGGTTCCCCGTCACCCGCACGCCGGCCACCACCCCCGGTTCGCCCACCGTTCTGTTGATCCACGGCTTCCTCGATGACGCGACGGTGTGGGATGGCCTGGTTGATTGTCTGGGAGGTGAGGTAGGCGCGGTGCGCTATGACCTACCCGGATTCGGCACCCGCATCGGATCGGTCGGAGCAGTGCGCGGCGCGACGCTGGAGTCCCTCGCCGCCGAGGCCGGCGAGATCGTCGAGGGCATCGACGGGCCGGTGATCGTGGTGGGTCAGAGCCTTGGCGCGCAGGTCGCCGAGCTGGTCGCCGCGCAGCACGCAGATCGAGTGCCTGGGCTGGTGCTGCTGACCCCCGTCCCGCTGGGCGGCACGCACCTGCCCGACGAGGTGGTCGCGCCGTTCCGCGCCCTGGGTGGCGACCGCGACGCGCAGCGCGACGTGCGCGCCGAACTGTCGCCTCACCTCGGCGAGGAGCAGCTCGACCGGCTCGCCGACATCGGCGCGTCCGTGGCAGCCGACGTCGTCTCCCACTACGTCAACATCTGGAACGCCGGCATGAGCAACCCGCCCGCGCCGAGTGCATTCAGCGGCCGGGTACTCATCATCCGCGGCGGCGCGGACGCGTTCGTGACCGAGCGGGTCGTCAACGCCGTCAGTCCGCGCTTTGTCGAAGCCGATGTCAAAGTCATGAAAGGGCCGGCCATTGGGTGCACTTCGAGTACCCCGGGGCCGTTGCGGCGATGATCCTCGACTTCGCCGATGCGATCGTGGGGGTGGCACCGTGAAGCAACTGCTGCGGCACAAAGTGTTTTTCACAAAGCAGATCCCGCAATCTGGCCGCGGGCCCCTGCCGGATGGCAGCACACGGATGTGGTCGCCGATCACCTCGACACTGATCATGGGACGACGTGACGCCGTGCTGGTCGATCCGCCGCTCACCACCACGCAAGCGACCGAAATCGGTGATTGGATCGCGGCCTCGGGACTGCGACTGCGACAGATCTATATCACCCACGGGCACGGGGACCATTGGTTCGGCGCAATTCCCTTGCTAGAGAGGTTCCCTGACGTGACCGTGCGAGCAACGGAAGGAACCGCCAAGCTGATGGAGGTGCAGAACGATCCTAAGTTTCGCGCCGAGTTCTGGGATCGGGTATTTCCGGAACAGCTTCCCGCCGGCGAGGTGGACGTGAGCGTCGTCGACGAGTGCGGTTTCGAGCTCGACGGCGTCGCGCTCTTACCCGTCGAGGTCGGTCATACCGACACCGATGCGACGACGATGCTGCATGTGCCCGATATTGGCCTCCTCGTCGCAGGTGATGTCGTCTACAACGGCGTGCACCTGTACCTGACGGAATCCGGTGGCGTCACCGGGATCCACGAGTGGCTCGCCGCACTCGACACCGCCGAGATCCTCAACCCCGCAACCGTCGTCGCGGGTCACAAAGCTCCTGGCGCGTTCGATAATCCCTCGCAGATTCATGCGACGCGGCAGTACCTGACCGACGCGCGGCGGCTGCTTCAGTCCTCGGAATCGGCAGAGGCGTTCTACGAGGCAATGCTGCGACTACACCCCAACCGGGTAAACCCCGGTGCTTTGTGGGGTGCGGCGATCACGCTATTCCCACCCGCCTGAACGCGCTCGTCAAGGCCATCAAGACGCCGCCGGGCGACCCCGCGCCTATCGAAAGTTCTCCACACCATCCGCACGGTGAGTACCGCGAGCAAGCCAATAATTGCAGTGGCAATTAGCAGCGTCGACCAGGTCAACAGCCGACTCGCAGGATCCGGCGCCGCAATCGCCCAGTGGCCCACCGTGTTCGCCACTGAGGCCAACGGGAAGCTGAACGACCAGCATGAGGTCGTGAATGGGCGGCCAAGGTAGTCGGGCAGGATGAACAGCTGGATGAGCGCCATCATGGCCAGCACGGCCGCTAGGCCGATGCCGAAAGTGGTGATCCGGTTGTCGTTCAAGCCAAACCACGCGGCGCTTGCCGTTGCAGGAGGAACCATCAGTACCGCCAGGGTGGGAAAACGCGCATCGCTGAGCCGTTGTTCGGTCATCAGCCGACCAACGATCAAAGAACCGAACGTCACCCCGAAGTAGACACCGACTGTGAACAGGCCCGGCGCCAGAGCATGCCAGCCGTTAGCCTGCAAGGAAATAGACGCAATGAACGGGCCGCCCACGACCGGCAGCGAGAATCCCGGATGTATCGCGTGACGATCACGCGGAGTTGTGATCCAATGTGCTACAAGGGCTGCCGTGCCGACCGCCCACACCGCGGCCAGCCCCAGGTCAAGGATGCGGAACCCTGGAGTCCGCGGGGCATGGGCCAGCAGTAACAGCGGAATCAGCGGAATGTAACCCAAGGCGAAGCCCTGTTCCGGGTGGCGCAAGTCTGTGATGAAAGCCCGCGGACGCCCACCACCCTTAAGCACATACATCACCGTGACGGTGATCCACGCGCCGAGACTTAGCACTGACAAGCTCACCGCCGGCCAGGCGGGTGCGCCCAGCGCGACAGCCGTGCGCCACGCCCCGCCCAGACCACCCAAGCCGAGCGCAATCGGATACAAGCGCAACCATCCGGCGCGGCCGGCAATTACGGAAGTCGACATCTGGCTGTCCGCCGACGCTGCGCCCGTCAACACAGCTCCGACGGGAGAACCCGTCGTCGCTGCCGTGATGCTGCGGATGCTGGTCGGCACGATTCTACTTTCTGGCCGGGGCGTTTGAGGGTTGGCGCCGTTGCAGGGGGGCGTTCAGTTCAGCGGTGCATACGACCACGATCAGCGCCACGCAAGAGTCGCGAATTCCTGGCGAAGCGTCGTCAGCCAGGCCCTGCGAACCCTGATATTGAAGGGACAGCCTTGCAGCTGGGTCGCGGTGCCGAAATATTTCAATAGTGACACTTCCGTCCACCAGGACTCGCTGTGGCTCTCGTCGATTCCCGTCGAAAGCCACAGGAGCTGATCGGCAAGGCAATGACCACCATGGCGGCGACCGGCTCAGCACTCCGTGAAGATGCGCCAGCCACGTTTGAGCAACTCCTTATGGTTGATCGCCAGCACGGTCTTAATAGTGTTGTATCGCAAGCTAATTCAGGCAGAAACATCTTTTCGCCATCAGGATGGCCAACAAACTCTACCAAAGTGGCTTCGCGGTTATCTCTAGCCATACTTTGAATTCCCGTTGCTCACGAAGTCTTTGCGCCCGTTTGGCGCGTAATCGTGTGATCATAGTTGCAAGTTCGCCATTGGCCGCGCGTCGTCCGGGTGCGTCGGGATCGATAGTGCTGCTTACCGATTCGGCGACCGGACTGGGCCAGCTTGCGCTCATCGCGACACCGTCGCGTACCCGGCCGACCCAGAACGCCACCGGCAGCAGTGCCAGCATTCCGTAGGCTGCGTTCAGCATTGTTCGCTCGTTCCTCGTGTGCTCACTGACGGGGTGTGTGGCTGCGCCTCGACCCCACGAAGTGATCAAGACGCCGCCGCAGACCCTCAGGCGTTCGCCGCGCTCCGGGCTTCGATGGCCTTGACGCTGTTGGAGAACCACTTGCCCAAGGTGCGCTTGGCGACGATGCCGAGCAGGCCCGACAGCACCCGTCCCCTGAAGTTCTTGCCTTCGCGAACGATGACGAGATCTACGTCGGTCGTCCCGTCGGACTGCTGCGTGAGGGTGTAGGTATAGCCAGATGCGCCGCCAAACACGTTGGAGTCGATGGTCGTGAGCTTGACCTGGCTGGGATCGGACCAGTCGTAAATCAGTCGTTCCCAGATGCCGCCCGAGCCCTCGGTGACGTCGGCCTGATGAGGGCCCTGGTTGTGCACCATCAGATACGAGTCGGCGCTGTTCTTGAAGACCTCCGAGCGGCCTGGCCCGAAATCGGTGAGCCCGGCAATGAATTGCTCGGGGGTCGATGTGGTCGCCGCGTGAAAGTGGATCACGGACATGAGTTATTCCTCTCTTAGCAAGGTTTGGTGCGATGCCGCTACCATGAGCGCGCGCCACGCGTTCGAAATTCCGTCGAACGGATCCGCAGCCGATTCCCGTTAATCCTGGTACTGACAGGGACACCTTGGGATGCCGTGACGCCCATCGACGACGCGCACTCACGGCCTATGATCGAGCGATGTCCGCCGAGGCTGACCTTGGTCTTCTCGATGCCGTGCTAGCGGCGCACGGAGGGCTTGATCGCTGGCGCCGATTCAGCTCGATGGAGGCGACCATCGTCACCGGCGGCGAGCTATGGGAGATCAAGGGCCAACCGCAAGATCCTTCGCCGCGAAGAATGACCGTTGCGCTACAACGCGAATGGGCTTCCGTACAACCGTTTGGTGCGCCAGACCAGAAGACCGACTTCACGCCGCAACGCGTCGCCATCGAAAAGCTTGACGGCAGTGTTGTCGCCGAACGAAGCAACCCGCGAGAATCGTTCGCCGGTCACGTCCTCACAACGCCGTGGGATCCATTGCAACGCGCCTACTTCAACGGCTATGCGCTGTGGACGTATTTGGCCACTCCGTTCTTTATGAAGCTGCCCGGGTTCACCGTGGCTGAAATCGATCCGATCGAGGACCACGGCGAGCGCTGGTTTGGTCTGCAGGTGCACTTCCCGGACCAGTTCGCCAGCCATAGCCGCCTGCAGGAGTTCTACTTCGGCAGCGATTTCCTGCTGCGCCGCCACGACTACCGCGTCGATGTCGCCGGCGGATTCGCTGCGATCCAGTACGTCTACGACATCGTGGAGGCCGACGGGATCAAACTGCCCTCCAAGCGCCGGGCATACCGCTGCGACGCGGACGGCCGCCTGCTGCCCGACGAACTCATGGTGTCCATCGACGTAAGCGACATCCACCTGACATGAGAACCGGCTAACGGTCAGGGAGTGGTTTTGAGTGCGTCGAGCACCGCGATGGTACGCCGATCCCTCTTAGCCCGAAGTTCCCCCTGGTGGGGCTGGTCTGATGCCTGCACGGCCGCTGTGAGCTGGTGGTCTGTGTCTCTGGGGAGCGGAATTTGTAAACATGTAATGGCCAGATATGTATGGCGTGTCATTAACTGATGTAGGTGTGTTCAGGTTCTGAATGTGAGAACATGTATACATGTATGTGACGCGGATACCCAACCGCGGGTCACCGCCGGCGGTGCTGTTGCGGGAAAGCTACCGCGAGCACGGCAAGGTCAAAGTCCGCACCCTGGCCAACCTGTCGCGCTGGCCAGAGCACAAAGTGGAGAGGCTGCAGCGGGCGCTTAAAGGCCTGCCGCCCAAGATCGATCTGGCGGCTGCCTTTGAGGTCGGCCGCAGCTTGCCGCACGGGCATGTCGCCGCGGTGTTGGGCAGCGCGCGCCACCTCGGGGTGGAGGAGCTGATCGACCCGGCGAACTCGCGGCGGCGCGGTCTGGTGACTGCGATGCTGGTGGCCCAGGTGATCGACCCGGCATCGAAGCTGGCCTTCGCGCGCGGCCTGCGGGCTGAGACCGCCACCAGCACCCTCGGTGAGGTGTTGGGGTTGTCCGGTTGTGATGAGGACGACCTGTATGAGGCGATGGACTGGGTGCTTGAACGCCAGGACGCGATCGAAAAGGCCTTGGCCAAGCGGCATCTGACCGATGGGACGCTGGTGCTCTACGACGTGTCCTCGGCGGCGTTTGAGGGCCGCACCTGCCCGCTGGGCAGGATCGGGCACGCCAGAGACGGAGTCAAGGGCCGGCTGCAGATCGTCTACGGGCTGCTGTGCTCTACCGCCGGGGTGCCGATCGCCATCGAGGTCTTCGACGGCAACACCGCCGACCCCAAAACCCTGACCGCCCAGATCACCAAACTCAAGGAGCGGTTCGGGCTGGCCCGCATCTGTTTGGTCGGCGATCGCGGCATGCTCACCAACGCGCGCATCACCGACGAACTACGCCCAGCCGAACTGGATTGGATTTCAGCGCTGCGCGCCCCCCAAATCAAAGCCCTCGTCGAAGCCGAGGCGCTGCAACTATCGCTGTTTGATGAGCAAGACCTCGTCGAGATCAGCTCCCCGGATTTTCCCGGGGAGCGGCTGGTGTGCTGCCGCAACCCCGCGTTGGCCCAACAGCGCACCCGCAAACGCCAAGATCTGCTGGCCGCCACCGAAAACCAGCTGCAAACCATCGCCGCGGCTACCCGCCGCCCGCGCCGCCCGCTGCGCGGCACCGAAAAGATCGCGCTGCGGGTGGGCAAGGTGATCAACCGCTACAAAATGGCCAAACACTTCCACACCGAAATCACCGACACCTCGTTTAGCTTCTCCCGCAACCAGGACGCCATCGCCGCCGAGGCCGCCCTTGACGGCATCTACGTGTTGCGCACCAGCCTGCCCGACACCACCCTGGCCCACGACGAGGTGGTCGCCCGCTACAAGGGACTCGAAGACGTCGAACGGTTCTTTCGCACGCTCAACAGCGAACTGGACGTGCGCCCCATCCGCCACCGGCTCGCCCAGCGGGTGCGCGCGCACATGTTCTTACGCATGCTGTCCTACTACATCAGCTGGCACATGAAACAAGCCCTGGCCCCAATCCTGTTCGTCGACAACGACAAACCCGCCGGCGCCGCCAAACGCACCAACCCCGTCGCCGCCGCCGAACGCTCCGATGCCGCGCTGGCCAAAGCCGCCCGCAAACGCACCACCGACAACACCCCAGTGCACAGCTTCACCAGCCTGCTCACCGACCT
>DATJQO010000063.1:0-59796 GCA_035505695.1 Mycobacterium sp.
ATGATCCTGGCTGGTGCCGGGGTGGGCGGCGGGTCGCTCAACTATGCCAATACGCTCTACGTGCCGCCCGAACCGTTCTTCAAAGACCGGCAGTGGTCACACATCACCGACTGGCGGGCCGAGTTGATGCCGCACTACGAGCAGGCCAAGCTGATGCTCGGGGTGGTGCGCAACCCGACGTTGACCGACGCCGACCGCATCGTCAAAGAGGTCGCCGACGAGATGGGTGTGGGCGACACCTGGGTGCCCACCCCGGTGGGCGTCTTTTTCGGCGCAGACGGGCAGCAAACGCCCGGCAAGGTTGTGCCTGACCCATACTTCGGTGGGGTGGGCCCGGCGCGCACCGGCTGCCTGGAATGCGGTTCGTGCATGACCGGTTGTCGCCATGGCGCCAAGAACACGCTGGTGAAGAACTACCTCGGGCTGGCCGAAAACGCCGGCGCAGAAGTACTTCCCATGCGAACCGTGACCGGCTTCGCGCAGCTGCCCGACGGCACGTGGCGCGTCGACACCGTGCGCACCGGCCGCTGGTTGCGGAAGCAACGACGCTCATTCACCACCGCCCAATTGGTGTTGGCCGCGGGCACATGGGGCACACAGCGGCTGCTGTTCAAGATGCGTGACAACGGTAAGCTGCCGAAGCTGTCCGAGCGGCTGGGCGTGCTGACGCGGACCAACTCCGAGTCGATCCTGGGAGCCGGGCGCTACCGCGTCACACCCGACCTCGACCTCACGCACGGGGTGGCCATCACGTCATCGATCCATCCCAACCCCGACACCCATATCGAGCCGGTCCGGTACGGCAAGGGCTCCAACTTTATGGGGTTGTTGCTGACGCTGATGACCGACGGTTCGGGCCCTGAAGGCACCGATGTGCCGCGGTGGCGGCAGTTCCTGCGCAGCGCTCGCGAGAATCCACGTGCCGCGTTGCGGGTGCTGAACGTGCGCCAGTGGAGCCAGCGAACGGTCATCGCACTGGTGATGCAGCACCTGGACAACTCGATCACGACGTTCACCGAACGGAGCAAGCTGGGTATCCGCCGGTACTCGAGCAGGCAGGGCCACGGCCAGCCGAACCCGACGTGGATCCCGGTGGGCAACGAAGTCACCCGCCGGATCGCGACCAAGATCGACGGCGTCGCCGCCGGCACCTGGGGCGAGCTGTTCAACATCCCACTGACCGCGCACTTCCTCGGCGGCGCCGCAATCGGCGACAGCCCCCAGACCGGTGTCATCGACCCGTATCAGCGGGTGTACGGCTATCCGACGCTGTCGGTGATGGACGGCGCCGCGGTCTCGGCGAACCTGGGCGTCAACCCGGCGCTGTCCATCACCGCCCAGGCCGAGCGGGCCGTGTCGATGTGGCCCAATAAGGGCGACAAGGACCAACGCCCTGCACAGGGCGAGCCCTACCGCCGAGTGACCCCAATCGCGCCGAAGCGCCCCGCGGTTCCCGCCGACGCAGCTGCAGCGCTGCACTGGTTGTCGACCCAGCCCGTCAGCCCGGCGCACTAGCGAGGTTCACGTTCTTCGGTTGCGGTCGTTGAGGTCTAGATCGAAGGCCGGTCGCTTGATCCGTGAGCGGGCGTCGAATGCGATGCCTTCAACCGGCAAGGACCTAATGGGGATTGATCAGCGTGCCGTTGACGGGTTTGCGGATCTCATCAGGGGAGGCTGATCATCGAGCCGCTGGCCGGTGAGTACTGTTCGCACCCGGAATGAAGGTCGATTCCTAAGTCTAGATTGTGCCCCGGCCAGTTGGTTGGGGTCGCCTGTAGCGCTGATGGGATGTCGTGCCGGTTGAGCACTGATCCATTAGGTCGCCGCCGGGTGTCCTCAGGCTCGAAACAGATGGAGTGACAACCGAACCGAGGAAAGGCGGTGAGCGATGATTTTCATCGGTGATGACTGGGCCGAAGACCATCACGACGTGTATCTGATGGAGGAGGACGGTGCCCGACTGGCATCACGGCGGCTGCCCGAGGGACTGACCGGCATCCGCCAGCTGCACGAGCTGATCGCTCAGCATGTCGAGAAGCCCGATCAGGTGGTGATCGGCATCGAAACCGACCGCGGCCTGTGGGTGGGAGCGCTGGTCGCGGCTGGCTATCAGGTGTATGCGGTCAACCCGTTGGCGGTGGCCCGCTACCGTGACCGCCACCACTTGTCCGGGGCCAAATCCGATGCCTCCGATGCCAAACTGCTGGCCGATTTGGTGCGCACCGATCGGCACAATCACCGCCCCCTTGCCGGCGACAGCGCCGATGCGGAGGCGATCAAGGTGTTGGCCCGGGCCCATCAGAGCCTGATCTGGACCCGCACCCGCCACACCAACGCGCTGCGCAACGCGCTGCGCGAGTACTACCCCGCGGCGCTGGAGGCCTTCGACGATCTGGCGCACGGGGACGCGCTGGGGGTCCTGGGGCGGGCCCCCACCCCCGAGCAGGCCGCTCGGCTCGACCGGGCGGCGATCCAGTCGGCGCTCAAACGCGGTGGGCGCCAACGCAATATCGCCGCCCGTGCCCGCCAAATCCAGGCTGCGCTGCGCACCGAACAGCTGGCCGCACCCGCAGCGGTGGCCGCCGCATTCGGTGCCACCACCCGCGCCACGGTGGGCATCATCGCCGAGCTGAACCGCCAGATCGCCGAGCTCGAGACCAGCCTGGCCGAGCATTTTGAGACACACCCGGACGCCGACATCTACCGCTCCCTAATCGTTTTGTAGGAATGGGTTGCTAATCGTTTTGTAGGAATGGGTTGCTGGTCGTAGGGCCGCGTCTGTTCCGTGGGTCTGCTGTCAGGCGATGCCCGGCGCTCCCTGGCGTTCGACGCCTTCTGGCAGAACGGCGCGCCTGACGGTAGATCCGCTGGTGTGGTGGTGGGATGCGGTTGCCCGAGCCCACTGCGGGGTTTGACTTCCCGATAGGTGTTCCCGAGCTTTGAGCTCTTCGACAGCACGAGGTCTCGTGGTGGGCTGGAGTCATGGACGGCTACTGAGATGACGGACCGTCGAGTCCTGCGATTAGGGCGCCGCACGACTTCAGCGGGAACAACAAAATCACCGACCAAAGGAGTGCTGACATCTTGGGCTTATACTGTGGAATCGATTGGGCCAGTGACCATCACGACCTTGCTGTGGTTGATGACGACGGGCAGGTGGTGGCGCGTGGGCGGGTCGGCAACGACGCGGCCGGTTTTGCGCAGGCGTTGACGCTGTTGGCCCAGGCCGGCGACAGCGCCGAGCATCCGATCCCGGTGGGTATCGAAACCGACCGCGGACTGTGGGTGGCCGCGCTGCGCGAAACCGGCCGGGTGATCTATCCAATCAACCCGCTGGCGGCCTCGCGGTACCGGGCACGGTATGCGCTGTCGGGGGCTAAATCGGATGCCACCGACGCGGTGCTGCTGGCCAATATCGTGCGCACCGACCGTGACGCGCACCGCCCGCTGCCAGCCGACACCAACCTGGCCCAAGCCATCCAGGTGCTGGCCCGCGCCCAACAAGACGCGGTGTGGGGCCGCCAGCAGATCGGCAACCAGATCCGCGACCTGCTCAAAGACTTCTATCCGGCCGCCCTGGTGGCCTTCGCCGAGCTGCCGGCCGGGGGGCTGGCCCGCGCCGATGCGCGCGCTATCCTGGCCGCCGCACCCACCCCCGCCCAGGCTGCCAAGCTGACCCCGGCGCGGCTGCGCCGGCTGCTGGTCAAGGCCGGCCGCCGCCGTGACCTCGACCGCGACGTCGAGCGGCTCCACGCGGTCTTCACCGACACCTACCTGCACCAACCGGCAGTGGTGGAAAACGCGATGGGTATCCAACTGGGCGCGCTGCTGCGCCAGTTCGAGGCCGCCTGCGCGGCCGCTGACGAACTCGCCGAGGCGGCGATCGACCATTTTGAACAACACCCGGACGCCGCGATCATCGTCAGCTTCCCCGGGCTGGGGAATCTGGCCGGTGCCCGGGTGCTGGCCGAGATCGGCGACGATCGAAGCCGTTTCGCCGACGCCCGCGGGTTGAAAGCCTTCGCCGGATCGGCCCCCATCACCCGCGCCAGCGGCAAGAAAACCGTTGTCACACACCGGCATATCAAAAACCGGCGCCTGGCCGCGGTCGGGGCGATCTGGGCGCTGGGATCGCTACGCGCCTCATCCGGAGCTCGCCGCCACTTCGATGCCCGCCGTGCCGCCGGAGACTGGAACCGTCAAGCCCAACGACATCTGTTCAACAAATTCCTCGGTCAACTGCACCATTGCCTGCAAACCGGCCAGCCCTACAACGAACACCGGGCGTTTCAACCCCCACCCCTCCGCGCGGCTTGATTTAACTTCCTGAGATGTCTGCCAGCACTCCTGACCATCCGACGCAGCCTAGGTCTGGTAGGTGATCGGCAGCTGGCGCAACTCGCCAACGACCATCGCGACCCAACGCTGCACGTGCGCACGACTGCGCCAATCACCGGCCTTTTTCTTGGCCATCGCACTGGCCGGAAAGCCCTTGGCGTCCGGCTCCAAGCGGCCGCCGAAGGTCACATGGCCGCGAGCATTCACGTGGCGGGCCAATTTCGCAACCTGTGCAGTGGGCGGGATGTCGCGCTCTTCGGCCGAACTATCCAGGGGCCCGCTGCTGACCAGCCAGACCGGCAATTCGCGTAACACCGAGGCATGCCGGCGCACAAACCGTCGCGCGTCACGGTGCCATCTGTTGGCGTACAGCGCACCGGCAACGATCACCGCATCGACGCCACTCGCGTCTCTGACGTCTTTAGCCCCGGTCACCGTCGCCTCACACCCGGCCTCGGTTAACGCGTCGCCGATCATCGCGGCCAGCCCCGCGGTGCCGCCCCGCTTGGAACCGAAGCAAACCAAAACGCACATCATCTACTCCTAGGTGTCCCCGCCGCCTCGGCGTCGGCCTTGATCGCTTTGAGCGTCGCGCGCATGATGTGGGCGACGAATGGTCGGATCAACCACCAGTAGCGCAGAAAGTGTCGACGGGATTCGGGATCCGTTGTGACAGTTCGGCATTGGTAGCTCAGTACGGTATGGCTTTCCCCGTAGGGTGCCACCGAAAAGTTGGCAGCGATCTTTCCCCAACCGGGTTCGGCGAAGCCGGCGAAGTCCGCCGGCGCGACGTCACGCCATTCGATGACCGGCCGCCAAAACTTGCCCACGGCGCCGAACGCAATCTCGCGGTCGGGTTGCTCGCCGAGCGGCAACCAGCCCGGCAACGCAGTTTGCTCAGACATCACCAGTCTCGGCGGAGGCGGGCTGGCCTTTCCCGACAACCGCTCCGGCAAGCCGCGAATCCACATCGCCGCCACCAGCAACGGGGTGCGTACGGTGAGTAAGTCCAGCGCTCGGGCCGCCTGGAAAGTGGCCGACGGACCCGCTTCTACCATGACGTGCTCGGCGATCATGGCGTCAAACGTCGGAACGGACGCTTCGATCAGCATGCGTTCTGCGCGGACTTCCGCCATGACCCGATCGTCGCTTCAGCCGTCGTCTGGTCCTAGTGCCGCTGGTCCCTTCCCCATGGGACATTGGGCACAGCGCCCCACCGAAAAGTGTGCGACTACCTCACAGACCAAGTAGCCTCGGCGCGCTGTTTGATGCCCAGCATCATCTTGCGGACCATCACAAAATGCAGCGGTTCACCGATTGCGTAGTCGATGACTGCACCCAATGCACGAAGCAATCCGAAGCGCCGCGGGGCGAGCAAGCGCAGCCATCCCGCATCCCGCTCGCGAACCAGCAGGCGAGTATGGCTCTCGTCCAACGGCAACAACACAAATGCCCACGTGCCGATGACCAGTGCACGATCCGGCTCAAGGACCGTCACCGGGCTGCCAATCTGCGTCGGTCCGAATGACCCTGTGTTGATCCGCTCACCGATCGCGATGTTCTGCAGTTCGGGATGGATGCGGGTGGCCGAGTTGCGCCCGTCGACGTAGTGCACGGTGCCGGGGAACAGGTAGCGCTCGACCCAGTCGTAACTGTAGAAGCCGGCCCGGTGATCGCCCATCTGCACGAGCCATGGCCATATCGCAGCCGCAGGTGCGTTGATCGTCACTGCCCGGGTGTGGTGGCTCATCACGTCGTCGACGATCTCGTCGCCGGCCAACGGCATTCGCTGTTCGGCATCGGTTGCGCCCCAATCTAATAGGGCTGGTCTGATCAAGGCGTCGTAGCCGATCAATCCGAGAACCGAAACGATCACCGACGGCGACGTCCCATAGCCGTTGCTGGAGGGCACGAAAACAACGTAGATCCTTCCGTGGCTTTCGTGATGGGGCCTTAGTCCCCGGTACCAGGGGCCTTTGGCCGCCGCACGGCGGTCCAGCGGCCACATAGGGTTCCAGAGATGCGGGCAAGGCCGGTATTGCATTCGTTGTATGGATCTTTCAGGCCCATTCTGGTGCTGGGCGCGCTGGCAACATCGTGGCTGTTGGTGAGTTATACGCTCGCCAAGGTCGTGCAACACCATAAGGCGCTGCGGTCAAAGCTGCTCAAGCCGTACAACAAGATCATTGAGCCGATCGCGGGCAGGCGCCACTCGCCCTACGCCCTTCTCGAACATGTCGGGCGCCGTTCCGATCGTACCTACGTGACACCTGTGGGCGCCTTTCGGTACGGGGATGGGTTTGTCATCGGACTATCGTATGGCGCCGACGTGGACTGGTGCCGAAACGTCATTGCCTCCGGTCATGCCACGGTCAAGTGGCGCGGAGAGACGGTCACGCTGGAACGCCCGGAAATCATCCCCGCGAGTTCAGCCGTGCTGCAAGCGATTCCGGCGTATTTTCGGTTGCCGGCACGAGAGCTGAAGCAGTTCCTCTGGCTACATCGGGCAACCGGCTGATCGTCTCAACGCGCCGCGCGAGGTTCGTTCAGCATCCCGTCGATCAGCCGATGCAGCACCTGCCTGGTCTCTCGGCGGGCGCGTTTCGGGTCGTCCGCGGTGGCGATGACCATGGCCGCCTCGTCGAGCGCACCAATCAGCACGTGAGCCAACGGTCGCACCGGTTGACGGGCCAACTGGTCTGCCCGGATGGCTTCGGTGAGCAACTGTTCGGTCATGCCCAGGCTGTACCGCTGGGCGATATCACGGAACTCCGCCCAGCCGAGGACGCTGGGGGCATCCAGCAACATGAGCTGACGCACCTCCGGATCCCCGGAGACCTCGAGCCAGGCATCCACCGCGGCCCGGATGGCGTCCGCCGGTGTCGTCGCTCCCGACTCGGCCACCACGGTCCCCATCCGGGCCATCACATCCTTTTCTACGGCCTCGATGACTGCACGGAAAAGTGCTGCCTTATCGGCGAATTGGTGATACATCGCGCCGCGGGTAACCCCTGCGCCCGCAGCGATCTCCGGCGTTCCCACTTCGGCATAACCGCGTAAGCCCCACAGCGTGCGGGCAGCCGCAATCAGCGCGTCGCGGGTCGCCGCGGAGCGTTCCTCCTGAGTCCGTCTCTTGCTTTCCATACAGCCTGTTGGTAACTTACGAACAGGCAGCCTGTTTGTAAGTGTATCTCGAAGTAGGAGTTCTTTATGTCGACGATCGACATTAGTGCCGGAACGATCCATTACGAAGCAACGGGACCCGACAACGGTAGGCCGGTCGTATTCGTGCATGGCTACATGATGGGCGGCCAGCTATGGCGCCAAGTCACCAAACGACTCGCCGATCTGGGCTTGAGGTGTATCGCCCCAACGTGGCCGCTGGGCGCACATCCGCAGCCGCTTCGGCCCGGAGCCGACCGAACCATCACCGGAGTCGCCGGCATGGTCGCCGATGTACTGGACGCGCTTGACCTCGACGACGTGGTGCTGGTCGGCAACGACACCGGTGGGGTCGTCACGCAACTCGTCGCGGTGCACCGTCCCGAGCGCCTTGGTGTGCTGGTGCTCACGAGCTGTGATGCGTTCGAACACTTTCCGCCCCCGATCCTCAAACCAGTAATCCTGGCGGCCAAGTCCAAGACGACGTTTCGGGCGGTGGCCCAGTCCATGCGCGCTCCGGCCGTGCGCAAGCGCGCTTTCGACGGCCTCGCGCATTGCGACATTGACGATCTCACCGAGGCCTGGGTGCGTCCCGGGCTGTCGAATCCGGCCATCGCCGAGGACTTGCGCCAATTCACCCTGTCGTTGCGGACAGAGGTCACCACCGGCGTCGCCGCCCGCCTGCCCGAGTTCGACAAGCCCACTTTGATTGCGTGGTCGGCTGACGACGTGTTCTTCGAACTCGAGGATGGCAGGCGGCTGGCCGTTACCATTCCCAACGCGCGTCTTGAGGTGATCGAGGGAGCCAAGACCTTCTCGATGCTGGACCAGCCCGGCCGGCTGGCCGACCTGGTCTCGACCATCGCGGTGCCTGCCTAAAGTCGCCTCGCCGTCCCCGCGCGTAACGGCCCTTCGAATCATCGAGTTAGAGTTCGCCGTGGCGTTACGCTCGCGGGCATGGAGAACGTGTTGCACGGCCGGCGGATCCTGGTCACCGGCGGGGCCAGCGGTATCGGCGCGGCCGCTGTCGGAGCCTTGAGCCAAGCGGGGGCCGATGTCGCCGCGACGTATCATCGAACGCCGCCGCCCGATGGTCTCGCGGCCACCTGGCTGCAGTGTGATGTCCGCGACGCCGACGCCGTCACGGCGATGGTGCAGCAGGCAGCCGAGCACTCGGGTGGACTCGATGTCTTGGTGAACGCCGCGGGATTGTGGCAGACGGGGATCCCCGGATACGTCAGCGCGGAAGAGACTACGTTCCTGTTGGACACAACGTCAAGGCGACCATCCTGACTAATCAGGCCGCTTACGCCGTCATGAAAGACCAAGACCCCAAAAGCGGGCGGATCATCAACTTCGTTTCCTCGGAAGCCGTTATTGGAAGCCCGGTCTCGGCCGTCTACGCGGCGACCAAAGGTGCGGTGCAGGCATGGATGCGATCGGCCGCCCGCGCGTGGGCAGCCGACAACATCACCGTCAACTCCCTAGCGTCGGCGGTGCAGACGGCAGGCGCCGACCGCCTGCGGGAATTCCTGGGACCAGAGGCCGGCGCCCTGATCGACCAGCAGATGAAGATGATGCTTCCGCTCGGCGGGACGCTCGGCGACCCGGCGCGCGACGTCGGACCGATACTCGTTTTCCTGTCCGGCGCTGGTGCGGGCTTCATCACCGGACAACTCCCGGCGGTCGACGGCGGCCTGATGATGGTGGGCGGGTAGCGCGCTGGGCCGCGTCGCTAGTATAAGACGGACCGTCTCGTCTCGTAATTGAAGGTGGAACCGGGCCCGATGGCCGACGACACGATTCAGGCGCTACTGCGCAAGCGCCTGACCGATCCGGCTATCGCCGTTAAATACCCTGACCTGCAATGGACTTGGAGTCAGTACCTGGCAGAGTCGAGCGCGCGGGCCGCGGCCTTGCTCGCCGACGCCGATCCGCAGCGACCAATGCACTTCGGCGCGCTACTGGGCAACACACCCGAGATGCTGGCCCAGATGGCTGCCGCCGGGCTGGGCGGCTATGTGCTGTGCGGCCTGAACACCACCCGGCGCGGCGAGGCACTGGCCGCCGACATCCGGCGCGCGGACTGTCAATGCGTCGTGACCGACGCCGAACATCGTCCACTGCTGGACGGTTTGGACCTGGGTCCGACGCGGGTCTTCGACGCCTCGACGTCACAATGGGCCGAGTTCGTCGGCGCGGCCGGCGAACTGCTCCCCCACCGCGACGTCACCGCGATGGACCCGTTCATGATGATCTTCACCTCTGGCACCAGCGGAAACCCCAAGGCGGTGCAGGTATCACACCTGATGGCCACCATCGCCGGGCTCAGCCTGGTCGGGCGTTTCGGCCTCAGCGAGCGCGACGTCTGCTACGTATCCATGCCGCTGTTTCACTCCAATGCAGTCGTCGCGGGATGGGCCCCGGCGGTGGCCTCCGGCGCCGCCATCGTGCCCGCGAAGTTCTCGGCCAGCAACTTCCTTGCCGACGTCCGCCGCCATGGCGCCACCTATATGAATTACGTCGGTAAACCGCTGGCCTACATACTGGCCACCCCCGAACGCGACGATGATGCCAACAATCCCCTGCGGGTGGCATTCGGTAATGAGGCCAACGACAAGGACATTGAGGAGTTCGCGCGCCGCTTCGGCGTGCAGGTCGAGGATGGCTTCGGCTCCACCGAGAACGCCGTCATCGTAATCCGCGAACCCGGCACGCCGAAGGGCTCGATCGGCCGGGGCGTCGACGGGGTGGCGGTTTACAACAGCGACACCGTCAGCGAGTGTGCGGTCGCCCGGTTTGACGCCGACGGAGCGCTGATCAATGCCGACGAGGCGGTGGGCGAGTTGGTCAACACGGCGGGCTCGGGTTTCTTCACCGGTTACTACAACGACCCGGAAGCCGACGCCGAACGCATGCGTCACGGCATGTATTGGTCGGGGGACCTTGCCTACCGGGACGCCGACGGGTGGATCTACCTCGCCGGGCGCACCGCTGACTGGATGAGGGTGGACGGTGAGAACCTGGCCGCAGCGCCCATTGAGCGGATCCTGTTGCGGCACAGCTCCATTAACTGCGCCGCCGTGTACGCTGTGCCGGACGAGCGCGTCGGTGACCAAGTGATGGCCGCAATCGTGCTCAACGACGGCGACGAGCTCGACCGCGATTCATTCGAAGCGTTTCTGAGCGCCCAACGTGACCTGTCGCCGAAGGGTTGGCCGCGTTATGTGCGCATCGCCGCCGACCTGCCCAGCACCGCGACGCACAAGGTACTCAAGCGTCAGCTGATCTCTCAGGGAACGACGGTCGGCGCGGCGGAAATCCTTTGGGAGCGCGAGGCACGCGGCACCGCGTACCGGAGGGCAGTGTCTAGCCCGAGTCGCTCGGTACCCGACGGCGGATCTGGCCCTTCGACCGTCGCACCCGTTTGATCGGATCTCGCGCTGTGCCGCCGGCGATTTCGTCGCGCAGCTGGGTGATGTTGGAGATCTCGGCATACAAGCCGCGGATAGCGTAGTCCAGCACGGCAAGGGAAAAACGCTGGCTCGGGTCGTCGGTGATGCCGACCTCCCGAGAGCGCTGCCGCGACCACAGTGCCTCGTCCAGCCGCGCCCGAGTCGACTCCAGATGCCGGTCCAACGTATCGATGATGCGGTCGGGATCCTGGCCGCGGGCCAGCCAGGTTTTGAGGATGACGGGGTGCTTGATGACCACCTGGTCCTGACCCGGAAAGTGCTGAACCCACCGGCGCAGCGCATCGAGTCCGGCATCGGTGGTCTCGTACAACGTGATTGCCCGCTTGCCGGATTGAGCACCGATCTCGCTGACCATTCCGCGGGTCAGCAACCGGTTCAGTTCGCGGCGCACGTGACTGACCGACGGAGACGAGACCAGTAGAAATGGCCGACGGACAGCTCGGCGCGCATCTTGATCTCACCGGCGGTAAGTTGCTCGTCGTTGGCCGCCAACACGCCCAGGACCAGATAAGCGGTTACCGGCAGGCCGTTGCTGGTGCGCCGAGGGCTCACGAGAGCCTGGTGAAGTACGGGAGCGTCACGTCGGCACCGACAGCGTGGAATTGCACCTGCACGCGCATGCCGATCGTCAGCTCGTCGCGCGCCACACCGACGATGTTCGTCAGCATCTGGTAGCCCTCGTCCAACGTGACGATGGCCGGCGCGTAGGGCGGCGCGAACTCTACCGTGACGGGCCGGTGGACCACTGTCCAGCTGTAGATCTCACCGATACCACCACTGCACTCCCAATCCAGCTGTGTGGAAAGGCATTGCCGGCAGTGCTCATTCGGTGGAAAATTCGCCGCCCCGCAAATCGCGCAACGCTGAAAGCGCAACTCGCCGCAGCGGCAACCCTCCCAGAAGGAAGTGCTGAGGTGACTGCTCGCGTGTGGCACGGGACCGGTCTGTGGACGTAAGGCTTCGGCAGTCAACGTGGTTCGTCTCCCAGGATCAACACTGTCGTGAATAAGGCCCCCGCTCCCCCATTGCTGAACAACGCGATGTGCGCGTCGGATATCTGAAGGTTGCCCGCCTGCCCGCGCAGCTGCTGGACGGCTCGGATCGCCCGCTGCATCATCTGCGGATTGGAACCCGCGTGGCTGAACGACATGGTTCCGCCGTCGGTGGTGACCGGATGGCTGCCGTCGATCGCGATGTGGCCATCGGCGACAAATGGTCCGCCCTCGCCCTCGGGGCAGAATCCGAGAGCTTCGAGCTGACGAATGATTTCGAATGAGAACGGGTCGTAGAGTTCCAGCACGTCGACGTCGTCGCAGCGCAATCCGGCATGGTGCAACGCATGTTCGGCGGCGCGCCCCCCGACGACCCCGTTGACATGATCGCCTCGCCGTCCGACGAGGTCCCAAGCCGGCGGGTGCTGGTAGGACGGGCCGTGAAAGTCCGCGCGCGTCCGCGCTGAACACAGGCCCGCGGTTACCTCCGAGACACCGCTGACCAGCCACCGCCCGCCGTCGGGGCGCGCGCAGAACCAACCCTCGTCGGGAAGCACGACCGCCGCCGTAACGCCCGCGGCGAGGTCACGTATCAAGGATTGCGCGGTCGGTGTCGGATCGGCCAGCAGTGCGACGGCTCCCGCGGCCACCGTCGGCAGCAGCGGACCCGGCAACAGCGCTTTGCCCGCCGACTCCAGCACGCAGGCGACGTCGATCAGCCGTCCGCCCTGCCCGCCAAGGTGCTCCGGCAAATGGACCGCGTGAAAGCCGTTGCTAACCAGAGCATCCCACCATTTCGGGAGCCGGTCCTGCCGCCAGCTCCTCGAAGCTTTCGCGAGTGGCGGCGACGGGGGCGTACCGGCTGGCGAACTGCCCTACCGCATCACCGAGTTCCTGCTGCTCCGGCCTCAGTCCCAGCGTCACGACGACGGCCGTCTGGTCTGGCTTGCGATCACCGCTACTCCTTTGGCGGCGACCCGCCGCTCCTCCCGTGGCAAGACGAAACGTCTCGTCTTGTGGCAGACTACCGGGGTGGGTCGCGATGTGCAAAGCGCGCTCGGAAGGCGTCAAACGCGAGGATTAGTGAATGCCAACCAATCTCATCCAGGTCAACCCACGCCGCCGTAGCGAGAAGTCGCGCACTGCAATCGTCGCCGCCACGCGCGAACTGCTCCTCGAGCGCGGGTTTGATGGCTTGACCATCGAGGCGGTCGCCGCTCGCGCCGGGGTGGGAAAGCAGACCATCTACCGGTGGTGGTCCAGCCGTCCCGCACTGGTCGCCGACGTCATGCTCGAAGACGCCGACAAGCTTCTCGTATCGGTGAACCACACCGACGACCTGGCCGCCGATCTGGTGGGTTGGGTACGCAAACTCGCCACCACTCTGACAACGACCCGCGGGTCGGCCATGCTGCGGATCTTGACGGTCGCGGGCATGGAGCACGAAGACACGGCGGTCAAACTGCGGACGGGATTCAGTGAGCCGCTGCACGACAGTGTGCGGACACGCATCCTCGCCGACGGTATCGATGAACTCACCGCCGAATCCACCGCGGACGCCATCGTCGGGGGCGTGGTGTATCCGATCCTCTCGAATCCGCAACGATATTCACGGCGCCGAGCCGAACACACCACCCGCATCATCGTCGAGGCTCTCGTCCGCGGACGCTGACCAAGACCGCAGTGGACGCAGCAACGCGTTTTTCTTGTAGTAGTGCTGTGCCATCCGCCGCATGATGTTGTCCAGCACCGTCACGGCATCGTCGAGGTATGGCCCCTTGTTCAGCATCACGCACTCGGCCCGTTCGCTCATGGCCGCATCGCTGATTTCGGCCCGGGACGGCAACCCCGTCTTGGCGAGCTGCTCGAGAACCTGGGTCGCCCAGATTACCGGCAGATGCGCGGCCTCACACAGCCACAGGATCTCCTCCTGTAACTCCGCCATCCGTTCATAACCACACTCCACCGCCAGATCGCCGCGAGCGATCATCACCCCAACTTTCGCTCGACGCATTGCCGTGAGCACCAGCTGCGGAAGGTTTTCAAAGGCCCTGCGGGTTTCGATCTTGAGTACGACGCCTAACTGGTCCGCACCCAGCTGACCAAGTTCATCGAGCAACCGTTCAACGTCGGACGCCGTGCGCACGAAAGACATGTCGACCAGATCCGCCAGTTCCACCACCGCGGACAAGTCAGCGACATCGCGGTCGGTGATCGCCGATACCGGCAAATCGGTATCCGGCATATTGATGCCCTTGCCGGCTTTCAGATGGGCCTGTCCCTGCTCCGGTTGGTCAATGCGCACCGTGAGCACTTCGGGGTCGACCGACACGATCCGGCCGCCGATTCTGCCGTCATCGAAGTGCACCGCCTCACTGGGTTGAGCATGGTCGAACACCTCGGGGAGTGTGCAACCGATGCGAGGAGTCGCTTGACCGCCGGCCGGGGCCGGTGAGCAGTCACGCGTCAGCTGCAGGAGGTCGCCGGCCTGCAACACCAGGCTCTGTTCCACCTCGGGCAGCGGTCCGACTTCGGTCGATTCCCCCGCATGTTTGGCATGCAGCACCGTCCCGGTTTCCAGGTAGGTGGTTTGCCGCCCGGTGATCACGAATCCGGGAGAACCAGTGGGCTCGGCTGTCGCCTCCAGGACGAGTTGACGTTTTGATCCGCGGGCATCACGCAACACCAGCGCCTCGCCGGCCCGGCGGTTGGCGAGCCATTGCCGTGGCACCGGGACCGCCGGCATGCCGGGTTCCGGCGGATTCGTCGGATTCTCGGTCGATGTCAACCATGCCCGCGATGGTGCGGTGGCGCGGCCCAGAGAGTCTCTGTGCGGGCGCAGCTTCACGACGCGGGGGCCTGGTTCCAGTGGGCCGGTCCTCAGCTTCGGTCCGGACAGATCCATTGCGACCAGGCATATCGTACCTGTGCGGGCTGCCGCATCGCGGACATGCTGCGCCATCGCGCGCCACGCCTGCACATCGTCGTGGGCACAGTTGATCCGTGCGATGTTCATGCCCCGCTGCACGAACCCGCTCACGACGTCCGGGTCGGTCGCGGCCTCTGACGGGAGCGTGACCATGATGCGGGTTATGCGATGCACCGGCTGGCTCCCCAGCAACTCCACGGTGCGTTGCCGCAAGATCTTCGGTCCCTCTCCGATGGACACCGCCGAGGGCGGAGGCGGCTGCCAATTTCCATCCATGATGGCGGCGATCGCCGCCCGAACCGCCGCGAGCGTGGCCTGCACATGTGCTTCGCTGCGACCCAACGACGACAGCCCGAACTCCGCCAGGCTGGACTGCAGTTCGCGCAGGTCGAATTGACGAATCGCCCAGTAATGCACCAGATTGCGCGCGCTCGAACGGTTCTCGGGTGTCACCGCAGATAACCAGCCCGCCCAGGAGGCCTCGGCGTCCTGCAGGCTTGTCAGCAGGCCGTCGACCTGTGCCAGCAAACCCACCAGTCGCCGCTTGACGTCGGGCTCGGCGAAGGCCCGCGTGCTGCTGTGCGCGGCACCCGCCACCTGGTGGGTCATGCGCTGACCAGACACGGCAAACTCCTTGTTCTGTGGCTCGGCGAACACCCGGTGTTAACGTCCGCGTAATGCCCATCAACGCGAATCGCTAAGGGACACTTCAAGGTACTGGTCGCCAACGCGCCGCAACAGGGGCATTGGTCACAAATTACCGGGGCCACCACATGCCCGTTGCCTCGCGAATCGGCAGCTAAGGCTAAGACACCGTCTTAGCATGAGACGATGTGTCCAAGCCCGCCCGGTCTGTCCGATCAAACCGCCCCGAAGACGCGGGCAGCCTGGCAATTCGCCCAGCAAATGCTCGCAGACGTCACCCAGGCCCTGACCGAGGACGCCGAAACCGAGCGGGAATTGCTCGAAGGCCTGCGACTGATTGCCCGGGTGTCCTCGCTGTGTGCGCAAATGACCGTCGAGGCCGATCCCGAGCGTCCGTCGTTCTTCGACATGTGTTCGGAGAACCGGATGGTCGGCGGTCCCAATCCCGACGGCAATTACTACTTGGCGATGATTCGCGGCGACCGGCGCTACCGGATCAGTGGTTGTCGTGGCACCAGTGCCTACCTCGGGACTGCAGGTCCTGGCCGGCACCGGACTTACACCGCGGCGGATGGCCGGATATCTCAGCGACACCGATTTGGCTTTGAACTCAGGCAAATTCGCGCTCGTGCTTGCCGCACACGAGCCCTCGGATCTGGCCGGCGGGCAGTGGGTGCAGATTCCCGACGACGCATCCTCGGTGGTGGTCCGGGAGTACATCGGTGATTACGCCAGCGAAGAATTGGCCGCGCTGCGGATCGAGGCTCTCGAACCCGGCCCGCTGGCGCCGCTGACCGACGGCGAGCTCTCCGACCAATTCACCGCGATGGCATGGTCACTGATCAAGCTTGTGACGCTGCACCGCAGCATCAAACCGGAACTTCTCGACACTCCCAACACGCTGCTGACCGCCGAGGCCGCCGACCTGGGCGCGGCCGACACCACTCCGGACAACCTGTACATGATGGGGACCTTCCGGCTCGACCCTGATCAGGCCCTCGTGCTTGACATCGCTCCACCCGACACTCGGTACTGGAACGTCACATTGGAAAACATTTGGCACGAGTGCCTGGAGCCGCGCGAGCGGCACAGCTCCGTCACGAATCGCCGCGTTCAAGCTGACGCGGACGGGCGGGTGCGAATCGCGATTTCGGCCCAGGACTTCGGATTCGGCCATTGGCTCGACACCGGTGGCCGACACCGTGGGTTCGTTGTCTTGCGCTGGCTGGACAACCCCGAACCGCCCGACGTCAAAGTTTCGGTGCGCAGACGTGCGGAGCGGATATGACCCTGCAGGACCGATTCGCCCCGGAACGGCTCATCACAGCCGCCTGCGACGAAGCCGGACCGGACGACTTCGGCGTGGAGGGCTGGCTGCCGGGGCTGCACCGTCTCGTCGATGGGCTGATCAATGAGGCGCGACTCTCCGACATCGGCGTCGAGATCGCCCACCTCGACATCATGCGCGCCCTGAAGAACCGGCTTGGCGTAATCGACTGGCGCAAGCAACATCCCGAGGTCGCCACCAAGGCGATAACCGCGCCGATATTCATCGTCGGCCAACCCCGAACCGGGACCACGATCCTCTACGAACTGTTCAGCCAAGATCGGCATTTGCGTGCACCGCTCACCTGAGAGGTCGACGGCCCCCTGCCCGGTGCCGCGGCCCGAGACCTACCACGACGATCCGCGTATCGCAGCGACACAGGCCGGCATCGACCTCTCCGAGCAGATCATGCCGGGATTCCTGGCTTTCCACCCGATGGGCGCTCTGCTGGGACAGGAGTGCGTCCGGATCACGGCCAGCGAGTTCACCAGCATGATCTATTCGGTCCAGTACCGCCTGCCCAGTTATTACCGCTGGCTGCTATACGAGGCAGACCACACAGGCGCCTACCGCTTTCATCGAATCTTTTTGCAGCACCTACAATCTGGTGTGTCCGGCCAGTGGTTGCTGAAGTCGCCGGCACACCCGTGGCAGCTGGATACGCTGCTGGCTCAATACCCCGACGCCCTGGTGGTGCAGACCCACCGGGATCCGCTCAACGTCATCTCCTCGATCACCGCGCTGACCTACCACCTGCGCCGGATGTGCAGCGACGAATCCAGTATCACCGAGTGTGCGGCCCAGTCGTACGAAGAGATCGTGGTCGGCCTGGAGCGGGAGATGGCACTGAGAGACGACGGCGCAGTGCCCGCAGGCCGGGTGATCGACGTGCAGTACACCGACTTCATGAACGACCCGTGGACCACGATCAAGGACATCTATCAGAGGCTCGACCGCGAGCTGCGGCCCGACGCCGAAGCGAAGATGCGTGAATTCCTCGCCGCTCATCCCAACGTTCCCGTGATAATCATCGCCGTCGGGTCCGGGGAGCGCATTGGAAGGGTGTTGCCCGAACTCGGCGGGTTGCTCCGCCAACCCATGTTCACGCTCGAGCGAGTCAGTGTGTGCAAGCGCGACGGCGAATTCCTGGAACGGCCGCGCGCCTTGCCGATGACTGACCACCAGGGCCTGCCGCTGTGGCAGAAGTTGATGGTCTACACCTCCGAATCGGCGCACTCGGGCGGTGAGCCGATTCACCGCGCGATTCTTCAGCGGTTTCGTCGACGCGAAGCGCCCGACGGCGCCACCGTGCTGCGCGGGACATGGGGCTTCCACGGAAACCACCGCCCCCACGGTGACAAGTTGCTCTCGCTCAGCCGTCGGGTCCCCGTGGTCACCATCGTCGTCGACACCCCGGCCAACGTCGCCGAATCCTTCGACGTGATCGACGAACTGACCCAGGGACGAGCGCTTGGTGACGAGTGAAATGATCCCGGCGCTGGTGTCGGATGAAGCCAATGCCGACGAAGGCATACCGCGGATCGCCAGCTACCGCTACTAGGGACCGGCCGAGGTGCTCAGCCGCCGACCGACGCGTCGTAAATCGACTGGATCGCCTGGTCCAGCGTGGCGTTGAACTCCTCGTCGGACTGGTCGACCCTGAGTCCCTCGGTCAGCGCGCGGCTGAAGCTGGCGATCAAACCGGTGTTCTTCGCCAGTATCTCGTCGGCTTCCTCGCGGGAGTAGCCGCCGGAGAGCGCGACCACCCGCATCACCTTCGGGTGTTCCATCAGGGGACGGTAGAAGTTGACCTCGGTGGGCAGGCTCAGCTTGAGCATCACGCGTTGCCCTTGCGGCAGGTTCTCGAGCTGTTTGGTGATTTCATCACGGAGGATGCCCTCGGCCTGAGCTTTGTCGGAGATCGAGATGGTGACCTCGGGCTCGATGATGGGGACCAGACCGTGCCAGAGTACCTGATCGGCGAGCTCGAACTGCTGCGCAACCACCGCGGCGATGCCGCCTGCATTGGCGCCGCCGATCACCGACCGTTCCTTGGTACCGAAAACGCCCTTGCCCACGGCGCGCTCGAGAAGTTCGTCCAGTCCGGGTATCGGCTTCATCAGCTGCACGTCGTCGGATGCCTCCGCCAAGCCCTTGTCGATTTTGACAAAGGGCACCACGCCCTTGGTCTCCCATAGATAGGTTGTCGACGGCTTGCCCGCGATGTCGCGGTCCATGGTCTGCTCGAACAGGATCGCCGCCAGCACCCGGTCACCGGTGAAGGCCCGGGAGGTGATGATCCGCGAACGCATCTGATGGATGAGGTCGAACATCTCCTTCTCGGACGAATACGCGCTGTCTTCGATGCCGTAGAGGCGCAGCGCCTTCGGCGTGGACCCGCCGCTCTGGTCGAGCGCAGCGATGAATCCCTTCCCCGATGTCATCCGGTCGGCCTGCTGTTGGTTCGGCATGAGACTCTCCACTCCCTCGTGGCACTGTCGGTGACGGCACATCTTAAAGCTTGAATCGTGCCGATCATATTCGGCCGATCACAGCCCCCGGAGACAGGCCGTCAGACGTCGGCTTGGCCTCGCGGCGGGGTGGCCGTGCGTTTGGTGGGCCACAGCGCCATGCGGTCAAGGAGCCCGTCGCGCAGGACCAGCGTGTGAAACAAAACCGCGCAGAGGTGTGCAGTGAACGTCAGGAAAAGCAGGAAAGCGAATACGGTGTGGCATTGCCGCAGCACCGCGTAGACATCGAGATTGTGCGGCGCGATGCGGGGCAGGTGTAGTGGCCCGACCAAGACGATGGGGAATTGTGCCGCCGAGAGCATGGCCCAGCCGACCAGCGGCTGTAGCAGGAGGAAGCCGTACAACAGATATTCCGACCATGTCGCGATGCGGCGTTCGGCAGCACTCATGGTGGCCAGGAAGGGCGGTAGCCGGTGAGTGAGTCGATTTGTCAGCCGCACCACCGCGAACACCAGGATCAACACCCCCAACGGCCGGTGAATCGCCAGCAGCAGCGGGTAGTAGGTGAGGGACGCGATCATGGTCACCCCGATCAACAACTGCGCGATGACCATCGGAGCCATCAGCCAGTGCAGGATCCGGGACGGCAGGGCGAACCGCGCCGGTGCGGTGGTGGCGTCCTGTGTCTCGTTCGTCATCGCAGCACCCGGCTGACGTTGACCTCGCTGGGCGACTTGGGCTCCTCGGCGCGGCGGCTGAAGGAGCGCGCATAGACGGCTGATCTGGCAGCCGGCAGGGGATCGTCGGACGCGGTAATGCCGTCCGGCAACACCAGCGGGTCGAAGTTGATGTCCCGCGCGTTACCGGCTTCCTCGGTCTGCACCGCCGTGATGGTGATGGTGCCGGCGTCGATGGAGCGCCGTGACTGCGGCCAGGGTTTGGTGGCGTCGTGGGTGGGATCGCCGCGCTCCCCGATCGTCAGGACGAACCGCCACTTCAACGGCCGCCGCGCGAGCGTGCGGATGAGGTCGTCGAACAGGTAGTCCTTGCCCGGCGCCGGGCCGGGGACATCAGCGTCGCCAGCGTCCTGCGGGACCGCGGACCACCGCACCGGAACGGTCACGCCGGCGGCGTTGGTGAAGTGAAACGCGTTCAACCCGTGAAACGGGCTGTCCGCGAAGCCCGCACTGGGCGGTGTTTGCTTGATGATCTTCATCGCCGCGACGGTCTCGGGATGACGTTCGAGGAACGCGGCCATTTTCTGGGGATCAGGCTTGCCCGTACTGGGCACGGGTTTCGATGCGAGCAAACGCTCGTGGAAGCCCTCTGGCGTGCTGTCAGTGAAAACCGGGAAGTTGATCATGGCGGTGCGCCATTGCTGGACGCCGGGGCCATGGAACAGCAGCCCCAGACCGCGCACGGTGTCGGGCTTGTCGGTTTGGTCCGGCAGGCCCCCGCCCAGCGAAAACCGACCGACCAACGGCACGGTGCCCGGCTGGAAGATCGCCGCCCGGCAAATCGCGGCGCCAGCTCCATTGCTCACAAAAGAGCCGGTGGCGCTGAGGCCTTTGGCGTGGTTTCGCCGAAAGCCGTCATGCCGGCCGTACACGTGTTCGAAGCGATCGGCGAAGCGGGGCGGTGTCAACGCGCCGGGCCGCAGCCAGCCGCCGGCATAGGCAAACCCGCCTACATCGACCGCGGCTATGCCGGCTACTGCACCCATCCCCAGCAGGGCGTTCCGTCGCGTCAGCGCGCGGAGTACAAAGGGGGTCGGGTGCTTCTCATCGGGCTCGTCGTGCTCGCCGCCAGGGTCGCCGGGCTTCACGTCTACCGTCCTTTACCGATTTGCAGGCTGCGCCGCACGCTGAGGACCAAACTCGCCGGCAATTCACGCACGGACCGTTGCCATGCGCGCCTTCTGCGATGACCATCGCACACACCCAACTACGTTGCAGCACAGCCGATCGTTCACTCCCATTTCGCCCGGTATCGACGCGACCGCCCGCCCCGCGAGAGGGCTCTCTACCACAGCGTTTTGAGTGTGGTTTGCCACGTGGCCTACCATCGACTAAACACTTGCGGCTGCATCGACACGTTGCAGCGCAGATCGACGGGTGGGTGTTCTCCCGTGGGCAAGCGTGTTTTGCGGGGGTTGAACCAACAGCTCGCGCTTGGCAGTCGCAGCTTGAGAGCTGAGGGTGTCCCCTAGGGGACCGAATGTGGGTGATGAACCATGGGTGAACAATCCGGCAATCCAGTCGATCCGACCGCTTTTTCAGTGGGGAAACACCAGGTAGACCAGGCGGTGGTGCTTACCGTCTCGGGTGAAGTGGACATGCTGAGTTCACCGCACCTGGCAGAGGCGATCCAGACTGCGCTGGCTGCCAAACCCGCGGCGTTGATCGTTGATCTGGCCAAGGTGGACTTTCTGGCCTCGGCTGGGATGACCGTTCTGGTGAGCGCTCAGGCTGAGGTGGAACCGCCTACCCGGTTCGCGGTTGTCGCCAACGGCGCCGCCACCAGCAGGCCGATCAAGCTGATGGGAATAGACAGCCTGCTGTCGCTCTACAGCACCCTTGATGGGGCGCTCAGCGGTATCGCCGGTGAGTGACTGAAGTGAGCAGCGGCCGCACACCATAGGCACCAATGCCATCGTGACACGGCATTGTGTCAACGCCTTCTCGGCGTGCTCGTTTGCGGCACAACACATTTGGGCCGCAGCTGGCTTACCCGTTCGATATCCCAACTAGCACAGCGCATCCGGTAACATCGGCGCCATGGAACCGAGCCGGTGGTGGGGCGACCACCGCGCCACTCTCGATGATGAGAAAGCTCGCCGCAGCGGCCCAATCGGCGGCGCTGGCACCGGATCACCCCGATGGGGTCGCGGCCGCCAACGTGTTCGCGGGCACCCAACACCAACAAAGACCACATGACCGCCGGAGTCGCGCCACGCTCTGGGATCAACAACGGTTCTCGGCAATCGGCCACACACGGGCGAAAAAGGCGAGAGGAAGTCGAGTTGACAGCGCAGCCGCCCCCAGAGATTCCGCAGATAATCGATGAGGGGCTGCCAGATGCAGCGCTGTACCGGGAGGCGCAGCGACTCAAATCGGCGTTCGAGGGCTACCACGATCGCCTGAACACGACGTCCTTCACGGGCACAGATGAAGCGAAGACGTCCAAGCGACAGTCACCGGAAACCGTCGGCTCACCGAACTGCACATCGAAAACGGCCTGGTAGACCGGCTGGACACCGACGCCGTCGCTCAGCGGATCACCGAGGCTTTACACAATGCGCACGCCGGTGCGACCGGCGCCATTGCCGCCTCGCAGGAAAAGATGCTATAGACACTGGGTTTCACCGCCGAGGTCATGAAAAAGTTCGATTCAGTGTTGCAAGATCAACAGCCGCCCCGGGCTTAGTTCCACGAACTTGACGCGCTAGCGGATTGAGGCTTGGCGAAAAATTGGTGAGGGGACCCGCTCGCCTCGATGAAAATTTACAGAAACTCTTGCCCGATACCCAATGGACCGGAGCTGCGGCGACCGCCTATGCCGAGGATGTCAAAGATCTGCAGAAACTCATGAACGACATGGCGGCAATAGACAACCAAATGGCGGCCATCATCAAAACCGAGATGGATCAGCTCGGGCTGACGCACCACCTCATCGGCACCGCGAGCACCGCGATAAAGCTTGGCCGTATCGGCCGCCTTGGCTCTACATACAATCCCTGTGACGTCCCGAAATGTCACAGGCCTTACAAATCGCGGTATCTTTCGGCGCGACCGTCACCGCCGTTGTCGCGATGGCGGGCGGCGTCGGGAGCCGTCAGGGCGTCGAAAGTGCGTCGCAGCCCGGGAAGCCGCGCCACGCAGCGCCGGACCAGCCCGGTGAGGAGGCCAACGCCGACGAGACGGGTCCAGCCGAAGCCGGCGCACAGGCCGGCCCCCTCGTCACAGGCGCCGAGCGTGCGCCCGTCGACGTCGGCATGGCGTCGTCCGAAGCGACGCGGGACGGCTCGACGCTTTGGTGAACCCAGGCAGCCAACCTTCAGGAGGATGAAGATGAACTTTTTCCCACACCATGTGACGCTCTGGTCCGGGCTGCGGTAGCACCAATGTTGCAGCGAAGTCCGCGGAGATCAAGCGCCTCGAGACCGGCGAAGCGCTTGCCATATGCGCCGCGGCCCTCGCCGATGACTTGCGGAAAGCCAGCAAGCTCTACAAAGCCGTTGACGAAGAGCAGCGCGACGTGATCGTCAATGAGATGCAGGTGCAGTTGCGCCGGCCCAGCGGCTCGGAACATCGTTGATTGGATCTACCGCCGGTAATATCGTCAAGCCTTACGCTACTTGGCGTAGCGTAATGAGCGTCTAAGTCCAGTTTCGTCGTACCTGTCTCGCGTCACCAGCTCATGGCGACGAGAAGGGGGTCCCGTGTTCGACCTGAAGATCATCGGTGGCACTGTCGTCGACGGCACCGGGGCGCAGCGTTATCAAGCTGACATCGGCATCAAGGACGGCAAGATCGTCGATGTCGTCCGGCGAGGTAGTGGCGACCCGGCGATGGGAGGTGAGGCCGCCGAAACCATCGACGCAACAGGGCATGTGGTGGCCCCCGGCTTCGTCGACATCCACACCCACTACGACGGTCAGGTGAGCTGGGACAGCCTGCTCGAGCCGTCGAGCGGACACGGTGTCACGACGGTGGTCACGGGAAACTGCGGCGTCGGCTTCGCTCCGGTGCGGCCAGGACGCGAGGACTGGCTGATCAGGCTGATGGAGGGTGTCGAGGACATTCCCGGCACCGCGCTCACCGAAGGCATCACGTGGGGTTGGGAGACGTACCCGGAATATCTCGACGCCATCGACAAACAGAAGTTTGCGATCGATGTGGGCAGCCAGGTCGCCCACGGCGCGATCCGGGCGTATGCGATGGGTGAGCGGGGAGCCCGCAACGAGCCCGCCACGCTTGAGGACATCGAGGCGATGGGCCGGCTGGTCACCGAAGCGATAGAGGCCGGCGCGCTTGGCTTTTCGACGTCGCGCACGATGGGCCACCGAGCGATGGACGGCGAGCCGGTCCCCGGCACGTTCGCCGCCGAGGACGAACTGTTCGGTCTCGGACGCGCCATGGCGGCCGGCGGTCAGGCCGTGTTCGAACTTGCGCCGCAAGGGGCCGCGGGCGAGGACATCATCGCCCCCAAGAGGGAACTGGACTGGATGCAGCGGTTGGGCGCCGAGATCGACCGGCCGGTGTCGTTCGCACTGATTCAGGTGGACGCCGACCCCAAGCTGTGGCGGGAGATGCTGGACCTGTCCGCGGCCGCGCATGAGGCGGGCAGCCGGTTGCATCCCCAGATTGCGGCGCGGCCGTTCGGCATGATGATCGGATTCCAAGGTCACCACGGGTTCAGTCATCGCCCCACCTATCGCAGGCTGGCCACCGAATGCGGCCGCGAGGAGCTCGGGCATCGTCTCGCCGACCCGGCGGTGAAGGCCGCGATCCTCTCCGAGGAGGACCTGCCCGTCGATCCGACGCTGCTGTTCGACGGCATGTTCGCCCTCGTCCAGCACTCCCTGCACCGCCTGTACGCACTCGGCGATCCCCCCGACTACGAACCGACGCCCGACCGTACCGTCGCCGCGATCGCGCAGGCGCGCGGCGAGGACCCGCTGTCGACCCTCTACGACCTCATGCTCGAGTCGAATGCGACCGCCATGCTGATGCTGCCGCTGTACAACTACGCCGAGGGCAACTGCGACGCGATCCGCGAGATGTTGCTGCACCCCGCCGGTGTGCTGGGGCTTTCCGACGGCGGCGCGCATTGCGGGATGATCTGTGACGCTTCCTACCCCACCTTCCTCCTCACGCATTGGGCGCGGGACCGGCGCCGGGGCGACAAGCTGTCGCTGGAGTACGTCATCCGCAAGCAGTCGCGCGATACCGCGCACCTTTTTGGTCTCACCGACCGCGGCACCATCGAGCCCGGAAAAAAGGCCGACATCAACGTGGTTGACATGGACAAGCTGACGCTGCACCCCGCGGCGATGGCCTGGGACCTCCCTGCGGGCGGAAACCGGATCCTGCAGCGGGCGAGCGGATACGCGGCGACGATCGTCAGCGGGACGGTGACCCGGCGCGACGACGTTGATACCGGCGCTCGTCCGGGCCGCTTGGTGCGCGGCGCGCGTTAGGGCTTGAGGCCATGAGCCTGGCCGCGGGCAACCCGACCCGTACCTGTGACGAGGACGCCATCGGCACCCCGCCGGAAAGCCCGACACTGGTGCCGGCCGAGCGCTACTACTCCCCGGCGTTCGCCGCGCTCGAAGCCGAACGGATGTGGCCGAAGGTCTGGCAGCTCGCCTGCACGGAGGACCACGTCGCCGAACCGGGCGACTACTTCGAGTACCGCTGCGGATCGTACGGGGTGCTGATCGTCCGTGGCGACGACGGCGACCTACGCGCCTTCCAGAACGCCTGTCGCTACCGCGGCAACTCCATTTGCGTCGGCTCCGGGTCGGGACTGCGGGAGCTCAAGTGCGGCTATCACAGGTGGACTTGGGATCTGGCCGGCGCGCTCAAGCGTGTGCCCGACCGCAAAGGCTTCGGCTCATTACGGATGTCCGACTTCCCGCTGATTCCGGTCCGGGTTGACACCTGGGCGGGGCTGGTCTTCGTCAACCTCGACCTCGACGCGATCTCCTTGATCGAGTACCTGGAAGCGGTGCCCGGTGACATCGCCTGGTGCCGACTGGGCGACTTCCGCTGCTATGCCACGCTGACCGTCGACGTCGACGCCAATTGGAAGACGATCGCCGACGGTTACAGCGAGACCTACCACGTCCAGACGCTGCATCCGGAGTTGCTGCGCTGCGTCGACGATGTCCATGCCCCACAACAGATTTGGGGCCATACCGGAAAGTCCGACCAACCCTACGGCGTGCAAAGCCCCCGCTTCGACGGCGCGCTCAGCGACGAAGAGGTCTGGGACGCCTACGTCTACACGCAGGGTGCGCTGATGGGTGCAGCCGAAGGCACGCCATTTCCTGCCGAAGAACGCCGGCCTGGACAGACGGTTGCGGACCTGATCGCGGCACGAACCCGGGCATTCGCCGCCGGGCGCGGGGTTGATCTCAGCTGAGCCGACACCGATCGCATTACTCGGTTGCATCAGTACAACGTGTTCCCGAACATGACGTTGCTGGCCAACGCCGGTCACCTGACCGTCATGTGTTCTCGACCCGGCCCAGACCCCGACAAAGGCGAGCTGGTGATTTTCTTGATGACGCGGATGGCCCCGGGCGCGCCGCGCACCAAGCCGACCGATGTGCGTACCACCGCCGGGGAAGCCGAACCGGGCCAGGTGCTCACCCAGGACATCCGTCTGCTCGCGGGCTTGCAGCGCGGCGTGCATCAGCCCGGCTTCACCCACCTGGTGCTCTCCAGCGAGGAGCGGCGCGTGATCAACATGCACCGCAACCTCGAGCGCTATCTCGGCCTACCCCCGTCCGAGCAAATGAGCGGCGGCGCGCCGAGTCGATCCCTCGCAACATAATCCGTGTAGGCAGGGCGAAAGTGGCCTCAAAGGCTTTAGAATCCCGCTTGTGATGACCCCGTCAAACCCGTGGGGGGACGAACGAGGGACACTCTTGCATCAACTAGAGATGCGATATCAGCCCCTGGCTCGACGGCGAGCACGTCGGCTCTGCCAGAGCTTCGAGCGGGTGGGCGTCCGAACGGCTCCAGAGCGCCTCCGAGAGATGCTCGCGGGTGCGCCACTCGCAGCTCATGAATTGATGGACGTCAACTTCGCTTTGATCGCGATCCAGCTACACCGCGAAGCGCGCGCCGCGAGGTACAAACAGCTGAAGCGCCGCGGCACCCGCTCCGCGATGCTCGCAGGCTTGATTCTGGTGGTGTTGAACTTCCTGATGTGCATGGCGTACGTCTTGTTGAACCTCGCGGAGCAAGCCACCCTGTTGTAAGTCGCCGGTGATCAAGCCGGACTCTACTGCTGAGGCTGCGCGGACACCGTGGACGGCAGGCCGACCAGAATCCCTTCGACGTCGCCGTCGGCGCTCACCAGCAGTCCGCGTCCGGGCGGCAACGCTTGCGCGCGCACCGTTCGGTTGATGCGGTTTTGCGGATCGTTGTCCATTCCATGCGTAGTCCGACGCGTGGGCCTGGCTAGCGGTTCCCGCGTGATCCCCACCAGGCCAGCAGTTCGGCGGTGGCCTCCTCGGTGCTCAACGGCCCGCGTTCCAGCCGCAGCTCCTTGAGGAACCGCCACGCCTCACCCACTTGGGGGCCGGGCGGAAGGTCGAGCAGCTGCATGATCTGGTTGCCGTCCAGATCGGGCCGGATCCGGGCCAGATCCTCCTGGGCGGCCAGCTCATCGATCCGGGCTTCCAGCCGGTCATAGTTGGCCTGCAGCCACGCGGCCCGACGTTTGTTGCGTGTAGTGCAGTCGGCACGCACCAGCTTGTGCAGCCGTGGCAGCAGTGGACCGGCATCGGTGACATAGCGGCGCACCGCGGAATCGGTCCACTTGCCGTCGCCGTAACCGTGGAACCGCAGATGCAGATACACCAGCTGCGAGACGTCGTCCACCATCTGCTTGGAATACTTCAGCGCCCGCAGCCGCTTTCGAGCCATCTTGGCGCCCACCACCTCGTGGTGGTGAAAACTCACGCCGCCGTTGGGCTCATGCCGGCGGGTCGCGGGCTTGCCGATGTCGTGCAGCAACGCCGCCCAGCGCAGCACCAGATCAGGGCCGTCGCCTTCCAGAGCGATCGCCTGCCGCAGCACCGTCAGCGAGTGCTGGTAGACGTCTTTGTGCTGGTGGTGTTCGTCAATGGCCATCTGCATGCCGCCGACCTCGGGCAACACCACCTCGCCCATTCCGGTCTGCACCAGCAGGTCGATTCCGGCCACCGGTTCATCACCGAGCAGCAGTTTGTCCAGCTCGGCGGCCACCCGTTCGGCGCTGATCCGACCCAGCTCCGTGGCCATTTCCTCGATCGCCTGCAGCACCCGCGGTGCGACGGCGAAACCGAGCTGCGAAACGAACCGTGCGGCGCGCAGCATTCGCAACGGGTCGTCCCCGAACGACACTGACGGTGCCGCCGGAGTGTCGAGCACCCGCGCGCGCAATGCCGCCAGACCGCCCAGCGGATCGAAGAATTCGCCGGGGCCCGCCGGGGTGATCTGCACGGCCATCGCGTTGGCCGTGAAATCGCGCCGCACCAAATCGTCTTCCAGGCGATCGCCGAAACGCACCTCGGGTTTGCGCGACACCTGGTCGTAGGCGTCGGCGCGGAACGTGGTGATCTCCAGGCGGTAGTCGCCCTTGCCGACACCCATGGTGCCGAACTCGATCCCGGTGTCCCACAAGCTGTCCGCCCATCGCTGCAAGATCTCTTGGATCTGCTCGGGACGGGCATCGGTAGTGAAGTCCAAATCGGGACTCAACCGGCCCAACAACGCATCGCGCACCGAACCCCCGACCAGGTACACCTGGTGGCCCCCGGCTTCGAATGCCGAGCCCAGCTCACGCAGCATGGGCGCGTGTCTATTCAGGGCGACCGCGGCGGCGGTCAGCAGCTCGGCATCCTGGGCGCTTTCAGGCACGTTCGATCAGGATAGTCGGACGACGATGCGGCCCGGGACGGGCCGAGGAGGAGTCCGCCAATTGAACATAGTCGGGTGCAGTGCCGCACCGGACTAGCGGCGAGCATCTCCTGGAGACAATGTCGTGCCAGCTACTATCGCTTGGGTGTCGGACGGCGAACAAGGCAAACCACGTCGGCGCCGGGGTCGGCGCCGGGGTCGTGGCACGGCGGGTTCGTCCGAGAACCAGACGAACAGCCAAACCACGGGTGACTCGCCGGCGACCAAAACGCGCCGATCCCGTTCGTCGCGCCGTGCCCCGGAACGGCTGCGCACCGTCCACGAAACATCCGCTGGAGGGCTGGTCATCGACGGTCTTGACGGACCACGAGACGCCCAAGTCGCCGCGCTGATCGGACGGGTCGATCGGCGGGGACGGATGCTGTGGTCGCTGCCCAAGGGGCACATCGAGCTCGGGGAGACCGCCGAGCAGACGGCTATTCGAGAGGTCGCCGAGGAGACCGGAATTCGCGGCAGCGTACTGGCTGTGCTGGGCCGCATTGACTATTGGTTCGTCACCGACGGTCGCCGGGTCCACAAGACAGTGCACCACTATTTAATGCGCTTCTCCGGCGGCGAATTGTCCGACGATGACCTGGAAGTCGCCGAGGTGGCCTGGGTGCCGATGCGGGAACTGCCCGCAAAGCTGGCTTACGCCGATGAGCGTCGACTGGCCCAGGTGGCCGACGAGCTGATCGACAAACTGCAGAGCGATGGCCCCGCCGCACTTCCGCCGCTGACGCCCAGCGCTCCTCGGCGACGCCCGCAGACCCACTCGCGGACGTGGCATTCCGACAAACCGGCCACGGGGCGGAAGAACGGCCACGGGCCGGGGCCGTGACGGCGCCGCGACTCTACTGGGTCGGCTTGTTGCGTTTAGCTACCGTGGTCGGCATCGTGGCCGGGTTTGCGGTGCTTACCTGGCCTTGCGAAGCCTTTGTGCCGCACGCCACCGCGGGCGAGCCCGGGGTGACGCCGTTTGTCCGGGTACGCATCGACCAAGTCACCCCCGATATGGTCACCACCAGCAGTCAACCCGTTGTCACCGTCAGTGGCATGGTGACCAACATTGGCGACCGGCCCGTGCGCGATGTGATGGTTCGCCTCGAGCACGCCGCCGCGGTCATCGCATCCGCCGGCCTGCGCACTTCCCTGGACGGCGACACAGACCAGTACCAACCGGCCGCCGAGTTCCTCACCGTAGCCCCCGAACTGCAGCGCGGGCAGGAAGCGGGCTTCACGCTGTCGGCCCCGCTGCGCTCGTTGATCAAGCCGTCCTTGGGCATCGAGAATCCAGGCATCTATCCGGTGCTGGTCAATGTGAACGGGACACCCGACTACGGCGCGCCCGCCCGGTTGGACAATGCGCGTTTCCTGCTGCCGGTGGTGGGTGTGCCGCCCGACCAGGCCGACGATGTGGGCTCGGCCGTCGCGCCCGACACCTCCAAACCGGTGTGGATCACCATGCTGTGGCCATTGGCCGACCGGCCCCGGCTGTCTCCCGGCGTACCCGGCGGCACCATTCCCGTTCGGCTCGTTGACGACGACTTGGCCACCTCCCTGGCCACCGGCGGCCGGCTCGACATCCTGCTGTCCGCCGCCGAAGTGGCGACGAGCCACGACGTCGATCCCGATGGTGCCGTCAGCCGGGCGCTGTGTCTCGCTGTCGACCCGGACCTGCTGGTCACGGTCAACGCGATGACCGTGGGCTACGTGGTGTCCAACTCCCCCGAGGGCCCCGCTCAACAACCGGGCACCCCGACCCACCCTGGCACGGATCAGGCCGCAGCCGCCGAATGGCTCAACCGCCTGCGCGCGTTGGCGCACCGGACGTGTGTGGCCCCGCTGCCCTATGCGCAAGCCGATCTCGACGCCCTGCAACGCGTCAATGACCCCGGACTGAGCGCCATCGCCACCACCAACGTCGGCAACATCGTCGACCGCATCCTGGACGTGCCGTCCGCCCGTGGGGCCACACTGCTGCCCGACGGCCCGCTGACCAACCGCGCGGTCAAGCTGCTCAGCGGCAGCGAAACCACCGTCGCCATCGCCGCCGCCGACCTGACCGCCCAGGATACGCAGAGCTCCTCCGACGCCGTTGGCACCGCGCCCCGGCGACTGTCCCCCCAAGTGGTGGTCGCTCCGTTCGACCCGGCGGTGGGAGCCGCGCTGGCGGGAGCGGGACCCACCCCTGCCGCCCCCACCTACCTGGACTCCTCCCTGACCGTTCGGCTCGCGCATGATTCGCTGATCGCCCGGCGCCAGGACGCGTTGGGCTCCATCTTCTGGCACGCGTTACGGCGCGACGACGCCCCGCGCACCCAGATCCTCGTCCCACCGGCGACCTGGAACCTGCAAGCCGAGGACGCCCGAGTCATTCTCACCGCGCTGACGACCACCATCCGTTCCGGACTTGCCGTGCCGCGCCCGCTTCCCGCAGTGGTAGGCGAGGCTGCTTCGCGAACCGAGCCGTCGGAGCCGGTGGGCGACCACACCGCGGCGCGGGGCCGATTCAGCGACGACGTCACCGCAGACGTCGCCGGTCAGGTCGGCCGGCTATGGGGTTTGACGTCCGCGTTGAGCACCGACGAGCGCACCGGCTTGACCGGCGTTCAGTACACCGCGCCGCTGCGCGAAGATATGTTGCGCGCATTGAGCCAGTCAGAACCCCCCGACAGCCGCAGCGGACTGGCTCGGCAGCGCCTGACGGTGGTCGGTAAGACGATCAACGACTTGTTCGGCGCCGTCACGATCGTCAACCCGGGTGGTTCTTACACGCTGGCCACCGAGCACAGCCCGCTTCCGCTGGCGCTGCACAACGGGCTCGCCGTTCCCATCCGGGTGCGGCTACAGGTCGACGCTCCACCCGGAATGACCGTCACCGACCCCGGGGTCATTGAATTACCGCCGGGATACCTACCGCTGCGGGTGCCGATCGAAGTCAACTTCACCCAGCGGGTCGCCATCGATGTCACACTGCGGACGCCGGACGGCATACGCCTCGGCGAACCGGTGCGCTTGTCGGTGCACTCCAACGCCTACGGCAAGGTGCTGTTCGCCATCACACTGACTGCGGCGGCGGTCCTGGTGACGCTGGCCGGACGACGGCTCTGGCACCGATTCCGCGGACAACCCGATCCGGCCGACCTGGATCGCCCCGACCCACCCGACGCCAGATCCGCCGACGCGCACGACGACGTCGAACATCGGCTGGAGCAAGAGCACCGAGTATGAATCCCGCTTACCGGCGGGCCCACGCGCAGCAACACCGCCTGCCGCATCCGCCGCCGCTTCCTCGCAACCCGGGCTCCCCGCCGACCGGTCCGCTGCCTCCGGTCCCCGCCGGCGTCGATCGTCGACGACCCGAGTTGTCCGACGCCGCGCTGGTGTCGCGGTCTTGGGCGATGGCGTTCGCGACGCTGGTCAGCCGGCTCACCGGCTTTGCCCGCATCGTATTGCTGGCCGCGATCCTCGGTGCCGCGTTGTCCAGCGCGTTCTCGGTGGCCAATCAGCTACCGAATTTGGTGGCGGCGCTGGTTTTGGAGGCGACGTTCACGGCGATCTTCGTACCGGTGCTGGCCCGTGCCGAGCAAAGCGACCCAGACGGAGGCGCGGCATTCGTGCGGCGCCTGGTCACGTTGACGACCACACTGTTGATTTTCGTAACGGCCCTGTCGGTGTTTGCCGCGCCGCTGCTGGTCCGGCTCATGTTGGGCCGTAGCCCCCAGGTCAACGAGCCGCTGACCACCGCCTTCGCCTACTTGCTGCTCCCCCAGGTGCTCGCCTACGGCCTCACCTCGGTATTCATGGCGATCCTCAATACCCGCAACGTGTTCGGGCCGACGGCGTGGGCGCCGGTCGTCAACAACCTCGTCGCCCTAGCGACGCTGGGGGTGTATCTGGCCGTTCCCGGTGAGCTGTCGGTCGACCCGGTCCGGATGGGCAACACCAAGCTGCTGGTACTCGGCATCGGCACCACATTGGGCGTGTTCGCACAGAGCGCGGTGCTGCTGGTGGCGCTGCGGCGCGAGCATGTCAGCCTGCGCCCACTGTGGGGAATCGACCAGCGCCTCAAGCGTTTCGGCACGATGGCCGCCGCGATGGTGCTCTACGTGCTGATCAGCCAACTGGGGCTGGTGGTCGGAAATCAGATCGCCAGCACGGCGGCAGCGTCGGGCCCGGCGATCTACAACTACGCCTGGCTGGTGCTCATGCTGCCGTTCGGCATGATCGGGGTCACGGTGCTGACCGTGGTGATGCCGCGGCTCAGCCGCAACGCCGCCGCGGACGACACTCCCGCCGTGCTCGCCGACCTGTCGCTGGCGACCCGCCTGACGCTGATCACGCTCATCCCGATCGTGGCCTTCATGACCGTCGGCGGCCCGGCGATCGGCAGCGCGCTGTTCGCCTACGGTCATTTCGGCGAGGTCGACGCCGGATACCTCGGCGCGGCGATCACACTGTCGGCCTTCACGCTGATCCCCTACGGGCTGGTGCTCTTGCAGCTACGCGTGTTCTACGCCCGCGAGCAGCCCTGGACGCCGATCGTGATCATCCTCGTCATCACCGCCGTCAAGATCGTCGGCTCCGTGCTGGCACCGCACCTCACCGGTGACCCCAAGCTGGTGGCCGGTTTTCTCGGTCTGGCAAACGGTGTCGGCTTTCTGGCCGGCGCGATCATCGGTTACCTGCTGTTGCGACACGCCCTGCTGCCGACCGGTGGCCGGCTGATGGCGGTCGGCGCGTTGCGGACAATCCTGGTAACGCTCACCGCCTCCATGCTTGCCGGTCTGGTAGCCCACGTGGCAGATCGGTTGCTGAGGCTGGATGCCTTGACCACCCACGGCGGCGGCGCGGGTTCTTTGCTGCGCCTGCTGGTGCTGGCGGTCATCATGTTGCCGATCATGGCCGCGGTCATGCTGCGCGCGCATGTCCCTGAGGCGCGAGCGGCGCTGGACGCCGTCAGGCACCGCCTTGGGCGGTCACCGGCGCCGCGGACCCCGACAGCGCTGAAGGGATCGTCTCACCGCGGCACAGTCACGTACTCTGAGCAGAGGAATTCGTCCCCGCCTGGGGTAAATGCGGTCCAGCAGCCGATCCCGCGCAGGCCTCCGGAGCGGGCAGCCCGAGCCCGGCTAACGAAAGGACCGGAGGTGACCGACCGCCCTGTGGAGAGCGCCGCATCCAACTCTGGGTCTGACCCGGGGTCAGGGGCGCCGCTGCAGCGACCGGTTGCCGACGACTTTCACCCGGACATTCCCGTCGGCCACCCGCCCGAGCCGGCGGCCTCACGCCTGTCCGACCAGCTCAACGGCGACATCCCCCCTGCAACCCGCCGGGTGGCCAGCCCGTTTGATGCCCCCCGCGAGCGCGCGGCGGAATCAGCGCCACCCGCAGACGAGGTCCACTTGATACCCGGGGCCCGTATCGCCGGCGGCCGCTACCGATTGCTGGTGTTCCACGGCGGTGCGCCGCCCCTGCAGTTCTGGCAGGCACTGGACACCGCGCTGGACCGGCAGGTGGCCCTGACCTTCGTCGACCCGGACGGTGCCCTACCCGACGATGTGCTGCAAGAGATACTGTCGCGCACCTTGCGGCTCACCCGGATCGACAAGCCCGGTGTCGCCCGGGTGCTCGACGTGGTCCACACCGGTTCGGGCGGCCTGGTGGTTTCGGAGTGGGTGCGTGGTGGTTCGTTGCAGGAGGTGGCCGACACCGCGCCGTCGCCCGTCGGCGCCGTCCGGGCGATGCAGTCGCTGGCCGCGGCCGCGGACGCCGCTCACCGCGCCGGCGTCGCGTTGTCGATCGACCACCCCAGCCGGGTGCGGGTGAGCATCGACGGCGACGTCGTGCTGGCGTACCCGGCGACCATGCCCAATGCCAGCCCGCAGGATGACATTCGCGGTATCGGCGCCGCGCTATATGCCCTGCTGGTGAACCGGTGGCCCCTCCCGGAGTCGGGAGTACGCAGCGGGCTGGCTCCGGCTGAGCGCGACTCCAGCGGGCAGCCCGTCGAACCGATGGTCATCGACCGCGACATCCCCTTCCAGATCTCCGCGGTCGCCGTACGCGCCGTTCAGGAAGGCGGCGGAATACGCAGTGCGTCAACGCTTTTGAATCTGCTCCAACAGGCGACCGCCGTGGCCGACCGCACCGAGGTGTTGGGGCCGATCGACAATTCGCCGGCTTCGCCCGCCGCTCGTGTGGCGACCGGCCAGGACGAGCAGGCGATCTTCGCGCGGCGACGCCGCAACGTGATCATCGGCTTCGCCGTCGCCGTTGCCGTCATCGTGGTGGCATTGCTGGTGCTGGCCTCGGTGGTGAGCAAGATTTTCGGCAACGTCGGCGGTGGCCTGAACAAAGACGAGTTGGGCCTCAATGGGCCGTCGTCATCGACCTCGTCCTCGGCGACCAGCTCGGCCCCCGCCGGCAGCATCGTCAAACCCACCAAGGCCACGGTCTACTCGCCGGACGGCGATGCCGACAACCCCGGCCAAGCCGGGCAGGCGATCGATGGCGACCCCTCGACGTCCTGGTCGACCGAGGTCTACACCGACGCCGTCCCGTTCCCCAATTTCAAGCAGGGCGAAGGGCTGATGTTGCAGCTGCCGAGCCCCACCGTGGTCGGCCAAGTGACCATTGACACGACCAGCACCGGCACGCAGGTGCAGATCCGCTCGTCCTCCACGCCGGCGCCAGGAAAACTCGACGACACGACCGTGCTGGCTCCGGCGTTCACGCTCAAGCCCGGTGTGCACAACGTCATCCCGGTCAAACCCGGTGCCCCGACATCCAACCTGTTGGTGTGGATCTCCACGCTGGGCACCACCAACGGCAAGAGCCAGGCCAACATTTCGGAGATCACGGTCCAAGCCGCGTCCTAAGGGCACTCACAGACACCGGTTCGGTGAAGTGCCGCGCAACGGCCGATTGGTTACTGTCCAGCCGTGGGTTGCGGGGGAAACATCCAGCGTGAACGCAGTGACGCCGAGCTGCTGGCAGCCCATGTCGCCGGGGACCGATACGCCTTCAGCGAGTTGTTTCACCGTCATCGGCGGCAGCTGCACCGGCTCGCCCGACTTACCACTCGCACCCCCGAAGATGCCGAAGACGCCCTGCAGGACGCGATGCTATCGGCGCACCGCGGCGCCCGCTCGTTTCGCCACGACGCCGCGGTCGGCAGCTGGCTGCACCGCATTGTGGTCAACGCCTGCCTGGATCGGCTGCGGCGCACCAAGGCGCACCCGACCATCCCTCTCGAAGACATCTATCCGGTGGCTGACCGGACCGCTCAAGTCGAGATGGCCATGGTGGTGCAGCGCGCCTTGATGCGGCTTCCCGTCGAACAACGGGCGGCGGTGGTGGCGGTGGACATGCAGGGTTACTCGGTCGCCGACACCGCGTTACTGCTGGGCGTGGCCGAGGGCACCGTCAAGAGCCGCTGCTCGCGCGCCCGCGTTCGGCTCGCCGAGCTCCTCGGCTACCTTGACGCCGACGCCCGCGCTACCCCCGACCATCCGGCACAGCGTTAGTCCCGCCAATGGCCGTCCTGCTCTGCATGACGGACACTGAGGCGGATGTATGAAGCCGACGACGACGCCACCGCGCACGCCGGGGGGAACACCGACCCGCCTCTGACAGTTGAGCTGCTCGCCGACCTGCAGGCCGGTCTGTTGGACGACGCGTCGGCGGCCCGCATACGTCGACGGGTGCGCGAGGACCCGCAAGCCGAGGAGATCCTGCGCGCGCTGAACCAAGTGCGGTGTGACCTTGTCACGTTGGGGGCCGACTCCGCGTCGGCACCGGATGTTCCCCAAGACGTCACCGCCCGGATCTCGGCGGCGCTGAGGTCGGCCGATCAACGCCAACCGCGTCTCGATGTCGCCCACTCGGCCAGGCCGCACATCCGGCCCGCGCGGCTGGCCGCGGCGCTAGCCGGCGTCGGCGCGGTGCTCGCGGCGATCGGTGTGGGCACCGCGGCCCTGCTCAGCGCGCCGCAACCCACACCCAGCACCCCGGCCACCGCCGAGCACATCACGGTGTCCACACCCCCGGCGGTGATCCCGCTGTCGCGGGAGGACATCCTCGCCCTGCTCAACCGTGGTCCCGACTACGGCCCGCCCGCAGGCCCGCTCAGCGACCCCGCGCGGCGCGCTTCGTGCCTAACCGGCCTGGGCTACCCGGCGTCCACCCAGGTACTGGGCGCACGCCCAATCGACATCAACGCCCGTCCCGGCGTCGTCCTCGTGCTCCCCGGCGACACGCCGCGCAGCCTGGCCGTCTACGCGGTCGCGCTGAACTGCAGCGCCGCGGACACCGGCCTATTGGCCAGCAGCGAACTTCCGCGCCCCTAGTGTGATGCGATGGGCTGTGCGACACACCCGGGAACAGCGGTACCTACGCTGGCGTTTGTAGGAATTCAGGGACGATCGTTTGAAAGGTTTCTATGACCGCCGACACAGTCCACGACGTGATCATCATCGGCTCGGGGCCTGCGGGGTATACCGCGGCCCTGTATGCGGCACGTGCGCAGTTGGCACCGTTGGTATTCGAGGGGACGTCGTTTGGTGGGGCTTTGATGACTACCACCGAGGTGGAGAACTATCCAGGTTTTCGTGACGGCATCACCGGTCCGGAATTGATGGACCAGATGCGCGAGCAGGCGCTGCGGTTCGGTGCGGATCTGCGGATGGAAGATGTCGAGGCGGTGTCGCTATCGGGTCCGGTGAAGACCGTCACCGCCGAGGGGCTGACCTATCGAGCGCGGGCGGTGATCCTGGCGATGGGCGCGGCCGCTCGGTATCTGGGGGTGCCCGGTGAACAGGAATTGCTGGGTCGTGGGGTGAGTTCATGCGCGACCTGTGATGGGTTTTTCTTCAAGGATCAAGACATCGCGGTAGTCGGAGGCGGGGACTCGGCTATGGAGGAGGCGACGTTCTTGACCCGGTTTGCACGCAGTGTGACGCTGGTGCATCGCCGAGAGGAGTTCCGGGCGTCGCGGATCATGCTGGAACGGGCTCGGACCAACGAGAAAATCACCATCCTGACCAACAAGGCGGTGGTGGCCGTCGAGGGTAACGCCACGGTGAGCGGATTGCGGCTGCGCGACACGGTGAGCGGCGCGGAGTCGGTGTTGGCGGTCACCGGGGTGTTCGTGGCCATCGGGCACGACCCCCGCTCGGAGTTGGTGCGCGACGTGCTCGATGTCGACGCGGAGGGCTATGTACTGGTGCGGGGTCGCATCACGGCCACGTCGATCGATGGGGTGTTCGCCGCCGGCGATCTGGTGGACCACACCTATCGCCAAGCCATCACCGCGGCCGGCAGCGGCTGCGCCGCGGCCATTGACGCCGAACGCTGGCTGGTCGACCATGAGGAATCCAGCTCGGCCGCACAGGGCGACGCCACCGAATTTCCGGGCAGTACCGAGATGATTGGAGCACCTCAATGACCGACGCTGAAAAGGCCGGGGCCACAATCGAAGTCTCTGACGCGTCGTTTTCGACCGACGTGTTGTCAGCCGATAAGCCTGTGCTGGTTGACTTTTGGGCGACGTGGTGCGGACCGTGCAAGATGGTAGCGCCGGTTCTCGAGGAGATCGCGAGCGAGCGAGCAGATCAGCTCACCGTCGCCAAGCTCGATGTGGATGCCAATCCGGAAACAGCGCGCGACTTCCAGGTGGTGTCGATCCCCACGTTGATCTTGTTCAAAGGCGGCCAACCGGTGAAGCGGATAGTCGGTGCCAAGGGTAAGGCAGCCTTGCTACGCGAGCTTTCCGACGCGGTTCCCAACCTCAGCTGATCCGGTATCAGTTCGCCACACCACGCCCCGCGCTTAGCCTGGGGTTTTCGGGAATATGACAAGAGTCTGCGACAATATCGGTTAGCTGTTGCCCACAAGCAAGCCTGTCAGTTTGTCCCGGAGGGCCTTTGGCATGTCGAGTCCGCGCCGTGAATACGGCGATACGTTGCGCTGTGGTGACCGCAGCGCAGCTGTGACCGAGATCCGGGCGACGCTGGCAGCGCTAGGGCTGCTGGACAGCCCCGATCTGGACAGCCCCGATGAGGATCTCACTACTGGCCAGCACGTCACCCTTGAGCTGTTCGACGCCGAACTTGACCAGGCGGTGCGTGCATTTCAGCAGCATCGTGGATTGTTGGTCGACGGTATCGTCGGCGAGGCCACCTACCGGGCACTGAAGGAGGCGTCGTACCGGCTCGGTGCGCGCACGCTCTATCACCAATTCGGCGCCCCGCTCTACGGCGATGACGTCGCCACCCTGCAGGCGCGGCTTCAGGACCTCGGTTTCTACACCGGCCTGGTCGACGGGCACTTCGGGTTGCAGACCCACAACGCTTTGATGTCGTATCAGCGTGAATACGGGCTCGCCGCTGACGGTATCTGCGGCCCAGAAACGTTACGCTCCTTGTACTTTCTGAGTTCGCGGGTCAGCGGTGGCTCCCCTCACGCGCTCCGTGAAGAAGAATTGGTCCGACGATCGGGGCCCAAACTGTCCGGCAAGCGCATCATCATCGATCCGGGCCGCGGCGGTGCGGACCACGGCATGATCATGCAGGGGCCGTCTGGGCCAATCAGTGAAGCAGATGTGTTGTGGGACTTGGCAAGCCGCCTCGAGGGACGGATGACCGCCATCGGTATGGAAACCTTCCTGTCGCGGCCGGTCAACCGCAGCCCATCAGAGGCTGAACGCGCCGCTACAGCCAACGATGTTGGCGCGGACCTGATGATCAGCCTACGCTGCGAAAGTCAGCCCAGCCCTTCGGCTAACGGCGTGGCTTCCTTTCACTTCGGAAACTCCCATGGTTCGGTGTCCACGATCGGGCGCAACCTCGCCGACTTCATCCAGCGAGAAGTGGTGGCACGTACCGGTTTACGGGATTGCCGGACGCATGGACGGACCTGGGACCTGTTACGCCTGACCCGGATGCCCACCGTGCAGGTCGACGTCGGCTACATCACCAACCCGCGTGATCGCGCGATGCTGGTCTCCACGCAGACCCGCGACGCCATCGCCGAAGGCATCCTTGCCGCGGTCAAGCGCCTGTATCTACTGGGCAAGAATGACCGGCCCACTGGCACTTTCACTTTCGCCGAACTGCTGGCGCACGAGCTGTCGGTGGAGCGGGCCAGCAGGCTGGGCGGTTCCTAACCGCTTCAGTCACTCTTCAACATATTGGCCGCCGCAGATCCCGCGCCGACCGGTTGCTGCAGCTGTGCGTTCTCCAGCAGACGCTCCAAGGCCGCCTCTACTTCGGCCTTCCACCCCAGCCCCTTGTCCAACTCGAGGCGCAGCCGCGGGAAGTACGTATGCGGCGCCACCACAACGAAACCGGCGTCCTTGAGAAATTCTGCATCGATGACGCACTGCTCGACCGAGCAGTCACCGAGGGCTTCCAGCACCGGCCGCACATCGAGGCTCACCACCCGAGGATCCTGCAATTCGGAAGCCGCCGGTGTACGGCCGAAGGCTTCCAACGCCCGAACTCCGCGCCGCATCAGCTCCTCGATCACCCGTGCGATAAGCCTATGCGATAGATCCTCGGCGGCCAGCCCGGGCTCGATACCCATCGATGTCAGCAGCACCGCGTCCGCGGACACCGGCGCGGTGGGAAATCGCTGCGCCCGCGGCACCGCTCGTGGCGGCGCGTAGAACACATAGCCCAGGCAGGGCGGCTCCGCGTGGCTTCCCTCGTCCTGCGCCGCCGTCGCCACCTGACCGCATGAACCCCACTCCAGCATCACCATCGACAACCAGGCTTCCTTCTCGAATTCCGGGTCGGCGAGTTGGTCCTGGTTACCCAGGGTCGCCGGATCGACCTCCCAAAACACGCAGCGGCGCGCGTGCTTAGGAAGCTGCTCGAAGACCTCGAGGCGCAGCGGTGTAATGCGAGCGGACACTAGCCTCCTGGCTCCTGTGCGGTACTGCAGCCATTTGCACCGGCAACGCCTCCAGGATAGGAGAGTTTGCCCTCATCGGGCCAGTTTTGACATTGCGGTTCGAGTTGCCGCGCCGATTGATCCGGCCGATCGCGGTCGAGACCCATCGGATAATCAATCACATTGGCGCACAGCTGATCTCGCCGCACCGCGATCCTTCGGGCGCGCCCAGTTTTCGCTCTTCCCCGGGGCCGTGTCACAGTGACGTAATTACAGGGTGTTCCCCGTCATGCCTGAGCGGGGGTCATCATGTCGATAATTCGCTGCAGGTCGTCCACCGAGGCAAACTCCACCACGATCTTTCCCTTCCGCTTGCCGAGACTGACCATGACTCGCGTGTCGAAGGCATTCGACAGCCGCTCCGCAACATCCTGAAGCCCGGGCATCTGGATCGGCTTGCGTCGCTGAGGCGCCGGCGTGGCCGCGCCACCCCGGTTGGCCAATGTGACCGCTTCCTCGGTGGCGCGCACCGACAGCCCCTCCGCGACGATCCGGCCGGCCAGTTCTTCCTGCGCCTCCGGACCGGCCTCCAACGACAGCAGCGCACGAGCATGGCCGGCGGACAGCACACCGGCGGCCACCCGCCGCTGCACCGGGATCGGCAACTTGAGGAGGCGGATCATGTTGGAGATGAGCGGCCGGGAGCGGCCGATGCGCGATGCCAGTTCATCGTGGGTGACACCGAATTCATCTAGCAGCTGCTGGTAAGCCGCCGCCTCTTCCAGCGGGTTGAGCTGCACCCGGTGGATGTTCTCCAACAAGGCGTCGCGCAGCAGATTGTCGTCACCGGTCTCCCGCACGATGGCAGGGATGGTCGCCAGCCCGGCCTCCTGCGCCGCTCGCCAGCGCCGCTCCCCCATCACGATCTGATATCGGGCGCCGCTCTTGGATCCGGTCACGGCCCGCACCACGATCGGCTGTAACAGCCCAATCTCGCGGATGGAATGCACCAACTCGGACAGCGCCTCGTCGTCGAACACCTGCCGCGGCTGGCGTGGATTGGGCTCGATGTCGGCCGGCGCAATCTCGCGATACACGGCGCCCATCGCGGCGGCGTCCGGCGTCGGTCCCCCGATCAGCACGTCGGCGGCCGCATCCCCCATCCGTGGACCAAGAGTCGCCGGACCGGCGTCGCCTTCCGCGGGACCCGTGGGTATCAGCGACGCCAGGCCACGGCCGAGCCCGCCCTTCTTGCGTAATGGCTGTGTCATGCTCGTCCCTTTCCGGATGATGGTCAATCGCGTTGCGCGAGTTCGCGGCTCGCATCGAGATAGCTCATCGCGCCGCGCGAGCCGGGGTCGTAATCGATGATCGTCATGCTGTAGCCCGGAGCCTCGGAGACCTTGACGCTGCGTGGGATTACGGTGCGTAACACTTTCGGCCCGAAATATCGACGCACTTCCTCGGCCACCTGCTCGGCAAGCTTGGTTCGCCCGTCGTACATCGTCAGGATCACGGTGGTCACGTTGAGCTGAGGATTGAGGTGCGCCTTGACCATCTCGATATTGCGCATGAGTTGTGACACGCCCTCCAGCGCGTAGTACTCGCACTGGATCGGGATCATCACCTCTGGTGCGGCGACTAGCGCATTGATGGTCAGCAACCCCAGCGACGGGGGGCAGTCAACGAACACGTAATCGAAGTCGAAGTTGTCCAGTTCGGCAAGTGCGGTACGCAACCGGTTCTCACGCGCGACCATGCTCACCAATTCGATCTCGGCTCCGGCCAGATCGATCGTCGCCGGGATGCAGAACAGCCGGTCGCTGTGCGGGCTGCGCCGCAGCGCGGATCGCATCGATACCTCGCCGAGCAGTACCTCATATGAGGAGGGCGACCCGGATTGCCGGTCGGTGATGCCCAGGGCGGTGCTCGCATTGCCCTGCGGGTCGAGATCGATGACCAACGTCTTGAGTCCTTGCAGCGCGAGCGCGGCGGCGAGGTTGACCGCGGTGGTCGTCTTTCCGACGCCGCCCTTTTGGTTGGCGACGGTGAAGACTCGCCGATGGCGGGGCCGGCGCAATGGCGGGTAGGTGGTGTGGAGTACGCGCATCGCCCGTTCGGCGGCGGCGCCGATGGGGGTATCGAATTCGCCCGATGTTTCACGTGAAACATCGGGCGGGGCGGCGGGTTCCACCTCGGGCGCGGTTGATCCCGCGCCGTCCGGCACCGGCCTCCAATCTCCTGAAGAACTCACCGGATTCAGCCCTTCCCGGTCCGCGACGGCTTGTGGCGTGTCTGCTTTCGGCGTCGTGCTACCACTACGGTTGCGGGGGGACGCAAATAGGTCGCGCCACATGTCACCACCCTGGCATCAACGGCGCCCGATGCTGCAATCACACGCCGGTATTGTTCAACTTCGTCGCGACCACGCTCCCCCTTGATCGCAAGCATGGCCCCGCCCGGTCGCAGCAGCGGCATGCTCCATTTAGCCAACTTGTCCAACGATGCAACCGCTCGCGACACCGCTGCGTCCCTTTCCCCGAACTGGTTGCGCACCCACGGTTCTTCGGCGCGGCCGCGGACAACTTCGACGGCCAACCCTAGTTCGTCGACGACCTCGTTGAGAAATTCGCTGCGGCGCAGCAACGGTTCAAGGAGGACGATCTGGAGGTCCGAGCGGGCGATCGCCAATGGGATGCCCGGTAGCCCGGCTCCGCTGCCGATGTCGATGATGCGCTCACCCGCGGGGAGCAGCTCGGCGACGGCAGCGCTGTTGAGCAAATGGCGATCCCAGATCCGGTCCACTTCTCGTGGGCCAAGGAGTCCTCTTTCGACGCCGGGGCCCGCCAGTAAGTCCGCGTACCGCTGAGCGATATCCAGCCGCGGTCCAAAGATCGCCGACGCGGCATCGGCTGCGATGCCTGGCCCAACGGACGATGGCGTCGCAGGGTCGTCCGCATCGGGTTCGATGTGGCCGACATGTTTCACGTGAAACATCCTCTGTTTGCCCGGCCCTTTAGCGCCTGGGGCGCTGGTTAACTACACGGCTGTAACTCAGCCCGACTAGTCGTGCAGGACGACAACTCGACGCGAGGGTTCCACGCCTTCGCTCTCGCTGTGGACCCCCGGGACCGCCGCGACAGCGTCGTGAACAATCTTCCGCTCGAAGGGTGTCATCGGCGCAAGCTCTTCGCGCTCCCCGGATTCGAGCACCCGCCGCGCAACCTTGTCGCCCAACGCCGCCAGCTCCTCGCGCCGGCGCTGGCGCCAGCTGGCGATGTCCAACATCAACCGGCTCCGCACGCCCGTCTTCTGGTGTACCGCCAGCCGGGTGAGCTCCTGCAGCGCATCAAGCACCTCGCCGCCGCGACCCACCAGCTTGTTCAAGTCGTCGCTCCCGTCGATGCTCACTACAGCGCGGTTGCCTTCGACGTCCAGGTCGATGTCTCCATCGAAGTCCAGCAAGTCCAACAACTCTTCGAGGTAGTCGCCGGCGATCTCGCCTTCGGCGACCAAGCGCTCCTCGATGTCGTCGAATTCGTCGGCGCCCGCTTCGTCGTCTTCTGCAGCGTCCTCGACCGGTGCTTGGGTATCCAGTTCTGCGTCGAAGTCGCGTTCGGTGGTGTCGGCGTCTGTCATGTCTTCTTCTCCCTCATCCACGGGCCCCTGCCGATTGAGGACGCCCGTCACGGCGGCCCCGGATAGCTATGCCGCCCGGTCAGCGTTTCCGTCTTTTTGGTCGCGCGCCCGGTCGCGGGGTGCGGTTGCTCGTGCCCCGCGCGCTCGGATTCGTTGTGTCAGCCTCGGCCTGCGTGGTACCCGCTTCGGTCGCCTGATCGCCGGGATCCGATTCCGCGGTCGTCGAGCCCGGCGCGGCGCGCCCCTCTCCGGCCGCCGAACCCTTTTCACCTGGCTGTGTCGCCTTCGGATTGCGTTTGGGCTTGGCTCCGGGCGCGGGCGCGTTGGCTGCTCGTCGCTGGATGGCCTCTTGCTTCTTGGCTTCTTCCTCTTTTTCGATCATGCCGAACACGTAGTGCTGCTGACCGAATGTCCAGATGTTGTTGGCGAGCCAGTACATGAGGATCGCAAGCGGAAAGAACGGGCCGCCGACGATCACGCCGAGCGGAAATACATACAGGGCAAGCTTGTTCATCATCGCCGTCTGCGGATTGGCCGCCGCTTCCGGGCTCTGGCGCGACACCGACGCCCGACTGTTCAAGTGGGTCGCTATGCCGGCCAGGATCATCACCGGCAGGCCGACCGCGATCGTGGCGGGGCGACTGAAATGGCTGAACGCATCCAATCCCGTGCGTTGTGCCATGAAAGCACCGATCGGTGCGCCGAACAGATTGGCATCCAGGAAGTGCCCCACATCGGCCGGGCTGAATACATAGTTCCCGGTCATCCGATTCTGGACCACCGACATCTGCGGTTGGCCGAAGCCCCCGGTGGTTCGGTTGAACGACCGCAACACGTGATACAGCGCGAGGAAAACCGGGATCTGGACAAACATCGGCAAGCAGCCAAGAAATGGGTTGAATCCATGCTCGCGCTGCAGCTTTTGCATCTCGAGGCCCAGGCGCTGCCGGTCTTTGCCGTACTTCTTTTGCAGCGCCTTCATCTGCGGCTGTAGTTCTTGCATCTGCCGGGTGAACCGGACTTGGCGCACCATCGGCTGGAACAGCAAGGCACGCAACGTGAAAACCAAGAACATCACCGAGAGCGCCCACGCGAAAAAGTTCGACGGTCCCAACACGTACGCGAAGAGCTTGTACCAGACCCACATGATCCACGACACCGGGTAGTAGATAATGTCGAGGCTGAAAAAATTAAACAAAAGATCCACTCTCCCCTCGCGACACCCGGCACTCCCCGGCGGCGCTCACGTCTTCAAAGTTCGGACGATCCGGTATCGGATCCCATCCCCCCGGATGCCACGGTCCACACTTGGCAAGCCTGGCCGCAGCCAACCAACTCCCCCAGATCAAGCCATACTCGGTTAGGGCGTCGACCGCATACTGACTGCACGTCGGAACGAAACGACATGTCGCCGGGCGCAGTGGTGACACCATGTGCCGGTATAGCTGGATCACGAAAATCAGGCCGCGCGCAGCCGCCCGGGCCGTCGTGCGGGTCATCGCGTGTACCCGCGCCAAAACAGTCATGGCCGCCTTCCGATCGACTCCAGCGCCCGTCGTAAGCCCCGCCGCAGCTCCTCCTCCAGCCGTGCCGATGACGCGGTCCGGCTAGTCGGCAGCGCCCTGATGACCAGTTGATCCGACGGGTCCAGCTCGTCCAGAACCGTCCGGGCGACATGCCGGAGCCGGCGCGCTACCCGATGGCGGTCCACCGCCGAACCAACACCCTTGCCGACAATGAGCCCTACGCGCGGACCCGCGCCATAGTCACCGAGACTCCCCCGCCGGACGTGAACGACGACATCCGGTTGCGCCATGCGAATCCCGCGCTTCACCGTCGCGTCAAACTCCGTTGACCGCCTCATGCGGTTGCGTGCGGGAAGCACCGCGGAACGACCTGACGCTGCGATCAGGCAGATAGCTCGCGACAGCCCTTGCGGCGCCGATTCGACACAATCGCACGCCCGGCACGGGTACGCATCCGCAAGCGGAAGCCATGCACGCGGGCTCGGCGCCGGTTGTTCGGCTGGAAGGTCCGCTTGCCCTTGGCCACGACGTTCTCCTCGTTGTGTCTCGCATGTCCATCCGGCTGCCCAGCCGTCTATGCTCGTCCGCGGGGCAGTCGGAGGTGGTCTTGCTGCTGGCCGGCGCGGTCCCTAAATCTAGGTCGCAGCCGTATCGCCGACTTTCGGGCGACTGTTTGAGGGTACTGACCCGTCTTCGCCTGGTCAAACCTGGCTTGTGCCAAGGCACTCGCCCGACATCGCGGAACCATTATGATTCGGCACCGCCCGCGCTTCGCCGCGTGGCCACGTCTGGCCCAACCGATCCTAAACAACCCGATTGGAATGCAGCAGAACTGTTGGCAGCCGCCCGGAAAACTGTTAGCTTCTGCCAGAGTCGTTTTAGACTGACACAGCGTTCGACAACGAAGCGAGGATGGTGGATCGACTAGCTGCCTAGACAACCTTCAACGGTTTTCTTCAGCGCGGAGATCGCGAGCCGTCGCAGGTTGTGGCTCGCATACGATGATTCTGTCCACATCTGTGTATAACTATGTGGACAGTTGCTTCGTCGCCAAGCTGGTTGGTACCTCGACCCGGGATGCTCGAGAACCAGGGAGATGCGTCGTTGACCGATGACCCCGGTTCAGGTTTCACGACAGTGTGGAACGCCGTTGTTTCCGAGTTGAACGGCGAACCCACCGCAGACGCCGCGGCGGCCAACCGCACAACTCTGATAACTCCGCTGACTCCACAGCAACGTGCATGGCTTAACCTGGTCCAGCCGCTGACGATCGTCGAGGGATTCGCGCTGTTGTCGGTGCCGAGCAGCTTCGTCCAAAACGAGATCGAACGTCACCTGCGCGCGCCTATCACCGATGCCCTCAGCCGCCGGCTCGGACAACAAATCCAACTCGGGGTGCGAGTCGCTCCGCCGCCCGACGACGTCGACGAAGGCGCGCTGGCACCCGCGGAATCCTTCGGCCAGCCCGAGGCATCTCCCCCGGCTGACGATCTCGTGGCTGACACCGACGAGCCTTACGAAAATGGTGAACCCGCCGACACCGCCCAGCAGAGTTGGCCCAACTACTTCACCGAACGTCCGCATACCGCCGATCCGGCCGTCGCCGACGGAACCAGCCTCAACCGCCGCTACACGTTCGACACCTTCGTCATCGGAGCATCCAACCGTTTCGCTCACGCCGCTGCCCTCGCCATCGCCGAAGCACCGGCGCGCGCTTACAACCCCTTATTCATCTGGGGCGAATCCGGCTTGGGCAAGACGCACCTGTTGCACGCCGCCGGAAACTACGCCCAGCGGCTGTTCCCGGGGATGCGCGTGAAATACGTTTCCACCGAGGAATTCACCAACGACTTCATCAACTCGCTGCGTGATGACCGCAAGGTCGCGTTCAAGCGCAGTTATCGCGATGTGGACGTGCTGCTCGTCGATGACATTCAGTTCATCGAAGGCAAAGAAGGTATCCAGGAAGAGTTCTTCCACACCTTCAACACGCTGCACAACGCCAACAAACAGATCGTCATCTCGTCAGACCGGCCCCCCAAACAGCTCGCCACTCTCGAGGACCGGCTGCGGACCCGGTTCGAGTGGGGACTGATCACCGACGTGCAGCCCCCCGAGCTGGAGACCCGCATCGCCATCTTGCGCAAGAAGGCGCAGATGGAACGACTGGCGGTGCCCGACGACGTGCTCGAGCTCATCGCCAGCAGCATCGAACGCAACATCCGCGAACTCGAGGGCGCACTGATCCGGGTGACCGCGTTCGCCTCGCTGAACAAGGCCCCGATCAACAAGGCGCTCGCCGAGATCGTGCTGCGCGACCTGATCGCCGACGCCAGCACCATGCAAATCAGCGCGGCGACCATCATGGCCGCCACCGCCGAATATTTCGACACCACGGTGGAAGAACTGCGCGGGCCGGGCAAGACCCGAGCGTTGGCTCAGTCACGCCAAATCGCGATGTACCTGTGTCGTGAGCTCACCGACCTGTCACTGCCCAAAATCGGGCAAGCATTCGGCCGCGACCACACCACGGTGATGTATGCACAGCGGAAGATTTTGTCCGAGATGGCCGAGCGGCGTGAGGTCTTCGATCACGTCAAGGAGCTCACCACCCGCATCCGCCAACGGTCCAAGCGCTGAATTCCCGCGCTTCCGCGGAATTTTTTTCAAAAAACTTTGCACACGCCTGTCACATCTGCCACACCCGGTTGCTGTGTGCGGTGCTGTGTACAAGGCACTAAAACAGCAGTGCACCAGAGCGCCTGCCCTCCACATGCGTCCGCCATCCCCAGCCGCCCAACACGGCGCGCACAGTTATCAACGTTGTCATCCACAAGCCGATCGCCGCCCTAGCTGCACCGAACGCCACCCGTCCCCAGATTGCACAGCCCTTATTACTGATACTGAAATCTCTTCGTCGGTTCTTCTTTGAAATACAGCGCTGGGGACGTTCGTTGCACAAGCCCGGCTAAGGCGCGCTTGACCGAGGTTGTCGGCCTTCTCGATTAGCTTTCAAGATGGCCTTAGACGATCTACGGTTGTTGTTCGACCAGCCGTTGCGGTCGTCGTTGCCGCAGCACGTGTCAGCGGTGTTCGCGACGGGGCCGGGTGCTGGCCGGGGAGGCTGGTCAGTGAATGCTGAACGCTGGGTAGGTGAAGGGACGCTATGGACGCGGCGACGCCGACGGCTGGTCTCGGCGACTTGAAGTTTCGTTTGGAGCGGGAGCCTTTCGCCGACGCGGTCTCGTGGGTGGCGAAGAATCTGCCGACCAGGCCGGCGGTGCCTGTGCTTTCCGGGGTGCTGTTATCCGGCTCCGATGACGGCCTGACCATCTCCGGATTTGATTACGAGGTTTCCGCTGAAGCGCAGGTGGCAGCTGAAATCGCTTCTTTCGGAAGCGTTTTGGTGTCCGGGAGGCTGTTGTCCGACATCACCAGGGCGTTGCCGAACAAGCCGGTCGACTTCTACGTCGATGGTAATCGGGTTGCCTTGAACTGCGGAAGTGCGAGGTTCTCGTTGCCCACCATGGCAGTTGAGGATTACCCGACACTCCCGGAGCTGCCGGAAGAGACCGGGACGTTGCCGGCGGATCTGTTCGCCGAGGCGATCGGTCAGGTCGCAATTGCCGCCGGCCGCGACGACACGTTGCCGATGTTGACCGGTATCAGGGTCGAGATCTCAGGTGACATCGTGGTTTTGGCTGCCACCGACCGGTTCCGCCTGGCTGTGCGCGAGTTGACGTGGTCGGCGTCCTCGCCCGACATCGACGCCGCAGTGTTGGTCCCGGCCAAGACACTGGCCGAGGCGGCCAGAGCGGGCACCGACGGCGCTGACGTTCGTTTGTCGTTGGGCGCGGGCGCGGGCGTCGGAAAAGACGGATTGCTCGGCATCAGCGGCAACGGTAAGCGCAGTACTACCCGGCTCCTCGATGCGGAGTTTCCGAAGTTTCGTCAGTTGTTGCCGGCCGAGCACACGGCGGTGGCCACCATCAACGTCGCGGAGTTGACCGAGGCCATCAAGCTGGTTGCGTTGGTGGCCGATCGAGGTGCGCAGGTGCGGATGGAATTCGGCGACGGGATGCTGCGGCTGTCTGCGGGCGCCGACGACGTGGGTCGGGCCGAGGAAGATCTGTCCGTGGATTTCGTCGGTGATCCGTTGATTATCGCGTTCAACCCGACGTATTTGACCGATGGACTTGCGTCGGTCCACTCCGAGCGGGTGTCGTTTGGTTTCACGACTCCGGGGAAGCCGGCGCTGTTACGCCCGACATCCGACGGTGACAGTCAACCCAGCGGTAGTGGTCCCTTCGCGGCCCTCCCGACGGATTACGTGTATCTGCTGATGCCAGTTCGGTTGCCTGGATAGGTGTACGTCCGGCATTTGGGACTGCGTGATTTCCGGTCCTGGGCGCACGCCGACCTAGAATTGCAGCCGGGCCGGACGGTGTTTGTCGGCCCGAATGGCTTCGGCAAGACGAATCTGATTGAGGCCCTGTGGTATTCGAGTACCTTGGGCTCGCATCGGGTGGGAACTGATGCACCGTTGGTGCGCGCGGGTGCCACCCGGGCTGTGGTTTCGACCATCATTGTCAACGAGGGGCGAGAGTGTGCGATTGACATCGAAATCGCGGCGGGCCGAGCTAATAAGGCGCGGTTGAATCGTTCACCGGTGCGCAGCACGCGTGAGGTGGTCGGAGTGTTGCGGGCGGTGCTTTTCGCTCCCGAAGACTTGGCACTGGTGCGCGGGGATCCGGCCGATCGACGCCGCTGTCTCGATGACTTGGCGACGCTGCGCCGCCCGGCAGTTGCGGCGATCCGCGCCGATTACGAGAAGGTGCTGCGACAGCGCACCGCGCTGTTGAAGTCTGTTTCTGGGGTGCGGCATCGGGGTGACCGGAGCGCCTTGGCCACGTTGGACGTGTGGGATAGCCGGTTGGCGGCGCACGGCGCTGACTTGATGGCAGCTCGCATCGATCTAATAAATCAGTTGGCGCCAGAGGTGGAGAAGGCCTATGAGTTGTTGGCGCCCGGGTCTCGGCCGGCGTCGATCGCTTATCGATCGAGTCTTGGAGCCGAGATCGCGGGCGACATCGGCGGTGGTGATCGCGAGTTCCTGGAGACCGCTTTGCTGGCCGGGTTGTCGGCACGCCGCGACGCTGAGCTGGAACGCGGGATGTGTTTGGTCGGTCCCCATCGCGACGATTTGGAATTGTGGCTCGGGGATCAACCTGCGAAAGGTTTTGCCAGCCACGGGGAGTCGTGGTCCTTTACGGTGGCGCTGCGGTTAGCGGCGTATGAGCTGTTGCGAGCCGACGGGAGCGAACCGGTGTTGTTGCTTGATGATGTGTTCGCCGAGCTTGACGTGGCCCGGCGTCGTGCCTTAGCCACGGTGGCGGAATCAGCGGAGCAGGTGTTGGTGACTGCAGCGGTGGTAGATGACATTCCGGCGGGCTGGGCCGGCAGCGTGGTGTACATAGATTTGCGTGACGACGATTTGGGCCGAGTGTCGGCGGTGCGGTCGTGAGCGGGGGCCAGGACGAATCCAGCGCCGCTGCCGCCGACGCACCGCTGAACGGGCTGACCGGCATCGACTTGGTGCGGCGCACTCTGGAGGAGGCGCGCGCTGCGGCCCGGGCACAGGGAAAGGACGCCGGCCGCGGCCGGGCGATCCCACCGACGCCACGGCGGGTGGCCGGGCAACGGCGCAGCTGGTCGGGACCCGGGCCCGATGTTCGCGATCCACAACCGTTGGGCAGGCTGGCTCGCGATCTGGCGAAGAAACGCGGTTGGTCTGCGCACGTCGCCGAAGGCAGGGTGCTGGGTAACTGGTCATCGGTGGTGGGCCAGCAGATCGCCGACCATGCCATCCCGACTGCGTTGGATGACGGGGTACTTAGCGTTGCCGCCGAATCGACGGCCTGGGCCACCCAGCTGCGGATGATCCAGGCGCAACTGCTGGCCAAGATCGCCGCGGCGGTCGGCAACGGGGTGGTGACGTCGCTGAAGATTACTGGTCCGGCCACGCCGTCCTGGCGGAAGGGGCCACGCCATATCGCGGGAAGAGGGCCCCGGGACACCTACGGCTAACGTGTCGGGCAGCTCCCCGCAGCCCGAAACGCGCCCCCGCCGACCGGTCAACGAATTGCGCCTCAAATCCGTCAGAACGAAACGGAGTTGCCCGGCGAACGTCAGGACGCGCCGGGAATAAAGAAATCCTGCTGACGGCGCGGTCAGCTGGGTAGAAACGCGCCCAGAAAATCGATGCCGACGGTCGATGACGGTAGAGTGGTCAGGTGCGACCGTTGCGGTGACCGGACCGCTCGCACGTAACCCCAAGGAGAGCATTCCGACCGTGGCTGCCCACAAGAAGAAGGCACAAGACGAATACGGCGCGTCATCGATCACCATTCTCGAAGGCCTTGAGGCGGTCCGCAAACGTCCGGGGATGTATATCGGGTCGACCGGTGAGCGAGGTTTGCACCATCTCATCTGGGAAGTGGTCGACAACGCGGTGGACGAGGCGATGGCCGGCTATGCGAACACGGTCAACGTGGTGCTGCTCGAGGACGGTGGTGTCGAAGTCGCCGACGATGGACGCGGCATTCCGGTCGCGATGCACGCGTCGGGCATACCCACCGTCGATGTGGTCATGACGCAGCTGCACGCTGGCGGCAAGTTCGACTCCGACGCGTACGCGATTTCCGGAGGCCTGCACGGTGTGGGGGTCTCGGTGGTGAACGCGCTGTCCACCCGGCTCGAGGTGGAAATTTCACGCGACGGCTACGAGTGGTCGCAGGTATACGAGAAGTCGGTGCCGCTGGGGCTCAAACAGGGCGCCGCGACCAAGAAGACCGGCACCACGGTGCGGTTCTGGGCGGACCCCGACGTCTTCGAAACCACCGAGTACGACTTCGAAACCGTCGCCCGACGGCTCCAAGAGATGGCTTTCCTGAACAAGGGGCTGACCATCAACCTGACCGACGAGCGGGTGTCGCAGGAAGAAGTCGTAGACGAAGTGGTAAGCGATGTCGCCGATGCACCCAAATCAGCCGAGGAGCAGAGGGCAGAATCGGCCAAGCCGCATAAGGTGAAAACCCGCACCTTCCACTACCCCGGCGGGCTGGTCGACTTCGTCAAACACATCAACCGCACCAAGAGCCCGATCCACAGCAGCATCGTGGATTTCTCGGGCAAGGGGCCAGGTCATGAAGCCGAAATCGCGATGCAGTGGAACGCCGGTTATTCGGAGTCGGTGCACACCTTTGCCAACACCATCAACACCCACGAGGGCGGTACCCACGAAGAAGGCTTCCGCAGTGCCTTGACGTCAGTGGTGAACAAATACGCCAAAGACCGCAAATTACTGAAAGAAAAGGACCCCAACCTCACCGGTGACGACATCCGCGAAGGCTTGGCGGCGGTCATCTCCGTCAAGGTCAGCGAACCTCAGTTCGAGGGCCAGACCAAGACCAAGCTGGGCAACACCGAGGTGAAGTCCTTCGTGCAGAGGGTCTGCAACGAGCAACTCACCCACTGGTTCGAGGCGAACCCCTCGGACGCGAAAGTCGTTGTTAACAAAGCGGTTTCCTCGGCGCAGGCCCGGATCGCGGCGCGCAAGGCACGAGAGCTGGTGCGCCGCAAGAGTGCGACGGATCTCGGGGGGCTGCCGGGCAAGCTGGCGGACTGCCGTTCCACCGATCCGCGCAAGTCGGAACTATATGTGGTAGAGGGTGACTCAGCCGGCGGCTCGGCCAAGAGCGGCCGCGACTCGATGTTCCAGGCGATCTTGCCGTTGCGCGGCAAAATCATTAACGTCGAGAAGGCGCGTATCGACCGAGTCTTGAAGAACACCGAAGTCCAGGCGATCATCACCGCCTTGGGTACCGGGATTCACGACGAGTTCGACATCACCAAGCTGCGCTACCACAAGATCGTGTTGATGGCCGACGCCGACGTGGACGGCCAGCACATCTCCACCCTGCTGCTAACCCTGTTGTTCCGCTTCATGCGACCGCTGATCGAGAACGGGCACGTGTTCTTGGCGCAGCCACCGCTGTACAAGTTGAAGTGGCAGCGCAGTGATCCCGAGTTCGCCTATTCCGACCGCGAGCGCGACGGCCTGTTGGAGGCGGGACTCAAGGCCGGCAAGAAGATCAATAAGGAAGACGGCATCCAGCGCTACAAGGGTCTGGGTGAGATGGATGCCAAGGAGTTGTGGGAAACCACCATGGACCCGTCCGTGCGGGTGCTGCGCCAGGTCACCCTGGACGACGCCGCGGCGGCCGACGAGTTGTTCTCCATCCTGATGGGTGAGGACGTCGACGCGCGCCGCAGCTTTATCACCCGCAACGCCAAGGACGTTCGCTTCCTGGATGTCTGAGTCGGTCAGACACGCATACCCGGAACAAACGAGGAATAAATGACTGACACCACGCTGCCGCCGGGCGACGAGGCCGGCGACCGCATCGAACCGGTTGACATTCAGCAGGAGATGCAGCGCAGCTACATCGACTACGCAATGAGCGTGATCGTGGGCCGCGCGCTGCCGGAGGTGCGCGACGGCCTCAAGCCGGTGCACCGCCGCGTCCTCTACGCGATGTACGACTCCGGCTTCCGCCCGGACCGAAGCCACGCAAAGTCAGCGCGGTCGGTGGCCGAAACGATGGGCAACTATCACCCGCACGGCGACGCGTCCATCTACGACACCTTGGTGCGCATGGCGCAACCATGGTCGCTGCGCTATCCCCTCGTCGACGGGCAGGGCAACTTCGGCTCGCCGGGCAACGACCCTCCGGCGGCAATGCGCTATTGCTTGGCCGGAGACACATTGGTGCGCTTGCCATTTGGGCAGTCCGTGCGGATCGGCGATGTCGTTGCGGGCGCTCGGCCAAATTCGGACAACGAGGTCGCGCTCAAGGTCCTAGACCGGCACGGGAACCCCGTCGGCGCCGATTGCCTATTTCATTCCGGTGACCATCAGACGTACAAGGTACGTACCGTCGAGGGCTATGAAGTCACCGGCACGCCGAACCACCCATTGCTGTGCCTGGTCGATGTCGGCGGCGTTCCGACTCTGCTGTGGAAGCTGATCGAGGAGATCCGACCCGACGACCATGTCGTCTTACAACGGACTCCGCCAGTGGAGTTCGGTCCGGCGGACCGGCATGCCACATTGGAGGCGCTGCTGTTGGGTGTCTTCATCAGCGAGGGCTATGTCTCGGAAAATAGAGCGGGCTTTGCCAATCTAGACCGCGACTACTTCACGATGGTTGTTGGTGCTTACGACGCGGTTGTCGGGGGTAAGCGCGGCGTGTACCAGCAGACGATCGCATCAGGCTCTCTGCTGCACGTTCTCCACGTCCAGAACGTGACTTCGCTCAAGCAGAGTCGGCTGTGGGAGATGATGGGCCAGCGGTCCGCACAGAAAGCCGTGCCTGAGTGGATGTGGCAAGCTCCGGCAGCGGTCAAGCGGGTGTTTCTGCAAGCGCTCTTCGAGGGTGATGGATCCTGCTCTGCACTGCCCCGCAACACCATTCAGATCTCGTACAACACGATCAGCGAGCGCCTGGCCAAAGACGTGCAGCAAATGTTGTTGGAGTTTGGTGTGGTCTCGAAGCGATACCGGCACACAGCCGGTGAGCACAAGGTCGTTATCACCAATAGCGCCCAAGCCGAGTTATTCGCTACCCAAATCGGTTTCGGCGGTGCAAAGCAAGTGAAGCTGACGACCATCCTCGACTCCATGCCACCGTGCGCCGGCCGCAACGATGATTACGTTCCCGGGTTGGCGGCCTTCATTCGCAAACACTGCGGCAGCCGGTGGGTCGACAAAGATTGGCTCAACCGCCACAACGTCGACCGCATCCAACGCTGGCGCACCCATGGAGCCAAGATACTGGCGCGCATCGCAGACCCCGACGTACGCGCCATCGCGACCGACCTCACGGATGGGCGGTTCTACTACGCCAAAGTCGCCTCGGTCACCGAAGCCGGCGTGCAGCCGGTGTATAGCTTGCGCGTCGACACTGACGATCATGCCTTCCTGACGAACGGGTTTGTCAGTCACAACACCGAGGCGCGGCTGACACCGCTGGCAATGGAGATGCTGCGTGAAATCGACGAGGAGACAGTCGATTTCATACCCAACTACGACGGCCGGGTGCAGGAGCCGACGGTTCTGCCCAGCCGCTTCCCCAACCTGCTGGCCAACGGGTCCGGCGGCATCGCGGTCGGGATGGCGACCAATATCCCGCCACACAACCTACGTGAGCTCGCCGACGCCGTCTTCTGGTGCCTGGAAAACCACGAGGCCGACGAGGAAGCCACCCTGGCCGCGGTCATGGAGCGAATCAAAGGCCCCGACTTTCCCACTGCCGGACTGATTGTCGGCACGCAGGGTATTGCCGACGCCTACAAAACCGGCCGCGGATCGATCCGGATGCGTGGCGTAGTGGAAGTCGAAGAAGCCAGGGGCAGAACGTCTTTGGTGATCACTGAGTTGCCGTATCAGGTCAACCACGACAACTTCATCACGTCCATCGCCGAGCAGGTCCGCGAAGGCCGGCTGGCCGGCATTTCCAACGTCGAAGACCAGGGCAGTGACCGGGTCGGGGTGCGCATCGTTGTCGAGATCAAGCGTGACGCGGTGGCCAAGGTGGTGCTCAACAATCTCTACAAGCACACCCAGCTGCAAACCAGTTTCGGCGCCAACATGCTGGCCATCGTCGATGGGGTGCCGCGCACCCTGCGGCTCGACCAGCTGATCCGCCATTATGTCGATCACCAACTCGACGTCATCGTCCGGCGCACCACCTATCGGCTGCGCAAGGCCAACGAACGCGCGCACATTTTGCGCGGTTTGGTCAAAGCACTGGATGCGCTCGACGAAGTCATCGCGCTGATTCGGGCGTCGGAAACCGTCGACATCGCGCGCGCCGGCCTGATCGAGCTGCTCGACATCGACGATATTCAGGCCCAGGCGATTCTCGACATGCAATTGCGACGCTTGGCGGCCTTGGAGCGTCAGCGCATCATCGACGACCTGGCCAAGATCGAGGCCGAGATCGCCGACTTGGAAGACATCCTGGCCAAACCGGAACGGCAGCGCGGCATCGTGCGCGACGAACTCAGCGAGATCGTCGACAAGCACGGTGATGACCGTCGCACCCGGATCGTCGCGGCCGACGGGGACGTGAACGACGAAGATCTGATCGCCCGCGAGGACGTCGTCGTCACGATCACCGAGACCGGCTACGCCAAGCGCACCAAGACCGACCTCTACCGCAGCCAGAAACGCGGCGGTAAGGGCGTGCAGGGCGCCGGCCTCAAACAAGACGACATCGTGCGGCACTTTTTTGTGTGCTCGACGCACGACTGGATCCTCTTCTTCACCACTCAGGGCCGGGTGTACCGGGCGAAGGCTTACGAATTGCCCGAGGCCTCGCGGACCGCTCGCGGTCAGCACGTCGCCAACCTGCTGGCCTTCCAGCCCGAGGAACGGATCGCACAGGTCATTCAGATCCGCGGCTACGAGGACGCTCCCTACCTGGTGCTGGCCACCCGCAACGGTCTGGTGAAAAAGACCAAGCTGACCGACTTCGACTCCAACCGCTCCGGCGGAATCGTCGCCATCAACTTGCGCGACAACGACGAGCTAGTCGGCGCGGTGCTGTGTTCGTCGGACGACGACCTGCTGCTGGTGTCGGCCAACGGTCAGTCGATCAGGTTCTCGGCGACCGACGAGGCCCTGCGACCCATGGGACGCGCCACCTCAGGCGTGCAGGGCATGCGGTTCAACGCCGACGATTATTTGTTGTCGCTGAATGTGATTCGCGAAGGCACGTATCTGCTCGTGGCGACATCCGGGGGCTACGCCAAGCGCACCGCGATCGAGGAATATCCGGTTCAGGGTCGCGGCGGCAAGGGAGTCTTGACGGTCATGTATGACCGTCGCCGTGGCAGGCTGGTTGGCGCGCTGATCGTGGACGACGACAGCGAGCTGTACGCAATCACCTCCGGTGGCGGGGTCATCCGTACTGCGGCGAGTCAGGTACGTAAGGCGGGACGGCAGACCAAGGGCGTGCGCCTGATGAACCTCGGTGAGGACAACACGTTGTTGGCCATCGCGCGTAACGCCGAGGAAAACGCCGATGAAGTGGTCGGAGACGGTAACGGCGCGGCGGAGTCGGACGGGTAGTCGGGCAGCGATGCGGACCACGCGTGGCGTCTGCAGCGGATCCGGACAATTAGACTCAGCCAGACCAGACATAATGCGACTATCACGGCCTTGGCGGCCAAAGTAGAAATAGAAGATGTAAGGAGTCGGGGTGACCTCACCGAACGAGCCGGGCGCCCCCAAAAAGGGCGATGGCCTCAATGGGGACGGTTCGGTGGAGCGTGCCGGTGCACACCGCGCGACGCCACCCGCACAGCCTGGCCGCGTCCAGGATGCTGCGGAGTCGCCGCAGTGGCAGCGTGGCGGCGCCCGGCCCGCGCAAGCACCGCATCGCCAGGGTGAACCAGCCACCGACGTGCGGCCACCGGGTCCGCCCCCCGGCGTTGAGGCCCGGTTGAACCGCTTTGTTTCCGGTACTGCGGTGCCGGCGCCGGGCGCACCGGTGCCTTCGAAGAATCCCCCGCACGATGTGGAGCCTGCGCCCGCGCGTAACGACGGCCCACCGGCCGAGGCCTACGCCAGCGAATTACCGGATTTGTCGGGCCCGAGCCCGCGCGGCCCCCAGCGCAAGCCTGCGCCGGACCGGACGGCGGAGACGGCCGGCTTGTCGGGGTCTGGCCGTTCGGCGGTGACGGACAGCCGGGACGGCCGGGAGGCCGGTGACAACCTGGTGCAGGTGTCGCGGCGAACGCGGGGCCCGGTACGGGCCAGCATGCAGATCCGCCGGATCGATCCGTGGAGCACGTTGAAGGTGTCCCTGTTGCTCTCAGTGGCGTTGTTCTTTGTCTGGATGATCGCCGTCGCGTTCCTCTACCTGGTGCTCGGCGGGATGGGTGTGTGGTCCAAGCTGAACAGCAACGTCGGTGACCTGCTGAACAACACCAGCGGCAGCAGCGGAGAACTGGTTTCCAGCGGCACAATTTTCGGCGGCGCCGTCTTGATCGGCTTGGTCAACATCGTGTTGCTGACCGCGATGGCGACCATCGCCGCGTTCGTCTACAACCTCGCCACCGACCTGATCGGCGGCATCGAAGTCACCCTAGCGGACCGCGACTAACGTGCGTCCTGGATTTTTGGGGGTCGGGCGACGATTGCGGTAATCTCGTCGCTCGGCCGTACGCGAGTGCGGGCCTATAGCTCAGGCGGTTAGAGCGCTTCGCTGATAACGAAGAGGTCGGAGGTTCGAGTCCTCCTAGGCCCACAACCATGTGCCCGTCAAGACGCTGTGTAAGACTCGCATTACCACTGGCACTGATCGCGCTAGTGGCGGCGGTGGTGTGGTCACGACGCAGCGTCGAGGTCTGGCACGTGGCGGTGACGGACACATCCGTTCAGTCACCCCAGCACGTTGAGGGGCCTTAGCTCAGTTGGTAGAGCACTGCCTTTGCAAGGCAGGTGTCAGGGGTTCGATTCCCCTAGGCTCCACGGGTCGGAAGCGAGCTTTCCGATCGCGCCGTGACGGCCCGGGCCGCTATTTAGCGGCTGCTCAGCGGCGTTGCAGGCGCACCGGATCATGCGCTCACTCAGCTCGAGCAGCGGAT
>DATJQO010000064.1:0-64675 GCA_035505695.1 Mycobacterium sp.
CACCTCTTCAGGAAGAATCGACTCCCACAACGAGCACTGATCGCCTACAGTACGAAACACGATGGCCTCAATCCCTTCCGCAACAAGGGCATTGAGGCCATCTTCCCAGCTCAACGCGATCCGACCCCGAAACAACACGCCTACTTTTTCAGGTCGAAGTAGCTAGAGGTCTGCCAGGTGGTGTAACCCACCGCCGTATCTGTGGGCATGGATATCCGAAAGCTTCGAAAACATTGGGTCGCGATGCTGGCCGCCGGTGTCGTGCTGGCCGGCTGCTCGTCCTCGCAACCCACCGCACAGCCGTCGGTAACCTTCGGCTCGAATGCCAGCGGAACCCCCGGCATGCCGGGGATGAGCGGGATGCCCGGCATGCCGGTGGGCACCGCATCGGCCACCGGGTCGCCCGCGGCGGCCGCGGGCGACGCAGTCACCATCGACAACTTCGCGTTCGTACCGGCGACGTTGACCGTCAAGGCGGGCAGCACCGTCACGTGGACCAACCGCGATGAGGAACCGCACACCGTCGCCGCGAGCGACGGGTCGTTTCACTCGCCCGGGATGGGAACGGGCGCCACCTTCTCCTACACCTTCAGCGCTCCTGGGAAATTCGACTATGTCTGCTCGATTCACCCGATGATGCACGGCACCGTGGTGGTGACCGGATGAACACCAGCAACGATCCGAACGGGATGACCCGCCGCCAGCTGCTGCGGCACTCGGCGTGGTTCGGCGCGGCGGTCGGGTTCGCCGTGGTCGGTGGCGAAGTCATCTCGCACGTCGCCGGCACGGCGGCGGCCGAACATACCCAGGCCCGGCCCACGCTGCGGTTCGCGCAAGTCAGCGACAGCCACATCGGCTTCACCGGTGCGCCCAACCCGGATGTCGCCGGGACCTTCGGTCACGCGATCGACCAGATCAACAGCCTTGGCTACACACCGGATTTCGTCATCCACACCGGCGATCTCACCCACCTGTCGAGCCCCGAGCAGTTCGACCAGGTGAAGCAGATGATGACCCAGTTGCAAACCCCGCATGTCTTCACCGTGCCCGGAGAGCACGACTCGGTCGACGACGGGGGACAGAAGTACCGCAGCGTCTTCGGTGCGGGCACCCGCGGCGACGGGTGGTACAGCTTCGACATCGCCGGGGTCCACGTGATCGCCCTGGTCAACACCTTGAACCTGAAGAAGCTCGGGCATTTGGGCGTCGACCAGTTGGCGTTCGTCCAGAAAGATGTCGCCGGGTTGTCCAGCGATACCCCCATCATCGTGTTCAGTCACATTCCGTTGTTCGCCATGTACCCGGACTGGGGCTGGGGCACCGATGACGCGGCCCAGGCGCTCAGTTACCTGAGCCGCTTCTCGTCCGTTACTTGCCTGAATGGACATGTGCACCAATTGTTTTCCAAGACGGAAGGCAACGTGACGTTCTACAGCGGTACGACGACCGCCTACCCGCTGCCGCATCCCGGCGACGGGCCGGCGCCCAAGCCGGTCACGCTGCCCGCCGGTAAGCTGCGCGACGCCCTGGGGATCCGCGAGGTCAACTACACCAAAGGGCAGACCGTCCTGGCACTGAAAGAGACGACGCTGCAATGAAACTCTTGCTTCGGCTTGCCCTGGCCGCATCCCTGGCCGTCAGTGCTGCCATCCACGCCTATCTTTATGTCCATGGCTACCAGCACATTCCGATGATCGGCACGGCCTTCCTGATCCAGGCCAGCGTCTCGTTTTCGTTGGCTTTGCTGATCGCCGTCGGGGGGCCCGCCTGGCTGCAGTGGGCCGGCGCCGCGGTGGCCGGCGGCTCGCTGTTCGCGTTCGCGCTATCCAGGACGGTCGGATTATACGGGTTTTCCGAGCGGGGCTGGGACCCATCACCGTACGCGGCCATCAGCGTGGCCGCTGGGGTGCTGACGATGTTGCTGTGGGCGGGTCTTTTGGTTGCGGGGCGGCGGCCCACTAGGAGATTACCCGGAGGCTCCGGAGCCGGCTGTTCAGGAACGAGGTCGTCCGCGGTGGCACCTTGGTCGCCGCTTTTCGCAAGGTCGGGAGCAGACCACTTCAGTCTGAGCCGGTATTTCAGGGACTGCGCGGGTTTTTCGATTAGGAACCAGCACTTTGCTTTAGATCAGTGACGAGTCGTGTTGCGGTGGCGTTGCGATCGCTGCCCGCTCCATGTTGAGCCTGGGCCGACCACTTTCGGAGAAGACGAGATTTCAAAGCCATCGCGCGCTTTTCGGCCAGGAACCAGCTGAGCGCGGCGAGCGGCAAAGTGGCTAACGTCGAAACGACGAAGAACACCAACGGATCCAGGCTGGCCAGCCCGCAGATAACCAGCAAGTGCTGCATCGGAAAAGCGTAGATATATACGCCGCAGGACAGATCCGTCTGTAATCTCAACCGCTTGTTGTGGATCAGAGCCCCGGAGACGATGACGGCGTACGCCAGCGGGATGGCGGCGACCACCCGGTAATCGGGCAGCACACCACAAGCGAGAACGATGACCACACTCACCGCGACGAGCGACCACCGCGCGGGTATCTTGTCGCGCCACTGATGTATGAGCGCTCCGGCAGCAAACATAATCGCGGAGCGCACCACGAGGTGGGGATGGTCCATGCCTCGAAAAGGGTAAGGGGCGGTAGCAATGTCGCGACAAACACCGAAAGCGCCAATATCACAGGGGAAACCCAACATCGATTGGCGAGTCCGGCCACACCGATCGCAGCAACCGCGATGTAGCACATCACCTCGTAGATGAGCGACCGCAGAGAACCGTTCCAAATGCGCGGCCTGGGAATCCCGTGCGGTGTTCCGCCGACACCCAACTGAACATAGGCGACTGCGCTGTTTTCCAACACATACTCAATCGGTCCGGGGGACCGCAGGAGCTTCGCTGCCGAGCCGCCCTGAATAGCCACACTGATCGGGGCGATGACAAAGCCGTCACGATCAGGCGGACGTACAATCCGGGGAGGATGTGAAGAGCTCGAGCGGCCAGATAATCACCGATCCGCGGGTGGCTGAGCCAACTGGCGGTGATGAGGAACCCCGAGATCGCAAAGAACCCGTCCACCCCCACCGACATAAGAATCTGGCGAATCCACGCGGGCGGCACGCGCCCGGTGTTCTGGAAGGAATGCAGGAGAATCACTTCGGTTGCCAGTGCTAACCGGATTGCGTTCAGCGTGCGCGAGTTTCATGTACTCTTCGCCTATCGTTTGGCCCCGCGCTGTCGACGATATCGTAGCGGCAGTCTAACGAGGGTGGTTGCTTTTCGGCTCGTGAGCGACCGGAAGAACGATCGAGTCGGTGACCTCGTTGATCTCGACCTGCAGCGACCCAGGTTGCGCGTTCGGCCGCCACCTCGCGGCTGAACGGCTGACTCTCGAGAGCTCGCGATTACTCGCTTTGCATACCGTCGATGAAACTGCGCGTCTCTTCCCAGGTGGGCAAGAGCCCAGACGCGCGCACTTCCTGGAAACCGGGGGCCGCGGCGTCACGATCGGACAATTCCGGCGGGGCGCCGTTGACCAGCGGCCAGTCGATCGCCAGTGCCGCGTCCGTCGGGCAAATGGTGTGTTCGCGCTGCGGGTTGTACTCGGCCGAGCACAGATACATCACCGTCGAATTGTCTTGGAGGGCAAGGAAGCCATGAGCCAGGCCTTCGGAGATGTAAATCGTCCTGTGGTCGGTGTCGTCGAGCAAAACCGCGTCCCACTGACCAAATGTCGGTGATCCCACCCGGATGTCAACGACAACGTCGAACACCGATCCGGACACACAGGTCACGTATTTGGCCTGACTCGGTGGCACCTGGGCGAAGTGCAAGCCACGCAGCACACCGGCCGAGGAGACCGAGCAGTTGGCCTGCCGGACATCGAAGTGGTGACCGGCGAACGCGGTGAAGTCGTGGTCGGTAAGCCATTCGAACAACAGTCCACGGGAATCGCCATGAATGGTGGGGGTGATCTCCCAGGTGCCCGGGATGTTCAGTTCGCGAACCTTCATCTCACTGACCCACGTCCTTCATAGCGGGCCTCCGCGGCGTCCTTCAACGGACGCCACCAGGATTCATTGGCACGATACCAGTCGATGGTGGTGCGCAACCCTTCCTCGAAGTCGGTATGCTTTGGTGCCCAGCACAATTCGTCATACAACCCTGACGGGTCGATGGCGTACCGCAGGTCGTGTCCGGCCCGGTCGGTGACGTGGTCGAAGTCGTCAGGTTCTCGACCCATCATCCGCAACAGCGCGCGCAGCACGGACAGGTTGTCGCGCTCGCCTTCCGCACCGATCAGGTAGGTGCGGCCGATCTGTCCTTGTTCCAGGATGCGCCGGACGGCGCTGTTGTGGTCGTCGACGTGGATCCAGTCGCGGACGTTGGCCCCGCTGCCGTACAGCTTGGGCCGCCGGCCGGTGAGCACATTGGTGATCTGGCGCGGGATGAACTTCTCGACGTGTTGATACGGCCCGTAATTGTTGGAACAGTTCGAGATCGTCGCGCGCACCCCATACGACCGCGCCCAGGCCCGCACCAGCATGTCGGCGGCGGCTTTGGTCGCCGAGTACGGGCTCGACGGGTTATACGGCGTCGATTCGGTGAACCGCTTGGGGTCGTCGAGCAACAGGTCACCGTAGACCTCGTCGGTGGAGATGTGGTGCAGCCGCACACCGTGCTGCCGTACTGCTTCCAGGATCGTGAACGTCCCCAACACGTTGGTGTGCAGGAACGGGCCGGGATCGTCCAAGGCGTTGTCGACATGGCTCTCGGCAGCGAAATGCACCACCGCGTCGGACTCCGCGACCAGCCGGGAGACCAGCTCCGCATCGCAGATGTCGCCCACCACCAGCCTGATGGCGTCCTCGACGTCGGCCAGCGACTCACGCCGACCGGCGTAGGTCATGGCATCAAGCACCGTCACCGAATCTTCGGGGTGCTCGCGTACGGTGCTGTGCACGAAGTTGGCGCCGATGAAGCCGGCGCCGCCGGTGACCAGTAACCGCATGGTCAAACCCTAACGGGTGATGCCCAGCGGTCCTGACAGCTCGCCGAGTACCCGTACTATCTCGTCGTCGCCCGTCGCGTCCAGCGGCTGGATCGCCACGTGGTCGGCGCCGGCGTCCAGATGCTCGTGGAGGCGTTGCGCGATGGCTTCCGGGGTGCCGTAGGCCACCACCGCGTCGATCAGCCGGTCGCTGCCGGGCTTGCGCACGTCATCCTGGGTGAAGCCGAGACGCAGCCAATTGTTCACGTAGTTACTCAGATCCAGGTAGAAGTCCGCGTACCGGCGCCCGATGGCACGGGCTTCGGCGGCGTCGGTGGTTAGCACCACCTTGTGCTCGGGCGCCAGGAATACCGAGCTCCCGACGATTTCGCGGGCCTTGGCCGTGTGTTCCGGCGTCGTCAGATACGGGTGCGCGCCGGCGGAGCGTTCCGCGGCCAGCCGCAGCACCTTGGGCCCCAGCGCGGCGAGCACCCTACGGCTGGTGGGCACCACCGCGGCGTCCAGTTCGTCAAGGTAGCCGACCAGTGCGTCGTAGGGCTTGGCGTATTGCTGGGTGTGCTCGGCGTGACCTACCCCGATGCCCAGCAAAAACCTTCCCGGATAAGCGCTTTCGATGCGCTCATAGGACTTTGCCACTGTGGCCGCCGGCGCGGACCATATGTTGAGGATGCCGGTGGCCAGTTGTAGCGATTCGGTTTCGGCAAGAGCGGGCTCCACCCAAGCCAGGTCGGCGTCCGGTGATCCGCCGATCCATACGGCGCGATAGCCGAGCGATTCGATCCGCTTGGCCAGCTGCGGCGTCAGCGACCTCGATCCCAGCCATACGCCGAACCGGCCCAGGTCGGGCTTCAGTGATACGGCCTCGGTCATTCGATTCCCTCTCTGGTTTACGACTGCTTCAGACCAAGCGGCCCCGCAAGTTCAGCCAGCGCCGAGACCAGGTTTTCATCTTTGGTGAGGACCTGCAGGGGGACGTGGTCGGCGCCGGCGTCGAGGTGCTGTTTCAACCGCGCCGCGATGGCGTCGGGTGTGCCGTAGGCCACCACGGCGTCGACCAGGCGATCGCTGCCCGGCCGGGTCACTTCCTCATCGGAGAAGCCGAGCCGTTTCCAGTTGTTGCGGTAATTCGCCAGATTGAAGTAGATGTCGAGGGCCTTACGCCCGACCGCGCGCGCTTTTTCCGCGGCCGTGGTCAACACCACCTTGTGTTCGGGCGCCAGAAACCCCGACGGGCCGATCAGTTCGCGGGCCTGCGCGGTGTGCTCGGGGGTGGTCAGGTACGGATGGGCGCCGGCGCTGCGTTCGGCGGACAGCTTCAGTACCCGCGGGCCCAGGGCCGCCACGACGCGCCGGTTGGCCGGCACGCCGTACTCGTCGAGCTGGTTCAGGTACTCCACCAGCGCGTCATAGGGCTTGCGGTACTCGGTATGGGCCTCGGGGTGCCCGACGCCAATGCCGAGCAGGAAGCGCCCCGGGTAGGCCTTGTCGATGCGGTGGAACGACTCGGCCACCGGCTTGGCCGCGGCGGTCCAGATGTTGACGATGCCGGTGGCCACCTGCAGCGTGCTGGTGGCCTCGACTAGGGGCTCCACCCAGGCCAGCTCCGCCGGTGGGGAACCGCCCACCCAGACGGCCCCGTAGCCCAGGGACTCGATTTCGTTGGCTTGCTGAGGCGTGACGCCGCGTCCGAAAACTCCGAACCGGCCGAGATTGGGCTTGCTGGCTGCATCGGTCATGGTTGTTCCCAACCCGGCGGATCAGGGCGCTATTCCTCGCCGGGCGGGACCTCGAGCGGCAGCAGAGCGATGAATCGGGTGTCACCGGGAACGGATTCCACCCGCAGATCTCCGCGGTGCTTATTGACGACGATGTTCCACGCCAAATCGAGGCCGAGGCCGGTGCCTTCCCCGATCGGCTTGGTGGTGAAGAACGGCTCGAAGATGCGCTCGCGCACCTCGGCGGGCACCCCGGGCCCGGTGTCGCAAATCTCGATGCGGGCCATCTTCTCGCCTTCTCGGGAGGTGCGGATGGTCAGGGTGCCGCCCTCCGCGCGCATCGCGGCGATCGCGTTGTCGATGATGTTGGTCCACACCTGATTGAGATCGCCTGGGTAACAAGGGATTTGGGGCAGCGACTTGTCGAATTCCTTGACGACCCGAACTTTGGCGTCCTTGCTGGAATTGGGGCCTAACCGATCGGCGAACATGGTCAGCGTGCTGTGCAGCAGTTCGTGGACATCGGACACCTGGAAGGGGGCCCGGTCCATCTGCGAATACTGCTTGGCGTCGGCGACCAGCGCCGAGATCCGCTTGCTCGCCTCCAGGATCTGGTTCAGCAGCAGCTCGCCCTCGACGGTGTAGGTCAGCCAGCGGATGGCTTTCTCCAGCGAGGTCGACGAACCGAGATCCTCGGTCGTCGCGGCGATGCGTTCCAGCCAATCGGTGTCGATGCCGCCCTCGACGAAGGTCGGCGCGATGTCCCAACCGCCCTCGATGCCGTGGTCTTCCAGCCATTCGCCGACGGCGTCCTCCATATCGGCCGTCCCGATCGCCGTCAGGTTAGCCGACACCGCCTTGGCCACTTGGGCCGCGAGCTCTTCCTGCAGCCGCACCAGCGCCCGCAGCGCCTCGGGGGTGACGGTCCCGTCGGCGAGCATCGCGAGTTTTTGGCGCATGCCGGCGACCCGCTGCCGCAGCTCGGCCGCGGCGCGGACGGTGGCCGCGGCGGGGTTGTTCAGCTGATGGGTCAGCCCGGCGGACAACTGACCCAGCGCGAGCAGTTTCTCCCGGTTGGCGATGATCCGGCGGGTGCGTTCTTGGCCGACCGCCATCCCGTCGAGCAGGTGCACGGCCATCGGGAACTGGTCCTTCATGAAGTGCGCGAACGCGGGCGCATCGAGCACGAAGAACCGCGACGGCTTGGTGACGTACACCGTCGCGTCGTAGCTCTGATGTTGCGGCTGACCGGTGAAGGCCCGCCAGGCGCCGCAATACACCCCGCGCTGGGAGGTCCGGTTGGTCTCGATCTCCTGACCACCCGAGAGCTTCGACATCGCCAGTTCGCCCTCGATCAGGACGTATAAGCACGTCGCCGGTTCTCCCTCGACGCAGATTGGCCCCGGCTGATAGGTCTCGATGTGCCCGCTGGCGCACAACACTTCGAGTTGCTCGTCGGTGAGGGCCTCGAACAGGAACAAGGTGCGCAGCTCGTCGGGCCGGCACGGCTGTCCGGTGCTCATGATTCGGCGAGGTAGCGGTGTACCAGCATGACGGCCATGGAGCCCTCGCCGACCGCGGCCGCGACCCGTTTGGCGGATGCCGACCGCACGTCCCCGGCGACGAACACGCCCGGCACGCTGGTTTCCAGATGGTGGGGTGGACGCTCCAAGGTCCAGCCGCAGACGTTGCGAAGGTCTGGGCCGGTGAGGATGAAGCCGTGGTCGTCGCGGGCGAGCACCCCGTCCAGCCACTCGGTGCGCGGCGCGGCGCCGATGAAGATGAACATCCGCCCGCAGCTGACTTCCTCGGTGTCGCCGGTGCGGTTGTCGATCAGGCTCAGCTTCTCCAAATGGTCGTCGCCGGTGACCCGCTGCACTTCGGTGCAGGTGCGCACGGTGATGTTGGGTCGCTGTTCGATCTGCTGGATCAGGTAGTGCGACATCGACGCCGCCAACGACGATGCCCGCACCACGATGGTCACCGATTTGGCCTCGCGCGACAGGTGCATGGCGGCCTGACCTGCCGAATTGGCCCCGCCGATCACGTACACCTCTTCGTCTTTGCACTCCGACGCGATCGAGACGGCGGCCCCGTAGTAGACACCGCGGCCGGTCAACTCGGTGCACCCGTCGGCGGCCAGCTGGCGGTAGGCGACGCCGGTGGCCAGGATCACCGCGTGGGCGTCGATCGAGCCGCCGTCGGAGAATCGGACGGTGCGCTTGGATCCGTTGACTTCCAGCGCGGTGGCGGTGCGGGCGGTGATGATTTCGGCCCCGAACTTTTCGGCCTGCCTGCGTGCGCGGTCGGCGAGTTGGCCACCCGACACGCCGTCGGGGAAGCCGAGATAGTTCTCGATCCGTGAGCTCTGCCCGGCCTGGCCGCCGGTTGCGGTGCCTTCGATGAGCACCGTCCGCAGCCCCTCGGACGCGCCGTAAACCGCGGCGGCCAGGCCGGCGGGGCCGCCGCCGATGACGATGAGGTCGTAGAACTCCTGTGACGGGGTAGTGGTCAAACCCAGGGTGTCGGCCAGGTCGGCGTCACTGGGCTCGACGAGGGTGTCGCCGCGTTCGGTGACGACGACCGGTAGCCGTAGGCCGTCTTCGCCGGCGGCCTGCAGTAGGCGCTGGCCTTCCGGCTCGTCGGCCATGAGCCAGGTGTAGTACAGGCCGTTGCGGGCCAGGAAGTCGCGGACCTGCCAGGACCGCGCCGACCAGCGGTGCCCGATCACCTTGGCGTGCGGAACGGGGTGCGCCGGCGCGCGTCGCCAGGCCTCCAGCAGCGCGTCGATGACGGGGTAGAGCTTCTCTTCCGGGGGATCCCACGGCTTGAGCAGGTAATGGTCGAGGTCGACGACGTTGATCGCGTCGATGGCAGCGTGGGTATCGGCGTAGGCGGTCAGCAGGATCCGCCGCGCCGCCGGGTAGAGGTCCATCGCCTGTTCGAGGAACTCGATGCCGGTCATCTGTGGCATGCGGTAGTCGGCGATCAGGGCGGCGACGGTTTCGCCGCGCAGTTTGAGCTGCTTGAGGGTCTCGAGAGCCTCGAGGCCCGATTCGGCTCGCACGATCCGGTGGTCTTCGCCGTATCGGCGGCGCAGGTCCCGGGCCACCGCCCGGGATACCGCGGGATCGTCGTCGACGGTCAGCATCACGGGCTTGCGGGGTGGGGCGGCGGGGTTTGCGGGGCTCGCGGCACTCGTCATCGCCGTTAAGTATGCGCTTGTCAGCGGCCATGCGAGCGCCCAGGGAGCCGCCGCCGATTCCGCCGAAAGCGATTTTGACCAGGCTCAATAACCGGGTATTGTGGACCAACGGTGCGGCAGCCGCGCCGGCTTTTGCGTGCCCAGTCCCTAGGAATTTCCTGTCACCGGCTCACGTTTTAAGTCGGTGTTGATTGTTGCGCCGATCGGGCGCATACGAGAACGAAACGAAAAGACGAGGATCACTGCGAAGTTATGGCCAAGAAGGACGGCGCCATAGAGGTCGAGGGCCGCGTGGTCGAGCCCCTGCCCAATGCGATGTTTCGCATTGAGCTGGAGAACGGCCACAAAGTGCTTGCCCACATCAGCGGCAAGATGCGGCAGCACTACATCCGCATCCTGCCCGAGGACCGGGTGGTGGTGGAGTTGTCTCCCTACGACCTGTCCCGGGGCCGCATCGTGTACCGGTACAAGTAACGCGAAAAGCCCGAACCACACCACCGACGAGTAGCAGAACAGGATCGAACAGCCGTGAAGGTGAACCCGAGCGTCAAGCCAATCTGTGACAAGTGCAGGGTGATCCGTCGGCATGGGCGGGTCATGGTGATCTGCTCAGATCCGCGCCACAAGCAGCGCCAGGGCTAGCGGTGATCGCCAGCGCGGCGTAGCCGGGCGTTGGGGGCACCTCCCGCCTTGCGGGGGATGGGTCGCCGCCCTGTGACCTAGATCCCAGCGCCTGCCGTACAACTGAATGTTGACCTCCCAGCACCACTGAGCGGATACGCCGCTGAGCCACGTCCGGACGGAGGCCGGACCCCCACCAAGGGGAACGGGCTGGGAACAGACCTCCGCAGAGATAAGAGGAAACGCCACCTATGGCTCGACTAGTAGGCGTCGACCTTCCGCGCGACAAGCGCATGGAGGTCGCGCTGACCTATATCTACGGCATCGGCCGTACCCAGTCGAACGAGATCCTGGCAGCGACGGGCATTGACCGCGACCTGCGTACCAGGGATCTCACCGACGACCAGCTGACCCATTTGCGTGACTACATCGAAGCCAACCTGAAGGTGGAGGGTGACCTGCGCCGCGAGGTGCAGGCCGACATCCGCCGCAAGATCGAGATCGGCTGCTACCAGGGTCTGCGGCACCGCCGCGGGCTGCCGGTGCGCGGCCAGCGGACCAAGACCAACGCGCGGACCCGCAAGGGCCCCAAGCGCACCATCGCAGGCAAGAAGAAGGCCAGGTAACCGATGCCACCGAAGAAGGCAAGCGCCGCGGCACCCAAGAAGGGGCAGAAGACCCGCCGGCGGGAGAAGAAGAACATCCCGCATGGTGCCGCGCACATCAAGAGCACGTTCAACAACACGATCGTGAGCATCACCGACCCGCAGGGCAACGTCATCGCGTGGGCGTCGTCGGGTCACGTCGGCTTCAAGGGATCCCGGAAGTCGACGCCGTTCGCCGCTCAGCTGGCCGCCGAGAACGCCGCCCGCAAGGCGCAGGAACACGGCGTGCGCAAGGTCGACGTATTCGTGAAAGGTCCGGGCTCGGGCCGGGAGACGGCGATTCGCTCGCTGCAGGCCGCCGGCCTGGAGGTGGGCGCGATCTCCGACGTCACCCCGCAGCCGCACAACGGCTGCCGACCACCCAAGCGCAGAAGGGTCTAGGAGGAAAACTTTCGATGGCTCGTTACACCGGACCCGTCACCCGCAAATCGCGCCGGTTGCGCACCGACCTCGTCGGCGGGGACCAGGCGTTCGAGAAGCGTCCCTACCCGCCCGGCCAGCACGGCCGCGCGCGGATCAAGGAAAGTGAATATCTGCTGCAGCTGCAGGAGAAGCAGAAGGCCCGCTTCACCTATGGCGTGATGGAAAAGCAATTCCGGCGCTACTACGAAGAGGCCGTTCGCCAGCCCGGCAAGACCGGTGAGGAACTGCTGAAGATCCTGGAAAGCCGTCTGGACAACGTTGTCTACCGCGCCGGGCTCGCGCGCACGCGCCGGATGGCCCGCCAGCTGGTCAGCCATGGGCACTTCAGCGTCAACAGCGTGCAGGTCAACGTCCCCAGCTACCGGGTGTCGCAGTACGACATCATCGACGTGCGGGACTCCTCGCTCAACACCGTGCCGTTCCAGATCGCCCGGGAAACGGCGGGCGACCGCCCGATCCCCAGCTGGCTGCAGGTGGTGGGCGAACGCCAGCGCATCCTGATCCACCAGCTGCCCGAGCGCGCGCAGATCGACGTGCCGCTCGCCGAGCAGCTGATCGTCGAGTTCTACTCGAAGTAACGGACTTTCGAGCCGTCCGGCTCGAAAACTCGCGGCGATCGCAAGCGCGGCAAAGCCGGGCGCAGCGGGTCGCCGCGGGACAACACAGCGGCATCAAATAGCGGGTGCCGAGAAGGAGAAGAAGAAACACCATGCTGATATCTCAGCGACCCACACTGTCCGAGGAAATCCTCACCGACAACCGCTCTCAGTTCGTCATCGAGCCGCTGGAGCCGGGATTCGGTTACACCCTGGGCAATTCGCTGCGCCGCACACTGCTGTCGTCGATTCCCGGCGCGGCCGTCACCAGCATCCGCATCGACGGCGTGCTGCACGAGTTCACCACCGTGCCCGGCGTCAAGGAAGATGTCACCGCGATCATCCTGAACCTCAAGAGCCTGGTGGTGTCGTCCGAGGAAGATGAGCCGGTCACCATGTACCTGCGCAAGCAGGGCCCGGGTGAGGTCACCGCGGGTGACATCGTGCCGCCCGCCGGTGTCACGGTGCACAACCCCGACATGCACATCGCGACGTTGAACGACAAGGGCAAGCTCGAGGTCGAGCTGGTCGTCGAGCGCGGCCGCGGCTATGTGCCGGCGGTGCAGAACCGGGCCTCCGGTGCTGAAATCGGCCGGATCCCAGTCGATTCCATCTACTCGCCGGTGCTCAAGGTGACCTACAAGGTGGAAGCCACCCGTGTCGAGCAGCGCACCGACTTCGACAAGCTGATCCTGGATGTCGAGACCAAGAGCTCGATCATCCCCCGCGACGCACTGGCCTCGGCGGGCAAGACGCTGGTCGAATTGTTCGGTCTGGCACGCGAACTCAACGTCGAGGCCGAGGGCATCGAGATCGGGCCGTCGCCGGCGGAGGCCGACCACATCGCGTCGTTCGCGCTGCCGATCGATGATCTGGATCTGACCGTGCGGTCCTACAACTGCCTCAAGCGCGAAGGGGTGCACACGGTCGGCGAGCTGGTGAGCCGCACCGAGTCCGATCTGCTCGACATCCGCAACTTCGGTCAGAAGTCCATCGACGAGGTGAAGGTCAAGCTGCACCAGCTGGGACTGTCGCTCAAGGACAGCCCGCCCAGCTTCGACCCGTCGCAGGTCGCGGGCTACGACGTGGCCACCGGCACCTGGTCCACCGAGGGCGCCTACGACGACCAGGACTACGCGGAAACCGAACAGCTCTAATCGCTTTCAGCAACATCTAGACAGGAGCGTCAGCAATGCCCAAGCCCACCAAGGGCCCTCGCCTCGGCGGGTCGTCATCGCACCAGAAGGCCCTTCTGGCCAACCTGGCCACCTCGTTGTTCGAGCACGGCCGGATCAAGACGACCGAGCCCAAGGCGCGTGCGCTGCGGCCGTATGCGGAAAAGCTGATCACGCACGCGAAAAAGGGCACGCTGCACAACCGTCGAGAGGTTCTGAAGAAGATCCGCGACAAGGACGTGGTGCACGCTTTATTCGCTGAAATCGGGCCGTTCTTCGCCGACCGCAACGGCGGCTACACTCGCATCATCAAGGTCGAGCCGCGTAAGGGCGACAACGCTCCGATGGCCGTGATCGAGCTGGTCCGGGAGAAGACGGTGACCTCGGAAGCCGACCGGGCCCGCCGGGTGAAGGCCTCCAAGAAGGCCTCCGCCGGCGGCGATGCGCCGGTGGCGGCAGCGGCGGCACCTCAGGCGGCGGTCGAGCCCGAGGAAGCGGTGGGCCCGACGGCTGAGGAGGTCACGGAGCCGGCCGAGGCTGAGGCGACGGAGGCCGCGGCTGAGGCGACGGAGGCTGAGAGCAGCAGCGAAAGCGAGGCCGAGGCCGCCGACAACGCGAACGACGAGGCTGGCGAGAGTTAGTGAGGACGTCCGTCTGCGGCTTGACATCGCCTATGACGGAACCGCTTTCGCCGGTTGGGCAGCTCAGGCCGGTCAACGCACCGTGGCCGGAGTTCTCGACGAGGCGCTGACGACCCTGTTCCGCGCACCGGTGCGGCTGCGCACGGCCGGGCGGACCGACGCGGGGGTTCATGCCACTGGGCAGGTCGCCCATGTCGACGTGCCGCCGGCCGCGCTGCCCCATGCCTACCCGCGCTCGCCGCGGGTCGGCGAGCCGGAGTTCCTGCCGCTGGTGCGGCGCCTCAGCCGGTTTTTGCCGGCCGACGTCCGAGTGCTCGGCATCACCCGCGCCCCGGCAGGATTCGACGCCCGATTCTCGGCGCTGCGGCGTCATTATGTGTACCGGCTGTCCACGGCGCCCTACGGGGTGGAGCCGCTGCAGGCCCGCTATGTCACCGCCTGGCCCCGCACGCTGGACGTCGATGCGATGGCCGCCGCATCACGAGACTTGTTGGGATTAAACGATTTTGCCGCGTTCTGCCGTCATCGCGACAACGCCACTACCATCCGCGACCTACAACGCTTCGATTGGACACGCGACGGCGACGTGATCACCGCGCACGTCACCGCAGACGCGTTCTGCTGGTCGATGGTGCGGTCACTGGTCGGGGCGCTACTGGCCGTCGGCGAGCACCGCAGGCCGGTGTCCTGGTGTGGTAAGTTGCTCACCGCCACAGACCGATCCAGCGACTTCGCCGCCGCGCCGGCGCACGGGCTGACCCTGATCGGCGTCGACTATCCGCCCGATGACCAACTGGCCGCGCGCAATCTGGTCACCAGGGATCTGCGGTCGCGCTAGACCTTGGCCGCGACAAAACTGGCGGCCTGGTTGGTCAACCCGGGCACATAGCTCAGGTGCGCTTTCCACTGATTGCCGTTTGAGCAGATCGGGTCGCCCGGGTTGCACAGATCGATGGTCTTGCCGTCGAAATTCGGGGTCAGCGCGCTCATCAGCCCACCCGCCCGGGCAGACGGATTCCCGAATAGGGCCACGGCGGCCACGTGATCGGCGGCTTGGGCGGGCAACGGCTTTTGAAAACCCAGACCGGGCAGCGGTGCGGCGGTGACGATGTCGATGACGGCGGCGCCCTGGGAGTACCCGCCGAGCACCAGCTTGGTGTCGGGGCAGCTGTCGGTCATGTGCTGGATGTGGTTGCTGGCGTCATTGGCGCCGTCGGCGGCAGCCAGAAAGTCTTTGTTGGCCGGGTAGTTAACGCCATATGAGTCAACGCTTTTGCGGGTCCGCTGGCGCAATGAGTTGACGAAGGCCCCGCCCACCTTCCCAACCCCGGGCGGCTCGTCGGTGCCCCGAGCGAACACCACCTCGACGCCGGGACACGACGCCGAGGCGCGGGGCGCCAGTTGCGGAATCACCCAAAACGCGGTCGCCGCAAGGAATGCGGCGGCCAGCCCCAAGCGGATCAGTCTCACACAACGATGTTACGGGCCCGTTGATCAAGGGCCGGTAACGATTTAGACCAAAGGACCTTGCGGTGCGGGCATGCTCGGTGCCGGGACCGTGCCGTGGATCCCTGGAGCAGATCCGGGAGCCTGTTGTCCGGGTGACTGCGGGTAGCCCTGCGGCGGGCCGAACCCGGGCACCGACTGGCCGGTACCGGCCAACAGCTTGGACGCCACGAAAGCCGCCGCCTGGGTGGTGTACACGGGGACGTAGCCCTCGGTGTGCCCGCTCCACTCGTTGCCCGGGCCGGCGTGGCAGATCGGGTCGTTGGGATTGCACAGGTCGAGCGCCTTGGATCCCAGCAGCGTGCTCCGGCTGGGCAGCGTCCCGCCGGCGCGGTCGGCCACGTCGCCGAAGGTGACGACGGCCGCGATGTTGCTGGCGTACTGCGGCGGCAGCGAGTTACCCCAGTTGATGCCCCCGATCGGCACGCCGGCCACGATGTCCATCACCGCGGCGCCCTGGGAATAGCCGCCCAGCACGATCTTGGTGTTCGGGCACTTCTCCACGCTCTTCTTGACCCGGTCAATGGTGTCGTTGGCACCATCGCCGCCGTGTAGCTGCAGCTTGCTGGCGGCGTAGTTGACCCCGTAAGGCAGGATGTTCAACCCGCCGGTCTGCTGGCGCAGCGAGTCCACGAACGCGTCACCGACCCGGCCCAGGCCGGGCGGCTCGTTGGTACCGCGGGCGAAGACGACCTCGACGTCCGGGCAGTCATCGGCGTGCGCGACGGGCGCCGTGGCTGGAGTGGCGAGCAGGCCAGCAGCAGTGACCAGCGCAGAGGCCCCCAGCCCGACGCAGCGGCCTATGCGGTGCGAAAACACGCCATAACCTTACCTACCCTAAGCACGGATAGAAACTCCGCTGATCTGTGGACGGACGCAGGTATGCCGACGGCCGGCGACCTACGGTAAGCGCAACGGTTCGCAGGGTGGGGGGATCAGTGCCGCGTCAACCGACAACGTGGCTGCAGGTCAGCGGCTACCGGTTCCTGCTGCGCCGCGTCGAGTGCGCGTTGCTGCGTCGGGATGCCGACGCACTGGACGGACGCTTGCTCGCGCACACCGCGGCGCTGAAGACGGGGTGCGCCGTCGCCGCCATTGCCGTCGCAGGGTGTGCGGTTCTGGGTTTGCTGCGCCCCAAGGTGCCGCTGGATCGCGCGCAGATCGTGATGGGCCAAGAGTCCGGGGCGCTGTATGTGCGGGTGGGCGATACCTGGCACCCGGTGCTGAACTTGGCTTCGGCGCGATTGATCGCGGCGACGGCCGCCAACCCTCAGCCGGTGCCCGAGTCGGATTTGAGCCGCGCCAAACGCGGTCCGCTGATGGGTATTCCTGGTGCACCCCAGGTCGTTGGAAAACCGCTGTCCGTAGCCGAATCGGTCTGGACCATCTGCGATACCGGCGACGCCGGCGCGACAACGATAATCGTCGGCCGCACCGACGGCGCATCGGCCCGCCTTCTGGCTGCCGGGGAAGCCGTCCTGGTCACCCCGGCCCCCGGTTCGCCGGCCTACCTGCTCTATAACGGACAGCGGGCGGTGGTCGACCTCGCCGATGCCGCCGTCGTGCGGGCGCTGCGACTCGAGGGCCGCGCACCTCGACACCTTTCGCATACATTGCTGAACGCCGCCCCCGAAGCGCCGCCCATCACCAGTCCCCGGATTCGCCACCTGGGCGACAAGGCGTCCGCAGTGCCCGGATTTCCGGTGGGCAGCGTGTTGCGGATCGCGCGTACAGACGGTGATGAGTATTACGCGGTATTGGCCGCCGGAGTCCAGCGCATCGGCCAGGTAGCCGCCGATATCCTGCGTTTTTCCAACTCGCAGGGCACCGCCAACACCGTCCCGGCCGCACCCGACACGATCCGCGCCGCCCCCACCGTCAACGAGCTGCCGGTAAGCGGCTTCCCCGACCGGCCGCCGACCTTGCCTGACGCCGGCAGCGCGTTGTGCGTGACGTGGCAGCCCGCGCAATCTGGCCCAGCCGACCTCGCGTTTCTGGTGGGGAGCGGACCGCCGGTGCCGGCCGGTCAGGCGGCGGTGACGTTGGCGCAAGCCGACGGCCCGGGTCCCGCGCTGGACGGGGTGTACCTGGCGCCCGGCCGCGGCGCCTACGTGCAACCAGATGGCGCAGTCGGCACGCGGTATCTGGTCACCGACAGCGGAGTGCGCTTCGCCGTGCGCGACGACGACGCGGCACACGATCTCGGCCTGGGGGCGGCAAACCCCGCGCCCTGGCCGATCCTGGCGGCCCTGCCCGGCGGTCCGGAACTGAGCAGAGCCAAGGCGTCAATCGCCCGGGACACCGTTGCCGGATCCCCGTAGCCGACGCCTGGCAGCACCCGTGGCCAGGGCTGCCAGCAGCGCGGTGAGGCACACGGCGGCGCCGCGCAGCGCGATGCCTCGGGCGTGAGAATTTCGCGGTTGGGCTGGCGGCGGCGTGGTGATCGGCGCCGGCGTAGGGGTGGGTGTTGCGGTGTTAGCGGGCGGAGCGGCGTCGGTGCTGACCGCCGCCAACGCATCGATGGTGCCGTTACCCACCCGCGGATCCCATCCGGACGCCGGGTGATGCGCCGTGGACTTGATGCGCTGCATGACCTGGCGTGCAGTCAACGCCGGGAACCGGGCCCGGATCAGCGCCGCCAACCCGCTGACCACGGGCGCGGCGTAACTGGTGCCGGATACCGGCTCCGAACCGAGCGACGTCACCGCCTCACCCGGCGCGGCGATGTCCACCCAGGGGCCGGCCAGGGTGAACGCCGACGGCGTTCCGTCGCTATTCACCGAACCGACCGTCAGCACGTAGTCGTCGTACCAGCCCGGACTGACCGCCACCGTCGCGGTTTCCCAGCTTGCGTCGGGTCGTTGCGGCGGACACTGGGCGGCGCCGCCGGTATTGCCGGCCGCAGCCACGATGACGGCATTCTTGACGTCGACGGCATAGGCCAGCGCGGCGCCCAGCGCCCGGTCATCGAGCGCCGACCCGACCGGTACGCACGCAACCGACGAAATGTTGATCACCGACGCGCCGAGATCGGCGGCCGTCCGGACGGCTTTCGCCATGGTGTCGACGTCACCGACTCCGCCGTGGGATCGGTCGGCGGCGGGAGCGAACTTCGCGCTGGACTGCCGGATGCTGACCACGGTGGCTTCGGGGGCTACTCCGCTGAAGCCGTCGGCGCTGGAACCCGGTGTGGCCGCGATGATTCCGGCAACCAGGGTGCCATGTGCGTCACAATCCTGAGTGCCATCACCGGTGGACACGTAGTCGCCGCCGGGCACCACATCGGCCAGCTGGGGGTGCCGCGAAACGCCGGTGTCGATGACCGCGACCCGTTGTCCGGCACCGCGGGTGAGCCGCCACACCCGCGACAGATCGGCGGGGTCTGCCAGTTTATTGTGGCCCTTCCCCGGCTCCGCCTTCATCGTCGTACAGACCTCGCGCTGCACGGTCGGCCACGGTGGCGCCGGTAAAGCCGGCTTCGGGAGCCGTTTGGCGTCGATCCCGGGCGGCGAAATCGCTTGCGCGAAAGGGGTTGACACCGCAGGCAGCGCTGCTAGCGCCCAAACCATGAGCAGGCGCGCGACCCGCGAGGTGTTCACGTCAGATTCAATCCACGGGCCGCGCCATAGACTCCGCATATCCAGCAGGTCAGCGGAACCAGCGCGACCAGCCCAAGGCACTCCAGCAGCTCGACGCTTCGCCGTACGACGGGTGAGGGCGACCGTGCGGGAGCGACGAAACCGAAGTACATCGCCGCGGCGGCCAATATCGCTGTCACGGCGGCCACCCAAGCGCCCAGCCGCGGTGCGTGTACAGCAGTGACCCCGAAAGTTGTTCCCAGGACGGTGATTCCGGTGATGAGGACCACCAGCGTCCTTCTGCTGTCGCTGCACGGAGAACGCAGCAGCAGCTGCGCGGCGGTGAGGGCGCCGAACGCGACACAAGACGGCCGTGAGCTGCCGGCAAGTACCGTGGCGACCGCGCCGATGGCGGCTGAGCACGAGAGCCCGGCGAGCAAGCCGGCCCACCAGTTATCCGCGCGGATCGCGTTTGCGGTTACCGACGCCCCGCTCGCCTCGAGGTCGCCGGCTTCCGGTGCGCGCGGTAACCGAGGTGACAACCCAGCCAACACAATCGACACCCGGGGCGCCATCCCGAGCAGGCCCAGCGATATCAGCGCGGACACCGAAGCGAGAGTGGACACCGAAGAACCGGTGAACACGCCCACCAACGTGGCCAGCGCGACGACGGTCGCGACGCACGAGACAGCGGTCAAAGTGACCACCCCGCAACCGGATGCCCGAACTGCCAACACGGAGGTGGCGGCTGCAGCGGTCGCGGCCAGCAGTACATGGCAGACGCCCGGGATGCCCGGCACCGCCAGCAAGCCGGCGACAGCTGCGAATGCAGTGGCGATCACGCTCAGTGTCAGCCCCGCCATCGTGTCTCGATACGCCCGGCCTGCAGTCACCGCCGACATCAAGGCAATAATGCCGGCGAATGCCGCCACGCTGGCGGTGGCTCCGATGCCACCGACAGGATTGGCGTTAAACGCATTCCGAATCAGCGCCAGCGCCCCAATACCGGTCAGGCAGCCAGCCGCCACCGTGCCGGTCAGTCGGTTCACTTGCCGCTGCCCGGGGTCGCTCCTCGGCTGGGACGCCGCGCCGAGTGCCGCCGACACCGCCTCAGCGACGTCGTCGTAATGGATCGCGGGCAGCGGAGCCGGGGCCTGGGCCAGCATCAAAACAGCGCCATCTCCGATGCCGTTCTGCCACAACGTCATTGACGGGTCCAAAGCTGGCCCGCCCGGCGGTGACAACTGGTAGCGCCGAGCCTCCAGGTCCCCGTCGGCATCACCGACTTTCAGGATGTCGATGATCGAAGGGATCAACATCGCGACCGGAATGTCCGCGGGCAACGCCAAATCGCCGACAGCAGGGCCGCGATGAATCGAAACCCGGCACAGCCCCTGATCGCATGCAGGCAACACGCTGACCCTTTCAGTCGGAATACCGGGACCATAGCGAGCTTTCGGCCGGCGGGTATCCGGCTGTCCACAGGTGACTTGTCGGCCCCTACCGGTGCGCCATAGCGTCGGCGGCAGGGGAAGGTGACGAGATGGCTCAGGATTTCGCACCGGTGGTGCGACAGCTGCCGCCGGCGCTGGCGACGGGTGACATCCTCGTTGAGGCGCCGCCCGACGTGCCGTCGCCGGCATCATCCACCCTGGTGTCGCGCCTGCTGCCGGTTGTGCTCGCCACGGGCGGTTTGGGCGTGGTGGCCACCGCGTTCGCTTCGGGCGCCACCGCACCCACCCGCTCTCCCGTGTGGCTGGCCTTCCCGATGATGATGCTGATTTCGACGGTGGTAACGCTGATGGGGCGGGCCCGTCATCGGGGCGGCGGTGTCGACGCCGACCGCGCCGACTACCTGCGATACCTGAGTGGCCTGCGCAGCACGGTCCGCAAAACCGCTGCCGCGCAGCACCGGTCACTGCACTGGAGCCATCCCGACCCCGATACCCTGTGGACTTTGATCGGCGGTCGTCGAATGTGGGAGCGGCGAGCCGACGACCCCGACTTCTGCGTCGTCCGCATCGGCGTGGGACCCCAGCCGCTCGCCGCCCGGTTGGTTGCCCCGCACATCCCATCTGAGGGACAGTGCGACCCGGTCACCGCCACAGCCATCCGTCGCTTCCTGCAGACACATTCGACCATCGTTGCGCCGATCACCATCGACCTGCGCGCCGCCGGGCGCGTGACGATCGAGGGAAAGGTGGCCACGGCGCGCGGAGTGCTGCGGGCGATGATCTGTCAACTTGCCGTGCTGCACCCGCCCGATCAGTTGCTGATCGTCGGCGTGATCAGCGACCGCAATCTCGCTCAGTGGGACTGGCTGAAGTGGTTGCCCCACAACGCACATCCGAGCGCATTCGATGATCTGGGACCGGTACGCATGGTCTATGAGAACGTGGCGCAAGCACGACGTGCACTCACCGGTGTGCAGAGACCGCAGGTGATACTGGTCGCCGACGCGGAGGAGCCAGCCGAACCGATCACGCGTCCAACCATTCTGGAAGTCGCGATCGGCGGCGACCGTGCAACCGTGACCATCACCACGGTCGGTGGCGCTCGGGTGATAGCGAGCCCGGATCAGATGAGTGCCATCGACGCGTTGATATGTGCCCGCCGGTTGGCGACCTATCGTTTCGGTGCGGCCTGCGCGCGGGACGTCGATTCGGGGTGGCCGGCGCTGGCCGGGGTCGGCGCTGTGCACCGGTTCGACCCGAACATGCTGTGGCGCGGCCAAAAAAGTCGGGATCGGCTTCGCGTGCCGATCGGGACCACGGTCGACGGGTCGCCGCTGGAGCTCGATATCAAAGAGCCGGCCGAACACGGCATGGGTCCGCACGGTCTCTGTGTCGGCGCCACCGGCTCGGGCAAGTCGGAGCTACTGCGCACTATCGCGCTGGGCATGATGGCACGCAACTCACCCGAGGTGCTCAATCTGCTGCTCATCGACTTCAAAGGTGGTGCAACGTTTCTCGATTACGCGCGGGTCCCGCACGTGGCGGCCGTCATCACCAATCTGGCGGACGAGGGCCCGCTGGTGGCCCGGATGCGCGACGCGCTGGCCGGTGAGATCAACCGCCGCCAAGAGCTGCTGCGCGCGGCGGGCTGTGTCAGCGCCGCGGCGTATGCACACGCGCGCCGGGCCGGTGCGACATTGACGCCCCTGCCCACCTTGTTCGTCATCGTCGACGAGTTTTCCGAATTACTGAATCAGTATCCCGAGTTCGCCGATGTCTTCGTGGCGATCGGCCGGCTCGGCCGGTCGCTCGGCATGCACCTGCTGCTGGCCAGCCAGCGGCTCGAAGAGGGCCGACTGCGCGGCCTGGAAGCCCACCTGTCGTATCGGCTGTGTCTGAAAACGCTGTCTGCCGGCGAATCACGCACGGTGCTGGGAACACTCGACGCATACCAGTTGCCGAACACTCCCGGTGCGGGTTACCTGCGTACCAGCGGCGGCGATCTGATGCGCTTTGCAGCCGCATTCGTTTCCGGCCCGGCACCTGCAGACCCGTTACCGTGTGCGGCGACTGGGGCAGCACCGTCGGTGCGGGAGTTCAGCACCCGGATAGCGGGACGGGTCACCCGCGCGCTCGAGGCGGGCGGGCCGGCCCGGCGGACGGTCTTGCACGCGATCGTCGACCGGCTCTGCGGACACGGGCCGCCGGCACACCAAGTCTGGCTGCCGCCGCTCGGTCCGGCTCCGGCGCTGCACACCCTGCTGCCCGATGCCGTGTCCGCGCCGACCGGCCTGACGGTTCCCATTGGCATTGTCGACCGGCCCTTCGAGCAGTGCCGCACGCCCTTGCTGGTCGATTTGTCCGGAGCTGCCGGCAATGTGGCGATCGTCGGGGCACCTCAATCGGGCAAGTCGACGGCGCTGCGCACGCTGATCACGGCATTGGCGGCCAAGCACGACGCGGGCCAGGTGCAGTTCTACTGCCTGGATTTCGGCGGCGGAGCCCTGGCGTCGGTACAACCGCTGCCACATGTGGGCGCGGTAGCCGGCAGGGCCGACCCGCGACTCGTGCGGCGGATCGTCGCCGAATGCGAATCGGTGGTGTTCTCACGAGAAGCTATCTTCAGCGAACACGGAATTGTCTCGATCAGCGACTACCGACAGCGGCGCGCGGAGCCGGACCGTCAGTCGTTCGCTGATCCTTTTGGTGACGTATTCCTCGTCATCGACGGGTGGGCCGGCGTGCGTCATGAGTTCGAAGCCCTGGAGGCATCGATCACCGCTCTGGCGGCCCGAGGGCTTTCGTTCGGTGTCCACGTGGTGTTGGCAGCCTCGCGGTGGGCCGAGATCAGGCCGTCACTCAGAGATCAGATCGGCACCCGCGTCGAGTTGCGGCTGGGTGATCCCGCCGACTCCGAATTTGACCGCAAATCGGCGCGGCATGTACCCCTGGACAGGCCGGGACGCGGCCTGTCCCGTGACGGGCTGCACATGAGGATCGCGCTGCCCATCGCCGAAACCCTTTCCCGTGCATCGGTTGCGCCGCCGATACCGCTACTGCCGCTGCTCGTAGAATCCGACACGGTCACGCGCCGAGCCGACGTCGAGCTCGGCGCCGGCGTCCTCCTGGGTCTCGAGGAGCGCCGACTTCATCCGCTGGCAGTCGATTTCGGACGGGACTCGCATCTCGTCATTCTGGGAGACAACCAGTGCGGTAAGACCGCCACACTGCGGACCTTGTGCCGCGAGATCGTTCGGACGAAGAGTACCGCGCAAGCCCGCCTGGTGATCATCGACTTTCGGCGTTCGCTCCTCGGCGTCGTCGAGTCGGAACATCTTGGCGGTTATGCCATGTCGCCGGCTGCGTTGGCGGCGCTGTTGCCGGAGTTGCTGGAGGTGTTGCGGCGGCGCATGCCCCCTCCCGATGCCAGTCAGGCGCAACTGCGCTCCGGGTCCTGGTGGTCCGGGCCGGAGGTGTTTGTCGTTGTCGACGACTATGACCTAGTTTCCACCCCGGCAGCAAACCCGTTGGCGGCTTTGGTCGAATACCTGCCGTATGCAAGAGATCTCGGATTACACCTAGTCGTAGCCCGTCGCGCTGGTGGAGCCGAACGCGCGCTGTTCGAACCGCTACTCGCGGGCCTGCGTGACCACGGCTGCATGACCCTGATGATGAGCGGACGGCCGGGTGGGGGTGCGACGTTCGGCTCCGGTAACCCAGGGCGGTTGCCGCCGGGCCGTGGCGTCCTGGCCACCCCTGCCGGCGACGAACAGCTTGTCCAGGTGTTGTGGAGTCCGCCGTGAGCGAACATCGCGCGGTCATCGAAGTGGGACCCGGCACCATCCGCCGGTTATGTTGCGGCACAGGCGCGGCCGTCGATGGCCGGACATCGGAAATCATCGACGCGGCGCTGGGCGCGATAGACGATCTGGTAGCGCTGGTGGGCGAGCGTCCGGTGGCCGTTGATTCGCTGTGGCGCGCCGCGCTCCGGTCGACGAGCTGCGCCCGCTGTAACGGCATGCTCCTCGTGCATCCGTCATGGTGGTCGTCGTCGCTGGTCGGTGTGCTGACCGCGGCCGCTGCCGCGGTGGCCGTCGACGTGCTGGCGCGTCCGCGGGCGTGGCTGCTGCAGCAGGCATCTGATGCCGAACCGGATGTGACGGTGGTGGTGGAGATCGCCGAGCGGTTGGTGGTGCTCACCGGCGTCGAGGTTGTCGCGGTAACCCGCAGCGCCGAACCACGATTCGTGGCGGAGGAGGTCGCGGGCGTGATTGCGGGCATGGCGGCGGTCGTGCTGATCGACACGGCGAGCAGGGTTTCCGGCGCGTCGACGCTTGCGACGTTGATCGCCGGCGCGGCGCGCAGACGAGGGCAGACGGTGGTGGAAATCAACGACTTTCGGCTGGCCCGGCTGGGCCGCGCCCTGTCAGCCCAGGATGAGCCGGCCGGTCGGCGCTGCACTGCACGCGCTGCTGTTCGAACGCGTGGCCGGACGCTGATCGGGCTGGGGGCCGCCGCTATCGTCGTGGCCGCGACAGCGCCGGCTGTGGTCACCGCGGGCGGGCCCGGGACCGTCGCTCCCAAGCAGGTGCAAACGGCACCTGCGACGTTTCTGGTGGAAGGCCGGGTGGCGCTGACCGTGCCCGTGAACTGGCCGACGCAACGCGTGCTCTCCGGGCCGGGTTCGGCGCGCGTCCAGGTCACGTCGCCCTCAGATCCGCAAGTCGCTTTGCACGTCACGCAATCGCCGGTCGCCGGCGAGACGCTCAGTGGCACCGCCGAGCGGTTGAAACGCGCGATCGACGGCGAGCCCGCCGGGGTGTTTGTCGACTTCAATCCGTCCGGAACCAGCGCGGGCCGGCCGGCGGTGACCTACCGGGAAGTGCGCGCCAGCCATCAGGTGCGGTGGACGGTGTTGCTGGACGGCCCGGTGCGGATCAGCATCGGATGTCAGAGCCGGCCCGGCGACGAAGACCCCGTGCGCGCGGCATGCGAGCAGGCGGTGCGGTCCGCCCACGCGGTCGGATGAGCCAGAAATCTGTTGGAACCAAATGAGCCTCATGGGGGTCGTACCTGATATGGCGGTACCAAACACACTGAGCACCGATTTCGAGCTGATGCGGTCGGTCGCGGCTACGACCGATGCCCGCAACGAAGAAATTCGGGCCATGCTGCAGGCGTTCATCGACGGCATGGGCGGCGTGCCGCCGTCGGTGTGGGGCGGGCTCGCCGCCGCGCGGTTCAAGGAGGTGGTGGATCGCTGGAACGCCGAGTCGTTGCGGCTCTACCACGTGCTGCACACGATCGCTGAGACGATTCGGCATAACGCGGCCACGCTGCAGGAGGCCGGCCAGAACCATGCACACCACATCGCCGTTGCCGGCGGAACCTTGTGATTGAGAGGATCGCCCGTGGACCCGGTGCTCTCCTATAACTTCGGCGAAATCGAATACTCGGTGCGCCAGGAGATCCATTTGACGTCGGCTCGGTTCAACACCGCGCTGGAGGAGCTGAGATCGCAAATCGCCCCACTACAGCAGCTGTGGACCCGCGAAGCGGCGGCCGCCTACCAAAGTGAGCAACTGCAATGGCACCAGGCGGCGACCGCGCTCAACCAGATACTGGCCGACCTGGGAAACGCGGTCCGCGACGGCGCGGAAGAGGTGGCGGACGCCGATCGACGGGCGGCCGGTACCTGGGGACGGTAGCCCCTTGTCAGTAGAGGCCCTGTGGGTCCCGGTGGAGGAGAGCCGCCGGGACCACACAGTCATTTTGACCTGCAGGGACGCGGATCGGTAAGCTGCTCGGTTGGCGTGCGGTACTCCGGGCCTCGGGTCAATGTCGGTCGCCGAGATCAACCCCACCGCGAACGCCTGACCGGCACCCGGCTCGACCCGGGATCCACCTCGAGAAGGAAAAGGTAAGCGCTGTGCCCACCTACGCGCCAAAGGCGGGTGACACCACGCGGTCGTGGTACGTCATCGACGCCACGGACGTGGTGCTTGGCCGCCTTGCCGTCGCGGCAGCCACCCTGCTGCGCGGCAAGCACAAGCCGACGTTCGCCCCCAATGTCGATGGCGGTGACTTCGTCATCGTCATCAACGCCGACAAGGTCGCCCTGTCCGGCGACAAGTTGCAGAGCAAGCTGGCTTACCGCCACTCGGGGTTTCCCGGCGGCCTGCACTCGCGCACGACCGGCGAGCTGATGCAAAAGCACCCCGACCGCGTCGTCGAGAAGGCGATCGTCGGCATGCTGCCCAAGAACAAGCTCAGCCGTCAGATCCAGCGCAAACTCCACGTGTACGCCGGCCCGGAGCACCCGCACGCCGCTCAGCGGCCGGTTCCGTACGAGATTAAGCAGGTGGCCCAGTGACCGAAGCAACCGAGGCCCTGGACGACGCGGCCGAAGCCCCGGAAGCCCCCGCCGCACCGGCCGAGACTCCGGCCGCCCGCCCGAGCGAGTCGTTCGTCTTCGAGCGGCCCATCCAGACCGTCGGGCGCCGCAAGGAAGCCGTGGTGCGGGTGCGCCTGGTGCCCGGCACCGGCAAGTTCGACCTCAACGGCCGCAGCCTGGAGGACTACTTCCCCAACAAGGTGCACCAGCAGCTCATCAAGGCCCCGCTGGTCACCGTGGACCGGGTGGACAGCTTCGACATCTTCGCGCTGCTGACGGGCGGCGGCCCCTCCGGGCAGGCCGGTGCGCTGCGTCTGGGCATCGCGCGGGCCTTGATCCTGGCCTCGCCCGACGACCGGCCCCCGTTGAAGAAGGCCGGCTTCCTCACCCGTGATCCGCGTGCCACCGAGCGCAAGAAGTACGGCCTGAAGAAAGCGCGCAAGGCGCCGCAGTACAGCAAGCGCTGATCCCACCGTCACTTTCTGGCCGCAACAGTGCATTGTTATGCGCCGTCACGGCGTGTCGGCGCCTAAACGCGCAGGGTTTCGGTCAGAAAAGAACGGGCACGTTAGGTGCACGCAGCTGTCAACTGTGAGAGGTTTGTCCGCATGGGTCGACTATTCGGCACCGACGGTGTTCGCGGGGTCGCCAACCGGGAGTTGACCGCTGAGCTGGCGCTGGCTCTGGGCGCCGCGGCGGCCCGGCGTCTGGCGAGTTCGGGCGCCCCCGGTCGGCGGGTGGCCGTGATCGGCCGCGATCCGCGGGCCAGCGGCGAGATGCTGGAGGCCGCGGTGATCGCCGGGCTGACTAGCCAGGGTGTCGACGTGCTGCGGGTCGGGGTGCTGCCGACGCCCGCCGTGGCGTATTTGACCGGCGCGTATGACGCCGACTTCGGCGTGATGATCTCGGCGTCGCACAACCCGATGCCCGACAACGGCATCAAGATCTTCGGGCCGGGCGGCCACAAGCTGGACGATGACACCGAGGACCAGATCGAAGAACTGGTCGCCGCGGGACCCGGGTTGCGCCCGGTCGGCGCCGGGATCGGCCGGGTCATCGACGCCGAGGACGCCGCCGACCGCTACCTACGGCACCTGAGCAAGGCCAGCACGCTGCGGCTGGACGTCCTGACCGTGGTGGTCGACTGCGCCCACGGCGCGGCCTCATCGGTGGCGCCGCGCGCCTACCGAGCCGCCGGGGCGCGGGTGATCGCCATCAACGCCGACCCCGACGGGCTCAACATCAACGACAACTGCGGCTCGACACACCTGGATGCGGTGCGCGCGGCCGTCGTCACGCACCGGGCCGACCTGGGCCTGGCGCACGACGGGGATGCCGACCGGTGCCTGGCCATCGACGCCAACGGCGAACTGGTCGACGGCGACGCGATCATGGTGGTGCTGGCGCTGGCGATGCAGCAGGCCGGCGAACTCGCCGCCAACACGCTGGTGACCACCGTGATGAGCAACCTCGGGCTGCACCTGGCCATGCGCGCGGCCGGCATCACCGTGCGCACCACCGGTGTCGGTGACCGCTACGTCCTCGAGGAGTTGCGCGCCGGCGACTACAGCCTCGGCGGCGAGCAGTCCGGGCACATCGTGATGCCGGCGGTCGGGTCCACCGGAGACGGCATCGTCACCGGGCTGCGATTGATGACCCGCATGGTGCAGACCGGCGCCTCGCTGGCCGATCTGGCCTCGGCGATGCGGGCGCTGCCGCAGGTGCTGATCAATGTCAAGGTCGCCGACAAGGCCACCGCCGCCGCGTCGCCCTCGGTGCAGACCGCGGTCGAGAAGGCCGAGGCCGAACTCGGCGACACGGGCCGAATCCTTTTGCGCCCCTCGGGAACGGAGCCGATGATCCGCGTCATGGTGGAGGCCCCCGAGGAAGCCGTCGCCCAGCGCGTCGCCACCCGGCTCGCCGAAGTGGTGAGCGCCGCGTGCTGAGCGTTTAGCGCTGGAACCTCGACGCCGCGCCGGGCGTCGGATTAGGCATGAGATTCGACAGGGGAGTACGACCAGCCACCGTTGCCCGTACCGAGATCGACGTCCCGGCCACGCACCGCGTGGCCGACCAGTTCGGCGCTGCCGCCGAAATGATCGACCGTGCGGTAAGCGATCACTTGGCCCGGCTGGCTTTCAGCGGGGCCACCGCGGGCCAGGCGCACGCCGCCCGCGGTGACGCACTGCGGGTCCAGTTGGAGCGACTGGCCGCCGAGCTGTCGCAGTGGTCGCGAGCATCCGTCGAGATCGCCGCTGCACTGCGCGCCGGCGCCGACCGCTATGCCGACGCCGAGCTGTATGCCGCGGCGCGGATCGCCTGACGATGGCCGACCGGTTAGACGTCGCCGAGCGGATGTCCGAGGGCCGGCTTGCCGTCGAGCACACCGAAAGTTACGTGCAGGCCTGCCAGGTGCTCGGCTACCGGCATTGTGACCTCACAGCATGCCCGACCCAAATCCGCGACTGGTATGACAGCGAAGACGGGCTGGACCTTCGCGTGCTGGACCGTGACTGCGCGGAGCTGCGGGCCGCCGGGGCGGCGGTGATGGAGGCTTTGTGGGTGCAGCGCGCCCAGGTGGCCGAGCTGCTCGCGGCATGGACGGGTCCGGGTGCCGAGGCCGCGGTGCGGCTGTTGGAGCGGCACTGCGACGCCGGTAATACGGTGGCTACCGAACTTCGGGCGGCGGCGCAGCGGTGCGAGTCGCTGCGCGACAACCTGTGGTACCTGGTCGACGCAAAGGTCGCGACCGCTATCGCCGTCGACGACCGCACCCAGGTTCAACGGCAGACGTGGTTGGCTGCCGCGGCCACGGTCAAGTCTGCCGCGGGGGACCGGGAAAGCGCCGAGCAGATCATCCGCCAACAGGTGATCCCCTACGTGGACAACGACATTCGGAACGACTGGCTGACTACGATGCGTTCCACGCTGGATGGGGTGGCGACGTGCTACGAGATGGTCACCGACCGGATGGCCGCCGCACCGGCGGCCTGCTTTGAAGTGCCGGGTGACCTCGGGCCGGGTTACCAGCCGCTGCAAGCGGCGCCTGCGATCACGCCGCAACTGGCGCCTGCGATCACGCCGCAACCGGTCGCCACGGTCACGCCCGCGGCGGCGGCCGTCACGCCCGCGGGTGCGGCACCCAGCGCCCCAACCGATCCGGCGCCGGCGCCCACCTGGTCGCCGGCCACGCCGGCTCCGGACACTCTCGGTGCTGCTTCGGGCATCCCCGCAGGCGATCTGGGCGGTGGACTGGGCGGTGGCGAAGGTCTGGTCGGGCTGGCCAGCCGGATCGTCGACGCATTCAGCGGTCTGCTCGGTTCGGCGGCTGACCAGCTGCGGACCGCGGACCCGTTCGGTGAGGATGCCGTCGACGAGAATCCGTTCCACGCCGACGGCAAGGCCCACGACGAGGCCGACGGCAAGGCCCACGACCAGGCCGACGACAAACCCGACGCACCTGACGAAGCCAAAGACATCGGCGACACGGACAAACCTCCGGCCGACGAACCGCCGCCAGTGTCCGACGCCTTACCGCCGGTCGAGGCGCCAAAACCGGTTGACGTCCCGGCCCCAGTTGAGGCGCCCGCGCCGGTCACCCCCGCGCCCGCCGGCGCGCCGCCGGCGGCGAACGAGGCATCAACGCCGTGCGAAATCGCCGCGGACCAGCTCCCGCAGGCAGGGCAGTGATGCCTCAGGCCGGCCGAAGCTGCAATACGTCCTGGACAAAGCGCACCGATTCGTCGCGGTCGGTGGCCAACGGACTCACCAACAGCGTCGTCACGCCGGCCTCGGCGAAGGCGGCCAGCCGTTCGGCGACGTATCCGCGGGGGCCGACCAGCGATATACCGCGCACCAATTCGTCGGGCACGATGTCAATGGCCTCTTGCTTGCGCCCGGACAGGTACAGCTCCTGGATGCGGTCGGCGACCTCACCGAACCCATAGCGCGTCGCCAGGTTGTGATAGAAGTTGCGGCCCTTGGCGCCCATCCCGCCGATATAGAGCGCCAGCTGCGGTTTGACCCAGGCCAGCCGCGCATCGACGTCCTCGCCGATGGCCACCGACGCGTGCACCACGATGTCCAGCGGCCCGAGTGCGGGATCCCGTTTGGCGGCACCGGCGGCCAGCGCCTGGCCCCACACCGACGCGGCTTTCTCCGGCACGTAGAAGACCGGCTGCCAGCCCTCGGCGATCTCGGCGGTAAGCTCCACATTCTTGGGGCCCAGCGCCGCGATCGTGATCGGAATACGTTCGCGCACAGGATGATTGATGATCTGCAGCGGTTTACCCAAACCCGTTCCGCGGTCCGCCGGCAACGGGATGTGATAGTACTTGCCGTCGTATTGCACCCGTTCGCGCCGCCACACCTTGCGGCAGATCTCGACGATTTCGCGGGTGCGGCCCAGCGGGGCGTCGAACTCGACGCCGTGAAATCCCTCGATCACCTGAGGTCCCGACGTGCCGATCCCGAGTCGGAATCGTCCGTCGGACACGAAATCCAGGCCCGCGGCCGTCATCGCCAGCAGCGACGGCGTGCGGATGTAGATGGGAAACACCCCCGAAGCCAGTTCTACGGTGTGGGTCTTGGCGGCTAAATACCCGAGCTGGCTCACGGCGTCGAACGAATACGCCTCAGCCACGACCGCGACATCAAGGCCGGCCTTCTCGAGTTCAACGACGCGGTCCACGGCGTTGTGGAAGCCGCCCGAATAATCCATGGCGATCCCGATTCGCACCCACGACAGATATCACGGCGGCCACCCGGGTGCCGCGGCCGGGCGCGTTATTTCAGCAGCGCGACGACCTTCTCTTGGAACGGCACCGGTGCGGCCTCAGGATCCAGCGTCTCCGTCTTGGGCAGGTGCACATCCGGATCGGCGAAGGCACGGTATGTCTTGTCGCCGCCCAGCGTGTAGAGCAGGTACCCGGTCAACAGCGCCCGGACCGATCGCTGCGTGCGTCGGTGCGTGCCGGCCAGTCCGAACACTTTGGTCAAGCGCCGGCCCTCGACCAGCCCCCCGGGCTGGGCTTTGCTGACGATGCGCAGCGTGGCCGTCTCCCACGCGCCGGCCAGCGCCAGCGCGTTCGACGTCAACGATTCGGCGTCTCCCGGCGCGGTCAAGATCAACCCCGGGACCTTCAGCGTCGCGGCCGGGGCCTCGGCCGGCGGGCTGGTGACGGCGGGAAACAACGCCGCCGCCGCTGCGGGCTTGGCGGGCATTCCGGCCGCCGCGAACACCGCGGCCGAGCCGCCGAACCCATGTCCCACCACTCCGAGCTTGGCCGGATGCACGCTGATCTCGCCGGGCCCGAGGCGCACACCCGACACGATGTCCAGGGCGGTACCCAGATCGAAGGCGAAGTTCAGCACCGAAGGTGCCAGGCCCTTCTCGGTATCGGGAGCGCCGGCGACGATACCCCAGGACGCCAAATGCTCCAGCAGACCCGCATACCGCGCCGTTGCGGTGAGCCAGTCGTGACCGAACGCCACACCGGGCAGGTTCAGCCCGGACTCCGGCGTGTACACCACCCCCGGCAAGCCCGCGAAGGCCAGGTCACCACGCAAAACTCGATGCGGACCACGGCGCTGCAGGGTTGCGACGAGCTTGCGGATGCGGGCCACGCGTCGACGTTAGCGCATCACGGTGACGCGTTCAGAAAGCCAGAACGCTTAAGCCATGACTTCGATCAGACCCACCCGCCAAAGCACCGCGTACACCTGCCGCAGCGGAATGCTCAGCAACCGGGTCGCCGCGTCCACCAGCGGGTCGCCGCCCCCGATCGGCTCGCGGCGGCGCCGCGGCGATGCCGGCTTGGGCGCCGGCTCCAGCGTCAGCACAGGCGCGGGTGGTGATACCGCATTGTCTTCCAGAACGGCGGTCATGATTCTCCCCTCGAAGAACGCTTGCAAAAGTTTCGGATTAACATCTATTGACGTTTAGCTATCTGCGGTTCACGCATTGTTCGAATTACCTATAGGCAATTGCTGAATAGCGGGCCGTTTGACTTGATGTCGGATGGGAAAGCTATTGCGCAGCTCATACCTGCCACGGTTGATCCGCGATCCCCCAGGTGGTGGTGTAAAGTATCCTTTCCGCTGGCTATGGCGGTGTGTCAGTCTTAGCCGACATAGCAAATTCTAAGTAGCCCTCTTGCAGGGGCGATGACGCAAACGAAAACGCTACAAATACATCAGGTGAAAACGTTTCCGCCGTTATGAAGACCATGTGAACCGGAATGGTTGGCGTTCTCGCGCACCAAACCCGGCGTTGGGCGGATTGGTCCACGGCGTCCACCTGCCCCGGTCCCAGTAGCGGTGCCGGGGCCCCGACGTCAGAGTGCGGGGTTCGCGGTTTCCCTGCACTACCCTGGTCAGAATGTGCGGAATCGTCGGCTACGTCGGCCAGCATCCTGCCTGCGCGGTCGTCATGGACGCGCTGCGCCGCATGGAGTACCGAGGCTACGACTCGTCGGGAATCGCACTGGTCAACGGCAGTGGTCCGCACCGTGGCACGCTGACGGTGTGCCGGCGCGCCGGTCGACTGGCCAACCTTGAAGAAGCGGTGGCTGATATGTCGCCCGCCTCGCTGGTGGGCACCGCGGGCCTGGGTCACACCCGCTGGGCCACCCACGGACGTCCCACCGACCGCAATGCGCACCCGCATCGCGACGCCGCCGGCAAGATCGCCGTCGTCCACAACGGCATCATCGAGAACTATCCGCAGCTACGCCACGAGCTGGAAGCCGAGGGCGTCGAGTTCGCCAGCGACACCGACACTGAGGTCGTGGTGCACCTGGTGGCGCGCGCATACCGCCACGGCGAGACCGCCGGTGATTTCCCGGCCTCGGTGTTGGCGGTGTTGCGCCGGCTCGAGGGCCACTTCACATTGGTGTTCGCCAACGCCGACGAGCCCGGCACCATCGTCGCCGCCCGCCGCTCGACACCTCTTGTACTCGGAGTCGGCGACGGCGAGATGTTCGTCGGCTCCGACGTGGCGGCGTTCATTCCGCACACCCGGGACGCCGTCGAACTCGGGCAGGACCAAGCCGTGGTGATCACCGCCGACGGCTACCGGATCACCGACTTCCACGGCAACGAAGACGTCGAGTATCGGGAATTTCACATCGACTGGGACCTGGCCGCCGCCGAAAAGGGCGGCTACGAGTACTTCATGCTCAAAGAGATCGCCGAGCAGCCCGTTGCGGTAGCCGACACCCTGCTGGGTCATTTCGTCGACGGCCGGATCGTCCTCGACGAACAGCGGCTCTCCGATCAAGAACTCCGCGAGGTCGACAAGGTGTTCGTGGTGGCCTGCGGCACCGCCTATCACTCCGGGCTGCTCGCCAAATACGCGATCGAGCACTGGACACGGCTGCCGGTGGAAGTGGAACTGGCCAGCGAATTCCGCTACCGCGACCCCGTGCTGGACCGCAGCACGCTGGTGGTCGCCATCTCGCAGTCCGGCGAAACCGCGGACACTCTGGAGGCGGTTCGGCACGCCAAGGAACAGAAGGCCAAGGTGCTGGCGATCTGCAACACCAACGGCTCACAGATCCCGCGCGAGTGCGATGCGGTGCTCTACACCCGCGCCGGCCCGGAGATCGGCGTGGCGTCCACCAAGACGTTCCTGGCTCAGATAACCGCCAACTATCTGGTCGGCCTGGCGTTGGCCCAGGCGCGCGGCACCAAATACCCCGACGAAGTGGAACGCGAATACCACGAGCTGGAGGCGATGCCCGGTCTGGTGGCGCGGGTGCTCGCGACGATCGAACCGGTCGCCGCTCTGGCGCGCCGGTTCGCCCAATCCTCGACCGTGCTGTTCCTGGGACGCCATGTCGGCTACCCGGTGGCGCTGGAAGGTGCGCTGAAACTCAAGGAACTGGCCTACATGCACGCCGAGGGATTCGCGGCCGGCGAGCTCAAGCACGGCCCGATCGCACTGATCGAAGACGACCTGCCGGTCATCGTCGTGATGCCCCCGCCCAAAGGGTCGGCCATGCTGCACGCCAAGCTGATGTCCAATATCCGCGAGATCCAGGCCCGCGGCGCGATCACCATCGTGATCGCCGAGGAAGGCGACGACACGGTGCGTCCCTACGCCGACCACTTGATCGAGATCCCTTCGGTGTCAACGCTTTTGCAGCCGTTGCTGTCGACCATCCCGCTGCAGGTGTTCGCCGCGTCGGTGGCGCAAGCCCGCGGATACGACGTCGACAAGCCGAGAAACCTGGCCAAGTCCGTCACCGTCGAATAGGCCCGGGCCGCGTCGCCGCGCGCCCCGCAGCCGTTCCATTACATTGCCCTGGGCGGGTTTTCTTGCGGTTGGCAATTGGGGTCGGGACGTTCTCCGGGGAGGAAGCATGCGGTCGTCGGTCATTCGATTCGGCGTGATAGGTCTCATCGTGCTCATTTTCGCGAACTACGTTGCCTTGATCAGTCTTTACGAGGACACCGTGGAAGGAACACCGGCCGGCACGTTAAGCGATAGCGCGGAGACGGCCGGCCAGCCGGCGGCGACGTTCACGGTGGACGAAATGCAGTCGAACTACAGCGCGGTCGTCGCCAACCTGGCTTTCGAGCCCGGGTCAACGCTATTGGATCCCACCACGCACCGTCTCAAGGAAGACCTCGTCGTGAGGGTCAGATCGTCAGCTTCGCCCAGTCGCCGCGAATACACCAAGGGGATGCTTCCCGGGGTGTATCCGATCCCGCTGACCATCGCGGGTCACGTCGAACGGTGGCCTTTCGACGACTACCTTTCCGGGCCGATCGAGGTGCAACTCTTCCGCGGCGGTGATAGTCAGCAACCACCTCAACTCGTGCCTTTGCGGTTCATCGACAACCTTTCCGGTTTCCACGTCTCCGCCAGCAAAATCACCGGCCAAGAGGCGTACCGGATGACCGTGCCGCGGGCGTAGAGCACCGCGGTGTTCGCCGTCGTCATCTTCGGCGTGCTCATCACCATCGCCGTCCTCGCCTTGGTGGTGGCGATCCAAACGATCCGTGACCAGCGAAAGTTTCAGCCGCCTATGACGACGTGGTAAGCGGCGATGCTCTTTGCGGTGGTGCCGCTGCGCAATGCGCTGCCCGGCTCGCCCGCTTTCGGGGCGTGGGTCGACGTCACAGTCGTGCTCTGGGTGCTTGTCGCGTTGGCGATCGCGATGTCGCTCTACATCGTCTGCTGGTGGCGACACCTGGAGCTCGACGTCGTTGCGGCACCGCGAATCCGGTGCCGGCAGCCGCGGGCCGTTCATGAGGTTCGGCATCGTCGGTCTTGTCATGCTCGCCGTCGCGGCCTACGTCGCGTCGGTTGCGTTGTACGCCCACAGCGGTGCCGGGCATCACCGGTCGGAAACCCCGGCCGGGGGTGACCGGATCACGGCGACGTTGACCGTGGAAGAGGTCCAGTCGAACTACACCGTGCTCGCTGCCAACCTGGCCATCTCACCCGGCTCCGCGCTGTTGGATCCGGACAACCACCATCTCAACCAAGACGTCAGCCTGCGGGTCAGATCGGTGGCCACGCTTGTGCGCCGCAGCTGGACCAATGGCATGCTTCCCGGCGTCTTTCCGGTTCCGCTGACCATCGCCGGTGACATCGAAAAGTGGCCCTTCGATCACCACCAGTCGGGACCGATCGAGGTGGAACTCATCTACGGCCCGGGCAATGTGCCGCAACGGGTGCCGGTGACATTCGTCAATCATCTTTCCGGTTGGCAGGTCGCGGCCGACGGCAACGGTCCGTACCGGGTGACGGTGCAGTAGTCGCTCAGCGCCGCCGCGTTCGGCATCATCATCATCCTGGGCGTACTCCTGGCTATCGCGGCGTCGGCCTCTTCGTCGCGGTGCAGACGCTGCGCGACCGTCGAAAGTTCCAGCCGCCGATGACGACCTGGTATGCGGCGATGCTCTTCGCGGTGGTACCGCTGAGAAACGCCCTTCCCGGCTCACCGCCGTTCGGAGGCTGGATCGATATCACACTCGTGCTGTGGGTCCTCGTCGTCTTGGTGATCTCGATGTTGCTCTACATCGCCTGCTGGTGGCGGCATCTGCGACCCGAAGTCGCCGCGCCGCCGAACCCGGCGGTATCAGCGCCGCCTGGCTGACCCGCGGCGGTGTTCGCCGCCGGGTTGTACGGCACGAGGCCCCGCATGCGATGGTGGATGACGTGGCGAATGCATCGGTTGGGACACGGCTGCACAACATGGGGCTCGCCGTGTGTCATTACGTCAGCGGCGCGCCGTTGACCTACGGCTGGCTGCTGGTGCTGGTGATCACCACGATCATCCAGCGCCACCTTCCGCGGCGGGAACTGCACTCGATGCTGCTGCACCACTCCACCAACATTCACGGATTGGCCCGGGATCCGCTCGATGTGCTGTTTTCCAGCCTGCTGTGGCTCGACGGCGGCCACCTGGCGCCGTTCTTGCTGCTGTTCTCGTTGTTCCTCGCCCCGGCCGAACACTGGCTTGGCCAATTACGCTGGCTCACTGTCGGTTTGAGCGCCCACATCCTTTCCACCTATATCAGTGAAGGCATCCTCTATTTCGCGATCGAGGAACGCGAAGCATCCGAACGGCTGGTGTACGCCCGCGACATCGGGGTCAGCTACTTCCTCGTCGGGGTGACCGCCGTGCTGGCCTATCACATCGCGCGCCCCTGGCGCTGGGGCTATCTCGCGATCCTGTTCATCATCTTCGGTTTTCCGCTTCTCACGATGAACCGGATCGAGCTGAACTTCACCGCGATCGGGCACTTCACCTCCATCCTGATCGGGCTGTGCTTCTACCCGATCACCCGCCACGAGGACCGCAGGCAGCTCAGCCCTGCGCGTTTTCGGGCCGCGATGCGGCGAGATCGCACCCCGGAGGCGTCGGCCCGACTGAAGGGGTGAGGCCGATGGGGCGCAGGTGCGTGCGCTTTACGGCGCTTCCCTGTCGCCGGACGCGACCGCGTTCGCCCACCTCGTCGACGACGGCGGCTATCCCCATGCGGTGCAGCGCTTTTTGCGCGCCGTTGCTGGTGGTGCACGGGGCGCAGGACACCAACGTTCCGGTCCGCGAATCCGAGCAGATCGTCGACGCGTTGCGCCGCGCCGACCGCCAAGTCCTGCTGTTCAGCGACGACGGGCACGAGATCGTCAAGCGGGAGAACCATGCGGCGCTGGCCGCGGCAATGACCGAATGGCTGACCGACGAGTTCGCGCGGCGCGGCTAAGTAATGGAATGCTTGCGGTGATGCGGCATTACTACTACGCAGACGCGATCCGCGACGCCGAGGCGCCGCTGCTGGCCAGCCTTCCCGACGGTGCATTGATGCGACGGGCGGCCTTCGGGCTGGCGACCGAGATCATCGCCGAGTTGACCGCCCGCACCGGTGGAGTGGCCGGCCGCCGGGTGTGCGCGGTCGTCGGCTCGGGCGACAACGGCGGTGACGCGCTGTGGGCGGCGACCTTCGTGCGCCGTCGCGGCGCGGCCGCCGACGCGGTGCTGCTCAACCCGGAGCACACCCACCGCAAGGGCTTGGCGGCATTCCGCAAGGCCGGCGGTCGCGTTGTCGAAAGCGTCTTTGCGGCAACGGATCTCGTTATCGACGGGGTGGTGGGCATCTCCGGTTCCGGGCCGCTGCGACCGGCGGCGGCCAAGGTGTTCGCCGCGGTGGACGAGCACCGGATTCCGGTGGTGGCCGTCGACATCCCCAGCGGCATCGACGTGGCGACCGGGGCCGTCACCGGCCCAGCCGTGCATGCCGTGCTGACCGTGACCTTCGGTGGGTTCAAACCCGTGCACGCGCTCGCCGACTGCGGGCGCGTGGAGCTCATCGACATCGGGCTCGACCTGCCCGAGACGGACCTGCGGGGCTTCGAGGCCGCCGACGCGGCGGCGCGCTGGCCGGTGCCCGGGCCGCACGACGACAAGTACACCCAGGGCGTGACGGGAGTGATGGCCGGCTCGTCAACGTACCCGGGTGCCGCCGTGCTGTGCACCGGCGCGGCCGTCGCGACCCACTCCGGCATGGTCCGCTACGCCGGAAGCGCGCATCGCGAGGTGCTCGCGCACTGGCCCGAGGTGATCGCGTCGCCCACCCCGGCGTCGGCCGGGCGGGTGCAGTCCTGGGCCGTCGGGCCGGGGTTGGGCACCGACGACACCGGAGCCGCTGCACTGTGGTTCGCGCTGGAAACCGACCTGCCGGTGATCGTGGACGCCGACGCGCTCACCATCCTGGCGGCCCACCCCGAGCTGGTGGCGAACCGCGCCGCGCCGACGGTGCTGACGCCGCACGCGGGTGAATTCGCCCGTTTGGCGGGTAGCCCACCTGGCGATGACCGCATCGCCGCGTGCCGCAAGCTCGCCGACACCTTCGGTGCCACCGTGCTGCTCAAGGGGAACGTCACCGTCATCGCCGATCCCGGGGGGCCGGTCTACCTCAACCCGGCCCGGCAGTCCTGGGCGGCCACCGCCGGTTCCGGTGACGTGCTGTCCGGGATGATCGGCGCGCTGCTGGCGTCCGGCTTGCCGGCCGTCGAGGCGGCCGCCGCCGCGGCGTTCGTGCACGCGCGTGCGGCGGCGCGCTCAGCCGCCGATCCGGGCCCGGGTGAGGCGCCGACGTCGGCGTCGCGCATTTTGTCGCACATCCGAGCGGCCGTCGCCGCACTATAGCAGCACACCAACGAGAAAGGATCCGCCGTGTCCCGCAGGCATCATCGCTACGTGCCGATGCACTCGATCGCACCCGCCTACACCACCCGCCTCTTCACCGCCCCGGTCCCCGCGCTGCGGCTGCCCGAGGAGTCGATGGACCCGGAGGCCGCGTACCGGTTCATCCACGACGAGTTGATGCTCGACGGCAGCTCGCGGCTGAACCTCGCCACGTTCGTCACCACTTGGATGGATCCCGAAGCGGGCATGCTGATGGCCGAGACGTTCGACAAGAACATGATCGACAAGGACGAATACCCGGCCACCGCGGCCATCGAGCAGCGCTGCATCTGCATGGTGGCCGACCTCTTCCACGCCGAGGATCTGCGCGATGACGACCCCTACAGCGCCATCGGGGTGTCCACCATCGGGTCCAGCGAGGCGGTGATGCTCGGCGGCCTGGCGCTGAAATGGCGCTGGCGACAGAAGGTCGGTAACGACTGGAAAGGCCGCACCCCCAACCTGGTGATGGGCTCCAACGTCCAGGTGGTGTGGGAGAAGTTCTGCCGCTACTTCGACGTCGAGCCGCGGTACCTGCCGATGGAGGAGGGGCGCTACGTCATCACCCCCGAGCAGGTGGTCGACGCCGTCGATGAGGACACCATCGGGGTGGTGGCGATCCTGGGTACCACCTACACCGGCGAACTGGAGCCCATCGCCGAGATCTGTGCGGCACTGGACACGCTGGCGGCCGGCGGCGGCGTAGACGTCCCGGTGCACGTCGACGCGGCCAGCGGCGGCTTCGTGGTGCCGTTCCTGCACCCGGACCTGCAATGGGACTTCCGGCTGCCCCGGGTGGTGTCGATCAACGTCAGCGGCCACAAGTACGGGCTGACCTACCCCGGCATCGGGTTCGTGGTGTGGCGCACCGCCGAGCATCTGCCCGAGGAGCTCGTCTTCCGGGTCAACTACCTGGGCGGGGACATGCCGACGTTCACGCTGAACTTCTCCCGCCCCGGCAACCAGGTGGTCGGCCAGTACTACAACTTCCTGCGGCTGGGCCGGCAGGGTTACACCAAAGTCATGCAGAGCCTCTCGTCGACCGCGCGCTGGCTAGGTGAGCAGCTGCGCGAAGGGGAGCACTGCCAGCTGATCTCGGACGGGACGGCGATCCCGGTGGTCAGCTTCCGGCTGGCCAAGGACCGCGGGTACACCGAGTTCGACGTCTCCCACGAGCTACGCGGCTACGGGTGGCAGGTGCCCGCCTACACGATGCCCGACAACGCCACCCACGTCTCGGTGCTGCGCATCGTGGTGCGGGAGGGGCTTTCCGCCGACCTGGCCCGCACGCTGCATGAAGACGCGCGCCACGCGCTGGCATCGCTGGACACAATCAAGCCCGGCGGCCACTACGACGCCCAGCACTTCGCGCACTGATTCTTCGCGCCTCCGCCCGGCCGTTGCGCTGATCAGCCGAAATCTCGGCAACAAGCCGACGCTCGGCGGCGCTTGCCGCACTTCTGGGACAATGGCGGCCGTGTCCGTTACGCCGATATCCCTGACACCGGGCGTCCTCGCCGAGGCCCGGGTGGACTTGGGCGCCATTGAACACAACGTGCGGTTGCTGTGCGAGCACGCCGGCCCCGCGCAGGTGATGGCCGTCGTCAAGGCGGACGGCTACGGCCACGGCGCTCCCCAGGCCGCCCGCGCTGCATTGGCCGCCGGCGCGGCCGAGCTGGGAGTGGCCACCGTCGACGAGGCGCTGGCCTTGCGCGCCGACGGGATTACTGCGCCGGTGCTGGCCTGGTTGCACCCGCCCGGCATCGACTTCGGGCCCGCGGTATCGGCCGACGTGCAGATCGCGGTGTCCTGCGAGCGCCAGCTCGACGAGCTGTTGGACGCGGTGCGCCGCACCGGCAGGACCGCGACGCTCACCGTCAAGGTTGACACGGGGCTCAACCGCAACGGGGTCCATCCGGCGCGGTACCCGTCGATGTTGACCGCGCTGTGCAAAGCCGTCGCCGCCGATGCGGTCCGGCTGCGCGGATTGATGTCGCACATGGTGTTCGCCGACCAACCGGACAATCCCGTCAATGACCTTCAGGCCCAACGGTTCAGCGAGATGCTGAGCCAGGCGCGCTCGGCGGGCCTGCGGTTCGAGGTGGCGCACCTGGCCAATTCGTCGACCACCATGTCTCGTCCCGATCTGGCCTTCGACCTGGTCCGGCCCGGTATCGCGGTGTACGGCCTGAGCCCTGTGCCGGAGCTCGGCGACATGGGGCTGGTGCCGGCGATGACGGTGAAATGCCCTGTGGCGCTGATGAAGTCGATTCGGGCCGGCGAAAGCGTGTCCTATGGACATACCTGGACCGCGCAGCGCGACACCAATCTGGCGTTGCTGCCAATCGGTTACGCGGATGGCGTCTTCCGGTCACTGGGCGGACGCTTGGAGGTGTTGATCAACGGCAGGCGACGCCCCGGCGTCGGCCGTATCTGCATGGACCAGTTCGTCGTCGATCTGGGCCCAGGTCCGATCGACGTGGCCGACGGCGACGAGGCGATTCTGTTCGGGCCGGGCACCCTCGGCGAGCTCACCGCGCAGGACTGGGCGGATCTGCTCGGCACGATCCACTACGAAGTGGTGACCAGCCCTCGGGGCCGGATCACCAGGACCTACCGCGAGGCGCAAACCGTTGAGCCGTGACAAAACCCGCAGGCGCCATCACGGCAGGGCGTGGCTTGCGGGTGGCGCGGGGGTGACCGCCCTTGCCACCATCGTCGGAGCCTCGGCCCGCCGTTCCATGGCCCAGCGTGCCCCCACCATCGAAGACCCCTACGCCGACGAGGATTTCGACAAGATCGACGACGACCGCAGGTCGGTGGTGACGACGCCCGACGGGGTGCCGTTGGCGATCCGCGAAGCCGGCCCGCCAGACGCCCCGCTGACCATGGTTTTCGTCCACGGATTTTGTCTGCGGATGGGCGCCTTTCACTTTCAGCGCACGCGCTTGCCCGAGCAGTTGGGTACCAGCGTCCGGATGGTGTTCTACGACCAGCGCGGGCACGGGCTGTCCGGCGAAGGCGCCCCGGAGAGTTACACACTGACCCAGCTTGGCAAAGACTTGGAGACGGTGCTCAAGGTGGTTGCACCGCGCGGGGTGGTCGTGCTGGTCGGCCACTCGATGGGCGGTATGACGGTGTTGTCGCACGCTCGCCAGTTCCCCGAGCATTACGGGCGCCGAATCGTCGGCGCGGCACTGATTTCCTCCGCGGCCGAAGGGGTAGCCAGGTCGCCGCTGGGGGAGATCCTGAAAAACCCTGCGCTGGAAGCGGTTCGGTTCACCGCCCGGTCGGCGCCGAAGCTGATGCACCGCGGCCGCAACGTGTCGCGCTCACTGATCGGCCCGGTGTTGCGGGCCGCGTCCTACAGCGACCTTCAAGTCAGCCGGAGCCTGGACGCGTTCTCCCAGCGGATGATGAACGGCACCCCGATCGCCACCGTGGTGGGTTTTCTGGACGCCCTGGAAAACCACGACGAAACCGCCGGGTTGTGGACGTTGCTGCCCATCCCGACCCTGATCGCATGCGGCGACCACGACCTGCTCACCCCGGATGAATATTCCCGGAAGATGGCCACCTCGTTGCCGCTATCCGAGTTGGTCATCGTCGGCGGGGCCAGTCACCTGGCGCTGCTGGACAAGCCCGAGGCCATCAACCACGGCCTGGTTCGGCTGGTCCGGCGGGCCGCCCCGAGCCGGACCAGGCTCGCGCTGCGGCGACTGCGAGAACGGTTGCGGCGCAGTGGCTGAGTTTGATGGCGGCGACCCGCCGCGCGCGGCTTCGCCGCGCTTGCGATCGCCGACTGAGTTTGATGGCACGGCCACGCTGCAGGGCACGGCCACGCTGGAGACCGTCGACGACACCATGGCCCTGGGGTCGCGGCTGGGCGCGCGGCTGCGGCCGGGCGACGTGGTGGTGCTCTCCGGGCCGCTTGGCGCGGGAAAGACGATGCTGGCCAAGGGAATCGCGGCGGCGATGGACGTCGACGGACCGGTCACCTCGCCGTCGTATGTGTTGGCGCGGGTGCATCCGCCGCGGCGGCCCGGGGCGCCGGCGATGATTCACGTCGACATGTACCGGCTGCTCGACCACGGCCGGTCAGACCTGCTAGGTGAGCTCGACTCCCTGGACCTCGACAGCGATCTCGACGACGCGGTCGTCGTGGTGGAATGGGGCGAGGGCCTCGTCGAGCGCCTTGCCGAGCGTCATCTCGACATTCGTCTGGAGCGCGTCAGCCACTCCGATGTGCGGATCGCGGCCTGGGAGTGGAACGGTTCATGAATATCGTTCTCACCCTTGACACCTCGACCCCGGCGGTTACGGCCGGGATCGTGCGGCGTGACGAGCTGTCGGTGCTGGTCGAGCGGGTCACCGTTGACGCCCGGGCCCATGCCGAACGGCTCACTCCCAACGTCGTGGATGCGCTCGCCGATGCCGCACTGACGATGAGCGACCTCGACGCCGTGGTGGTCGGCTGCGGGCCCGGCCCCTTCACCGGTCTGCGCGCCGGAATGGCCTCCGCCGCGGCGTACGGGCATGCGCTGGGCATCCCGGTTTACGGGGTGTGCAGCCTGGACGGCATCGGGGTGCAGACCACCGGCGACACCTTGGTCATCACCGATGCCCGCCGGCGTGAGGTGTACTGGGCCCGCTACAGCGACGGCGTCCGCACCGCGGGCCCGGCAGTCAACGCCCCCGCCGACGTGGATCCCGGCACGGCGCGGGCGGTCGCCGGCTCACCGGAGCACGCGGCGCTGTTCGAGCTGCCGCACCGCGGGCCGGTCTACCCGGCGCCGGCCGGATTGGTACGCGCGGTGACCGACTGGTCGGCTGACCGTGCCCCGCTGGCGGCGTTGTATCTGCGGCGGCCCGACGCCAAACCGCTGGCGGCCGGGCGATGACGGCTCCCGACGTTACCATCGGCGCGTTGACCTCGGCCGACGCCCAGCGCTGCGCCGACCTGGAGGCGCAACTGTTCGACGGCGATGACCCGTGGCCCGCGGCGGCGTTCAACCGCGAGCTCGCCAGCCCGCACAATCACTACGTGGGCGCACGAGTCGGCGGAACCCTGGTCGGATACGCCGGCATCTCGCGGCTGGGCCGCACCTCGCCGTTCGAGTACGAGGTGCACACCATCGGGGTGGACCCCGCATACCAGGGGCAGGGCATCGGGCGCCGGTTGCTCGAGGAACTGCTGGGTTTCGCCGACGGCGGTGTCGTCTACCTGGAGGTACGCACCGACAACGAGGGGGCCATTGCGCTGTACCGCAGCATGGGTTTTGAGCAGATCGGCTTGCGCCGGCGCTACTACCGGGTCAGCCGCGCCGACGCCTACACCATGCGCCGGGCGGCTCGACAATGACCGTCATCCTCGCGATCGAAACGTCTTGCGACGAAACGGGAGTCGGTATCGCGCGGCTCGACGCCGACGGCACCGTGACGCTGTTGGCCGACGAGGTGGCATCCAGCGTCGACGAACATGTCCGCTTCGGCGGCGTCGTGCCCGAGATCGCCTCACGCGCGCACCTGGAGGCGCTGGGGCCCGCCATGCGCCGCGCGCTGAACGCTGCCGGCGTGGACAAACCCGACGTCGTCGCCACCACCATCGGGCCCGGCCTGGCCGGCGCCTTGCTGGTGGGAATCGCTGCGGCCAAGGCATATTCGGCGGCGTGGGGAGTGCCGTTCTACGCCGTGAACCATCTGGGCGGGCACCTGGCCGCCGACGTCTACCAGCACGGGCCGCTGCCCGAGTGCGTGGCGCTGCTGGTGTCGGGCGGACATACGCACCTCCTACACGTGCGTTCCCTCGGCGACCCGATCGTCGAGCTGGGCAGCACCGTCGACGACGCGGCCGGCGAGGCCTACGACAAGGTGGCGCGGCTGCTGGGTCTGGGGTATCCGGGCGGCAAGGTGCTCGACGAGCTCGCGCGCACAGGCGGTCGTGATGCCATCGAATTCCCGCGCGGCATGACCGGACCCGCGGATGACCCGGATGCCTTCAGCTTCTCGGGCCTGAAAACCGCCGTGGCGCGGTACATCGAAAGCCATCCCGACGCGGCGGCTGCCGACATCGCGGCCGGATTCCAGGAAGCCGTGGCCGACGTGCTGACCCGCAAGGCGGTGCGTGCGGCAACCCGGCTGGGCGTGTCGACCCTGCTGATCGCCGGGGGAGTGGCCGCGAACTCGCGGTTGCGGGAGTTGGCGGCACAGCGCTGCGCGGCGGCGGGGCTGACGCTGCGGATTCCCAAACCGCGGCTGTGCACCGACAATGGCGCGATGATCGCATCCTTTGCCGCGCACCTGGTGGCCGCGGGAGCGCCCCCCTCACCGCTGGACGTGCCCGGCGACCCCGGTCTCCCGGTGGTAAAAACGCAGGTCACCTGATCGCTCTTGGCGAACACGGCCGAAGCAGCGGGCCGCCCTTGAGCGCTAGCACTCTCGTGTATAGAGTGCTAGGTGGCAATCGGACGGTCCCCTGTGTCGGCCACCCGCGACGACGGCGCGAGGGAACGGACGAATGCCGAATCCCCTGATAATCGGACGGTCCGGGGCTGGCCCTGGACCGACCGCCCAACTCCGGCCGGGGCGAACGCCCCGGACCCGAACGAACTAGTGGAGGGCTCCAATCGTGGCGAAGGTGAACATCAAGCCACTCGAGGACAAGATTCTCGTGCAGGCCAACGAGGCCGAGACCACGACCGCTTCCGGTCTGGTCATTCCTGACACCGCCAAGGAGAAGCCGCAGGAAGGAACCGTCGTCGCAGTCGGCCCCGGCCGGTGGGACGAAGATGGCGAGAAGCGGATCCCGCTGGACGTCTCGGAGGGCGACACCGTCATCTACAGCAAGTACGGCGGCACCGAGATCAAGTACAACGGCGAGGAATACCTCATCCTGTCGGCGCGCGACGTGCTGGCTGTCGTATCTAAGTAACAACCGTGTCCCGCCCCGGCGATCCCCGTGTATTACCGCGGGCGATTTCCGGGGCGGCATGCGTTCGGGTGAAGGAATCTGATGAGCAAGGTTATTGAGTACGACGAGACCGCGCGTCGCGCCATCGAGGCCGGGGTGAACGCACTGGCCGATGCGGTGCGGGTGACGCTGGGGCCCCGCGGCCGGCATGTGGTGCTGGCCAAGGCATTCGGCGGCCCCACGGTCACCAACGACGGCGTCACGGTCGCGCGTGAGATCGATTTGGAAGACCCGTTCGAAAACCTCGGCGCCCAGCTGGTGAAATCGGTGGCCACCAAGACCAACGACGTCGCCGGCGATGGCACCACGACCGCGACGGTGCTGGCCCAGGCGCTGGTCAAGGGCGGCCTGCGCCTCGTTGCGGCCGGGGCCAACCCGATCGAGCTCGGCGTCGGACTCAGCAAGGCAGCCGACGCGGTGTCGGAGGCGCTGCTGGCGGCGGCTACCCCGGTATCCGGCAAGGACTCGATCGCTCAGGTTGCGACGGTGTCGTCGCGTGACGCCCAGATTGGTGAGTTGGTCGGGGAGGCAATGATCAGGGTCGGCGCCGACGGCGTGGTCAGCGTTGAAGAATCCTCGACCCTGAACACCGAGCTGGAGTTCACCGAGGGCGTCGGCTTCGACAAGGGCTTCCTGTCGGCATATTTCGTGACCGACTTCGATTCGCAGGAAGCGGTGCTCGACGAGTCGCTGATCCTGCTGCACCAGGAGAAGATCAGCTCGCTGCCCGACTTGTTGCCCATGCTGGAAAAGGTGGCCGAATCCGGCAAACCGCTGTTGATCGTCGCCGAGGACGTGGAGGGCGAAGCGCTGGCGACGCTCGTCGTCAACTCGATCCGCAAAACCCTGAAAGCCGTGGCGGTCAAGGCGCCGTTCTTCGGCGACCGGCGCAAGGCATTCCTCGAGGACCTGGCGGTGGTCACCGGCGGTCAGGTGATCAATCCCGACGCCGGTCTGCTGCTGCGCGAGGTCGGCACCGAGGTGCTGGGCTCGGCCCGCAGGGTGGTGGTCAGCAAAGACGACACCATCATCGTCGACGGCGGCGGCTCCAAGGAGGCGGTTGCCGATCGCATCAAGCAGCTGCGCGCCGAGATCGAGAAAAGCGATTCCGACTGGGATCGCGAGAAGCTGCAGGAGCGGCTGGCCAAGCTGGCCGGCGGGGTGGCCGTCATCCAGGTAGGTGCCGCCACCGAAACCGCGCTCAAGGAACGCAAGGAAAGCGTCGAGGATGCCGTCGCGGCCGCCAAGGCCGCTGTCGAAGAGGGCATTGTCGCAGGCGGCGGGTCGGCGCTCATCCATGCCCGCAAGGCGCTGGGGGAGTTGCGTGGATCGCTGACCGGCGATCAGGCGCTGGGCGTCGACGTGTTCTCCGAGGCGCTGGCCGCACCGCTGTACTGGATCGCCACCAACGCCGGGCTGGATGGCGCGGTGTCCGTGAACAAGGTCGGTGAGCTGCCCGACGGGCAAGGGCTCAACGCCGAGAAGCTCAGCTATGGTGACTTAATCGCCGACGGTGTGGTCGACCCGGTCAAGGTGACCCGGTCCGCGGTGCTCAACGCGGCGTCGGTGGCCCGGATGGTGCTGACCACCGAGACAGCAATTGTCGAGGATGTACCACACCACAATGACGAAGACCACGGCCATGGCCACGGGCATGGGCACGGTCACCACCACCATCACTAAGGTCAAGCAGTACGAGACACCCCGGTCCTGGCGGCCGGGGTGTTTTCGTATCTCTGCGGTCGTGGGCATTTAGTCTCCCGGCATGGATCGCATCTGGCAGTGGGCGCGGGATCGGTACGGGACGAGGTACAGGTTGGCTCTCTACGCGGTCTTCTTTCCCGTGACGCTGTCGGTCTACCTCCCCTTGACGTTGTCGATTGCCACTTTTGAGAAGTCCGGCCACTACCTTGAGGCGGTAATCGTCACCGCTGGCGCCGCGCTGGTGCTCGAATACCTGATGCAGTCTCGAGGCCATCGGCAAATGCGGTTAGTGGAGCAGTGGGCGGCAGGCCACGAAGTCGATCGTGCGACTGCCCTGGAGGGCACCTACTCCTTTGCCCGCCTTTGCCCGCCGGTCGTCTTCCCTAATGGTGTGGAGCACCAGGGTGTGGGTCGCGGTGGTGTCGGTGGCTGTCGGTGCGATCGCCGGGGCGACGGGGTTGCGGCTGGTCCAGTACGCGATCCTCGGCGCCGTCTATGCAACGGGCGTCGATCTGATCGCTTATCACAACATCGTGGAGGCAGTGCTGCGGCCAGTGCGGGTCGTGCTGGCCGGTGACACCGGAATCGGTGATGCGTTGCCGCGCTCCCGCCCTAGCTTTGCCGTGCGCTCGAACGTGTCCGTGGTGGCGGTCGCGTTCACCTTCGCCCTAGCGGGCGCGATGCTGGCGGCCGTATTCAATCGGGCCAGTGAGATCCCCGTTCTCGCCGTCGTGATTAGTGGTGCCTTGGCGATCGGCTTCGCGCTGCCGATTTCCGTCGGCCTCGGGTTTTCACCGTCTCTGCAACCGATTCGCGACCTCGCCCAAGGAGCCGAACGTGTTGGGGCTGGTGACTTCAGCCAGCGACTGCCGGTGGTTCAGGACGATGATCTCGGTGCGTTGGCGGCGTCGTTCAACCGCATGCAGGCCGGTTTGGCCGAGCGGCAACGACTTCACGCAGCGTTCCGCACCTACGTCGACCCCGCGCTCGCGGCGCGGTTACTCGACCAAAGCGACCATGTGTTCACCGGTGAGCGCCGCCAGGTGACAGTGATGTTTGTCGACATCCGCGATTTCACCCCATTCGCCGAAGCCAACACCGCCGAGGACACGGTCGCCCGCCTCAACGCCCTGTTCGAGATTGTAGTGCCCGCCGTCCTCGACGCCGGTGGCCACGTCAATAAGTTCCTCGGTGACGGCGCTCTGGCCGTCTTCGGCGCTCCGAATGACCTCGCCGATCACGCCGACGCCGCTCTGAGGGCCGCTGTGCTGATTCATCGCCTGGTGGCCGAGCGGTTCGGCGGGGAGCTTCGCATCGGCATCGGCATCAACACCGGACTGGTGATCGCTGGCACCATCGGCGGCGGCGGCAAACTCGAGTTCACGCTCATCGGCGACACCGTCAACGTCGCGGCCCGCGTCGAGCAAGCTCACGAAGACCACCGGTGACGCGATCCTTCTCACTCAACAGACCGTCGACGCATTGGTTTCTCGACCGCCCGGACTTACCGACCGGGGTGCTCACGCGCTGAAGGGCAAGTCAGCCCCCACAGAGGTTTTCGGCCTCGACCCACCGGTCGCGCCTTCGCATCGCCTCGGGCTGAATGCCGAACGCTCGCCAGCCAGTGGTCGATTGAGATTGAGAAAGTAAGCCAAGAAGAGGACGACGAGCACGCTCACCACCACGGGCACGGCCACTAGGCCGTGTCAGGCCGAGCTGGAGAGTCCCCGTCCCTGGACGCTCTGCCCGAGCCGACCGCTCCCGAGCGGCCAGCCTTGGACCGACGAGCCCGAAGCTCTCCGGCTTCGTCGTCGGCGTCGTCGTCGGGCAAGCCAAGCCGTCTGTGTAGTACTTCTTATGCGATTCGCCACCACTTAGCCGGTAGACGGTTCTTCCGGTCACCCTCGAAGAACCCGCCGCCGAAGTACACGTCGAGGTACTTGTTCAGCAGCTTCCGCGCCGCTGGCCTCGTGATGGCCAGCTCGGCAGCAACCTGCGTTACCGTGATCCCGTTCTGCGTCGTGGTCTCCCGGTTGGTTAGCACGGTAGCGACTCGATGTATTCCACGAACCGCTGTTCCACGTCCGCAGGACGTGCCGTGGAAGTGTTACTTATATATTTGCAAGCACATATGTAACACTTTTGCGGCACCACTCCGTTGCGATGCTTGGAACATCCGCAGACTCGATAATGCGGACACAACCGCCATAAGCGAGCGTGGCCGTACTCCCCGTCGTAGGAAACCTCGTGGAGCAGTCCATACCCCAGGTTGGCGGACAGCGCAGCCAAGGCCCGCTGAGTAAGAGTAAGCCCGGACTTGTCATCCTTCAGCCCGTCCACAAGGTGGATGATGTCTCGCACTGATGCGCTCACCGGGTTATGCCCGGTGTTGATCGCACGCTGCACGAGCGCCAGAACGTAACGTCTGTTCCGTTTGTGGTAGTGCTCCTCCAGGTGGTCGTACAGCGCCTGCATCTCCTCAGCGAAGCCGGGAGGCACCGAGCCGACAGCGAGCGCCGGGTCGTACTTAGCCTCAGCATCCTGGTAGGTCTTGCGAAGGCGTTTCGTCAGGTCGTTGCGCTTATACCCGACCCCGATGCCCGAAGTCGACACGAAGTCGACGTAGGCGTCCTCGGATAACTCGTGGCCGACAAACCACAGCGCAACCGTGAAGGCTCGCCGGTTGAAGTCCGAATTGCTGTTGAATGCGTCGTCTACCAGCTCTGCTATGTGAGGCGGTATATCGGTCATGTGTTGCCTCTGGTGGCAGCTGGTGCCTTGGTCGGGATTCGTGGAAGACGGCATCACCACCGTCCTGCCGCTTGGCAGCGCCCTGGGTGACGTGCTCATTTCGACGCCGCCTCAAACTGGACCGCGCCTTTTAGCTTCCGGTCGCCACGGCGGTGCGGTCAATTCACCCGAAGTTCAGGAAAGCGGGGTTGGAGCGTCAATTGTCAGGATCAAAGATCACTACCTGTCGTCGAGACGGACCCGCACACTCCGCTCGGAGGCAGCAACGCCCTCCTCTCAACCTCCTAATGAAATCGGCGGGCAGGCTGAGGCGGTCGGGTATCGCGGGTTGGGCAGACATCGCAACGTTTTGGGTCTATGCACCCGACCTGTGGGTGAGGCCGGGCGGCGGGAAGAGCAGGAGAGTCACTTTTAGGTGGTGGATCCACAGCATGGTTCGGCCAATCTCGTGGCGCGAATCGTCGAATTGGGCGCGGCAGGGGTCAATGAACTCGCCCGGCTAGGCAGTAACAGCCTGCTGGCGGCACTACTGGCCCGGCTGGGGCTTCCCAATGTCACCGATGTGGACCTCGCACAGGAAGACGAAGTCTCGCCTGCGGAGACGATCACCCGAGGACTGCTGGCCGGGGAGGGCCGCTATACCCGACTGGAGGTCGCCGAGCAGGCTGGTGTCGCCCTCGACGAGGCGCGACGACTGTGGCGTGCATTGGGGTTTCCCGAGGTCGGTGATGAGCAGCGGGTATTCACCAGCGCGGACGTCGCCGCCCTGACCGACGCGGCCGGACTCATCGCCGCAGACATTGTGGACGACGACGGGCTGGTGGAACTGGCCCGCCCCTTGGGCAACCTGATGTCACGACTGGCCGCGGCGCAAACAAGTTTCATCTCCGAGGTGCTGGGAGCGCGGATCGCGGAGGGCCGAGAGGTTAAGGACCCACACCTACCCGACCAGCTTGCCGCCCAAGCCCTCATCACCACCCGAGAATTGTTACCGGTGCTGGAACGGACCACGGTGTATACGTGGCGGCGGCATCTGGCCGCTGAAGTGGGACGGGCGTTGTTTCCCAACGGATCCGGCCTGGACAGTCACACAGAAAGCCGACCAGCAGCAGTCGGCTTCATCGACATGACCGGCTACACGCGACTGTCCCGCAACGTTGACCTCACCGAGCTGGCCCAGATGCTCGACCAGTTCGAAACGGCCGTGCTCGACACGGTGGTCGCTCACGGTGGGCGGGTGATCAAGAATCTCGGCGATGAAATCCTCTTCGTGATCGACGATCCCGCCTCAGCGGCGGAGGCCACCTTGCAGTTGTTAGACATGTTCGCCTCCGACGACACACTGCCGCAGGTACACGCCGGGCTGGCGTACGGGCCGGTGCTTGACCGCGGTGGTGACGTTTTCGGCCCCGTGGTGAACATCGCCGCCCGACTCGCCAACATCGCCCGCAAAGGCACCATCCGGGTCGACCAGGCGATGGCCACCGAACTCGGCGACACAAAGCAGTTCACCCTGTCGGTTCGTGCACCGCGCCGCGTCCGCGGTTATCTACAACTTCCCAGCTACCGCCTGCGGAGAGCACCCGATCGGCGCGGTGGTGGGCCACAATGAACCGCGTGCCCCACGGTCAGAGGCGGAGGTGGCGCGGTGGTTCGGCAGAGTAGCTACCTCCACCGATGACTGATACTGGCGGTATCAGAAACCCTGAAACCCGTACACGGCCGGGCGGCCGTAATACCGCCCGGTCGTAAGGCGGGGGCGAGGGTATACCCCCGTGGGGGTAGGGGCCATGCGTCTACCCCGCGACCCGCCCCTCGGTCTCAGCCTCTGGGGGCCGTGCCTGCGCCTGACCCCACGCTGCACGCTCAGCCGTACTGGCCCCTAGCGGCCACGCTGACAGACGAATGTCTATCTGAGGTGTACTCATACTGGACACCGACGGAACTGCCGCATAGTGTCGAACTAGGGCCCATTACACTTTGTTTGACAGACAGTCCACCCATGTCTTAAAGTTCAGATTGACAGATCGTCGAGAGCACGGGAGTGGAGCAACGTGGGTCAGCGTGTCGGATACCGGCGAGTCAGCACCGTCGACCAGAACACAGATCGTCAGCTCGACGGTGTCGAGCTGGACAAGGTGTTCACCGACAAGGCCAGCGGGAAGGACGCCAACCGTCCTGAACTCGCACGTGCGCTGGAGTACGTGCGGGACGGTGACACCCTCGTGGTCCATTCGATGGACCGACTCGCACGGAACCTCGAAGACCTGCTACGGCTCGTTCGGGAACTCACCGGCCAGGGCGTCAAGGTCGAGTTCGTCAAGGAGAACCTGACGTTTGCCGGTGATGATTCGGCCATGAGCACCCTCCTGCTTTCGATGCTCGGAGCAGTCGCGGCGTTCGAGCGTTCGATGATCCTCGAACGCCAGCGCGAGGGTATCGCCCTCGCGAAGGCTGCTGGTAAGTACAAGGGCCGTAAAGCGGCCCTCACCCATGATCAGGCCGACGAGCTTCGTTCTCGTCTGGCAGGGGGCGAGTCCGTCTCGGGACTCGCTCGTGAATACGGCATCAGCCGCCAGTCGGTTTACAACTACAAGATCGCCTGACTTGCACGCGGACCAGCCCGCAAAGTGTCGACGTTCACTTGATCCCCGCAGATCCAGTTCGCGTCTCGAAGCACCTGGCTTCTGATCACTGGCCAATCTGCTGTTAGTTCTTCTCATCGTCGGGACGAAGTCCACAAAAGAACGCTCTCCCCATAGGAGGCAGTGAACCGTTCTGGGTTCGATGCCGGCTTCGTGGTTGAGGCACCGCCGACTGGCAAGCCTGGATGTGAGCGTAGTAGGCAGCCTCGAATTGTCGTCCGAATTGTCTGACACGAGTGGCGGTCGCGTGCGTGTCATCGTGAACGTTCGACAATCTGAAGCACCCTGCGCCTGGAAAGCGCAAAAGCTGCTCTGTACAGGCTCGATTTTGGGTTGAATACCGCTATGCCAGTCCGCTCTTTCGACGATGCCAATGTGTTTCATAGAGCGATGCGCGCTGTCGCCGTCACGAAGGCGGGCCGAGTACTCTTCCGACCGACGGCACACCGCTTGGACCAGCTGGTCAGCAAACTCACCAGAGGCAAGCGCAGCTTCGCCGGGATCGCGGCTGGCCTGCCGGCGGTCATCCTCACCACCACCGGCGCCAAGTCGGGGAAGCCCCGCACCGTAGCGCTTCTCGGCATTCCGCACCCCGACGGCGTGGCGGTTGTGGCGACCAACTATGGCGGTGCGACGCACCCTGCCTGGTACCACATCTCAAGGCGAACCCGGCGGCCATGGTGACGATCGAGGGGGATACCTGGGATGCCACCGCCCGCCTCGCCACAACCGGCGAGCGCGAGGAGATCTGGGCGAGAGGCGTCGAAATCTTCCCCGGTCTCACCAAGGAGCGAGAGTGGGCCGGCGACCGCCAGATCGAGGCCTTCGTGCTCAAGCGGTCCTGACCAGCACGTGGTGCCCCGTGCGCGTCGCAACGCATGCGGTGGGCGATGTCGCGGGGTTGTTTCGCCGTTAGGTGCCTGGCGCGGTGGCTTGCCTACTCGGATGTCCCTGCCAGTCGCAGCCGGTGAGTTCGGCGGAAAGTCCCCATAACCGACGGGCCATCGCCGGGTCGCGGGCCTTCTTGCGGGGCTCCGCCACCTTAGGCTTACCCCGCACGTTGAAGCGCGGCGCCAGATAGCTTCCACTCGGCAGGACGGTCGTAACCGCCTGGATAGTAGCCCGTGCGGCGTTGGGCGCGCTCTGCCCCACGTACTGGAACAGGTGCTCCCCCAGCCAGGGCAACACACCGGTGCTGTCTCGGGTGATCTCGCTGTCCGCGATCCCTGGATCGGATGCATAGGCCCGGACGCCACGCCGGGCCAACTCCTCGATGAAGAGCATGTTGGCCAGCTTGGATTGTGCGTAGGCCGCCCACATCGAGTAGTTGCGGATATGCCAGTTCAGGTCGTCGAGATGGATGCGGCCGAACATGTACATCGCGCTACTCACCGAGATCACGCGGTCGGTGATCTTGTCGCCGAGCTGGCAGGTCAACGCGAAGTGGCCGAGGTGGTTGATTCCCATATGCGCCTCAAAACCATCTGCGGTGCGGGTGAGCGGCAGACCCAGCACGCCGGCGTTGTTCAGCGGTCGCCTTGCCGACGCCGCTGTTGCCGCCGCAGGAATGTCGGGTGACCTGCGTTTCTTAGCGGATGTGCCCGTGCTGGCCGTAGGTTGGCACGATTGATTCACAGCTACGGGTGGGGCGCTGTGGGTGCGAGCGGCGTTGTGCTGCCGAACGAGTGGCCGCGAGCGACGCAGGGACAGAAATACGCATGGGTCCAGCACATCACGCCGATTCTCGACGGCGAGCCGCTCACCCCGCTCGTCCGCGCTGCGATGGCCGGTGACCTAGCCAGTGCCGTAGCGCATTGGGGTAGTGAGGAAATCAAATACATCAACGCCGATTACACGTTGTCGCTGAGCCGACTGCCTGATGGCCCATACATCGGACTGGCTGCGCTCACACAGTCAGCCCACGACGGCGTCGCGACTGGCACCGTCGTGGTGTTCGATGCTCACGGCCAGATCGGCACCGGTGTCGCAAACGCATTGGCGAATCCCAGCTTCCAAGCGCCGTCGTGGGCGGCGGCTCCGACCGACCGACCCGTCCCATAGACCGGTCTCCCTCCATGGTCGGCTGTGGCCGTGTGCGAGCGGCTGAGCGAAATCTCAGGACCTTCTGACCTCGGTGATGCCAGGATGTTGACGTGACTGACGGACAGCTGCGCTACGCACGCAACGGCGACGTACACCTGGCGTATCGAGTGTTCGGCGAGTCGGGTCCGGTGGTCGTCTAGGTGCCCGGCTGGGTAGTTGGCAACGTGGATACCTACGACGACGCAGCGAGTCCGTACTGGGCTCTCATCGAACCATTCGCGCGAGAAACACGGTTTGTCGTTTATGAACAAGCGAGGGGCGGGACTCTCCGACCCGGTGGCGCACGCGCCTTCGTTGACTGAGCGCATCGACGACCTCCGGGCAGTATGCGATGCAGCCAAGGCTGACCACCCGATCCTCCTCGGCACCGGTGAAGGGGGATCGATCAGCGTTCTGTTCGCGGCGACGTACCCCGACCGAGTTGACAAATTGGTGCTATACGCGACGGCCGCGCGGTTTTCCGCGCACCCACCGGATTTCCCGTGGGGATTTACCGAGGCCCAGATCGCTGCACAGATGGATGACATCCAAATGCACTGGGGAGAAGGCGCACTGGCCGAGCTGTTCCACGGCGATGTCGTCGATCTTCCAGGTGTGCGGCAGCTGTTCGGTAAGCTTCAGCGGTCGATCACAAGCCCGCATTTGGCACGGCTATGGTGGCAGGGGCTCGCAAACGGTCGGCAGCGCCATGGGAGGCTCTGCCTCCTAAAAGGGGAGCGTCTTTTGTGATTTGGAACTGGGCTGTGTTCGTCGTCGGTTCTCAAAAGGGGCAAGCGGGGCCTAACCGGGCCTGCAGTTGGTCAGCCAATGCGAGTGCTTCCTCACCTAGCCTGCGGGTCTGATCCACGGTTAGGTGTTGGACGCCGTTGACGTCGATGATGATCCGGTGCTCGGGCTCGAGCGAGACGCCGTGATGCCAACTCGCGTCGCAGCAGATGCCGATCCAGACGGGGCCGATGTAACGTCCCCGCTCTAATCCTTGGAATGCGGTCATGTGCCCTCCTTCCTTTCGAGGGCGGCGCGGGAGTCCTAGTCTGATGATCACTCCCGCGTGGCCGGAGGGTGCCTGGGTGCGATCATACCGATAATACGCTTGAAGTCTTACTTTACATACTGAAAGATTGGATCTGAAGTCATGCCGGACTTCTAGTCTGAATGGCTCCCGCCGTGAAAGGGTGCCTTGGTCCAACATTTCTCGACTTCGTCCCGACGACGAGAAGAACTACCAGCAATTCGGCCAGCGACGACTACCTACTCCACGGGTCGCGCCAGTGATCACTGCCGCGCGAAAACACTGGTGGTCTCAATACGCGAACAACGCCTCGACCAAAGCGTCTTCACTTGAGTGACGCGACGAGTTCACGCCGCATAGTTGTAAACCGTCTGGCGACTTACTCTGAACTCCAACCGCGGAGGCCTCGTGGTCGCCCGCCGCGATCGGTGCGAGTTTGCGGCCGGCGCCCCACGCCGCTGCGAGCAGCGCCGCCGCCCAGTTCGCGTAGGCGGAGTAGACGATAAGGACCGCTGCCGTAACTCCCCAAGCGTTGGGCAACTCGATATGTGGCCAGAGCAGGCCGAGCAGCACGAGGAACATCCCGTTGAGCACTGCCTCCAGGTGGCTCGACAGCGCCATGCGGGTTCGTCAGTGCGGGGACGGCGAATCCGGTGAGCAAGCCAAGCAGGAACGGGATCATCCCAAGCGCGAACAGCACTGTCTGCATGTCAGAACAGTATTGGCCTCTGGCCGCGCGCGCCTTGGATTGATCTCCATCGGTGCGGCTGTATTTCGCAACCACCGAGATGGCGGTCGTCGACAAGCCGGAGAAAACCGACGGTGACCACCGCCACGGCCACGGTCACCATCACCACCACCACTAGGTGATGGATGGAAACGCCCCGGCCCTGATCGCTGGGGCGTTTCCGATGGCCGTGCTACTCGAGACTGAAGCCACGCACACTCGCTTCGACGTGTCGTGTGCCCCCACGAATCCGCCGGCCGGCCGGGTGCAGATGGCACTGGCTAGGTGTCGCGCGTCGTCGGTGACGCTGGCCACTCTCCTCGGGACAGGTCGCGGTCGAGCAGGCGGGCCCTGACATCGCCGTCATAGAAGAGGCTCCGGTCGAAGGCATCACCGAAGTGCTTGGTCAGCAACGACGAGAACAGCAACGCGGCCGATTGCGGCCGGTGGTTCATGACGAGTTGACTGGTCTCGCCTTTGTCGTTGAAATACACGACGACGAAGTTGTAGATCTCGACTCCGGCCGGCTGGTAGGCCTCGGTGCCACGGATGCGAGAGCGATAGTCCTCCAAGAAGAGATCGCCGCGTATGCCGTAGAAGCGGAAGTCCTGAAATGCGTATAGGCTTCGCGCGAAGCTCAGCATCTTGCCAACTTCGCCTGCTCCGCGCAGTTCGCCATTGAACACGGCGCCCTGGAGAATGACATCGTCGGCGAGGTTGTCCAGCCAGTGCGGGTAGTAGTTCAGGTGTGGCGCCTGGTTGTCGAGCTTACGGGTGGTCTTGCTCGGTGTCGTCATAGCAGCTGTGTCCTCGTTCGTAGGTCGATGGGTAATGAGCCTGCTCAAGAGCAGTCGCTTCACGCTCGATTGCTGATCCAGCGGTGCCTAGGACGCACCACGTCTGTTGGGAATTCCTCATTCTGAGCCGGCAACCTGGCCTCACTCATACTGGTAGCGGCAGGAACACGTTCAGTCCTCACGTCTTGACGGACTGGGCTCGCGAGTTCTGGGCGAGCCGGTGTCTCGCCAGTGGTATATCCCGCAGTACCGAGACGGCCGAATGGATGCCATGGATAGGGCGAACGGTTGGTGTCCTGATTAGATGGTGTACCAGCCGGCCAACGCCGACCATCGAGACTGAAGCCACTGTGGGAGCGGCAGAGCCGTCCAAGTCGTGGCACGGTTAGACCATGGCCGACTCAAGTTCCGTAACGATCGAAGAAGATGGGTTTTTGCTCCTCATCGGAGTCAATCGGCCCGATGTCCACAACCTCTGGGACCTAGAAGTGATCCAGACGGTTTGCCGGGCTTATAAACGCCTAGCCGATAGCGAGCACCTTCGTGTCGGTGTCGTTTTCGGTCACGGGCGGCTGTTCACGGCCGGACTCGACCTTGCGTCGGTGGGCCCACTGGTTGCCACCGGCGACATCCGCGCGGTGCTTCCCGAGGACGGCTACGACCCGTGGAACTTCTTCGGCGAACCTTGCCCGAAGCCGATCGTCGTTGCGGTGCACGGCACCTGCAACACGCTCGGGATCGAGCTCGCGCTGGCATCACAGGGGGCTGTGGCAGCGCAGGGCACGCGGTTCGCTCAGCTCGAGGTGGCGCGGGGAATTTTCCCGCTGGGCGGAGCGACGTTTCGATTGCCTGCTCGTCTCGGCGTCGCCGGCATGCGATACCTGCTGACGGCCGAGCGTTTCGACGCCGATGCAGCTCTCAGCGCCGGGTTGGTCAATGAAGTCGTACCGGAAGGTCAACATCTCCAGCGCGCCATCGAAGTCGCCAGGCTCATCGCCGCAAACGCTCCGCTTGCGGTACAAGCCGCTCTTGCGTCGGCCCGCGCCCCAGAGCGCGCGGCTCGCGACGCCGCCGCGCAGGTCATGTTCGACTGGAATCGAAAGGTTCTTGGAAGCCGAGATGCCGCCGAGGGTCTCAGCGCCTTCCTCGAGCGCCGCGCGCCCGTGTTCGAAGGGCGCTGACGCCGATCCTCATCACCACCAAAGGCCGGTTGATGCGTCGACCGTGGGGCTAATGCATGAAACCGCAAGGATTTTCGTGCACAGGCCCCACGCTCGGCGGCCGAAGTGGGGCGTCAGCGGCCGGGCGGGAGGCGCGGCGGGTAGTCACCGTCGTGGTGGGTACGACACGGTCGGGCTGCTGGTGACCGTGACGGTGCTGGTGCTCGTGCTGGTCGACGGCGGGGGCACGGCGGTGTGATCGTGGCGACGCTGGTTGTCGTCGAGGTGGACGACGTCGTCGTCGCCGACGCCGCAGCGATCACACCGCAGGCGATTCGCTTGGCTGACTCACTAGGTGGTTGCTGCCGAGGTTGTCCGTGTCTTGGTGGATGACCAGCGCGGTACCGGAGCTGTTTCTGAGGTCCGCGGCGGTGAACGCGCTGGTGGTGGTGACGAGTTTCGCCGACCCGGCGGGGCGCACTTGCAGGGCGGTCAGCTCGCCGCTGGCGGGATAACCTGTATGACCCGATGCCTGGTAGACGGCGCCAGCGGATTCCAAGTCGCCGGTCGCGCCTGCAGTCGGTGCGGCCGAATTGGCGTCACATCTGTCTGCCCACCGAGTGGATTTGCAGCCCGTGGAAGCCCGGGCTCAGCACCTGGTTCGGGCCGGCTTCCACGGTCACCGTCGCGTACCCGTCGGCGAAATCGAAGGTGGCGTTGGCGACTGGACTACCGTCGGCGCTCTTCAACTGTGTGGTCATCTTCTCCGCGCCGGATGGCGCGCTGGTGGTCCCCGACGTGTTGCCCTGGTTACTCCGTTGGTGCGCGCACGCGCCTAACGGCACAACGGTCGCGGCAAGCAACACCACAGCAAAGGTCACGCCCATTTTCATGAGCGGTGCCTACCCCGATCGGCCAACGTCGAAACGGCATAGCGGCTATCCGGCCCGCCCGGCGCTAACGGCGGGATCGACATGCGCGGCCGCCGGTGACATGGCCACCAGGGACTGGTGCCGCTTGCCCCACTCGCACATCGCCTCGGTGACCGGCCGAAGTGACTGGCCATACTCGGTCAGCGAATACTCCACGCGCGGCGGCACTTCCGGGAACACTTGGCGCGCGACGACGCCATCGGCTTCGAGCTCCCTCAGCTGCCGGATCAGCACCCGTTCGCCGGGCGTCTTGCGCCGGAGTTCGGCGAACCGCTGGGTGCCGTCGCGGCTCAGGTGAAAGATGAGCACGGCCTTCCACTTGCCGCCGATGACCGCAAGCATCGCCTCCACCGGACAGGTGCCGTCGTCCACACTTACCTCCCGGTCCATTGCTTACCTGAAAGTGCGTTCTTACCTTGTCACTTCAGCGGCCCTAGCGTGACGCCAATGAGGATCGCAATCATCGGTGCCGGCAACGTCGGAAGGGCGTTGGGCGGCGCCTGGAGCAAGGATCACGATGTCACGTACGGCGTAGGGAACCCCCACGATGCCAAGCACGCCGATCTCGGCGAACGCGTCGCCGCCACCGGGGACGCCGCACGGGACGCCGAGTCGTCGTGCTCTGCACACCGTGGCAGGGCACCGAGCGAGCCGTCGCCGACTGTGGCGACCTCGCGGGCAAGGTCGTCATCGACTGCACCAACCCGTTGACTCCCGACATCACCGATCTGGAAGTCGGGCACACCTCCTCGGCCGCCGAACTGATTGCGGCGTGGGCACCCGGTGCCCGGGTGGGTAAGGCGATGAACCAGATCGGGGCGGCGATGATGGACCACCCTGACGTGGGGGGAACGCCGCTGATCCTGATCTGCGGCGACGACGACGCGGCCAAGGCGGTGACCCGCGACCTGGTGTCCGAACTCGGATTCGAGGCCGTCGACGCGGGCGAACTGACCGTCGCCAGACTGCTCGAGCCGTATGGGCTGCTCTGGATTCACCTCGCGCTGCGCCGTGGTTTGGGTACCGGCATCGCGTTCGGACTGCTGCGAGCCGACTGACGCCCGGCTCGGAGCCGCAATTAGGCCGAGCGGCGGATGCCGCGGCTGCGGCCGATGTCGCCCTTCAGCAGTAGGTCGCGCTCGGATTCCGACAAACCGCCCCAAACCCCATAGGGCTCACCGACTTCCAGCGCATGGGAACGGCAATCCTCGATGACCGGGCAGCGGCGGCACATCTCTTTGGCGCGCTGCTCGCGTTGCATGCGGGCGCGTCCGCGCTCCCCGTCAGGGTGGAAGAACATCGACGAGTCAACGCCACGGCACAATCCCTGAAGTTGCCAGTTCCAGATGTCGGCGTTGGGCCCAGGTAGCTGCTCCGGCTGTGGCATTGGTTTGTATCCCTCTCTGCACGGCACGCCTAGAAGGTCAGGTTCGCGAAGCGATTGTGCAAGTGAAATTCAGCGGCGTCACCGATGACTACCCGTCACGTGTAGACGTTAGGGCGGATGGTGAATTTGCGTCAATAGCCGCTTAGTCCGGCAAAATATGTGCGCGTTAGAGCAGAATTAACTTTCCGTTCATCTGCAACGCATTTGTGGTACTGGAACCGTGCTACCAGGCGCTCGGTCAAAACGAGATTTCCCAGCTCAGCGAGTGAGGGAGGGACCGTCCGCATATGTACAGCGGCTATGGTGATTAACAGCTCGGTAACACGAACAGCACAAAGTGTTTACTACTATGCCGTGATTAAAACTCGTCACACTTCTGTGATTCAGCAAAAGTTGGCCGACGCCGCCTTCGGCAGCCAGCCCGGCTACTGGCCATTGCCGACGGCGAGGACACCAGACGAATTGTGGCTGCGCGCGGTCGCTTCCGGTGGCCAGGGTCGCTACGGCAGCGCCTATTGCGACCTGGCGGCGCTGCGGCGCTGGACACCGCGCGGTCGGTTGGTCTCGTTGGCCCACAGCACGCAGGGATCGTTCCTGCGCCAGCTCGGGTGGCATGCCGTGGCGCGCGGCTGGGACGGGCGCGCCTTGGCGCTGGCCGGCGCCGACCCCGAGGCGCGCGCCGATGCGCTGATCGGGCTGGCGGCCGACGCGCTGGGCGTCGGCCGCTTCGCGGCTGCGGCAACGTTGTTGGCTCGGGTGGATCCGTTGCTGGCCCCCGGCCTGGCGGTGCCCGACCGGCTTTCGGTGCGCCGGCGGTGGGTGGCCGCCGAGTTGGCGATGGCGCGCGGCCAAGGTGACATCGCCGTTGGCCACGCCACCGACGCGGTGGAGCTGGCGGGGGCCATGGCGGTCGCGTCGGCGCGTCACCGGGCCAAAAGCGAGGTGGTGCTGGCCGCCGCCCTGTGCAGCGCGGGGGTCACCGAGCGGGCCCGTGCGGTGGCCGAGGCGGCCCTGGACACCACCGGCCGATTAGGGCTGATTCCCCTCCGGTGGGCGTTGTCCTGCTTGCTGATCGATATCGGAAGTGTCACTTTTTCGGCACAGCAGTTATACGAAATTCGGGATGTCTGCGCAGGCCAAGTGCGGCGCGCCGGTGCGACGTGGCGTTCCGCTTGAAATGGCCTCCGGCCCGTTATTGTCATTTCGTTAGTGAGCCCGGTTAGCCCGCGATGTGTCCGGTTCGTAACGTTGGAGATACCGCCGTCGATGACAATTCCAGGGGACCGTCTCGACGCTGTGGTTGCCAAGGCCGTAGCGGGCGACCACAACGCACTACGGGAGGTGCTGGAGACCATCCGACCGATTGTCGTGCGCTATTGCCGTGCCCGAGTCGGCACAGTCGAGCGGGGTGGTCTTTCGGCGGATGACGTGGCACAGGAGGTGTGCTTGGCGACTATTACCGCCCTGCCGCGCTACCGGGACCGGGGACGTCCGTTCCTGGCCTTTCTGTACGGCATCGCCGCGCACAAGGTGGCGGACGCCCACCGGGCCGCCGGCCGCGATCTTGCCTACCCCACCGAGTCGATCCCGGAGCGTTGGTCGTCGGACGCGGGCCCGGAACAGATGGCCATCGAAGCCGATTCGGTCAGCCGAATGAGCGAATTGCTGGAGATCTTGCCCGCCAAGCAGCGCGAAATCCTGATCTTGCGGGTGGTCGTCGGCCTGTCCGCCGAGGAGACCGCAGCAGCGGTCGGCAGCACCACCGGAGCGGTCCGAGTGGCCCAGCACCGGGCGCTGTCACGATTGAAATCCGAGATGGTCGCGGCAGGTGACTGTGCCTGAATCCGCAGATGAGTTCGCCCGCACCGACCTGCTGCTCGACGCGCTCGCCGAGCGCCGGTCGGTAGACGTCGACGATCCCGAGGTGGCAGCGATGGCTACCTTGTTGGAGGACTGGCGCGACAACTTGAGGTGGCCACCGGCCAGCGCCCTGGTTTCCGCTGAAGAGGCCGTCGAAGCCCTGCGCACCGGACTGGCGGACCGACGCCGCAGCCGCCGCGGCCTGGCGACGATTGGATCGGTCGCCGCGGCCGTGTTGGTGATGAGCGGCTTCGGCGCCATGGTGGTCGAGGCCCGTCCCGGCACCGCGCTGTACGGGCTGCACGCGATGTTCTTCGACCAGCCGCGCGTGAATGAAAAGCAGGTCATGTTGTCCGCCAAAGCCGATCTGGCCAAGGTGCAAGAATCGATCGACCGCGGCGAATGGGATCGGGCCCAGAATCAGCTGGCCGAGGTCAGCAGCATGGTGCACTCGATCAACGACCCGGGCAGCAAACAAGATCTGATGAACCAGGTGAATCTGCTGAACGCCAAGGTCCAAACCCGCAACCCGAACGCGACGCTGCCGCCCCCGGCGGCGTCGACCACACCATCGTTCGCGCCGAGCCCGACCACCATGGCGCCCAAGCCGGCCAACACGACGTCGGTGTCGCCGATTCCATCGAGGGTGCCCAGCCCATCGCCGTCGCCGTGGAGTAAGCACCGGCATCATGGCCAGACACCGTCTTCGGTGACGCCAGGCAGCACCCCCTAGGAGGGCGCTGAAGAAGGCGGTTCTGGGACTGGCCGCCCGCACGGGCCAGGGCGCGAGATGCGGTGTGCGGGCGCACGCGAAGGCGGATGTTGGCGGGAAGCCTTGTCCCGGATGGTGACAGGCCGCCTGGGTGGGCTGGTGGAGGCCCCGGCTGGGGCCGGTGACGGCGCGGATCGTCGCCATTGGGCGCCTTTCAGGCGGTCTGGGGCGCC
>DATJQO010000065.1:0-26593 GCA_035505695.1 Mycobacterium sp.
CGCTCAGCTCCGCTGAGCTCGCGGTCACCGCGGGGTTTGATGGTGGTGACCCGCAGCGCTCAGCTCCGCTGAGCTCGCGGTCACCGCGGGGTTTGATGGTGGTGACCCGCAGCGCTCAGCTCCGCTGAGCTCGCGGTCACCACTAGACTCCATGGGCGATGACCTTCTCGGACAGCGCGCCCGACGCTGCCTCTACGACGTTCGCCGACCTGCAGATCCATCCCAGCGTCTTGCGGGCGGTCGCTGACGTTGGCTATGAGTCACCCACAGCCATCCAGGCTGCGACCATTCCCGCGCTGCTGGCGGGTTCGGACGTGGTGGGGCTGGCGCAGACCGGCACCGGCAAGACCGCGGCTTTCGCTATTCCCATCCTGTCCAAGATCGATGTCACCAGCACTGCAACTCAGGCACTGGTGCTGGCTCCCACCCGTGAGCTGGCCCTCCAGGTGGCCGAGGCGTTCAGCCGCTACGGAGCTCACCTGCCGAAGATCAACGTGCTGCCGATTTACGGCGGCTCGTCTTACGGCGTACAACTGGCCGGGCTGAAACGCGGCGCCCAAGTGGTCGTCGGCACGCCGGGCCGGGTCATCGACCACCTCGAACGCGGCACGCTGGACCTCTCCCGGGTCGACTACCTGGTGCTCGACGAGGCCGATGAGATGCTCACCATGGGTTTCGCCGAAGACGTCGAACGCATCCTGTCCGAAACTCCGGAATACAAGCAGGTTGCCCTCTTCTCGGCGACCATGCCACCAGCGATCCGCAAGCTCACCACCAAGTACTTGCACGATCCGTTTGAAGTGACGTTCAAAGCGAAAACGGCCACCGCCGAGAATATTTCGCAGCGCTACATCCAAGTTGCCGGTCCGCGCAAGATGGATGCACTGACTCGAGTCCTCGAAGTGGAACCGTTCGAGGCAATGATCGTGTTTGTCCGCACCAAGCAGGCCACCGAGGAGGTCGCCGAAAAGCTCAGGGCGCGTGGGTTTTCCGCGGCGGCAATACACGGCGATATCCCGCAGGCGCAGCGGGAGCGAACCATAGCGGCACTACGAGACGGCGGCATCGACATCCTGGTCGCCACCGACGTGGCCGCCCGGGGGCTGGACGTGGACCGGATATCGCACGTGCTCAATTACGATATCCCGCACGACACGGAGTCCTACGTGCATCGCATCGGACGTACCGGCAGGGCAGGTCGTTCGGGCACGGCGCTGTTGTTCGTCTCGCCCCGGGAACGCCACCTGCTCAAAGCGATCGAAAAGGCTACGCGGCAAATCCTCATCGAGACCGAATTGCCCACGGTCGAGGACGTCAACGCACAGCGGGTGGCCAGGTTCGCCGACTCCATCACCGACGCGCTGGGCCGCCCGGGAATCGATCTGTTCCGCAAGCTGGTTGAGGACTACGAACGCGAGCACGATGTTCCGATGCCCGACATCGCCGCGGCGCTGGCGTTGCAGTCCCGCGACGGCGAGGAGTTCTTGATGGCTCCGGAACCGCCGCCGGTGCGCGAGGAACGCAGAGAGCGTCGCGAAAGACCGAGGGCGACAAGGTCATTCAGCACCTACCGCATCGCCGTGGGCAAGCGGCACAAGATCGGTCCAGGCGCGATCGTGGGCGCCATAGCTAACGAGGGAGGGCTGCATCGAAGCGATTTCGGGCACATCGCCATCGGCCCGGATTTTTCACTGGTGGAGCTGCCCGCCAAGTTGCCCCGAGAAACACTCAAAAAACTTGAGCGCACCCGTATCTCGGGGGTGTTGATCAACCTGCAGCCGGAAAGGTCATCCGACAAACGCCGCACTGCTCCATCGGGAGTCGGCAAACCGCGCAAAAGACACCAATGACCCTCTCCGAGGAACAAGACGCCCAGGGCGGACTCGAGCAGATCTCGCACGTCGACCGAGTCGCGTCGCTGACCGGTATCCGTGCCGTTGCCGCACTGCTCGTCGTCGGTACCCATGCGGCGTACACCACCGGTAAGTACACCCATGGCTATTGGGGTCTGGTCGGTTCCCGGATGGAGATCGGCGTTCCCATCTTCTTCGTTCTTTCCGGCTTCCTGCTGTTCCGGCCCTGGGTGAAATCAGCCGCCACCGGCGGACCGCCACCGTCGCTGAGCCGCTACGCCTGGCACCGGGTTCGGCGAATTATGCCGGCCTACGTCATCACCGTGCTGCTCGCCTACGTGCTGTACCACTTCCGCACCGCGGGCCCCAACCCCGGACACACCTGGTTGGGACTGGTGCGCAACCTGACGCTGACGCAAATCTATTGCAACGGCTACCTGGGCAAGTACCTGCATCAGGGTCTCACCCAAATGTGGAGCCTCGCAGTGGAAGCGGCCTTCTACGTGGTGCTACCGGTGTTGGCATACCTGCTACTGGCGCTGATCTGTCGAGGGCGGTGGCAGCCCAGATTGTTGCTCGCGGCGCTGGCGGCGTTGATGTTGATCAGCCCCGGGTGGTTGATTCTCGTGCACACCGACCACTGGTTTCCCGACGGTGCCCGGCTCTGGCTGCCCACCTACCTGGCCTGGTTCCTCGCCGGTATGGTGCTGGCTGTGCTGCAGGCGATGGGCGTGCGCGGCTATGCATTCGTGGCCATACCGCTGGCGCTCATCAGCTATTTCATTGTCTCCACCCCGATCGCCGGCGCGCCGACCACCTCCCCGGCAACGCTGAGTGAGGCCCTGTTCAAGACGGGTTTCTACGCCGTGATCGCCGCACTCGCGGTGGCGCCCTTGGCGCTGGGAGACCACGGTTCGTATGCGCGGTTGCTGGCCACTCGGCCAATGGTGTGGCTGGGCGAGATCTCCTATGAGATCTTCCTGATCCACCTGATCACGATGGAGTTCGCGATGGTCTACGTGGTCCGAGCCCACGTCTACACCGGTTCGATGCTGTATCTGTTCATCGCCACACTGGTGCTGACCCTTCCACTGGCCTGGCTGCTGCACCGCTTCACCCGGGTGCGCGACTGACCCACGAGGCGCGACTGACCCGCGAGGAATCAAGTTGTCGCGCTGAGATGACATGTGTTGTGTTGGGGACCCCCTCGGCTCAGACGCTCGATGATATGTGCGTCAGAAATCGGTTTCAGGAACTCGAGGAGGTCCCGCTGATGACGATGATAGGCGGCTTGACGTGCACCGACAGCAGATCACGTTCGACTATGTCGACGACGACGGGTTGGTGCACTTTGGTCAGATCCGTCCGGCAATGCGTAAGACGTTGCGCGACGGGCTGGCCAAACACTGCCCTAACGGTGACGGGGAATTTGCGGTGGAGGGCTGTACCGGGTGGCGCTATGTCAGCGAGGAGCTAGCGGCTGCGGGGGCGAGAGTGCATATGGGTGACCCGGCCGAGGTGGCGGCCTTGCGGGGCACGAAGAAGCGTGCCAAGACCGACCGCTCAGATGCCCGGCTGCTGCGCACCCTGTCGTTGGAAGGACGGTTCCCCGAGTCGTGGATCGCCGGCGCATGTGATGGGGTGCGCCGCTGGGCCGGCTGTATTGCGCGCTGATGGACGAGCGCCGAAGTTGGCAGCAGCGCATTCACGCCCAGTTGTTTCACCAGGGCTGCCCACCGATCACCGCGTTGCTGTTAAAGGCGGACCGCGAGGCGCTTGCAGGTACGGAGTTGTCGGCGGCGGGGCGACAGTATGTCGATACCACGATGCGCTGTATTGACCAGCTGAATGCCGAAATCGTCCCGCTGCGGGCGCAATTGGTGGGTTTCGCCCGCCACCAACCCGGTTGCCAGGCACTCCAAGGCCGCCACTACGGGGTGGGCTGGCTTAGTGCGGCGATCATGTGGGCTGAAATCGGTGACGCACGCCGATTCCGTAGTTCGGATCAGCTGGTGCGCTTTGCCGGGCTCGACATCACCGTGTATTCCTCTGATGCCAAACGCGCACCGGGGCATCTGGCCCGCCAAGGCTCACCGCAGCTGCGGTGGGCGGCGTTTGAAGCCGCCAAATGCGCGGCCCGACCGGGATCACCGGATTACGTCTACTACCACCAGATGGGGGCCAGAAAAGATGGCAAACGCCCCACCCTGGCGGTAGAACGCAAGGTCTTATGCCGCTGCTATCACACCCTGCGCGAACTCGGCGACACCGCCCTGGCGGCACCGACCGCGAGAACCCACCACATCACCGCCTGACATGCAATGTGCGCGTTGCCCCTGCCCATGAATCACCTGATGCCTGCGGTCAGCTCCCGGAACCCGCCTTGGGGCCACCCCACAACGGGTGGACCTCCTGCTGAGATTGAGCGGCCGCACCCCTTGTGATGAAAGCCCGCACGTCGGGCACCCCATCCATCATCATGTCGCCGGACCTTTATCCGCGGACCCAGATCAGGCTGGGCGCCGGCCGCGCACACGTTCGCCGCACCACACAGGAAAGCCGACGACCTAAAGCCAGACACCTTTTGCCTCGCCCTTCGGCCGGGCCAAGTATGCGGCGGATCCTCATCGGCCTCAGGGTCGTTCGTCCTCGCTACGCTGCGGGCGCTCCACCTTGACCCCGACGGCGGTCCACCGCCTTAGGCATCGAGCCAAAGGAAGGAGCCAAACAAGAAATCAACGCCTTTACGGTGGCCCCCAACACAGATAAGGCGGGCACTTACGCGCATGGCCCGGCCGGGAAACCGGTGTGCCAGACGTGACCCGGCACGGCCGGCAATCGATCAGCCGCTCGCGGAAACCGGCGTCGCGATCGGCACCACGAACTCCTCGATCATCGCCCGCTCGTCGGCTTCGTCCTGCCCGGGGTACATGAGCAGCGACGTGATCACCCGCACCACCCAGCGGGCCCGGCGCTCGACGACGGCGGGATCGTCCGCGCCGAGCGAATTGAGGAAGGCGGCCGCCAGGGCGGTGATCACCTCGGAGTGTCCGGCCACCGCGCCGCCGATCGGTGGGCGGGTGATGGCAAACCACGACGACAGCGCAGGGCTGTTCCGAACCATCCGCAGCGCCGCGATCATGCTCGCGACCAGCCGCTCGCGCGGGTCGCCAATGCCGTCGATCTGCTCGGCGATCGCACGGCTGAGCCGGCGTGTCTCGCGATGCACGTAGGCGATGCGCAGCGCCTCCCGGTTCTCGAAGTAGCGGTACAGCGTCGCACGGGAACACCCTGCGGCCCTGGCGATTTCGTTCATGCCAATGGACGTCTGGTCCCGCTGGGTGTAGAGCTGCTCGGCCGCGTCGAGTATCCGGTCGACGGCCACTTCGCCGCGCTGCTGGGCCAGCCAGTCGGTGCCGGCCATCAGGATTTCACGCGAATCGGCACCGACAGCGGACGCCTTACATAACTGCCGCCCGACCAGACGATGGCCGACTCATCGACCTCGAAATCGGGGCAGCGCGCCAACAACTCGGTCAACGCGACCCGAGATTGCATCCGCGCCGCGGCCGCACCCAGGCAATGGTGTGCGCCATGGCTGAAGGTCAGTATGCTGCGCGGGCATCGGGTCACGTCGAGTTCTCCTGCGTCCCTCCCGTATTGGCGTTCGTCTCGGTTGGCTGACCCGTACAGCAGCAAGACCTTACGATCGGCCGGGATTGTGGTGTCGCCGATCACCACGTCACGGGTGGTGGCGCGGGCCAATCCTTGCACTGGCGAGGTCAGCCGCAGCAGTTCCTCAACCGCGTCCGGGATCAGTCCCGGATCGTCAACCAGTAGCCGCCGCTGGTCAGGGCGTTGGTGCAGCAAAGGCATTGACCCGCCGAGCATTCCAGTGATGGTGTCGTTGCCGCCGGTGACCATCGTGAATGTGAACGCCAATACCGACAGCGTGCCCACGATGTCGCCGTCGGCGCCGACGCCGGCGGCCACCAGATGGGAAATGGTGTCGTCTTCCGGCTCGGTGCGGCGACGCTCGATGAGGCCGGTGAAGTAGGCCATCATCGACCCGACCGCGTCACCAACCGTTTCCAGCCCTCCGGCGACGCCGCCCTCGACGGTGTTGGCCGCAACGATCACATCCGTCCAGCCGTCGAATTGGGCCCGGTCTTGTTCGGGCACACCGAGATAGTGTGCGACCACCATCGAAGGCAGCGGCTTGAACAGCTCGGTGACGATATCGCCGCCCCCGTCGGCGCGCAGTCTTTGGATGCGCTCGACGACGAAGTCGCGCACCTTGGGTTCCACCGCCTCCACCTGCCGCGGGGTGAAGCCACGCGACACTAGTTTGCGAAACTCGTTGTGTACGGGTGGATCCTGCATCACAAATGGCGGGTTATCTTGTAGCCCAATGAGTTCCAAGTCACCGTAGTTGACGGTCAGCCCCTGTGCGGAGGAAAACGTTTCGTGGTCGCGCGCGGCGACCCACACGTCGGCATGCCGGGACAGCACGTAGTAGTCGTGCTCGGGGTGTTTCGGGGGAACGACGTGGTGCACCGGGTCGTAATCGCGCAGCGCGCGGTACATCGGCCACGGATTCGGCCACGTATCGGCGGTGGCGAGCCGAAACGTCGCCAGCGGGTTGTGAGACATTACTGCAGCCATGTCTCATTGGTACGACAACGTAGTCCGGATGTCAATGCTCGAGTGGGCAACTCGCGACGGGGCACGCCGACCACGCGTGGCAAAATGCGCGCTCGGCAACGGCAACGACTAGATCGCCGCGCCGGGGTTGAGGATGCCCTGCGGGTCCAGGGCCCGCTTGATGCGCCGATTGAGATCCATCACCTCGGGGCCCAGGTAACCCGCCAGCCAGGGCCGCTTCAGCCGGCCGACGCCGTGCTCGCCGGTAATGGTGCCGCCGAGGGCGACCGCCAGATCCATGATTTCGCCGAAGGCGAGACGGGCACGCTCGGTCATCGCGGTATCGGCTGGGTCGTACACGATCAACGGGTGTGTGTTGCCGTCACCGGCGTGGGCGATCACCGAAATGGTCAGGTCTCGTTCGGCGGCGATGCGGGCAATGCCGGTGACCAGCTTGCCCAACGCCGGAAGCGGTACGCCGACGTCTTCGAGTAGCAGCGATCCTTTCGCTTCGACGGCAGGGATGCAGAATCGGCGGGCCGCGACGAACGCCTCGCCCTCGTCCGGGTCGTCGGTCGAAAAGACTTCTGTGGCACCGCTTTCGGTGAACACCGAAGCCATAATTTCGGCATCCTCGCTACCGGCCCGGCCGCGCTCGTCGGAACCGGCCACCAGCATGGCGGCCGCCCCGCGGTCGAGGTCCATGCGCAAGATGTCCTCGACGGCGTTGATCGCAACCGAATCCATGAACTCCAGCATCGACGGCCGAAGCCGTGCGGTGACACCGAGCACCGCCTCGACTGCTGCTTCGACCGAGGAGAAGCCGGCCACCACGATGCTGGACGCATTTTGTTTGGGTACCAACCGCAGCGTCACCTCGGTGATGACGCCCAGTGTGCCTTCGCTGCCCACGAACAGTTTGGTCAGTGAAAGGCCGGCGACGTCTTTGAGTCGTGGGCCGCCCAGCCGGACCGCGGTGCCGTCGGCCAGTACCACCTGCATGCCCAGCACGTAGTCGGTGGTGACGCCGTACTTCACGCAGCAAAGGCCGCCGGCATTGGTGGCGATGTTGCCGCCGATGCTGCAGATCTCGAATGACGACGGATCGGGTGGATACCACAGGCCGTGTTCCGCCGCAGCCTTTTTCACCTCGGCGTTGAACAGCCCCGGTTGACATACCGCGGTGCGGGTTACCGGATCGACGGTGATGTCGCGCATCTTTTCCGTCGACAGCACGATTCCGTCGTCGAGCGCGGTGGCCCCGCCCGAGAGGCCGCTGCCGGCTCCCCGGGTCACCACCGAGACCCGGTGGGCGGTGGCCCAGCGCAGCACCGTCTGCACCTCTTCGGTGCGGCGTGGCCGGACCACGGCCAACGGTTTGCCGGCCGACGGGTCGAACGCGCGATCCTGGCGGTAGCCCTCGGTGATGGTCGGGTCGGTGACCACCATGCCGTCGGGCAGCTCGGCGATCAGGCTCGCCAGCGCGTCCTGGTTCACGAGGCTGTCACGGTCCGAATTTTACGGCGCGGGATCCCTCGATAAACTCGGCGCGCTGTCCAATTCGCGCAGCGACGGCAGGCCGCACGCGACCAGGCCCACCAGCAGGATGGGCACCGCCAACGCCAGGAACGTCACCTTCAGTCCGGCGGCGTCGGCCAGCGGTCCGGCCACCAGTAAGCCCAACGGGCCCGCGGCGTACATCAGCCCCGTCATCACTCCGGTCACTCGACCGCGCAGATGATGCGGCGCCCGGGTCTGCATGACGTAGTTGTAGATCGGCTGGATCGGTCCGTAGACCAGGCCGGTCACAGCGCACAGCACCAGGATCACCGGCAGCGGCGGCAGAAACGCGATCCCGGCCGTCGCGGCGCCGAAGCTGAGGGTCGCGGTCAGCACGGCCGCGCGCCGTCGCGTGTACTTCGACAGCGCTGCGTACCCGAGCGCGCCCGCCACGCCACCGATCCCGAGCGCCATCAAGGCCCAACCCAGCTGTGCGGGCTGGTGGCGCTCGGCGAAGTATTTGGGAAACAGCACACTTTCCATGGGCAGGTACAGTGCGGTCACGACCAAGTCGATCAGGCCCAGTGCGCGTAGCACCCGTAAGTTCCAGACGAACCGCATTCCTTCGACGACGCCGGATACCAAACCCTCGGGCCGGGTCGCGTGGTGCGGCTTGCCGGTGCCCTCCAGCCGCAGCGCCGCTATCGCCAGTAACGACAGCCCGAAACAACTCGCCGTCACCCACATCGTGTTGACGCCGCCGACAGCGGCGATCATCAACCCGCCGATGCCCGGGCCCACGATGTACGCCAGGTTGAGGATCGCCTCATACAGGCTGTTGGTGTGGTCCAGCGACCAGCCCGCGCGGGCGGCCGCCTCCGGCAGCATCGACTGGCGCGCCGTTGTGCCGGCCGGGTCGAAAGCGGCCGAGAAGAAGGCCAACACGGCAAGGACAACGACGTTGAGCGCGTCGGCACCGACCAACCAGGCGATCGGCGGGACGGTGGCCACCGCGGTGCTGGATAGCGAATCGGAGACGAGCGAGATGCGGCGGTGGCCGAAAAAGTCGACCGCGGTGCCGGCGACAAGTGTGGAGAGCACCAGGGGCAGCGTCATGGCAGCGGCCACGATCGAGGCGTCCCGCGCGCTGTCATGGTGCTGCAGCGCCAACCACGGGAACGCGACTATCGAGATGCCGGTACCCGCGGTCGCCGTCAGCGTGGCGAAGAGGATCAGAAACGCTGGGCCGCTGGTTCTCATGAGGTATCGCCGCTGAATCTATGCCAATGCGCTATTCCGCGGCGACCGAATATTCGGGCCGTTCAGCTCTCCCAAACCGGCTGAATGCAGGATGTTCATGTGCTCGTCCATCCTCGTACCGGCCAGGCGTTCGATTCTCCGGTTGGTCCGGGCACCGGATGGCCGGGCGATCCGGCTACCGCAGCGACACCGGTGGCCGACAACGCCGCAGAGGTGGTCGCCTTTAGCGCCCACGCCGGCTCACTACCCGAACTCGAGGCTCTGATCAGCGTGTGCCGGGCCTGCCCGCGGCTGGTCACCTGGCGCGAAGACGTTGCCGTCCTCAAACGTCGGGCCTTCGCCGACCAGCCATATTGGGGCCGTCCGGTGCCGGGGTGGGGATCCGAGCGGCCCCGGCTGTTGATCATCGGGTTGGCGCCCGCCGCGCACGGCGGCAACCGGACCGGGCGGATGTTCACCGGCGATCGTTCCGGCGATCAACTGTATGCAGCGCTGTACCGGGCCGGGCTGGTAAACCAGCCGACCAGTGTGGACGCTGCGGATGGTTTGCAGGCCAATGAGATTCGGATCGTCGCGCCGGTGCGATGTGCGCCGCCCGCCAACGCCCCGACCCCGGCCGAGCGGGACACCTGCTGGCCCTGGCTGGACGCCGAGTGGCGGCTGGTTTCCGATCATGTTCGTGTGATCGTGGCGCTGGGCGGGTTCGCCTGGCAGGTCGCGCTGCGATTGCCGGGCGCGTCGGCAACCCGGCGGCCCAAGTTCGGCCACGGCGTAGTCGCCGAACTGGGGTCGGGTGTGCGTTTGGTCGGCTGCTACCACCCGAGTCAGCAAAATATGTTTACCGGTAGGTTGACACCTGCGATGCTCGACGATGTTTTCCGCGACGCAAAGAGGCTGGCAGGCATTAAGTGACTGAAGTTCTGGTTTCCGGCGCCAGCGTGGCCGGCACGACGGTCGCGTATTGGCTTGGACGGCATGGCTATTCGGTCACGGTGGTGGAGCGCCATCCCGGGCTGCGGCCGGGAGGTCAGGCGATCGACGTGCGCGGGCCGGCGTTGACCGTGCTGGAGCGCATGGGGCTGCTCGCGGCCGCGCAGAAGCGCAAGACGCAAATCCGGGGCGCTTCGGTCGTCGACCGCGACGGCAATGAACTGTCTCGGGACACCGAGTCGACTCCCACCGGCGGGCCGATCGCCAGTGCCGACATCGAGCTCTTGCGTGACGACTTGGTCGAATTACTTTATGGCGCAAGCCAATGGACCACTGACTACATGTTCGATGACACGATTACGGCTTTGGACGACGACGGCGCGGCGGTCAGCGTGACCTTCGAGCGCGCCCCGGCGCGCGACTTCGACTTGGTTATCGGCGCCGACGGATTGCATTCGAACGTGCGGCGATTGGTTTTCGGCCCCGAGGAGCAGTTCATCGAGCGGCTGGGCATGCACGCGGCCATTTTCACGGTGCCCAATTTCTTGGACTTGGACTATTGGCAGACTTGGCATTACGGGGACTCCACCATGGCCGGCGTGTACAGCGCTCGCAACAACACCGAGGCGCGGGCGATGGTGGGCTTCATGGACCCCGACCTGCGGATCGACTACCGCGACACCGAGGCGCAGTACGCCGAGCTGGAACGGCGGATGGCTGACGACGGCTGGGTGCGCCCGCAGCTGTTGGAATCCATGCGAGCCGCGCTGGATTTCTACTTCGACGAAATGTCGCAGATCAAGATGGATCGCTGGTCGCAAGGCAGGGTCGCGCTGGTCGGCGACGCCGCATACTGCTGCTCGCCGTTGTCGGGCCAGGGAACCAGCGTTGCGCTGCTCGGTGCCTACATCCTGGCCGGCGAGCTGGCAGCCGCTGGTGACGACTACGCGGTCGGCTTCGCCAACTACCACCGCGAGTTCAACGACTATGTCAAGCGCAACCAATGGCTGGTCGTCGACAACATCCCGGGCGGCGCACCGATACCGCAGGAGGTGTTCGACCGCATCGTGAACTCCATTACCCTCAAGGACTACTGAGCCGGGAACGTTCGCGCCCAGAAAGGCGTTGACGCCAGCGTGCGTCTTTCCGTCCTTGATCTCGTCCCGGTGCGCACCGACCAGTCGACCAGCGACGCGCTAGCGGCGACCCTGCAGCTGGCGCAGGCCGCGGATCGGCTGGGTTTTATGCGCTATTGGGTCGCCGAACACCACAACATGCCATCCGTGGGTGCCACCAGCCCGCCGGTGCTGATCGCGTACCTGGCCGCGCAGACCTCGCAGCTGCGGCTGGGGTCCGGTGGTGTGATGCTGCCCAACCACGCACCGCTGGCCGTCGCCGAACAGTTCGCGCTGCTGGAAGCCGCCGCTCCGGGCCGCATCGACCTGGGCATTGGCCGGGCGCCCGGTTCTGACCCGGTGACGTCGTATGCCCTGCGCGGCGGCCGGGACGATCGCGACATCGAGCACTTCCCGGAATACCTCGACGACGTGGCGGCGCTGATTAGCGCGCGCGGCGTGGTGGTGCCGCTGCGCTCCGGCGACTACCGGCTCAAAGCAACTCCCTCCGCCGCCAGCGAACCGCGTCTGTGGCTGCTGGGCTCGTCGATGTACTCGGCGCATTTGGCCGCCGCCAAGGGGCTGCCGTACGTGTTCGCGCATCACTTCTCCGGGCAGGGAACCCAAGAGGCGCTGGATCTCTACCGGTCTCGGTTTGTGCCAAGCAAGTTGACTCCCGAGCCGGTGACGTTCTTGACCGTCAACACCGCGGTAGCCGAAACCCGGAACGACGCAACGGCATTGATGTTGCCGAATCTGCAGATGATGGCCCGGCTACGCACCGGGGAGCCGCTGGGCCCCCTGCCGCTGGTCGAGGAGGCTCAGCTTGCCGAGCTGACGGACCAGCAGCAGCGGATCGTGGAAAGCGGGCTGCGGCGGGCCGTCGTCGGCGCACCAGCGGAGGCTGCCGAGCAAATCCGCGCACTCGCCGAGCGGTTCGGCGTTGACGAGGTGATGGTGAACCCGGTGGCGTCGGCTTGCCGCGGCACCCAGCCCGCCACCGCACCGGCCCGGGTGTCGACCTTGGAGCTGCTGGCCAAAGAGTTGTTCTAACCCTCACTCGGTACCCTCTGCTCGGGTCGGCTTGCCCCAGGGTGGGGCGCATGGCGGGTGATCCAGCGCCGCAGTTCGTCCGGCGGCAACGGCGGACTGTGCACGAACCCCTGGGTGATGGTGCAGCCAAAGTTGCGCAGTGCACTCAGGGTGACCTCGTCTTCGACCCCCTCGGCGACGAGTTCGGCCCCAAGGCTGCGGGCAAGTGCCACCGTGGACTGCACAATGGCGACCGACCGCGGGTCTTGAGCCAGGCGCGCCACGAATATCTTGTCGAGCTTGAGCTCGTCGACGGAGACGTCCTGCAGGCGTGCCAGCGACGACCACCGAGTGCAGTAGTCGTCCAGCGATACGCGGACGCCGAGAGCCTGTAGGGCGACGACGGTGCTGCGGGACCGCTCGGAGTCGCCCAGCGCGCTTTCGGTGATCTCGATGATCAGCGCATCGGGGGATAAACGGAGGGTCCGCAGCAGCCGCTCGATGGTGACGGCCAGGTCAAGGTCGAGCAGATTGGCTGTCGACAGATCGACCGCAACGTCCAGCGGCATACCCTGGTCGCGCCAGTGCCGGACCTGCTCGAGCGCCAGGTTGATCGTGCGCTTAGCCACCGTGCGCATCAGTTCTGCGCAGTCGGCCGAGGGCAGGAATTCCTCGGGAAGCAGCAAACCGCGGCGGGGATGCTGCCAGCGCAGCAGCGCCTCGACGCTGTGAATGCTGCCGTCGGCGGCGTTGATCTTGGGCTGGTAGTGCAACGTGAACTGGTCGTCATCCGACAACGCCGCGCGCAGGTCCGCGATGAGGTCGGGGTCGTTGTCGCGATAACTCTCGAACGCCGAGTCGTAGACTGCGATCTTGCCGATCGCCGAATTGGCATGTGGCATCGCCATTTCGGCGCGTTTGAGCAGCTCCTGGGGATGGTCACAGTGGTCGGGGAACAGCGCGATGGCGATGCGAGCATCGATTCGTAGGGTGATCGCGTCCAGCTCGAACGGTTCGCTCATGACTTCAAGCAAATGACCTGCCTGGGCACGGGCAGCGATGAGGTTAGACCCAGCTGGGGTCAGCAGGATGGCGAATTGGTCCTCGCTCACGCGTGCCAGCAGATCCTCCCGACGCACGGCACTGGCAAGCCGGTTGGCGATGTGGCGCAACAGCTCTTCGGCGAAATGGCGACCGATGGAGGTGTTGAGCTCGTGGAACTTGCACAGCTGCAGCAACAGAAGCGCGCGGCGCGACGAAAGCTTGGACACCGCTGCGGGCTCAGCCAACGCGGAGCCGGACAGCGCGGTCAGCGTGGTAGCCAGCGACCGCCGGTTGGGCAGCGCGGTCAGCTCGTCGGTCATGGCATTGGTATGGCTTTCCGCCAACATGCTGACGTCCCGGAAAGCCACCGAAAACCGCACGGCGACCGCGATGAGGGTCAACGCGGCAAGGGTCGAAGCCAATCGCGACGTGTGGCCCAGGACCGCGACTCCAAGTGCTATGGCGGTGCACGCCACCGGCACGCTGTAGGAGCTGAGTCCGCGTCTCAGCAACGGCGCCGACGAAGACCAGCGCGCCCAGCTGGCCATCGCCACCAGGAGGGAGGAAGCCGGCCAAAGGGCATCGAGCGTCGTGCCCACTCGGTATGAGCTCGCGGAGGTTTGGAAGAGATACGCTGTGTCGGCGACCGCGAATCCGATGAAGCCGACGACGAGAAATGCCCAGCGTGAGCCATTGCGCCAACCGACGATGGGAAGCATCCCGGCTGCCAGGGCTACCAGGATCAAGTCTCCCCATGGGTACACCAGGCCCACCAGCACGGTTTCCGGTGCCCGGGTCGCGGCCGCGTGGATGGGGCCTGCGCTCAGCGCCGCGGCCACCGCGGCCAGGGCCAACGCGCACACCAGCGAATCAAGCCGGATGGGCGTCGGCACCCACTTCAGGCGTGCCCGCATGAGTAGCACAAGACCGGCGTAAACGAATGGATAGAACGCCAGATACAGGGGGTCGGCGGCCGAGGGTGATTGACCGTCCGGTACCCACAGGGCGTAGACGACGTCGCCCATCGCCGACAATGCCATGCCGGCGGCGATCAGTGACCAGGCAGCACGGTCGGCTGTAACGCGGTAGGCACGGACTGCAATCAACGCTGCCGCCAGCACGTTCAACGTCGAGTACAGGGACTTGGCGAAGAAGACGCTGCGGCTGGCGTTCGGGTCGAGGATGCTGGTCGCGGTGAAAACGAGCACGCCAAGCGCCAAGACCGCCATGGCAATTCGGATGGCCATTGGTGGCCACTGAATACCGTCGGGCCCGTCGTCCAGCTGCTCGAATCTTGGTACCTCAGCGACCGACTTGGGTGCCGGTGCCATCGTCGTTTCGTCGGCCAAGGTGCGTGCCGGGCCTCCAGTGCCGGCCACGGCTTCCAACGCCGGGGCGGCCACGCTCGGCTCGAGCGTCGATGCTGCCGAGTCGATGAACTGGGGGAATGAGTATGAGAAAGGCAAATCCGGCACGAAGCTGCGAACACATTGCCCGCCTTCGCGTTTGGCCGTATACATAGCCAAGTCGGCCTGGCGAAGCAGCTGCTCGACGGTTGTGGCCGACATGCCGGCAGCCGCCGTGAAGCCGACGCTCGGTCGGACGGGTATGGGAATGTCGTCGATCACGATCGCGGTGTTGAACGCCTCGAGAACACGATGTGCCGCCGCTTGCGACTCTTCGAGGGAACCTTCGAGCAGCACGGCGAATTCGTCACCACCGAGGCGCGCGATGGTGCACTCGTCGCTCAGCGCGGCGGTGAGCCGCCCGGCGACTCGGACCAGCAGTTCGTCACCGGCGGGATGGCCTAATGCGTCATTGACCGCTTTGAAGTTGTCGAGGTCGAGGCACAACACCGCGATGGGTGACATGTCGTGGCGTCGACGGGTGACGGCTTGTTCCAGCCGGTCGAGGAAGTAGGCCCGATTGGCCAGGCCGGTCAGGCTGTCGCGAGACGCCTCCTGCGCGACCTCGGACAAAAGGCTCTGGTTCTCCATCAGCATCACGAACTGTCGGGCGAGCACCGCGGCGACGAGGATGCCCAGCGCTGCGAACAAGGGTCCGTGCGTCATCTGTCCGACCGCCTGACGCCATCCCACCGCGGCGGCCACCAGCAGCGGCAGGTAGGGCAGCCACAGCCGGGTGCGCGACAAAACCTTCTCATGGCGCGACGCTGGCAACGGTGACTCGTTGACACTGGATAGGGCCGCGAACGCAAGCAATCCCAGTCCGGCTACCCGGCCCAGGTCGGCCAGATCGCTGACGTGATAGCTGCCAAAGCCGGTTTCGAACACCGTCGCAATGTCGGCGACGCTGATCAACGCGGTGCCGCCGGCCAACAGCCTCCTGCTCGGCCGGTCACCGGGACGCTCCCGTGACAGCATCAGGATCGCCGCGGTCAGCAGGACGACATCGCTACAAACCTCGGCTACCGTTGTGGGTCGCGAGCCCGTGTTCTCGCGCAGCTGCTTGTCGAGGACGAATACCCACGAGACCACGAACAGCGACGTTGCAACGATGAGACCGTCCAGCGCCAGTCTTCGAGGGCTGTGGCGGGGGAGGTTGGACAACAGCAGCAAAGACGCCATGGCGCCGATCGGCCATAAGCACTGCACCACCTCGGCCGCGGCCGGATGAGTGGCATGGGCCAGTTCCGAACGCACGTCATAAACGCCCCAGAGGACCTCACCGACCGCCCAGCCCAATAGAGCCGTCACCAGGGCCAGCCATCCGTACCTGTGGCGCCCTGCTGCGGCGCGGGCCGCGTAGCAGGAACATCCGGCGGTGAACACCAGGCACACCACCGTCACGATTTCGTCGGCCGGCTGCGTTGCATAGGCGCCGCGCCATTCCCAGATCGATGCGGCTACCACCGACGCAGCGGCCGCGCCGAAAAACCCGGCGACGAGCCGACCAATGCGCGGGCGCAGCCCTAATTGCCGCCACGGATTGCCCGTCCAGCGTTTCATAGCCGCCCCGCCGATCCCGCGATAAACAAATTGAAGCATCTCACCGCGAGCGAGTGAGGGTAAACCGCTGACGGCGGTTGAGGGTCAACGCGGCGTGAGTACGACCACCGCGATCGGCCGCGACGTTTTCTTCTGATACGCCTCGTACCGGTTTCCGTTGTTCTTGTTGACGATCTGCCACAGCCGTGCGTAGTCGGGATCACCGGGCAGCACTGGGCGGGCCGTTACACCGAAACGCTTTGGGCCGACGTTGATTTCAACGTCCGGATTCTTCCGCAGGTTGTGATACCAGCCGGGGTGCGTGCGGGTCACCACCTTTGGAGTCAACGATCAAGTAATCATCGCCGTCGTGCGCATAGATCAGCGACGCGGTTCGTGGTTTGCCGGTCTTGGCGCCGACGGTGTGCAGCAGCAAGCTCGGAATCCACAGCACGCGATGACCAATCCAGTCATTCGTCTTCTGATAGACGGCATCGTGCACCCGCAGGACCCGTGGCAGTAAACGCTGCTCGACGAAAGACGCCAATGCCATCCGCCCAGTATTACTGACTTGCGTCAATTCGGGCCAGCGCCTCCCGCAAGATCTGGCCGGTGGCCTCCCGCTCGGGATCGCGCCGCAGCAACATCCCCTTGGCGACCGACAACTTGTCGCCGTTGCGCCGCGGCAGCACGTGCAAGTGAATATGGAACACCGTCTGGAAGGCGGCGCTGCCGTCGTTGATGGCGATGTTGGTCGCGTCCGCCAATTCGGTCGCCCGGGCAGCCCGGGCGATGCGCTGGCCGATGGTGACCATGCCGGCCAGCGTCTCCGGTGGGGTGTCGGTGAGATCGACGCTGTGCCGTTTGGGCAGTACCAGGGTGTGGCCCCGGGTGAACGGCCGGATGTCGAGGATTGCCAGGTAGTCGTCGTCTTCATAGATCCGGATGGCCGGGGCTTCCCCGGCGACGATCGCACAGAACGCGCAGGCCATGTCGCCCACGGTACTTGTCGCCCCGGGCCCGCAAGTTAGGCTGCCGCAGTGGACGCTCGCGATGTGGCCTTCGCCGGCGCGGCCGCACAGGCGCAAATGCTGGCCGACGGTGTTCTGACCGCTCCGGAGTTGCTCGAGGTCTACCTGGAACGGATAGCGCGGCTGGACAGCGACCTGCGTTGCTACCGCGTGGTGCTTTCCGATAGCGCGCGTTATGAGGCCGCGCTGGCGCAGGACCGCCTGGACGCGGGCGAGCGGCTGCCGTTGCTCGGTGTGCCGATCGCCATCAAAGACGATGTCGACGTCGCCGGCGAGGTGACCACCTATGGCAGCGGCGGCCATGGATCCGCCGCGACCGCGGACGGCGAGGTTGTCCGACGGCTGCGTGCTGCGGGTGCAGTCATCGTCGGCAAAACCAATGTGCCCGAACTGATGATGTTTCCCTACACGGAGTCGCTGACTTTCGGCGCGACCCGCAACCCCTGGGACCTTACCCGCACTCCGGGCGGAAGCAGTGGTGGCAGCGCCGCCGCGGTGGCCGCCGGGCTCGCTCCGCTGGCGCTGGGCTCCGACGGCGCCGGCTCGATCCGCATCCCATCGACCTGGTGCGGTGTGTTCGGCATCAAACCGCAGCGGGATCGGGTGTCATTGGAGCCGCACGACAATGCGTGGTACGGGTTGAGCGTCAACGGCCCGATAGCCCGGTCGGTGATGGACGCGGCGTTGTTCTTGGATGCCACATCGACGGTCCCGGGTCCGGAAGGGGAGTTCGTCGCGGCGGCCGCGCGTGATCCGGGCAAGTTGCGAATTGCTTTGAGCACCAAGGGACCAACGCCTCTGCCCATCAGGGTGGGCAAAGAAGAGCTGGCCGCGGTGGACCAGGCCGGCGCGTTGCTGCGAGATCTTGGGCATGACGTTGTATTCCGTGACCCTGAGTACCCGCGCTCGGCGTTCCTCACGAATTTCCTGCCCCGCTATCTGCGCGGCATCAGCGACGACGCGGACGCGCAACCTCATCCTGAACGCCTCGAGATACGCACCCGCAACCTGGCGCGCGCCGGTGCGCTGTTCTCCGACCGGCGCATGGACGCTATCCGTGCCGCGGAGCCGGCGCTGGCCGCCCGGATTCGATCGATATTCGACGACGTCGATGTCGTCCTTATGCCCGGCAACGCGGCCGGCCCATCCCGCATCGGCGCATACCGACGCCGCGGCGCCATCTCCACGCTGCTGCTGGTAGCACAGCAAGTGCCGTATTTCCCGATTTGGAATCTGACGGGCCAGCCCGCCGCGGTGGTTCCGTGGGACTTCGACGGTGACGGGCTGCCAATGTCGGTACAGCTGGTCGGTCGTCCGTACGACGAAGCCACGCTGTTGTCACTGTCGGCACAGATAGAGGTCGCCAGACCGTGGGCCCATCGTCGACCGCCGGTGTCATAAAAGCTGTCGACGTCGCGGCGTTCCCAGCGTCAGGCGATCAGCATTGTTGACAGCGGTTCAGCGGCGCTTATGGGCACTGGCCCGCCGCACGCGGTGCAAGACGATGTCGACTGCCGCCTCTATGACGTCGTCGTCGGGCACCGTGCCGAACATTAGCGACGGACACGCGACCACACCGGAGAGCATGGAGACCGCCGCATCCAGCTCTGGGCCCTCGAAGGCTTCCGCGAGAATGGTCCGGATCGGTCGTTGACCCTCGGAATTGATCTCGTTCCTGATCTGCTTAATCGTCTCGACCGTCGCCCACTGGGCCATCGCGGAGAGCACTCGGTCGAGCCGCAGGTCGAGAACTCCCTGCCGGAACGCAGTGAGCTCCGCGACCAGATCGGCGCGGATATCGCCGGTGGGCGACGGGTGCTTGAAGTCTCGAACCACCTCCAAGGCGATGGCTGCGAGGTCGGACCTCGATGGCCAGTGCTTGTAGAGGGTGGTTTTGGAGTATCCCGCCCGCTCGGCGACCCGAGCATGCGTTAGCGCTTCAGAGCCTTCCTCAACCAGCACGTCGAAAGCAGTGCGCGCAACATCTGCGCGGGTGCGGACGATCCGGGCGTCCTCGCCCGGCTCGCCCGTTTGGCCGCCGTGAGCAGGTGTCATCGATGCGTCCTTCCCCGCTGCAGGCTGTGTCGCAAGTGATGCTCAGAAATTACCGGATGAACGAGTTGAACAGAAATATTCACTCCGACCATTACTGGATTGATTATTCATTAGTGTACTATCTGTTCTGTCCTTTCCCGCCAAGTTCAAAGGTTCGTCGATGATCCCTAAAGAACTGACCCACTCCCAATTCGACACCGTCTACAACCTCCTGTCCTTCTCGATCGCGGCGCAACTATTCACCGCGGTCTTCCTGCTGGCGACCCAAGGACGGGTACTGGCCCGCTACCGGCAAGCCGTGGTGATCTCCGCGATCGTCTGCGGCATCGCCGCCTACCACTATTTCCGCATCTTCGACTCGTTCAAGCAGGCATTCGTCACCACAGCACAGGGCGGACGCGGCACCTACGTCCAAGCCGCCGGGCAGTCGTTCAACGAGGCTTACCGCTACGTCGACTGGTTCCTTACCGTGCCGCTGCTGCTGACGGAGCTCGTCGTCGTCCTGGCGCTCGCCCGCAAGCTGCAGAATTCCCTGCTCTACCGACTGATTCCCGCGTCGGCCCTGATGATCGGGCTGGGCTATCCCGGGGAGATCAGCGGCGACAACGCCGTGCGCAACGTCTTCGGGTTGCTGTCCACGATTCCCTTCCTCTACATCCTCTACGTCTTGTTCGTCGAGCTGACCCGCTCGCTGGATCGTCAGCCCGAGGCCGTACGCAGCACCGTCAGCGGGATCCGGTTCTTGCTGCTGGGCACCTGGGGCGTCTACCCCATCGCCTACATCATTCCGCTCTACGCTTCTCACGCGGGAGCGGCCGCCTGGGTGGTCAAGCAGGGCGGCTACTCGGTTGCCGACATTTTGGCCAAGTGCCTCTACGGCCTGCTCATCTACAAAATTGCCCGTCTGAAGTCCGCCGCGGACGACACCGGCTTCGCCGCCGAGGAGGGCGCGCACGGCGAGCCTGCTGGAACACGAAACGGTAGTCGCAAAACGGCCATGGTCTTTGTCGGTCCCGGCCAAGACGGCACACCCGCGGCAGCGGCTTAGCGCAATCCGCCCGTCATGGTCCATCTAGCAAGGCACGCTCCTGCGGGACCGGAAAGCCGCGCGGTAGTTGAGATCCCTGTCCCAGCGGGGATCGGCCCGTCCGGCCGGGCGTCTCGCGAGCCGACCATCGGGCAACTTCCACTCGCGACCGCCGCGACCTGGTCGAGATTGGTGCTGTCGGGCACGGTGCTGGTGGCGGGCGGCCACGTCGTGGGGCTGCCCGGCCTCCCGGTTCCGGTCGTGCTGGCGATCGCCGGCGTGGGACTGATGGCCGGAGTCCCGCACGGTGCGGCCGATCATGCGATCGCCACGCACATGACCGGTGGCAGACCTATGGTTCTTGTGGTCGCCGTTTACGCCGGCGTGACAGCTGCTGTTTGGGCGCTGCTGCGGTGGGCCGGCCCGGCCGCTGTGATCCCGGTGGTGGCACTCGGCGCGCTGCACTTCGGCCTCGGCGAGCTTGAGGTCACACGCCAGCTCACGGGCTGGCGGCCACCAACCTTGGTCGCAGGTGCGATCGCCATCGCCGGATCGGGGGCGCTGGTGCTGCCCCTGGCTCGTTGTGGTGACCAGCTGAGGGCGGTGGCAACAACGGTCTCACCGGGTCTCGCACAAGCGCTCGCATGGGTACCGGTGCAGACCGGTCTGGTGGTGATTTGGCTCCTGGCGGCGCTGGTCGCAGTGATCGCTGCACTGCGGTCTGCCCGTCTTGGAGTCGTCCTCGACACCGTGATCCTCGGCGCCGTCGGGATGCTCGCGCCGCCGCTGCTCGCGTTTGCCGTGTGGTTCGGCGGCTGGCACTCGCTGCGCCACTGGGCGCGGATGCTGACCATAGAGCCGGGCTGCGCCGCGCTGCTGACCGCCGGCCGACGCCGCGAGGCGGCCCTGCGGCTGATCCGACTCGCCGCTATGCCATCGCTTGCGGCGTGGACAGGATTCGCCGCCATCGGTTGGTTCACGGCGACGGCGCCAAACCCGACCGCGGTTGTGGCCGAGGGCTTGCGCCTGCTGCTCGCCCTGACGGTGCCGCACGTGCTGGTCGTTCTCTGGGCCGACCGGAATACCGATCGCAAAGACATCACCGGGCATAAAGGCCAGTTCCGCGCGACCTGGTTCCCACGTCGACATCCGTCGAGTTTGCTTGACCAACACATTGAGGGGCACGCCACATGAGTTCCAGAATCGACATGAGCACGATCCTCGCGCGCCAAGCCGACGGGATCGACACGCGCTATCACCCGGCGGCGGCCGTGCGGCGCCAGATGAACAAGGTCTTCCCGACGCACTGGTCGTTCCTGCTGGGCGAGGTCGCGCTGTACAGCTTCATCGTGCTGTTGCTCACCGGCGTGTACCTGACGCTGTTCTTCGATCCGTCGATGACCGAGGTCACCTACCGCGGCGTCTACCAGCCGTTGCGGGGCATCGAGATGTCGAAGGCGTACGCGTCGGCGCTCGACATCTCCTTTGAGGTGCGCGGCGGCCTGTTCGTGCGCCAGGTCCACCATTGGGCCGCGCTGATCTTCGCCGCCGCCATCATGGTGCACCTGGCGCGCGTCTTCTTCACCGGCGCGTTTCGCCGGCCGCGCGAGGCCAACTGGGTGATCGGGTCGGTGTTGTTGATCCTGGCCATGTTCGAGGGCTTCTTCGGCTATTCGCTACCGGACGACCTGCTGTCGGGTACCGGCCTGCGGGCGGCGTTCTCGTCAATCACCCTGGGAATCCCACTGATCGGCACCTGGCTGCACTGGGCGCTGTTCGGCGGCGACTTTCCGGGCGACGTAATCATCCCGCGCCTTTACGCTATCCACATCCTGATTTTCCCGGTCATCATGCTGGCGCTGATCGGGCTGCACCTGGCGCTGGTGTGGTTCCAGAAGCACACGCAGTTCCCGGGACCGGGACGCAGTGAACGCAACGTCGTCGGGGTACGGGTGATGCCGGTCTTCGCCGTGAAGTCCGGAGCGTTCTTCGCGGCGGTCGTCGGCGTGCTCAGCCTGATGGGTGGTCTGCTGCAGATCAACCCGATCTGGAACCTGGGTCCTTACAAGGCATCTCAGGTCTCCGCAGGCTCGCAGCCAGACTTTTACCTGATGTGGACCGACGGGCTGGTACGGCTGTGGCCGGCGTGGGAGTTCTACTTCTGGCACCACACAATTCCGGCGGCCATGGCCGTCGCGGTGTTGATGGGTGTCATTTTCGCGGCCCTCATCGGCTATCCGTTCCTGGAGAAGCGGTTCACCGGCGACGACGTCCACCACAACCTGCTGCAGCGTCCCCGCGACGTCCCGGTGCGCACGTCGATCGGTGCCATGGCGATCGCGTTCTACATCGTGCTCACGTTCTCATCGTTCAACGACCTCATCGCCTTGAAGTTCGACATCTCGTTGAACGCGATGACGTGGATCGGGCGCATCGGGATGGTGGTGCTGCCCCCCCTCGTCTACTTCGTCACCTACCGCTGGTGCGTGGCGTTGCAGCGCAGCGACCGCGCCGTGCTCGCGCACGGCATCGAAACCGGCATCATCAAACGCTTGCCGAACGGCGCTTACATCGAAGTGCACCAGCCGCTGGGTCCAGTCGATGACCACGGGCATCCCATTCCGCTGCCGTACCAAGGCGCCTCGGTCCCCAAACGGTTGAACAAGCTGGGCGCAGGTGGACGGCCGGGGTCGGGCAGCTTCCTGTTCGCCGATCCGCCGTCCGACGACGCTGCACTGCGCCGGGCGGCTAACTCTGGCGAACTGCGCGCGCTGACCGCGCTGGGCCAACGCCAGAACGGCTCGAACGGTCAGGACGACAGCAACGGACATCGCCCGGCGTTCTAGGCGTACCTGACATCAAAGTCGTTGGCCCCCAAGCCTTTGACGTCGAGGGCCGGGTCCCACTGCCGCCCGGCCGCCGGGCCGCCGGAAACACGCCGTACGGTGACGACATGGGCGCGGGCCAGAACATCGACGATCTGCTCGAGGGACTCGAGGGCAGCGCGCGGACCGAGCGGGCAGAACTCGTCGAGTGGCTGCTGGAACAGGGCGTCACCGCCGACGAGATACGGGCCACCAACCCGCCACTGTTGCTGGCCACCCGCCACCTGATCGGTGACGACGGCAGCTACGTGTCCACCCGGGAGATCAGTGAAACCTATGGCATTGACCTGTCGCTGTTGCAGCGGGTGCAGCGCGCCATCGGTCTGGTCCGAGTGGACGATCCCGATGCGGTCGTGCACATGCGCGCCGACGGTGAAGCCGCCGCCTTCACCCAGCGGTTCATCGAGCTGGGCCTAAACCCGGACCAATTGGTGCTGGTGGTCCAGGTGCTCGCCGAAGGCCTGTCCCGCGCCGCTGAAGTCATGCGTTACACCGCGCTTTCGGCCATCATGCGTCCGGGGGCTACCGAGTTGGAAATCGCCAAGGGGTCGAAGGCTTTGGTCAGCCAAATCGCCCCCATGCTCGGCCCGATGATCCAGCACATGCTGTTCATGCAGCTGCGGCACATGATGGAGACCGAAGCGGTGAATGCTGCGGAGCGGGCGGCAGGCAAGCCGCTTCCCGGGGCGCGTCAAATCATCGTGGCCTTCGCCGACCTGGTCGGCTTCACCCGGATAGGGGAAGTGGTATCGGCCGAGGAGCTGGGCCATCTGGCAAACCGGTTGGCCCACCTCGCCCGTGACACGACCGCCCCGCCGGTGCGCTTCATCAAGACCATCGGCGATGCGGTGATGTTCGTCTGTCCCGAGCCGTTGCCCATGCTGGATGTGGTGCTGAAGCTGGTAGAGGCCGTCGACGCTGACGACGACTTCCCGCGGCTGCGAGCCGGAGTGGCTTCGGGCATGGCGGTAAGCCGGGCGGGCGACTGGTTCGGCAGCCCAGTCAACGTAGCAAGCCGGGTCACCGGTGCGGCACGCCCGGGCACCGTGCTCGCCGCGGATTCGGTCTGGGAGGCCATCGCCCATACCGGTGAATTTCATGGGTCGTTCGCCGGCGCCCGTCGCCTCAAAGGCATCAAGAACGAGGTCAAACTGTTCCGCATCCGCCGAGGGGACGGCCCCGACCCAGGCGACTGACAGTCGCGCCGACGTTGCAGCGGCTAATACTTCAGCGGCAAGTTAGCCAAGCATGGGCAGGCCCGGACGACGCTAGGGGGCGTTAGACTCCGTCTTGCGCGGATCCTACGCGGCCGGTTTCCAACCCTTGTTCCGGCGCTTCGAATTGGTCGTTTCCGGGCCTGCTTCGTAACCAAAAATACTCCTTTGAGCAGCCCATATCAACGGGTTTCCGCGCTCGGGCACTCCTGGGCACCTGGCGTCCCCGCCGCGGCAAGTGGGCCCATCGCCGGGGCGGCACCATGCTGACGGCTCGGAGTTCTGCCCTGTGGCGCAGGACCACTAATCCGACTTCGGCAACCCGGGGACGTTCGCTGGGGGTGAAAGCTATACCATTACAGTTGCAATGCTGTAATCATGTAATCATGAAAGCACACCACACCCACGGGCGGCGATACGGCCGGCCCGGAGGCTGGCAGCAAGCCCAGCAACCCGATGCGAGCGACGCCGCGGAATGGTTCGCCGGACGCCTGCCCGACACCTGGTTCGATGGCGACCCCACCGTCATCGTTGATCGCGAAGAAATCACTGTCATCGGAAAGTTGGCCGAACCGCAGGGCTCCGAGAATGAAGAGAGCGAGGCACGCGCAGCAGGGCGGGCTTCGCGATTCCGGGAAGAAACCCGTTCGGAGCGCATGCATATCGCCGACGAAGCGCAGGATCGCTATGGACGCAAGGTTTCTTGGGGCGTCGAGGTGGCCTCGAAAACAGGCACTGAGCGAATTCTGTTCACTCACATCGCAGTACCTGTGATGACGCGTTTGAAGCAACCGGAACGCCAGGTGCTCGACACGTTGGTCGATGCCGGTGTCGCCCGGTCTCGTGCCGACGCCCTCGCGTGGTCGGTCAAGCTAGTCGGTGAACACGCCGAGGAGTGGCTGGTAAAGTTGCGCAGCGCCATGTCGGCGGTGGATGACTTGCGCGCAGAGGGCCCGGATCTTCAGGGGTAAGCCACAATCGGTGGACTCAGCGGGTTACTGGTTGTCCACTTTGCCGACGATCTTGTCCGCGATCTGGGCTCCCTGATCGCTGATGTGGTATCCGCACGCGTTGACGTCTACGATCACGTTGTTGGCGACGCTCATGGCGTGCTGGCACTCCCAGCCGCCGGCGCCTTCCTGAGTTTGCATCATGGTGATCTTCGGTGGGCTGCCCACCAGTTGTGCAAGCGTCCATCTGTACGTCTTGCCTTGATTGGTAACCGTCACGGTCTGCCCGGCGCACGGTTTCCATTTGTCGGCTGAAGTCTGCAAAAAGTCCTTTGCCTTGTCGGCGGACGGAAATGCCACCACAGCTTGGTCGACCCAATGGTCGTTGTTGTCGCCCGGCTCAGCGGACAGCAATTCGCTCATGCCTGTGTAGCCGGTTCCTGCGTATACCGATTCTTGCGTTGTATAAAGGGCCCCTTGGCATTCCGGCGACGACAGCGTCCTGGCGGAGGTGTCCATATTGCGGATGGGCTTGCCGGGCTGGATATTCGACGCGCCCATCACCGAATTGACATCGGACGGGCTGAGCAGCAGCGCACTCAGACGGTCCGCCGGTATGGGCTCGGGAGGCGGCGTCGGCTTGGACCGAGTGAAATACCAGACGCCGACGGCGCCGACGGCCACAACCAGGAGAATCGAGACGGCGGCGATGATGGGCCAGGGATTGCGCCGTGGTTTCGCCGGTGGCTGGTTCCAGGCTGGTGGCGCGGCGAATTGTGGTGGCGGACTTGGTGGGCCGCCCCAGTTGCCGCTGCCGGCCTGGTAGGGCGGGGCCGGGTTGGCTTGACTGGCCGCCGGTATGGGTCCGCTGTCGGGCGCCCAAGGCCGAGGCGGCTGCGCCGGTATAGGACCAGAACTTTGGCTCGAAGCTGTTGCGTACGGCGTAGTTGGTGGCGTGTTAACGGGCGGCGGGGGAGTCGCCGCGGCGGTCTCGGCGATCGTGGCCGCAGGTTGTGGCGTCTCAATACGGGGCAGGGTGGCTTCTTGGCTGCGGCGCAAGATGGTGGCGGCGTGGTCTTGGTCGGGTTCGGACAGGGCGTCATGG
>DATJQO010000066.1:0-6677 GCA_035505695.1 Mycobacterium sp.
AGGGCGGAGGGTCGTCGTCGGGATCGGGTGGGGCGGGTCCGAAGTAGCTGGGGTGCTGGGCTGGTCGGGCCAGGCGGGCGTCGCGGTTGTGGCGGCGTTCGGTGGCGATGCGCGCGGCGCGGTCCTGGGCGCGGGTGCGGCGGCGTCGGGGCATCATCGCGGTGCGTTCGGCGCAGTAGTCGGCGGGTGCCGGTGCGGGCGGGGCGATCGCGGCGGTGGGTGCGCACAGCGCGGGGAACAGCAGCGCGCTGCCCGGGGTAGTGACATAGGTATCACCGGCCGGTGAGGTCAGGATCAGCGTGCCATCCGCCAGCTGCCGGTCGTGCCAGCCCCAAAAGGTTTTCACCAAATGATGGGATCGATTTTCCGAAATACTCTCTCATCGTCGCGACTCCGACGCCGCGCAGACTTTGCGGCATAGCCACGCTAATGCCGCCGCTCCTCGGCTTAGACTTCCGCAATGTTCTCGCAGACGCGCTACGCGATGAACGGCGATCTGCGCGTCGCCTATCGCGCGTCGCCCGAAGGCCCTCGTGACATCGTGTTCGTCACTAACTGGTTCACGAACTGCGAGGTCTTTCCGGAGCTGCCGTCGCTTCAAGGGTGGGTCGAGGCGATGTCATCGCTGGGTCGGCTGATCTTCTTCGACCAGCCAGGCACGGGAGCGTCCGATCCTGTCGAGCCTGGCGCGCTGCCAAATTTGGAGCAATGGGCCGATAGCATCACCGCGGTGCTTGACGATCTCGGGAGCACTGAAGCGGTTCTCCTCACGATCGATGGCTCACTTGCGACGGCGGCGTTGTTCGCAGCAACATATCCGTCCCGCACAACGGCGCTGCTCGTGCTCGAAGGCTACGCAGATGCGGGCGACCGCACCGCGATGGTTGGAGAGGAAGTTGTCGCCGTGATGGACGCCATGTGGGGGACGGGAGAGTTCCAACATGTGTTGAATCCGGACATGCCGTGGAACGACGAGATCCGCTCAGCGTGGGCACGACATAATCGCCTGGCAGCAAGCCCACGGACCATCGCCCTGATGCTTCCTCTGGTGGTCGAATTGAACGTGCGCGAGATACTTCCGACCGTCCGCGTGCCCACCCTTGTCGTCCAGCGCACCGATGACCCATTCGTCACACCTGCAATGGGCAAGGATGTCGCCGATCACATACCGGGCGCGAAGTACGTCGAACTCCCGGGGCGCAACATGTTTCACTTCGTGGAACCGTGGCGCGATTCGTTCCAGGAGATCGCCGAGTTCCTCACCGGCGAGCAGCCCGACGTTGCCGACGACCGTGTCCTCGCCACGGTGCTGTTCACCGATATCGTGGACTCGACGCGACGCGCCGCAGAGATGGGCGATCGTGACTGGCACGCCTTGCTCGATGCGCACGACGCCGTCGTCCGGGCGCAACTCAATCGCTTCCGTGGTCGCGAGGTGAACACGTCGGGCGACGGCTTCCTCGCGATGTTCGACGGCCCGCAGCGAGCGATCCGCTGCGCGATGGCGATTCGCGATGCGGTGCGGGCGCTCGGCATCGAGGTGCGTGCCGGGTTGCACACCGGCGAGTGCGAGGTCCGCGGCGATGACATCGGTGGGATCGGCGTGCACATCGGTGCGCGTGTCAGCGCACTGGCGGGGCCGAACGAGGTGCTCGTGTCCAGCACGCTGCGCGACCTCGTGATCGGGTCAGGCCTTGAGTTCGAGGAGCGCGGCGCTTACGAGCTCAAGGGCGTGCCCGGCGAATGGCGAATCTTCGGCGTCGCGTAGCTTGTGCACCCGCTGAGTGCGGCAATAACATTTGAGGTTGGAGACAAGTCGGGAATCTATCCCCTGGCGCCTTCGTTTTCCGTCCACCAGCACCGGGCTCACCGTCCGTGCTGAACTCCACAAAGCTAAGTAGCCGAAGGGCATCAAGATCCCCGAGGAGCAGGTCACAGCCCTTCAAACGCAAGCGATGTACTGCCACTTCCTGAAGCTGTGGCGTCGCGGTAGGGGCCGCCCTCACGGGTGGCCCCCCGCACGGATCAGATCCGGATCCCGATCGGCGGGGTTCATTTCATGCCCGGACATGCTCACCGTAAACGAGATGCTTATCCTGAGGCCGGTCACCGCACCGAGCGGGACCGGTTTCCGCACCGGGCGTTCCGCGATACCCACTGCCGAAGTGATTATGTGGCGCGGCAGGTCCGGGTAGAGCAGACTGCGATCGCTTGGCCCCGGACTTCTTCTCACCAGCTGCCAGTCGCTGCCGACGAGCGTCGACGACCCGATCAGATCCTCGGTCGACCACTCCTGACGCACGAACCCAAACGCTAAGCCCGCCAACAACAACCTACCGGCGCGTCACTTTGCATTTCATGACAGCTATATGAGTTCAGGGCCGATTAGGCGAGTAGTCCGCGGATGTCGTCGGCGGTAAGAGCGGAGCCGAAGGTGTTGCCGTCGTCGATGACACTGGCGAACAGCCTGGCTTTGCGGGTGTTCAGCTCGACGACTTTCTCTTCAATGGTGTGGCGGGCGATGAGCCGGTAGACCATGACGTTGTGTGTCTGGCCGATTCGGTGGGTGCGGTCGATGGCCTGGGCCTCGGTGGCCGGGTTCCACCACGGGTCCAGCAGGAAGCAATAGTCGGCCTCGGTGAGGTTCAGCCCGAACCCACCCGCCTTTAGGCTGATGAGGAAGGCCAGCGCATCCCCGTCCTTGAATCGCTTGATCTCCTTGGGGCGGTCGCGAGTTCGCCCGTCAAGGTAGCAGTAGTCGATTCCCTCGCTGTCGAGGCGGTCGCGGACCCTGCCGAGGAAGCGGGTGAACTGGCTGAAGACAAGCGCGCGGTGACCGGAGTCGGCGATGTCGCGCAGGTGCTCCGCGAGCACATCGATCTTCGCGCAGGCCAGCGTGTCATGAGCAGGGTCGACGAGCCCAGGGTGCAGTGCCATCTGGCGTAACACGGTCAGGGATTTCAGGATGGTGAATCGGTTGCGTTGCATATCTTCGAGCAGGCCGAGCACCTTCTGGCGTTCTCGTTGAAGTCGCTTGTCGTAGAGCGTGCGGTGGCGCGGCGGCAGGTCGATATCGAGGATTTGTTCTTGCTTGGCGGGCAGCTCGGCGGCCACTAGCTCCTTGGTGCGGCGCTTCACCAGCGGTCTGATCCGGCGACGGAACAGGGTGAGCAGCTCGGGATCGCCGGTCTTTTCGATGGGCTTGGCGTAGTAGTCGGCGAACTTCGTCGGGTTGGGAAACAACCCGGGGGCGGTGATCGACAGCAGGGACCAGAGCTCCATAAGGTTGTTCTCCATTGGTGTGCCGGTGATCGCGAGCTTGACCGGCGCCGCCAGTTTCCGTGCGCACTGGTAGGTCTTGGCGTGGCGGTTCTTCACGTACTGGGCTTCGTCCAGGATCAGCCCAGACCAGGCCCGGGTGACGTAATTCTCGAATTCGAGCCGGAACAGCGTGTAGGTGGTGACGACGATGTCGGTGGCCGCGACCAGCTCGTCGAGATCAGCGCCGGAGCGGCGGAGGGTATCGGTGATCGCGACCACCGACAGTTCAGGCGCGAACCGCTCGGTCTCGGCGACCCAGTTCCCGACCACACTCGACGGCGCTACCACCAAGAACGGTGCCTGGCGCGAACTCTGTTGGCGCACATGACAAATCAGCGCAAGCGACTGAATGGTCTTGCCGAGGCCCATGTCGTCGGCAAGTATCCCGCCGAGCCCATGGGCGTGCAGGGTCGCCAGCCACGAGAACCCGTCAGCCTGATATGCGCGCAGGTCAGCATGCAGGGTGCTGGGCACTGCCACGGGCGTCACACCTTGCAGTGCGCGTAGCCCGTTGGCTTGGCGCCGCCATTCCTTGGCTTGGCGGGTGACCACTCCGATTTCAGCGAGTTCGTCGAATAGCCCGGCTTGAAACCGGCTGATCCGGGGCGGACCGTCATCGGAGTCGCTCAGCGCGCGGGCCTCGTCGATCAGCTCGCGCAGCTTGGCCAGCTCCGGCTTGTCTAGCGCGAAGTACGCGCCGTCGGCAAGCAGCAAGTGCGATTCCCCGGACGCGAGCGCGGTGAACACGGTAACGAACGGAACCTGTCTGCCCTCAACGCTGATCGTGACACCGAGGTCGAACCAGTCGGTCTTGCCGGGGACCGCGTCCGCAGTCACACCGATGACAAGGGAACCGCCCGCCTCCCTGTACTCGATCGAGTTGCCGGTCGACTCCACGACAACATCGGCAAGCCCGGCGAGCAGTGGCTGAAGTTCGGTGACGAACCGCATGGTGTCCAGGCCGGACAATTGCGTGCGGGCAACGAGTGTGCCATCGGGGGAGCGGAGCCCGAATCGCTCCAACGGCGCATCGATGGTCGAAGCGAGCTTGTTCTCCGCGTCAAAGTCGCGGTGGCCGAGATCGACCGCCGAATCGACAGGCTCGCGAAAGTCACTGTCGCCCAGCCGATATGCCCATTCCCACGCCAACAGTAGCTCGTGCGCGTCCTGGTAGTCCGTGCGCAGCAACAAGGTTGGTCCGACGATCGCCGGCGGCGTGAACGACTCGTCCGCGGACGTGATGGTCGCGATGCGTCGCAGCCTTGGATAGTACTCGGCCGCGAACCGTTCCGCTTGGTCGGCGGGTATCGCTAGGGGTTTGTCCTCCAGCGCCAGCTTCTGCAACGCCTTCGATGCCGGCTTTTCCAGTCGCGCCAGCCGCAGCCCGGGGTTGTGGTAAACCACGCCATGGCCAGACGATCCGATGAATGCGGCCGGCCGTGCGGTGGCTCCGTCGACCTGAAGCACCGGCGTGACAACGAGATCGCCCGACCCGTCGGCCTTGACGTCGAGACACAGCTGCGCCGTGGTATAGGGCGGCACATCGTGTTGGCTCCCCGCCTGCACCACCCGTACACCGATTCGTCGCGCCTCGTCCAGCAGTGGCCATAACTGCGACGACTCGAACTTCAGGAGGGAGATCGTTTTCGCGTACCCATACCCATAGCTGTAGTAGCCCCCAGAATTCGAGGCTGAGTTCCGGTAGACCGCGTAGAGGGTTTGGAGTAGCTCAACATGGGCCTTGGGGTAACCATAGAGGCCCCGCGTGCTCAGCTTGCTCCAGCTCAGATCGCCCCCAACCCAGCCGCCGCGCTTGCCGGGGCGCACCAGACGCGCGTCCAGCGTCGCAGTCCGGCCGTTCGCGGAGAGGGTCAGCTCAAGCGCTAGCGGCGTGGCGAGCGCGTCGCTCGGCGAAGCCATGGGAAACAGGGCTTCCAGCGAATGCCGCCACGCGGAGGGGGATGGCGGCGCCTGTTGGGCGGGTGTCGTCGTGATCCCGCTAGCCGCGATGACGGTTGCTGTGACATGCTCGCAGTTCACCCGAAGTCGGCAGCTGCACTGCCCGATAACGAGGGTCCAGGTGTCGTCGACATCTGGCGACAGCAGCACGGAGGTGGTGTGGCTATCGCCCTGCTGACCACGAACGGTGCCGGCCAGGGTGCAGTCGTCGGGGTTCCACATGCAACGGACCACCTGCCCCTCGCGCGCGTAGTCCAGGCCGCCGCGATAGTTGTGGGGGCCCAGCCGGGAGTGGAGGTCCTCGAGGTCAATCAGCGGGTACAGCAGTGACTGCATGCCCGCACTGTAGTGATCCGGTCCGGCACGCATCCCCACCGACGCCGTGCGACACGCGAAATTGGCACGGATGAGGTTCAGGATGCTGTTGTTGCGATCTGCCCCTGGGCCAGACCCCGGTCCTTAGCGCCTAACCCGCTGATACCGCCGAGGTGCCTGCGCAGGTGATCGATCTCGTTCCTGTTTGGGTGCATGCTCGGCTTTCATAGCGTCTGGTTGCGGAGGTCGTCATGGCGTCACGTCTGGTGCGGGTCAACCCGGTCACGGTCAACGATGTGCTGGATGGGCACGTGGACCTCGTTGTGGAGTGCTTGGGCCGGCCCCTACCTGAACGGCTGCCTTGACCACCTCACGCGCGAAAGCGGCCAGCTCGGCAAGATAGCCGGCGGACGCGCCATACCGGATGTCCGCCCACAGCCGCAAACTGCCCGTCGTGGACCAGAAGCCGTGGAAGGACGAGCATTCAATTCCTCTTTTCGTGCGGCGCGCTGCCACGCTGACCAGGGAACAGCACCGCGCGACCCCGCCGCGCCGTCGAGCTACCCGAGATCATCGAGTTCGTCCTCGAAGCACCCGAACGGTGCCCCGCCGGGTGTATATCCGACGACGAACATCCGCCGATCGCCCACCCACACCCAGTCGGGATTGTCGAATTGCTTCGCGTCGACATTGTCAACGGAGCGGCGAGCACGTTTCGGAGTCCCCCTCCGCCTATTGCGCCGCCGCGGCATGGAGCGATGTTATCGGATTGCTATGCCTTCGATGCGATGTCTCAATCAGGCGTGCCTTGCGCCGCGCAGCATTCTGTTGGTTGCCTTGCGAATCAGTAGTGGTGACGTACGTGTGGTCACCCGGGGAACGCACGGACCCACACCACGGTTCCGTCGGGCAGTTGTTTGTCGCCCAGGGCCCAGACTTTTGAGCAGAGAGTTCAGGCACAGGCACCTGAGACAACTCAGATTTCTCAAACAGGCCCCCATGCCACCTTCGGTGGGTTTACCAGGCATTTTGCTGATGACTACGACCCAAACAACAGAGCCACCTGACATTCGAGGCGTGGG
>DATJQO010000067.1:0-6806 GCA_035505695.1 Mycobacterium sp.
CAGCGGTGACGGCAATGAGGGCGAGCACCACCATGACGCTGGCCACCCGTATCATTTGACGGCGCCGGCGTGATCGGTCAGCGCGCATGCTGGCTTCGAGGAACTCGCGTCCGGTGTCGTTAAGGTTGACGCGGGTGACCAGCCGGCCGGAGCGGGGCCGCCACGTCGGCAGCGTCACCCGCCGTTTTCGCTCAGCGGCTTGGCGGCCGTCGGTCACGGTGACCGGTTGCAGTTCCCCGCCGGTGTCAACCGTTGCCTTGGCGAGCTGGCGGCCTTGCAGCAGCGCGCTGACGTCGCGGCCGCTGGCGACCCAGTCGCGTGCGGCATTCTCCACCACCCGCCGCGCCCGCAGCGCGGTTGCCTGCGCATCGATCTCGTCTTTGAGCGGTGGCCAGTTCACCAGAAACGCTTCGTGCGACACCGCAACGAGGGTGCGCTCGCTGTCCGCTTCGGTGGACAGCAGCCGCCGGGTGATGAACGGCTCCAGCTGCGCGGCGGGCCGGAAGAGTTCGTCGAGCGCCACGGTCCGTTTGGTCGGTCTGCCCTGCTCGTCGATCGTCACCAGGCTCAGCAACGCGGACAGCACCTGGTCGCGCGTCGCCCCGGTGCTGCTGCACGCCTCTTGCAAAGCCACATCAGCTTGCCGCTGCAGCGCGCCGCGTACACCGCCGATGTCGACGTAGCGCTGCCGCGACAGTCTGCCGCCTCGGGTGAGGCCATCGGCGAGTTGCTCGAGGGTGTATGCCAGCAGCGGCAGCGCATCGCCGGTGCCGGTGTCCGCGACCAGACAATCGACGAGGTCGTCGTCGAAAGCCAGCCCGGCGACCTTGGCCGGCTCTTCAATCACTGAGCGCAGGGCCTCGGATCCCAGCGGGCGCACCTGGCGGATACGCAGCGCCAGTTTCGACAAGTCGGGGTCTTTCTCCAGCGGGTCGAGGAATTCCGGGCGCAACGTCGCGAGCACCTGCACGGGACCGCCCAGGGCTGGTTGCAGCGTCGCAGCGAACTGCCCTCGTTCGTCGGGCTCGGTTTGGTTGAGCAATTCTTCGAACTGGTCGATGACGATCAGCAGCTTGCACTGGCTGTCAGCTTGCGCGGCAAGTAGGAGGTCGGTGGCGACGGCTTTGAGCCCGTCGCGCAGAAGGTCTTTGCGCAGCGATGTCACATCGAACGGGAGATGGCGTTCTCCGATCACGGTGGCCATCGCGCGGGTAAGGCTTCCCAGCGGATCAACGCCGGGCAGGAACGGCGGCAACGGCACCCAGTAGTTTTCGCCGGCGATGCGGGGCAGGACCCCGGCGCGGATCAGGGACGACTTTCCGCATCCGGACGGCCCCACGACCGTGAGGATCGCCGGCGTAGCGCGCTCCGGCGACCGAAGCCGTTCGGCGATCTGGGTGATCTCGCGTGCCCGGCCGAAGAACACCCGGTGCTCGCCGAGGTCGAATGCGCGCAGCCCGGGGTATGGCGACCTGTCGTCGGGCCAACCCCATCCGCCGCCACCGTCAATGACGCTCAAGCGCAGCCGTAAGCGCTCTCGCGCCTCGACGGGGTCGTGGGCGGCGTCGACATCGTGAAAGAGCTTCAGCAATGTATGGCGCTCAACCGTTGACGAGAATCGCACAGGTAGCAACTCGGTGCCCAGCGCGCGCGCGGCGCCGACCTCCGCCGCACACCACACCGACTTGAAGTAGGACTCGGTGACGACACAGACGACCGCGTCGGCCTTTCGGAGTTCCGCATAGAGCCGCTTTTCCCATTCCTCACCGGGAAGTACCCCGTCGTCTTTGTCCCGGTCCAGAAACGCCTCGTGCCGGTCTGCTTTGAGCCACTGATGCAGCTGCTCGGCCCAGCGGGTGTCGGCGCCGGCGTGGCTAATGAATACTCTCGCCAAGGCTGCCTCCCGCCAGTCAGAACAGGTGCCGCATCAAAACCGTACATCTGGCGACACGGTCGGCAACGAGTAATGAACGACGCACATAGTGGCGAGGCCACAGTCACCGAGCGTCCGGCAATCGGCGATATCGAGTCGGAATTCACGCCGTGCCGCCGTCGGTGACCGCATTATCGCGATGGCGGTATCGGGGTCGGCAGCAAAGTGCTTTGCTGCTTCGGCACCGTCGGCACACTGGTGGTCTGCGTGCCCCTGGTCGTCGCCGGGACCGGACTGGTCCCTGACGGCGCGGGGGTACCCGATGAACCGGATACGCCCAGGTTCGCACTGGAAGTCGGTGTGGCCGGCGTGGTCGCCGTGCCGCTGGGTGTGGACGTCACGCTGGACGTAACGATTGATGTGACGCTGGACGGTGTAGTCAGCGCCGGTGCCACCGTCACGGGCACCACTGTTTTCCCCGGCGGTAACGAGATCCTCGAGTTCGGGATCGGTTTGTCATGACCAACGGGCATTGTCCCAAAAGAGGATTGCACCTCCCGCGATGGCGTGGTCGTGGTCGGTGCCGGGCTCGTGGCCGGTACCGGGGTCGATGGCGGGGCTGCACCGCCTGCGGCTAACAAAACCAACTCGAGAGTGTCTTGGGGAGCTGGGGACGGCTTCACGGTCACAAACGAGTTGGGGTCGAGGCCTTGCCATCCGGTCCCGGTGAACTGCTGGCTGGCGTCACCCTGCGGCTCGGCGAGCGGACTTCCGGAATCGCAGCGCACCCGCGGAACGCCGCGGTTGTCCACCAGCACGGCCGTGCCGGTCTGCAGCACCGACTGGAACGCGGTGGCCTTTCCGTTCTGGAAACCGTGATTGGTTACCCGGGTGTCGCGCGTCAGGATCACTGGCGACAGCCCGTTTACATAGTCGCGAATGTCGGAGGCGCCGGTCACGGAGCGCCAGGCCTGAGCCTGGGCGGGATTCTGGTCGAGGAAGCTCACCAGCTTGTCGCGGTCGCACACCGCCTGGTCCGTCGATCCGCCGTACAAGCCGATTTGGTCACCCAACACGGTCTGGGTGCCGTGCTGGCTATCGGGCGGTGGGGCCGAGGTGTCCGCGACCCGGTTCACCTGGGTCGGCGGGTTCGCCGACGTGGCGGAGTCCGTCCACGGCGACGAGCCAGGTGAGTTAGCCGGCTCCAACGACACCACCTGGGCCCCAGTGGTTTTCGTGCCCCCGCCGCCGCCCTGCCCGCAGCCGCTGACGCCGACGGCGACTGCGGCGGCGCACGCTGCCGCAGCGAACACAGGTAACCACCAGGATGGCCTTGTTTCCCGCCCGCCCGGGCGACGTGGTGCCGATTGGGGCTTGACGTCCATTTAACTGCGGCCCTCGCTGGTCTGACCCGGCGAATTTTAGACCGATAAAGTCCAGAGGAAGTGAGTATTCGAATACTCGAGTTCACACGCGACGGTATTCGGCGTCGCAAGCCGCCCGCGGGCGACTCGTGCGGGTCAATCGATCGCTCGCCCAGCGAGTTATCCCCATGCGCTGCACTAGATTAGGCCCCGAGGTGCAATGCGGATTGAGCGCGCAGGCGTTTGCACGGAAAAATCCGCGCCTTTCCTTCCAGGATGCCCAGGACGACGCCGTCTTCCGATTGGCAAGGGGAATGTGATCTTGACCGGTGTGGCCAAGTAGGGGCTGCCCGATGCCGCTCGATCATGGTGTCCCGTTCCAGTTGAGCGAACACGGCCATGATGGTGAGCATGGCCTTGCCCATCGGCCCGTCGGTGTGCAGCCCTTTCGATGAGGCTTCGGAATCCGATCTCTCGGGAAGTCAGCCGGTCCACCGCAGCGAGAACATGTTCTCTTTCGAGACAGTCTCTTTGGATCAGGCGGGTCGAGCATGTGGACGGAACCCAAGGGGACAAGCTGTAGCTTGCAGGGCAACGACCCGCGCGGTGTAAAAGAACGGGCCGCACTCAGGAATGTTGTAGTAATCGAAACGAAGTAGCCCCCGGTTTTGTCCTGGTTGACGGCACCGACCTGCGGTTGTTTTGTTTGGCACAATCCTGTTTTTACAGGCTGTGTTCCTTTTTGATCATGTCGCTGGCCTTTTCGGCGATCATCATGATCGGGGCATGGATGTTGCCAATCGTGATCTGCGGCATGACGCTGGCATCCACCACCCGCACGCCTTCGAGACCGTGCACCTTAAGCTGCGGATCGACCACCGCCATCATGTCCGAGCCCATCTTGCACGAGCCCACCTGGTGGTGATAAGAATCGCAGCGCCCGCGCACGAACTTGAGCAGGTCGTCATCGTTTTTGTAATCCGGACCCGGCATCAATTCCTTGCCGGTCAGCGCCGTCGAGAAAGCCTTTGTGCCGAAGATTTCGCGGCACATCCGCGTCATCTGCACCATGCGCTTGACGTCATCTTCCTGATCAAGATAGTTCGGGTTCAGCAGCGGCTTCTGCAGCGGATCGCTGCTGGCCAGGCGCACCCAGCCGCGCGATTTCGGCGTCTGCAGGCCCGGGATCAACGAAACCGAGTTGGGGTTGCTCTGCCCGACGATCACGTCAAAGGGCAGGTGCACAAAGTTGAACTGCAAATCCGGCGCGCTTAAACCGGGGTCAGATTTGGTGAACAGGCTGACCTCGGAGGTGTTCAAATGCCCGGGGGCTACCGGCTCCCTGGTTTCCATGATGGCACCGGTCAACACATGGTTATGGAAATTTTCGCCCACACCCGGCAGGTGCAGCACCACCTGCTTGTTGAACTCGTGCAGCTGCTCAGCCGGGCCAACGCCCGAATTGAGCAGCAGGTGCGGTGATTCGAGCGCACCCAGCGAGACGATCACCTCGTTATTGGCGTAGACCATCTTGAGCTGGCCATTCTGCACATATTCCACACCCACACAGCGGCGGCCCTGGAACAGCAATCGGGTGGCCTGACAGTGTGTCAAAACGGTCAGGTTGGCGCGCGTCATGGCCGGGATCAGGTACGCCACCGCATCGCTGTTGCGTTTGCCGTCCGTGCCGATATTGACATGGTGCCAGCCGTAGCCTTCCATTTGCGGGCCGTTGAAATCCTCGGTCGGCTTGAAGCCCAACTCGGCGCAGGCTTCCAGGAAAACCGGAGAAAGCGGGTGGTATTCGTGGTTCTTGGGATTAATAATGTGCAGCGGGCCGCCCTGTCCAACCAGGTCGCTGGTGTAGTCTTCCTGGTCTTCCAGCTTCTTGAAATACGGCAGCACGTCCTGGTAGCCCCAGCCGGTATTACCCATCTTGGCCCAGTCGTCATAAACCGAGGGATGCCCGCGAACGTGCATCATCAGGTAGAGCTGGCTGGTGCCGCCGATGATCTTGCCGCGCGGCTCGGAGACCACCCGGTTATTCAGGCCGGGCTGCGGAATGGTGGTGTAGCCCCAGTCAATATCCGAACCCAGCAGCGTGAACCAAACGGACGGGTTCTCAACATTCGGGCCAATCTGCGTGCCGCCCGCTTCGAGCACCAGCACCCGGGCGCGGTCGTTCTCGCTTAGGCGGCTGGCGACTGCTGAACCGGCTGAACCAGCCCCGACAACAATAAAGTCAAAATCGCTCATGGTTAGCCTCCCGAAATCAGGCGAAGAAACGTAACGGTGCGAAGGGTTTCGAATCGTGCACAATGCGCATACAGCTGATTTTTCCATCCCGGATCCGGAAGAAGTTCATCACTTCCGCCTCGATCGGCTGATCAGGGTATTTGGCAGCCGGGGCTGAGATACGCGAAACCACCGCGCCCGCGTCACCTTCCACCACCATGCTCTTTAATTCATTCTGGAACTTGGCATAGGCCTGCCCCGTCCCGGCCATCATAGGGCGCAGGTTGGCGAGGCCAACAATATTCCCGGCCAGCCGCTCACCTTCCACGCCGCTGCCACGATCGACCCGACCACCCCGCCCGCCAAAGTACCCGACACCCGCTGGACCGTATAGCCGTCGTCCATCAGCCCGGCAACGACACCCACCAACCCGATACCCATGATCACATACCCACGCCACGTCGGCGCCGCCCTGCTGGGCGCAGGCCCTGACTGAGATCCGCGGCTCAACGATGCGTTCTCGCGAACTTCACAGACGGGGTCGGCGCTCGAGCCGTCCGGATACTGGCCGAATGGAATGCCCGCGTCACCGCGTGCGGGGGATTCACGCCGCGCGAGGCCCGCAAAACGACGAACTCACCACTCTGCGAGCAAAACTCGCCGGCAAGACTCGCGAGTGCCTCGAGCTTCACCATCGACTCGACGCAGCCGCTACCGTGATCGCCGCCCTACATCCCGAGAACGTGCTGCTACGTCAAGAACTCACCCAACGCGGCCAACTCGTCGCCCTGCAAGGTCACCGCTCGCATCCGGGTATGAACCGGCGGCGTGTCAAACATGAAGCCGGGGCGGTTGGCGTCGGTTCACGGGTGGCGAGCTGCCTCTTGGGTGAGTTGCACCCGGGAGGCCAGGCCGAGTTTGGCGTAGACGTGGGTGAGGTGCGATTGCACGGTGCGCGGTGACACGAAAAGCCGTGTGGCGATGTCCTTGTTGGCTAGTCCTTCGCCGACGAGTCGCACAACGTCCCGCTCGGCTGGCGTGAGCGATGCCTAGCTACTTCGACCTGAAAAAGTCGGCGGTGGCTGAGTCGCCTGTGGTTGGCGAATGAGGCCGTTTCTGTGTTGGGCTAAGACTGGCCCGGGTGGTGTCCGATCATGCGGCGAGGGTGCTGATCTTGACGAGGTTGTGGGCGAAGACGCCGTGTCCGGTCCAGATCCGGGTGCCTTCGGTGCCGTCGATGCGGGCGCGGTCCCAGCCGTAGCAGCGTTTGAGGTGGCTGATCCGGCCTTCGCTGCCGGTTCGCCATTTGACAGTGCGGCGGAAGGGTTTTCGAT
>DATJQO010000068.1:0-12339 GCA_035505695.1 Mycobacterium sp.
TCACCAAACATCGCGATTTCCGGGAGGGTGATTTGGTCGGCAGGTCGCCGAAAGTGGCTCAGCGTCCGTTCTGGCGGTGGTCGGTTTTGCCCGATTTCGCCGTGGCGGATGAAACTACCCGTTCGACACCAGCCACCTAGATCGGCTCGAGCCCGGCCATATGCCGCTGCGCCAGCTCACGATAGGCCTGCGGGTTGAGGTTCACCCACATTTCCGCGCCCGTTCCAGCCAGCGGACCCTTCACCTGGGCCGGCGATCCGACTGCCAGCATCCCGGCCGGGATCTGGGTGCCGGCCAGCACCAAAGAACCGGCAGCGATCAAGCTGCGCGCGCCGATCACTGCGCCATCGAGGACCGTGGCGTGGTTGGCGATCAGCGCCTCGGGGCCGACGTGGACGCCGTGAATGACGCACATGTGCGCCACCGTGGCTCCGGGACCAATGTCGACGGGGATACCGGGCGGTGCGTGCAGTACCGATCCGTCCTGCACATTGGCGCCCTCCCGCACCACGATGGGCCCGTAGTCGCCGCGCAACACGGCGTTGAACCACACCGATGCGCCGGCCTCGACGGTGACGTCGCCGATCAAGGTGGCGGTCGGCGCCACGAACGCGGTGGGATCCACCCGCGGCGACTGACCCTCGAAAGCAAACAGCGGCATCGTCTACATATACCCCTAGCGGCAATTGGCCGCGGATATCCCATCCAGGCTCGCCGTCGTTGCGCTTGCCCGCCGCAAAACTGTAACGTGTTCTAGTTAGAGGGCTATTAGTGGAGGTGACAGGTGACTACCGACACCAATGCGGTCGGCATCCGGGAAATCGATTCCGGCACCTTGCCGACCAGATACGCGCGAGGCTGGCATTGCCTGGGCGTCGCGCAGGACTACCTGGACGGCGAGCCGCATTCGGTTGAGGCTTTCGGCACCAAACTGGTGGTCTTCGCCGACTCGCACGGGGACATAAAGGTCCTCGACGCGTATTGCCGGCACATGGGCGGCGACCTGAGCCGGGGCACCATCAAGGGTGACGAAGTGGCCTGCCCGTTCCACGACTGGCGCTGGGGCGGCGACGGCCGGTGCAAATTGGTGCCCTACGCCAAGCGCACACCCAAAACGGCCCGTACCCGGTCGTGGACGACCGACGTGCGCGGTGGGCTGCTGTTCGTTTGGCATGACCACGAAGGCAATCCGCCGGACCCCAAAGTCAGGATCCCGGACATTCCCGAAGCGGCCAGCGACGAGTGGACCGACTGGCGCTGGAACAGCATCCTCATCGAAGGATCCAACTGCCGCGACATCATCGACAACGTCACCGACATGGCGCACTTCTTCTACATCCATTACGGGCTGCCCACCTACTTCAAAAACGTCTTCGAGGGCCACATCGCCTCGCAGTACCTGCACAACGTGGGCCGTCCGGACGTGAACGACCTGGGGACCGCCTACGGCGAAACCCACCTTGATTCGGAGGCGTCGTACTTCGGGCCGTCGTTCATGATCAACTGGCTGCACAACAGCTACGGCGGCTACAAGGCCGAGTCGATCCTGATCAACTGCCACTACCCAGTGACTCAAGACTCCTTTGTCTTGCAGTGGGGTGTCATCGTCGAAAAGTCCAAGGGCATGGACGAGAAGATGACCGAGAAGTTGTCCAAGACGTTCACCGAAGGCGTCAGCAAGGGCTTCCTGCAAGATGTGGAGATCTGGAAGCACAAGACCAGGATCGACAATCCGCTGCTGGTCGAGGAGGACGGCGCCGTCTACCAGATGCGTCGCTGGTATCTGCAGTTCTACGTTGACGTCGCCGACATCAAACCGGAAATGGTGGAGCGCTTCGAGATCGAGGTGGACACCACCCGCGCCAACGAGTTTTGGAATGCCGAGGTTGCAGAAAACCTGAAGGCGAAGGAATCTGGTGCTGCCGAGCCGGTGAAGGACGACGTGCCGGCCGAGCAACACTAACGGCCATGCCCGACGATCAGCCGACGGTACCCGACGTCGATCGGCTGGCTCGGTCGATGTTGTTGCTGCACGGCGATCATCAGGACCACGACGAGCGGCCACCCGGTTTTGAACCCGCGAAAGGTGCGCGTGCCCGGTTAGCCTCGAAGGCAAGAGATTTCGCCAACGACCCACAGCGCGCCGCCGCGATCAGCGAAGCCACCCGGGCCGACCGCGAGCGCTACCTCACGTCGGGCCTGCTGCCGGTGGATTGCCGGTTCTGCCACGTCACGGTCACTGTCCGAAGGCTTGGCCCGGGTCATACGGCGGTGCAATGGAATACCGACGCATGGCAGCGCTGTGCGCATTTCACCGAAGTCCGGGAATCCGGCGGGGATACCGCACGGATTCGGTCGTGCCCGAAATTGACCGACAGCATCGAGCACGCCGTCGCGGAGGGCTATCTCGGCGATGTCCCCTTAGACGACTGAATCACAGCCCGGCGAACCGCTCCTTGACCGTATCGACGGTCAACCCGTAGTCCGCCAGCGAATACCTGTGCTTCGGAGCTCGCTCCCCCGCCTGGCTTTCGGCATGGGTTTTTTCCATCGCAGCTCTCGCTTCGTCGGTCAGCGTCAGACCGAAATACCGGTAGATATCGGCCACCGTGCCAATCGGATCGGCGATCAGCTCCTTGTAGTCGACATCGTAGAACTGGGCGGGATCATATTTGGCGCGCGCGGTGTTGAAGCGTTCCAGCCCGCGCGACCAGGTGTCCATTGAGTCGGCACCAATCTGGGCCCCCACGAAGGTCGTCGACCATCCCTCGGCGGTGTGCTGTGCCAACGAGCACATCGACGCCATGATGGTGTCGACCGGCCGATGGGTCTGCACTACCAGCGCGTCGGGGTAGGTCGCCATCAAAGCGTCCAAGGCAAAAAGATGGCTGGGATTCTTCAGCACCCAGCGCTTGTCCGCGTCGTTGAGACCGACCAGCTGAAGGTTCTTGCGGTGCCGCCGATATGACCGCGTCCAGTCCTGCTCCGACAGCCACTGCGCATAACTGGGGATATGTGCCAGCGTCTCGTACGACACCGAGTGCAGTGACTGCCGTAGCAGCTGCCAGCATTCCTCCAATTCGTATGCGGCCATGAAATGCAGCCCGGTGTAGCCGGGGTTGTCCCGATGGTGCTGGGTGAATTGCGCATCGAGTTGGCGATACAGCGGGTTTGACTCCCAGGTGTCGCGGGGCGGACGCGGCTGTGGGAATTCGGCGAGCCACATGTGCAGACCCTGATGTGCGGGGTCGGCGCCCAGCAGCCGGTGCAGCGCCGTAGTGCCGGTGCGTACCAGCCCGGTGACGAAGATAGGTCGTTCGATCACGACGTCGGCGTATTGCGGGTATTGCTTCCACGCGGACTCGGACAGCAACCGGGCCACCAGCGCGCCGCGCAGGAAGAACCGATTCATCTTGCTGCCCAATACCGTAAGGCCGGCTTCGCGCCGGTAGGAGTCCAGCAGCACTTCCAGCGCTTCGAGATAGTTGTCGTCGTTGGCGCCGAAGTCGTCGAGCCCGATCAGCTTGGTGGCCGATGCGTGCAGTTCGTCGACGGTGCCGATATCGGTGCGATCGCTCATTGTTGCGCCGCCTCCTCCTCATCGCTGCGCTCTGCATCGGTGCGATCGGACGTCAGATGTGGTACTCCCCGCAGTTGACATCCAAGGTCTGCCCGGTGATGCCGCTGGACAGGTCGCTGGCCAGAAACAGGATCGCCGAGGCCACTTCGTCCTCGGTGGGCAAACGCTTGAGATCGGAGTTCGCCGCGGTGGCCGCATAGATCTGGTCCACCGTAGTGCCGTACTTACCCGCCTGATGCTCGAAGTAGCCCTTCAGCGTGTCACCCCAGATATAGCCCGGGGCAACGGAATTGACCCGGATGCCCTTCTCGCCCAGTTCGGTGGCCAGCGACTGTGACATGGCCAGCAGCGCCGACTTGGCCATCTTGTAGGCGCCGTACTTGGCTTGTGAGTGACGCAGCACCATGGAATTGACGTTGACAATCGATCCATGTGACTCCTCGAGCGCGGGGGTGAACGCCTGGATGAGCCGCAACGCCCCGAGCGCACTGAGCTCAATCGCGTCACGGATGTGCTGAAAACTAGTGCCGGCCAACGGCTTCATGGACGGAACCCGGAAGGCGTTGTTGATCAGCACGTCGACCTTGCCGTAGGTCGCCATGGTGGTCTCGACCAGGTAGGCCACCTCGTCGTCGTCGGTGATGTCGGTGCGCACTGCGAGGGCTCTATGCCCGGAGTCGTTGACCTGCTTGGCAACGGTCTCCAGTCGCTCCGCGGTACGCGCCGCCAGCACCAGGTCGGCACCGTCGCGGGCGCACCGGTGCGCCAAGGTGGTACCGAGCCCGGGCCCGACACCGCTGATGACGACTACCTTCTGATCGAGCATCCCGGACATCGTCATCCCAGCATCCTGGCCGCAATTTGCTGTTGACGCAAGGCGATCCGCGCACGCCATTCATCGTCGGAGATCTTGTTGTGTTCGAAGTAGGGTAGCTTGGCCGGTATCGCGTTGAAGTCGACCAGTTCCACGGTGGGCCCGTCGGCTTCAGTGAGTTGACGGGACACTCGCTGCCAACGGAACTGCAGGAAGCCCTTTCGATGGCCCAGCGTTTCGACCCAGTTGGTCACGCCCGGATTCTGGTCGGCGACGACGATTCGCACCTCGCCGTCCGGATCAGCTTGCGCCTGAGTGTTGTTCAGTGATGTCTGGTGGTTGATGTAGTCCAGCGATATGTACCACAAGCTGCCCAGCTGGAAGCCCAGGTATGGCGCGTCCGAAACTGGGATGGTGATGACCAGCGCTTGATCGGGTCGCAGGTCGAAGTGTCCGGCCGACGAGTATTGGGTGGCCAGGCCACCGGGGGTCAGCCGCGGCGCAACCATGGTGTTGACCGGGATGTTTAGATAGAACCACTGCGGGAACTGCAACCACGTCTTCACTCGGTTCACCAGCTGCTTTCCGGCTGTGGCGTAACGCTTTTCGATTGTCTCGCGGGTCAGCGGCAGGGGCGCGGTACCCGCAGTGTCAAGCCGGGAAATGGCCAGCGTGCCGCGCTGCGCCGACCAGTCGCCGTACACCTCGCGGATCACCAATTGTCCTGGGCTGGTTGGCCGCACTCGCCATTCGAAGCTGCCGTCGGCGGCGATCTCGAGCTCTCGATCGTCGAATGCGGCCTGGCTGGCGGGCACATTGTCGTCGGTGTATTCACCGCCGAGCAGCTGAAAGCTCAAATCGGTGGTGCTACCGCGCCGGCCGGTGACGACGTAGTCGCGGTCGGCATGCACCCGGGTGCCGAAGTACAGCGTGTCGGGATTGTCCAGGCCCATCTTGGTGAACGGCCCGGTGCCCGACTGCAGGAACGGATGGTCGCGTTCGTAGTCGAAGGCCAGGTGCAGGCAGCCGGAAATGCAGCCGGCCAGGTACTGCAGTCCTTCCAGCAGGTCGGCTTCGGTCTCGATGTGCGGCGCTTCGGCCACCAGCTTCTCCGCTTCGGCGATCGCCGAGGTGAGGGAATCAGAGAACACGCCTAGACGCTAGAACGTGTTCTCATTTTGAGTCAATGGCGAACATTCCCGCGTGTCCGCCGTGGAGTTCACAGACGACGCCGACTCGCTAGGGAGCGCACTGCTGCGACAGCTCGATCAGATACTGCCGCACGTCCGGATGTCGGCTCAGGTAGTCCATGACGTTGCCGTTACCACCCTCCGCCTGCGACTTCGCCTGCAATTGCTGGTGGAGGTCGGGATGCCGTTGCAGGTACGCGTCGATGGAGTTGCCGACGGTCTGATCGCACTGAGGAGCGGCATTAGCCACCGGCAGCGCGATCACCGTCGCGGCGGTAACGGTCAGTAGCCCCCCGGCGAGCAGGCCGTACAGCCCGCGACGAGCGCTGCCTGTCATCATGGTGCTCATGCGCGCCAGGGTACTCGCGGCGCCTATGACTGGCCTGTGTGCGCTAATGCGGTGCTGCCGCACCGCTTTGTTGCTCGCGCTTGATTTCCAGCGCGATGTCGATGAGTTGGTCTTCCTGGCCGCCGATGAGCTTGCGCTGACCGGCCCGGTGCAATAGCTGGTGGGCCGGGACACCGTAGCGCTCCGACTGGCGGATAGCGTGTTTGAGGAAGCTGGAATACACGCCGGAGTAGCCCATGATCAGGGCGTTGCGGTCGAGCAGACACTCGGCGGGCATGGCCGGCGCGACGACCTCCTCGGCAGCGTCGGCGATATCGAAGAAATCGATGCCGGTCTTGACACCGATCTTGTCGAATACCCCGATGAGCGCCTCGACCGGCGCATTGCCCGCGCCCGCCCCGAACCGGCGGCAGGACCCGTCGATCTGCTTGGCGCCCGCCCGGACCGCCTCCACCGAGTTCGCCACGCCCAGTCCGAGGTTCTCATGCCCGTGGAAGCCCACCTGCGCGTCGTCGCCGAGTTCGGCTACCAGGGCAGCCACCCGGTCGCCCACTCCTTCCAAGACCAGCGCGCCGGCCGAGTCGACGACGTAGACGCACTGGCAACCGGCGTCGGCCATGATGCGGGCCTGCGCGGCCAGCTTCTCCGGGGAAATGGTGTGCGACATCATTAAAAACCCGACGGTTTCCAATCCCAGTTCGCGAGCCAATCCGAAGTGCTGGATCGACACGTCGGCCTCGGTGCAGTGGGTGGCGATCCGGCAGATTGAGCCGCCGTTGTTCTGGGCTTCCTTGATGTCCTCTTTGGTGCCCACACCCGGCAGCATCAGGAAGGCGATCTTGGCCCCTGTGGCCGTCTCGGCGGCCAGCTTGATCAGCTCCTGCTCGGGCGTCTTGGAGAAGCCGTAGTTGAAGCTCGACCCGCCCAGCCCGTCGCCGTGGGTGACCTCGATGACCGGCACGCCCGCGGCGTCCAGGGCCGCCACAATGGCGTGGACTTCCTCTTTGGTGAACTGGTGACGCTTGTGGTGCGAGCCATCACGCAACGACGTGTCGGTCAGCCGGACGTCCCACACCGGGTTGAAGAAGATGTCAGTCATGCCTGCGCTCCTGGCGCCATAGCGGATAGTGATTCTTTGGCGATTTCCTCGCCAACCTTGGTGGCCGCCGCGGTCATGATGTCGAGGTTGCCCGCATACGGTGGCAAGTAGTCGCCGGCGCCTTCGACCTCGACAAACGTGGTGACCACGGCCTGACCGCCGGAGTTGAGCGAGGGCTCGTCGAACTGGGGCTCGTTGAGCAGCCGGTATCCGGGCACGTAGCTCTGCACCTCGGCCATCACGTCTTGGATGGATTTGGCGATCGCGTCACGATCGGCGTCCTCGGGGATGGCGCAGAAAATGGTGTCGCGCATGATCATTGGCGGCTCGGCCGGATTCAAGATGATGATGGCCTTGCCGCGTTTGGCCCCGCCGATGGTCTCGACCCCCTTGCTGGTGGTCTTGGTGAACTCATCGATGTTGGCCCGGGTGCCCGGCCCCGCCGAAACCGACGCCACCGAGGCAACAATTTCGGCGTAGGGCACCTCGACGACCCGGGAAACCGCGTACACGATCGGGATGGTGGCCTGCCCGCCGCAGGTGATCATGTTGACGTTCGGGGCGTCCAGATGCTCAACCAGGTTCGCCGGCGGGATCACCGCCGGACCCACCGCGGCCGGCGTCAGATCGATGGCCCGGATCCCTGCGGCCTCGTATTTGGGCGCGGCGTCCCGGTGCACGTAAGCGCTGGTGGCCTCGAACACCAGGTCCGGTTTCTCCGACTGGGCCAACAGCCAGTCGACCCCCTCATGGGTGGTCTCCAGGCCCAGCTTGCGGGCCCGCGCCAGGCCCTCGCTGTCCGGGTCGATGCCGACCATCCACCGCGGTTCCAGCCAGTCCGACCTCAGCAATTTGTAGAGCAGGTCGGTGCTGATGTTTCCCGACCCGACAATGGCCACACTCGCCTTTGACGGCATGCCAACGCTCCTTTTAGTTATTCGAACGACAAGCGGACCGAACCCAGGCCCGTGAAGTCGGCGACGAATTCATCGCCGGTCCGCGCATCGATCGCCCGCGTGCACGATCCGGGAAGAACGAGGTCGCCCTTTTTCAGCCGCACCCCAAAACTCTCCACCTTGCGGGCCAACCACGCCACCGCGATGACGGGATTGCCCAGCACCGCGTCGCTGCGGCCCTCGGCGACGACCTCGCCGTTGCGGGTCAGCACCGCGTCGACGGTCTTGACGTCGACCTCCCGCGGCGACACCCGGGCCGCGCCCAGGACGAAACCCGCCGAGGACGCGTTGTCGGCGATGGTGTCGCACAGGGCGATCTTCCAGTCGGTGATCCTGGTGTCGATCAGCTCGATCGACGGCACCAGAGCTTCGGTGGCCGCAAGCACGTCGTCCTCCGTGCACTCCGCCCCGGGCAGGTCTTCGGCGAGGACGAAGCCGACTTCCACCTCGACCCGCGGATACAGGTAGCGGCTCGCCTTGACGGGAACGTCCTCGAACACCTGCATCTCGTCGAGCAGATGCCCGTAGTCCGGTTCGTCGACGCCCATCATCTGCTGCATCGCCTTCGAGGACAGCCCGACCTTGTGCCCGACCACCCGGGCCCCCTCGGCCACTCGCTGACGGATGTTGATCAGCTGAATCTCGTAGGCGTCGACGACGTCGATATCCGGATGAGCGGCGGTCAGCGGAGCGATCGGCTCACGGCTGCGCTGGGCCTGCGCCAGGTCGGCCGCCAGCTCGTCGCGGATCGCAACACTGAGCATTCCCGGAAGTCCCCTCGTTGAAAAGTTATCGGCGTGACCGAGCCGGTAGCGCCCAACCCGGGCAATTCTATAACGTGTTCTACATGACAGCGCAGGAGTACGACGTCGTCGTGGTCGGCAGCGGCGGAGCCGGCATGGTAGCTGGCCTGACCGCCACCCACCGGGGTCTGTCGACAATAGTCATCGAGAAGGCCTCGCACTTCGGCGGCTCCACGGCGCGCTCCGGCGGCGGTGTCTGGATTCCGAACAACGAGGTGCTCAACCGCGACGGCGTCCGCGACACCCCCGAAGCGGCCCGCACCTACCTGCACGGCATCATCGGCGACATCATCGAACCCGAGCGCATCGACGCCTATCTTGACCGCGGACCCGAGATGCTGTCATTCGTGCTCAAGCACACGCCGTTGAAGATGTGCTGGGTGCCGCGCTACTCCGACTATTACCCCGAGGCACCGGGTGGCCGCGCGGGGGGCCGGTCGATCGAGCCGAAGCCGTTCGACGCCCGCAAGCTCGGTCCCGATGAGGCCGGGCTGGAGCCTGCCTACGGCAAGGTGCCACTGAATGTCGTTGTGATGCAACAGGATTACGTGCAGCTCAACCAGCTCAAGCGGCACCCCCGCGGGGTGGCCCGCAGTCTGAAGGTCGGCGCCCGCACGATGTGGGCCAAGGCAACCGGCAAGAACCTCGTCGGCATGGGGCGGGCGCTGATCGGGCCGTTGCGGATCGGGTTGCAGCGTGCCGGCGTCCCGGTGGTGCTCAACACGGCGCTCACCGATCTGTACGTCGAGGACGGTGTGGTGCGCGGCGTCTACGTGCGCGACACCGCCGAATCCGAATCGGCTGAGCCGCAACTGATCCGCGCCCGGCGCGGTGTGATCCTGGCGAGCGGCGGCTTCGAGCACAACGAACAGATGCGGGTCAAATACCAGCGCGCGCCCATCTCTACCGAATGGACCGTCGGCGCTAAGGCCAACACCGGCGACGGCATCCTCGCCGGCGAAAAGCTGGGTGCGGCACTGGAGTTGATGGAGGACGCCTGGTGGGGCCCGACGGTGCCACTAGTGGGCGCGCCGTGGTTTGCGCTGTCGGAGCGCAACTCGCCGGGGTCGATCATCGTCAACATGTCCGGCAAGCGGTTCATGAACGAATCGATGCCCTACGTCGAGGCCTGCCACCACATGTACGGCGGGGAGTACGGCCAGGGACCCGGGCCGGGCGAGAACATCCCGGCCTGGCTCGTGTTCGACCAACAATACCGGGGTCGCTACATCTTCGCGGGTTTGCAACCGGGACAACGCATTCCGCGGAAGTGGCTGGAGTCGGGCGTCATCGTCCAGGCCGACACCCTCGAGGGGTTGGCCGCCAAGGCGGGTCTCCCTGTGGAGGAATTCGCTTCGACGGTACAGCGTTTCAACGGGTTCGCGCGGTCGGGTGTCGACGCCGACTATCACCGCGGTGAGAGCGCCTACGACCGCTACTACGGCGACCCGACCAACAAGCCGAATCCCAATCTGGGCGAGATCAGCCACCCGCCCTACTACGCGGCCAAGATGGTGCCCGGCGACCTTGGGACCAAGGGCGGCATCCGAACCGACGTGCACGGACGGGCATTGCGCGACGACGGCAGCATCATCGAAGGCCTCTATGCCGCAGGCAATGTCAGCGCGCCGATGATGGGACACACCTATCCAGGTCCGGGCGGCACGATCGGGCCGGCGATGACGTTCGGGTACCTGGCCGCGTTGCACATCGCCGGGGAGGGTTGAGATGCCGATCGACGTCGACGTCGCGCTCAGCGCCGAGCTCGATCCCATCGAATTCTCTTGGGTGAGTAGCGATGTGCAGCTCTACCATCTGGGCCTGGGCGCCGGTTCGGACCCGATGGATCCGCGCGAACTGCGCTACCTGGTGGACGACACCCCGCAGGTGCTGCCAACGTTCGGGACTGTGGCCGCCACCTTCCACGCCACCAAACCGCCGACCGTGCAGTTTCCCGGCATCGACATCGAGCTGAGCAAGGTGCTGCACGCGAGCGAGCGCGTCGAGGTTCCCGCGCCGCTGCCACCGTCGGGCTCGGCGCGGGCGGTTCAGCGGTTCACGGACATCTGGGACAAGGGCAAGGCCGCGGTCATCTGGAGCGAGACCACGGTCACCACACCCGACGGTGCCCACCTGTGGACGCAGAAGCGGTCCATCTTCGCCCGCGGGGAAGGCGGCTTCGGGGGCGAGCGCGGTCCGTCGACCTCGGACCCGGCACCCGACCGGGCGCCCGATGTCGAGGTCGAGATGCCGATCCTGCCGCAGCAGGCGCTTCTCTACCGGCTCTGCGGGGACCGCAACCCCTTGCACTCCGATCCCGAATTCGCTGCCGCCGCGGGCTTTTCGCAGCCTATCCTGCACGGCTTGTGCACCTACGGCATGACGTGCAAGGCAATTACGGACGCGCTGCTGGACGGCGATGCCGGGGCGGTAGCCGCCTACGGTGCGCGCTTCGCCGGCGTGGCCTTCCCGGGCGAAACCCTGACGGTCAACATTTGGAAGGAAGAAGGCCGCTTCCTGGCCGGCGTTGTCGCGCCGTCACGCGACAACGCCGTCGTGCTCAGCGACGTCGAGCTGGTCCCCGTCTAGCGCCCGCGTTCCGTCCACCGTCCCGCTCTCCGTGGAGACGTCGTTGAGTCAGGCGCTGGCTGAGTTTCACAACAATCGGGCCGTACTGCGATTCCCGCGAGTCAAATTTGCCGAATCCCAATCGGGGTCGAGACCTTCGTGCCAGCATTGAGACGTTCGGCACGGCTTGAGACTCGTGCGACCCCGCCCCAACACCGCACGGGCTCGTTGATCGACAATCTCCCAGGAGATCGAATGGGCTCCAGGCGGCGACGGGCAATCACCGTCGCAAAGAACCGCGACCACGTAACCGGACCGCAGAGCAGACCAACGACTTTCGACGAACTGGTATCTGCGTACCTTTGCCGGTCGATCCTTCTGCCGAGGTGAGTCATGCCCGTGTTCGGTAAACCCGCGGTGTCATGGTTACGTGCCTCACGACTCGACATCTTCGTCAGGTCGCGCGAAGGAACACTCGTCCATACCTGGATGGATAACGGTGTGCACGACGCCCTTGACCTGGGTGGCAACCTCGATCCGTTTTCCGAGCCAGTCGCCGTGCGGCGAGAACCCGAGGGCCTCGACGTGTTCGCAGTGGGCGGTCTTCGGCTATTGCACTGGCGATGGGCCGCGGACATCGGTCGATTGATCGGCCCCGAAGAACTGCCGGGGTACATCACCTCGAAGCCTGTCGCGGTGGCCGACGGAGACAAGCTATATGTGTTCGCGAGCGATCACGGCGGTCGGCTTCGGATGTGGCAATCGGTCGGAGACAACCCGTGGACTGTTACCACGAACGACCAGATCAGCACCGGCTCGGATTGGGTGGCTGTGCGCAAATCTGCCGGGCACATTGACCTCTACACAAGTTCGTTCGGGATCGAGCATCACCTTCTGCAACAAGATCAGTGGAAAGATCCGGTACGACTGCCTCGCAGCGAAACACTGCAACCCGGCATCGTGTCGATGGCCGCCATCGC
>DATJQO010000069.1:0-32625 GCA_035505695.1 Mycobacterium sp.
CCTCAACGGCATCGGCGGCAAGGGCGTGCACGTCGTCACGGTGAACGACTACCTGGCCAAACGTGACAGCGAGTGGATGGGCCGGGTGCATCGCTTCCTCGGTCTGGACGTCGGCGTGATCCTGGCTCAGATGACACCCGATGAGCGCCGGGTGGCCTACAACGCCGACATCACCTACGGCACCAACAACGAGTTCGGCTTCGACTACCTGCGCGACAACATGGCGCATTCGCTCGACGAGCTGGTGCAGCGCGGACACAACTTCGCCATCGTCGACGAGGTCGACTCCATCCTGATCGACGAGGCCCGCACCCCGCTGATCATCTCCGGTCCCGCCGACGGCGCCTCCAACTGGTACCTCGAGTTCGCCCGGTTGGCGCCGCTGATGGAAAAGGACGTCCACTACGAGGTCGACCTGCGCAAACGCACCATCGGCGTGCACGAGCTGGGTGTCGAATTCGTCGAGGACCAGCTGGGCATCGACAACCTCTACGAGGCCGCCAACTCGCCGCTGGTCAGCTATCTGAACAACGCGCTGAAGGCCAAGGAGCTGTTCACCCGCGACAAGGACTACATCGTCCGCGACGGCGAGGTGCTCATCGTCGACGAGTTCACCGGTCGCGTGCTCTACGGCCGCCGCTACAACGAGGGCATGCACCAGGCGATCGAGGCCAAGGAGCATGTCGAGATCAAGGCCGAGAACCAGACGCTGGCCACCATCACGCTGCAGAACTACTTCCGGCTCTACGACAAGCTCGCCGGCATGACCGGCACCGCCCAGACCGAGGCGGCCGAGCTGCACGAGATCTACAAGCTGGGCGTGGTCAGCATCCCGACCAACAAGCCGATGATCCGCACGGACCAGTCCGACCTCATCTACAAGACCGAGGAAGCCAAATACATCGCGGTGGTCGACGACGTGGCCGAGCGCTACGAGAAGGGCCAGCCGGTGCTGATCGGCACCACCAGCGTGGAGCGTTCGGAGTACCTGTCCCGGCAGTTCCAGAAGCGCCGCATCCCGCACAACGTGCTCAACGCCAAGTACCACGAGCAGGAGGCGGGCATCGTCGCGGTGGCGGGCCGGCGCGGCGGGGTCACCGTGGCCACCAACATGGCCGGCCGTGGCACCGACATCGTGCTGGGCGGCAACGTCGACTTCCTCACCGACCAGCGGCTGCGTGCCCGCCGGCTGGATCCGGTGGAGACGCCCGACGAGTACGAGGCGGCCTGGCACGAAGAGCTGCCCGTCGTCAAGGAGGAGGCCGGCAAAGAGGCGGCCGAAGTCATCGAGGCCGGCGGCCTGTACGTGCTGGGCACCGAACGCCACGAGTCGCGGCGCATCGACAACCAGCTGCGTGGCCGCTCCGGCCGGCAAGGCGACCCGGGGGAGTCGCGATTCTACCTGTCGCTGGGTGACGAGCTGATGCGCCGGTTCAACGGCGCCGCGCTGGAGATGATGCTCAACCGGCTGAACCTGCCCGACGACGTGCCCATCGAAGCCAAGATGGTGACCCGGGCGATCAAGAGCGCCCAGACGCAGGTCGAGCAGCAGAACTTCGAGGTCCGAAAGAATGTCCTCAAGTACGACGAGGTGATGAACCAGCAGCGCAAGGTGATCTACGCCGAGCGCCGCCGCATCCTGGAAGGCGAGAACCTCAAAGAGCAGGCGCTGGACATGGTCCGTGACGTGGTCACCGCCTATGTCAACGGCGCGACGGCCGAGGGCTACGCCGAGGATTGGGACCTGGAAGCCTTGTGGACGGCGCTGAAGACGCTCTACCCGGTCGGGATCGACCACGTGACGCTGACGCGGCAGGATGAGGACTCCGAGCGCGACGACCTCACCCGCGAAGAGCTGCTGGACGCCCTGCTCAAGGACGCCGAACGTGCTTATGCCGCAAGGGAAGCCGAGCTCGAGGAAATCGCGGGCGAGGGCGCGATGCGTCAGCTGGAACGCAATGTGTTGCTCAACGTGATCGACCGCAAGTGGCGCGAACACCTCTACGAGATGGACTACCTCAAGGAGGGCATCGGGCTGCGGGCCATGGCGCAGCGCGATCCACTGGTGGAGTACCAGCGCGAGGGCTACGACATGTTCATGGCCATGCTCGACGGCATGAAAGAGGAGTCGGTCGGGTTCCTGTTCAACGTCACCGTCGAAGCGGTGCCCGCCCCGCAGGTCGCGCCGATGCAAACAGCGGAAGGGCTGGCCGAACTCGGGAAGGGTCCGGAGCAGGAAGCACCCGCCGAGGCGCCGGAAGAGCCGCGAAGTGTCGTGCACGCCAAGGGAATCGGCGACGAGCAGCCCGCACTGACGTACTCCGGGCCATCGGAGGACGGCTCGGCGCAGGTGCAGCGCAACGGCGGCGGTGCGCAGAAGACACCGGCCGGGGTGCCTGCCGGCGCCAGCCGGCGCGAGCGGCGGGAAGCCGCGCGTCGCCAGGGTCGCGGCGCCAAGCCGCCGAAATCGGTCAAGAGGCGCTAGCCGCGCGAGCGCGCCGCTCCTGGCAAGCGAGCCCGGCAACGTTTTCTTCCCCATGGCAGCAGGCCGATGCCATAGGGTGGTGCGACGACCAGTTGCTCGTCTGGCCAGGTCGGGAAAGGGGCGAGGTTCATGCCCTTTGACGGACCGGTTTCGCGGACCGAGGTGCTGGCGGCCCTGTCGCTGGCGATCGACCTCGGGCTCGGGCAACCGATGGACCATATGCTGCGATCGGCGATAATGGGCACCCGGCTCGCCGAGCGGCTCGGGCTCAGCGAGCGTGAACGCGCCACCGTTTTCTACACCGGTCTGGTGATGTGGATCGGCTGTCATGCCGACTCCCACGAATACGCGCGGTGGTTCGGCGACGACATCGCGGCACGACACGACAGCCACTTCGTCGACTGGTCCGGAGCGCCGTTTCGGCGATTCCTCGTCAGCAACCTGGGTCGCGGGTCGACGTTGCCGAAACGGGCTCAGCTGGCCGCGAAGCTGTTTCTGGACGCACGCGGGAACCTCGGGGCTTTGATGCGGTCGCATTGCGTGTCGGCCGCTTTGCTCGCCGAGGAGATCGGTCTGGGCGAAGACGTGTGTGAAGCCCTGCCTTTTGCATACGAAAGGTGGGACGGCAGTGGCCTTCCCGCCGGTGCCGCCGGATCTCAGATACCCGTCACGATGCGGGTGGCGCAACTCGCCGACATCGCCGAAGTAAACCATCGGGCGTACGGCGCGAGCGCGGCGATCGCAGAGGTTCGCCGCCGCAGCGGTAAACAGTTCGACCCGGACATAGTCAAAGTGTTCAGCGGGGCCGCCGACGGGCTGCTGCGCCAGAACGAAGACGCGTGGGCGACGGCCGCCGGCCTGGCACCGGATCCGGGGGAAACACTGAGCGGTCCGGCGTTGGACCGACTCCTGTGCGCCATGGGTGATTTTGTGGACCTGAAATGCCCGTTCACTCTTGGCCATTCGCGCGCCGTGGCCGAGCTTGCGGAAAATGCCGGAAAGTGCGCCGGGCTGCCGCAGGACGAGATCGACATCCTGCGCCGCGCGGGCTACGTTCACGATCTCGGCCGTATCGGTGTGTCAAACCGTGTGTGGGAAAAACGGACCGGATTGACCCACGCCGAACGGGAGCGCGTGCATCTGCATCCGTATCTGACCGGCAGGATCTTGGCCCGGGTCGGCGGACTCAAGGCCGTCCGGGAGGTCGCGGTGAACCATCACGAACGACTGGACGGGTCCGGTTACCCAAACGGGCTCCGGGGCGACGATCTGTCGGTACGGGAGCGGTTACTCGCCGCCGCGGAAAGCTATCGCGGTTCCGTGGAACCGCGCCCGTATCGTGACGCACTGGACGCCACCGCCGCTGCCCGGGAACTACGAAGAGAGGCCGCGTGCGGCCGCCTGGACGGCGACGCCGTCGAAGCGGTGCTCGAGGCCGCGGGCCACCAGCCGGCGCGCAGAGCCGCGAGGCCGGCCGGATTGACCCGGCGCGAGGCCGAGGTGTTGCTCCATGTCGCGCAGGGGCTGTCCAACCGCGAGATCGCTTCGGCGCTGTGGATTTCGGAAAAGACTGTTCGCAATCACGTCGAGCACATCTACGCCAAAATCGGGGTCTCGAACCGGATTGGGGCCAGCTTGTACGCAACACGGCACGGCCTGACCGGCACCGCTCGGCACTGATGAATGTTTGGGGCGGATGCCCCATGCGCGGGCGGGAAATCCAGCCGATCATTTCCGCATGATCCGCCCCGGCCGCCGCCATGCGGTCGTTCCAGATGTTGCGCCCCAGGTTCACCCGGCGCTGCCGCTGTGGGACAAGGTGCTCACAGACGGCCACGCCTCCCTGGTCAGAGCCAGGCACGCATTCCGCTACCTACCCTCAGCGCCGCGATGCAAGCTGTGCAACAACCCGTTCGGCGGCCCGGTCGGCCGGCTTTTCGCCGCCGCCGGATTTCGTCGATCCCGTAAGAATCCCAACTTGTGCATGCGATGTTGCGACGGGCTGCCACTGGTCGGGGCGGAGGTCGACATCGCCGTGCTGTTCGCCGATGTCCGCGGCTCCACCGTGCTCGGGACCCGCAGCGCCGCAATGGATTTCGCTGCAGTGCTGAACCGGTTTTACAGTGCCGCGACGCAGACCCTTCTGCGTCATGACGCGGTGATCGACAAACTCATCGGCGATGAGGTCATGGCCTTCTTCGTCCAGGGAATCAGCGGCCCCCGGTATCGGCAACGAGCCGTCGAGGCGGGGATGGACCTGCTCAAGACCGTTGGCTACGGCACGCGGGAAGGACCATGGCTGGACATCGGCGTGGCTGTGAACGCGGGCGTCGCATACGTCGGCAATGTCGGCGGGGCCGTTATCGACTTCACCGCGCTCGGTAGTCCCATCAACACCGCCGCTCGGATGCAACGACTGGCCGCCGGCGGTGAGTTGTTGGTCGCTGCCGGGGTCGCGGATCACGTCCTGGTCGGAACCCAGCGACGCATGCTGTCTCTGCGAGGACTCGAAGAGCCCATCGACGTGTTGGTCCGGAGGATCTGAGCGCCCCCAGGGTGGTTGGTGGTCGCCTCCAGCCGTCGTTGGTGCCGAATGCCGGGCCCGCGACTTCTATTCCGAAGTTGCGGGCCCGGCAGGACGGCGCCGTCACCGCGGGGATGCCCCTGGCCGCGATCGCCGGTGCAGTAGCCAGGCGGTTGCCAGCACGAGGGCGACCGCGAACGAGGCGAGCGCGATGAGACTGGCCGCGGTGCCGCCCTCGAACGTATGACGGTAGACGGACATGGCCGGCAGTGTCCTGGTGTAGCGCTCGAGCTCCAGGTCGCGACCGAGCGCGTCGAAGGCGTGCCGGTTGGACAAGACCAGGCTCATCAGGCGTCCGGGTGTGGCCATCTGGTCGACCGGGACGATGGCGCCGCCGAACAGAACCTGTGGGAAGCACAGCATCGGCAGGGCGAGGGCCGCCTGCGCGGCGTTGGACACGGCGGCAGAGGCGAACAGGCCCAGGGCCAGGGCCGAGGTGGCTTCAATGAGAATCGTCGCGAACAACGAGGCGTAGACGTCCCATCCGACGGCGGGCAGCCGGCCCAGAGCGCGCAGCACAACCAGCAATACCGCGCTCACACCTGCCAGCACCGGAAGCAGCGCCGTCACCTTGGATGCGACATAGGCGCCCACGCTGAGCCCGGCCAGGCGTTCGCGCCGGAAGACAGCCATTTCGCCGACGATCTGGAGCAGGCCGTACGTCAGTCCGAAGAAGAAGCCGTCAAAAGCGATCCAGAACACCAGCTGCGCCGGGGCGACGCCTGCCGCGCTACCCGGATCGAACGCGCCGCGCTTGAACAACGTCGCCATCATCGCCGTCACCAGTACCGGTGATCCGAGCAGGATGGCAAGGGTCAGCCGGTTGCGGGAGAGCACATCGACATTGCGCCGGGTGAGCAGCCACCACTGTCTGACCATGCCCGTGCGTTCGACGTCGCTTGCCGGACGGCGCCGTTCGGTCAAGCCCGGCCGGGCTGTCGACTTCACGCGGCTCTTCGCGAACCGCTCGGCCCAAACCTGCGGGGTGAGCTCGCCGCTCAGCCGCTCGTACACCTCGGTGAGGTTCTGCACGCCGAAGTAGCGCCGGGCCGCGGCCGGACTGCCGGTGAAGGCCAGGTGGCCGTCGCGAGCCAAGAAGACCACCCGGTCACACCGGTCGATGCCGGCCGGCTCGTGCGTGGTGAGAACGACGGTGATTCCACGTCGGCTGAGCCTGCGCAGCAGGCGCATCACGTCGGCCGCAGTCGAGGGATCGAGCCCGGAGGTGGGTTCGTCGAGGAAGAAAAGGCGTGGCCGGGTCAGCAGCTCCACGGCGATGCTGGCCCGCTTGCGCTGGCCGCCGGACAGCGCCCGCACCGGCACGTCGGCCCGGTCGGTCAGGTCGAGGTCGCGCAGGGTGTCCTCCACGATCCGTTCCGCTTCAGCCGCGGATGTGCTGGCGGGAAGCCGTAGCAGCGCCGCGTAGCGCAACGTGCGGCGCAGGGGCATCTCGAGATGGATGATGTCGTCCTGGGGCACGTAGCCGACTTTCGCGCCGCCGCCCGCGCGAGCACCGCGCATGACGCCGTCGTGCCGAAGCTCCCCGGTGGACGGCGGTTGCGGCCCCGCGAGGATCTCTAGCAACGAGGTCTTCCCCGCTCCGCTGCCGCCGGCGATGGCGATCAATTCGCCGGGTTCCACTGCGAGCGAGAGCTTATGGAGGATCTGCCGGCCACCGACGCGCCGGCTGATGTCGATGGCGTCGACCCGCGCTCCGCCCGGTGCTTCGGCTGCGATGCGCTCCATGGTCGTCGTGGTGGGTGCCGATTCTGTCATGGTCTGATCTCCGCGCTTTCTCGAAGTAGCTCTGTCACGGGCGATCATCGGCCCACCGCTGGCGTGGCCGCATGAGACATTTGCCTCAAATCGCTGCCTCAACTCGCAAGTCGCCCGGCTTCGGAACGGACTAGTCAAAAATGACTAGGCGCTCGCTCATCGAATTTGAGGCAAATGACCTATATCCGAAAGTGCCTGAAGGGGTCGACACTTGGGCCATGAAGCGTTACTTGATCATCGGCTACGGGGCCGCCAGCTATCTCCTGTTCGTGCTGTCCTTCTTCTATTTGATCGGATTCCTCGGCAACTTCCTGGTGCCGCGGAGCGTCGATCACGCGATCGCCGCGCCGATCGGCCAAGCGGTCGCGGTGGACGTCACGCTGGTGGCATTGTTCGGCGTGCAGCACAGCGTCATGGCGCGCAAGGGTTTCAAGCGCTGGTGGACCCGGTTCGTGCCGCCGTCGATCGAGCGCAGCACCTACGTGTGGCTCTCCAGCGTGGCGCTGGTGCTGCTGTACTGGCAATGGCGAACGATACCCACTGTCATCTGGGACGTGGGCCAGCCGGCCGCGCGCATCACGGTGTGGGCTTTGTTCTGGCTCGGGTGGGCGATCGCGTTCGCGTCGACGTTCATGATCAACCATTTCGACCTGTTCGGCCTGCGGCAGGTGTATCTGGCCTGGCGCGGAAAGCCCTACGCCGAGCTGGGTTTCCGCACTCACCTGTTCTACCGGTTGGTGCGCCACCCGCTCATGCTGGGATTCCTGATCGCGTTCTGGGCGGCCCCCACCATGGCGGCCGGACACCTTCTCTTCTCGATCGCCATCACCGGGTACATTCTGATCGCCCTGCAGATCGAAGAGCGCAGCCTCGTCGCGGCGCTGGGCGACCAATACCGTGCGTACCGCCACGACGTGCCGATGCTGCTACCCCGCCCGCGCCGGCAACCGGCCGAAACGGCTGCCCAGCACTGACTTTCGCTCGCGGCCCGGCGGGGCCGACACTCCATGCGAGGATGGGGCGTATGGATGTCAAGGAGGTGTTGCTGCCCGGCGTCGGTGTGCGCTACGAATTCACCAGCCACCAGGGTGATCGTGTCGGCATCATCGCACGCCGCGGAGGAAATTTCGACCTCGTCCTGTACGGCCCCGACGATCCAGACCAAGCCCGACCGGTCCTGCACCTGACCGACGACGAGGCCGAGGCCGTGGCCCAGATCCTGGGCGCTCCACGGATCGCCGAGCGGTTCACCGAGCTGGCCCGGGAAATACCCGGACTCGAGACGGGACAAGTCCACATCCTGGCGGGCAGCCCGTTCGTCGGCCACCCGCTGGGTGACACCCACGCCCGCACCCGGACCGGGGCGTCGATCGTCGCAATCGTGCGCAACGAGGAAGTGCTTGCGTCGCCCGGTCCAGCCGAGCTGCTGCACGCAGACGATGTCCTGATCGTCATCGGCACCGAGGACGGCATCGCCGGCGTCGAACGCATCATCGATAGAGGTTGAGCGGGTGCAGGTTTCCGGGGCGCTGCTGCTAGAACTCGGCGCCCTCCTGACCATGCTGGCCGTATTGGGCACGGTCGCAAGACGTTTCGCGTTGTCCCCGATACCGGTCTACCTGTTGGCCGGTCTTTCGCTGGGCAAGGGCGGCCTGCTGCCGGTCGCCGCAGCGGGCGAGTTCATCCAGACGGCCGCGCCCATCGGCATCGTGTTGTTGTTGCTGACGTTGGGTCTCGAGTTCTCGGCGACCGAATTCGCCAGCAGCCTGCGACACCACCTGCCGTCTGCCGGTGTCGACGTCGTCCTCAACGCCACGCCGGGTGCGGTGGCCGGCTGGCTGCTGGGGCTTGACGGCGTGGCCATCCTGGCGTTGGCCGGAGTCACCTACATCTCCTCGTCGGGCGTGATCGCCCGCCTGGTGTTGGACTTGGGCAGGCTCGGTAACCGGGAAACGCCGGCCGTGCTCTCGGTGCTGGTTCTCGAAGATTTCGCCATGGCGGCTTATCTGCCGCTGTTTGCGGTCCTGGCCTCGGGCGGCAGCTGGCCGCACGCGCTGGCCGGAATGGTGGCCGCACTGGGCGCGCTGCTGGCGGCGTTCGCCGCGTCGTACCGCTGGGGCCACCAGGTGGGCCGGCTGGTCGAACATCCCGACTCCGAGCAACTGTTGCTGCGGGTTTTGGGCATCACCCTGATCGTCGCGGCGGTGGCCGAATCCCTGCACGCATCGGCCGCCGTGGGCGCATTCCTGGTCGGCCTGACGCTGACGGGTGAAACGGCAGACCGGGCACGCCAGGTGCTGGGACCCTTGCGCGATCTGTTCGCCGCCATCTTCTTTCTTGCGATCGGCTTTTCGGTCGACCCGCACGAGCTTCTTCCGATGCTCCCGGTGGCGCTGGCCCTGGCGGCCGTCACCGCAGCGACCAAGGTGGCCACCGGGATGGTCGCGGCCCGGCGCGACGGTGTGGCCCGGCGCGGTCAATTGCGTGCCGGGACCGCGCTCATCGCCAGGGGCGAGTTCTCGTTGATCATCATCGGGCTGGTCGGTACGTCCATCCCCGCGGTGGCAGCGCTGGCTACCTCCTATGTCTTCGTCATGGCGACGCTGGGACCGGTGCTGGCCCGGTATACCGGCGGCTAACCGATGTGCAGGGCCACCACCAGCCAGCGTGTGGTGTCGCGGGCGGGCACCCGCTCGACGCGGCACGCGATGGCGTGGACGCGGCGTCCGCGGCTGTAGGAGCCGAAGACCTCGGCGGCGGCTTCGGGGTCGTGATGGCCCGCCGGCTGCAGCCGCATCCGGCGCAGCACCGCGGCGCCTGCGGCCTGCCCAGATGCCGAATGACTAACCGCCAGAACCGAATCCACCAGACTGGGCGTCAACATGGAGCGCAACTGGGCCGCGGGACGGCGGCGGTCGATGACTTCGAGCACCCGGCGCAGCGCGGCGTCGGCGAAGACCGCCGCCTGCCGCATCGGTGCGGACACATTGCCGGACCCCGAGGTTGGTTGCGGTACGGGCTGCCCGGAGTAAGGCCGGCGCGGCGCCTGGGTGCTGCGCCGGCGAGACGGAGCACGGGGCGACTGCCGGCATGCCGGCACGTTTCGCGCTACGTCCTGTGTCGGAGGCTCGTAGTCGACGACGGGTGTGACGGCGAAAGCGTCAGACGGGGTCACGACGGGGCTAGTGTTCAACGCGCACGCTCCAACCAGTGGACCGGGAGCCTGCTGGAGAGTGACAGACGGTGGTTAGTAGTGGTCATCATGGCACAACTCGAGCTCGCGCGTACCCGCGCGCAGCGGCGCCTGAGTCTGACGATTACCGTGGGCGAGAAATTGGTGGATGCCGACGAATTGACAAGGAGGACAGCGCCGTATGGTGACCCGGTTGTCCCCGTCGGACGCGTCCTTTTACCGGCTGGAAAACACGGCCACCCCGATGTACGTCGGGTCGTTGTCGATCCTGCGCCGGCCGCGCGCCGGGCTGAGCTACGAGACACTGCTGTCCACCGTCGAACAGCGGCTGCCCCAGATACCGCGCTACCGGCAGAAAGTCCGGGAAGTGCCGGTCGGCCCGGCCCGGCCCGTGTGGATCGACGACAGCGACTTCGACATCACCTATCACGTGCGGCGATCGGCGCTGCCCTCTCCGGGCAGTGACGAACAGCTGCACGAGCTGATCGCGCGGCTGGCCGCGCGGCCGCTGGACAAGTCGCGGCCGCTGTGGGAGATGTACCTGGTCGAAGGTCTGTCGAAAAACCGGGTCGCGATTTACACCAAGTCGCACCAAGCGCTGATCAACGGCATGACGGCGCTGGAAATCAACCACGTCATCGCCGACCGGACCAAACGGCCGCCACCGTTTCCCGAAGACATCTGGATACCGGAGCGCGACCCGGGCAACACCCGGCTGATATTGGGTGCGATGGGCGACTGGCTGGTGGGGCCGGGCACGCAGCTGCAGGCCGTCGGGTCGATGGTCACCGCGTTGCTGACCAACCATGGCGAGCTGCTCGACGCCGGTCGCCGGATGCTCGACTTCGTGCGCGCCGTAGCGCGCGGCACCGCCCCCAGCAGCCCGCTCAATGTGACCGTTTCGCGCCATCGGCGGTTCACGGTTGCGCGGGGCAGCCTCGAGGATTACCGTACCGTACGCGCGCGCTACGACTGCGACATCAACGACGTGGTGCTCGCCGTGATCGCCGGTGCGCTGGGCAACTGGCTGATGTCCCGCGGGGTCGCGGTGTCGCCGACGGCGACGGTGCGGGCGATGGCGCCGCTGTCGGTCTACGCCGACGCCCAGCACGACGCCACCGGCCCGGGCCAGACGATCAGCCAGGTGATGCCGTTCCTGGTTGACCTGCCGGTGGGGGAGCCGAACCCGGTGGTGCGGCTCTCGCAGATCGCGCACGCCGCCGAGTCCAACCCCACGGCCGCCCGCCTGGTGGACGCCAGGACCATCGTCACGCTGTCGGGTTTTGCGCCACCCACCCTGCACGCGATGGGCATCCGGGTCGCCACCAGTTTCCCCAGCTTCTCCAAGCGGACGTTCAACCTGTTGATCACCAATGCGCCCGGGGCGCAGTCGCAGATGTACATTGCCGGAACCAAGTTGCTGGAGACCTACGCGGTGCCGCCGCTGCTGCACAACCAGGCCTTGGCCATCAGTGTGACGTCCTACAACGGGATGCTGTACTTCGGAATCAACGCCGACCGCGAAGCGATGAGCGACGTCGACCTGCTGCCCGGCCTGCTGAGCCAAGCGCTCGAGGAACTGCTGGAAGCTTCCCGCCAGTAGTCGCGATGAGAATCGCTGTCGGGATCTATCATTCGTTGCTGTGAGTAACGCGACCAGGAACGCGACAAAAGCGGACGCGCCGGTGAAGGCAAAGAAAAAGAAACCGACCACGCCGGCCGCCCGGAGAATTTCCGAAGCGGTGTATCAAGCCGAATTATTCCGGCTGCAAACAGAATTCGTGAAGTTGCAGGAATGGGTGCGGCACTCCGGGGCGCGCCTCGTGGTCATCTTCGAAGGTCGCGACGGAGCGGGCAAAGGTGGTGCCATCAGGCGGATCACCGAATACCTCAACCCGCGGGTGGTGCGGATCGCGGCGCTGCCGGCGCCGAGCGATCGGGAGCGGGGCCAGTGGTATTACCAGCGCTACATCGCCCACCTGCCGGCCAAGGGGGAAATCGTGCTCTTCGACCGGTCGTGGTACAACCGCGCCGGAGTCGAGAAGGTGATGGGATTTTGTACGCCGCAGGAATACACGCTGTTTTTGCGGCAGACACCGATCTTCGAACACATGCTCATCGATGACGGCATTCTGCTGCGCAAATATTGGTTTTCGGTGTCCGAGGAAGAGCAGCTGCGCCGGTTCAAGGCGCGGCGTAACGACCCGCTGCGGCAATGGAAACTGTCCACAATGGATCTGGAGTCGGTGTTTCGGTGGGAGGACTATTCCCGCGCTAAGGACGAGATGATGGTGCATACCGACATACCGACCAGTCCCTGGTATGTCGTGGAATCCGATATCAAGAAGCACGCGCGGCTGAACATGATGGCCCATCTGTTGTCCACCATCCAGTACCACGAGGTGGAGCAACCCAAGGTCAAACTGCCCAGGCATCCCATCGTCAGTGAAAACTACATCCGCCCGCCGCGGGAGCTGTCGACGTACGTCCCCGACTTCGCGGCCACCATGTTATGACGCTCGTCTACGTCCCGGCGACCCTGGCGATGCTGCAACAGCTGGTCGCCGAGGGCTCGCTGTGGCCGGTCAACGGCACCGCGTTCGCGGTGACGCCGATGTTGCGCGAGGCCTACGCCGAGGGCGATGACGACGAGCTCGCGGAGGTGGCGCTGCGTGAGGCGGCGCTGGCGTCGCTGCGCCTGCTGGCCGACTCCGATACCAGCGGCGCAACACCGGCCTCCCTGCCGCCGCGGCGTGCGGTGTTGGCCGCCGAGGTCGAGGACGCCACCCCGCGTCCCGACCTGGACGACGCGGTGGTCAGGCTGGGCGCGCCCGTCCAGATCGAGCAGGTGGTCGCCGCGTATGTGGACAACTCCGCCGCCGAACCGGCCGTGACCAAGGCCATCGAGGCCATCGACGCCGCCGACCTGGGCGACGAGGACGCCGAGCTGATCGTCGGCGACGCGCAAGACCATGATTTGGCCTGGTATGCCAGCCAGGAGCTGCCGTTCTTGATCGAGCTGCTGTAGCCCCGGCGCGCTGAATGTGACGCATCCCCCGGCCCGCCCGGGCTAGCTACGACACCGTAGGTTACGGTACCGTAGGTTTTATGGAGCGCACAGAATCGATCACAATGTGAGCGTAAGTCAGCAACCACGCAGTGATCAGGAGCTTCCTCTGGGCAGACGTAACCCCTCCATTACCGGCAATGTCGTCGAGACCCGGCGTCCCGTGGTCGCCGGCGCCGAACGGCATCCCGGGTGGAACACGCTGCGCAAGATCGCGGCGCGCATCACCACCCCGCTGTTGCCCGACGACTACCTGCATCTGGCCAACCCGCTGTGGTCGGCGCGGGAATTGCGGGGCCGCATCCTGGCGGTGCGCCGCGAGACCGAGGATTCCGCGACCTTGGTGATCAAACCGGGCTGGGGCTTCAACTTCGACTACCAGCCGGGCCAGTACATCGGGATCGGGCTACTGATGGACGGGCGGTGGCGCTGGCGTTCCTACTCGCTGACCTCGAGCCCCGCGGCGGTGACGTCCGGGTCGGCGCGCACCGTGACGATCACCGTGAAGGCCATGCCCGAAGGGTTCCTGTCGACCCATCTGGTGGCCGGTGTCGAGCCGGGGACGATCGTGCGGCTGGCCGCCCCGCAAGGCAATTTCGTGCTGCCCGACCCGGCGCCGCCGTCGATTCTGTTCCTCACCGCCGGGTCTGGTATCACGCCCGTGATATCGATGCTGCGAACCTTGGTGCGCCGCAACCAGATCCGTGACGTCATGCACCTGCATTCGGCGCCCACCGAGGCTGACGTGATGTTTCGCGGCGAGTTGGCCGCTTTGGCGGCCGAGCAGTCCGGGTACCGGCTGCAGCTGCGGGAGACGCGCATTCAAGGCCGGCTGGACCTTGCTCAGCTGGATCAGGAGGTGCCGGACTGGCGGGAACGGCAGACGTGGGCCTGCGGCCCGGAGGGCCTGCTCGTTCACGCCGACCGAGTATGGTCGGGCGCGGGTATCAGCGAGCGATTGCACCTGGAGCGTTTCGCGGTATCCAAAGCGGCACCCGCCGGCGCCGGTGGAACGGTCACCTTCGCCCGCAGCGAGCGCACGGTGGCCGCGGACGCCGCGACGTCGTTGATGGATGCCGGTGAGGGCGCCGGCGTGCAGATGCCGTTCGGCTGCCGGATGGGGATCTGCCAGTCGTGCGTGGTGGACCTGCTGGATGGCCACGTCCGCGATTTGCGCACCGGTGCCGAGCATGACCCCGGGACACGGATACAGACCTGTGTCTCGGCGGCATCGGGTGATTGCACGCTCGACATATAAATGCTACTCGTAGGTAACCTACGGGTTCGTAGGTTACGATAGCGTAGGCGACATCAACAACCACCGCAGGGAGATAAAGACGATGGCGATTACCGACATCGACGTATTCACCCATCTGACGGACGCAGACATCGAAAACCTCGCCGCTGAGCTGGACGCCATCCGCCAGGACGTCGAGGACTCGCGCGGCGAGCGGGACGCCCGCTACATCCGCCGCACCATCGCGGCGCAGCGCGCGCTGGAGGTCGCCGGCCGCCTGCTGCTGGCCGCCAGCTCGCGGCGCTCGGCGTGGTGGGCCGGCACTGTGACGCTGGGCGTGGCCAAGATCATCGAGAACATGGAGATCGGCCACAACGTCATGCACGGGCAGTGGGACTGGATGAACGACCCGGAGATTCACTCCTCTTCGTGGGAGTGGGACATGAGCGGGTCGTCCAAGCACTGGCGGTACACCCACAACTTCGTGCACCACAAGTACACCAACATCCTCGGGATGGACGACGACGTCGGCTTCGGCATGCTGCGCGTCACCCGCGACCAGCGCTGGAAGCGGTTCAACCTGTTCAACCTGCTGTGGAACAGCCTGCTGGCGCTCGGGTTCGAATGGGGCGTCGGCCTGCAGCACGTCGAGCTCGGCAAGATCGTCAAGAAGCGGATGGATCAGGATGACGCGCGACAGCGGGTCGACGAGTTCCTGGCCAAGGCGGGCAGGCAGGTCCTGAAGGACTATGTCGCGTTTCCGGCGCTGACCTCCCTGTCGCCCGGTGCTACCTACCGGTCCACCCTGACGGCCAACACCACCGCGAACGTGATCCGCAACTTATGGGCCAACGCGGTCATCTTCTGCGGGCATTTCCCCGACGGCGCCGAGAAGTTCACCAAATCGGACATCGTCGACGAAACCAAGGGCGAGTGGTACCTGCGCCAGATGCTGGGCAGCGCCAACTTCGACGCCGGGCCCGCGCTGCGGTTCATGAGCGGCAACCTGTGCCACCAGATCGAGCACCACCTGTACCCGGACCTGCCGAGCAACCGGTTGCACGAGATCTCGCTGCGGGTGCGCCAGGTCTGCGACAAGTACGACTTGCCTTACACCACAGGCTCATTCCTGTTCCAGTACGCCAAAACCTGGCGGACGCTGGCCAAGCTGTCGCTGCCCAACAAGTATCTGCTCGCCGACGCCGACGACGCGCCAGAGACCCGCAGCGAGCGGATGTTCGCCGCACTGGAGCCCGGCTTCGCGGGCACCGATCCAGCGACCGGTCGTCGGCGCGGGCTGAAGTCCGCGCTCGCCGCCGTGCGGGAGTGGCGGCGCGGGAAGCGGGCGGCCACTCCCGCGCTGCGGGAAGCGAACGACGACCTCGCCGCCTAGTCGCGCCGGCGCGGCCGCCGACCCCGGCTACCCTCGATGAGGGACAGCGAAAGGTGTGCGATGTTCGCAGCATTCGGATTCGAGACCCTCGGCGTAGTCGTCGGGGACATGTATTTCATCGACCCGCGCCCGCTCGCCGGCCAGGAAACTCCGGAACGGGGAGTCAGGCTGGAATTGCGCCTCGTCGACCGCGGCGAGCCGCAAGGATCGATCTACGCGGGCATCCCGATCGCGTTCACCCGGCCAGTGTGGCGAGTGGACCTTTTCGGGTCCAGCGAGAGCCCACCCGGGACGCTGGACCGGGCCCATCACCATCCCCGTTTCGACGGTTGGGAGCCCGGACGCCGGCATTTCGTCCCCGAGCTTTCCGCCGACCCGGTGTCCTGGCTGGCCGATCAGCTCGGCGACCCGGCGGCCGTGCTGACCCGGGCGGGCGTCGATCCGGATGAAGTCCCCGAAGCCGACAAGACCGGCCTGGCCGCGGCAGCTCCCGAGATCGTCGACGCGGTGCGACGGATGCTGGACGGCGTGCGCGACGGGCAGTTGGCCCCGGCCCCCGCCGAGCCGGTTGCCGCCGCCCGCACCGGCTGGCTCTGACAATCGGCCCGGCGGGGTCAGCAGCCGCCGGTTATCTTGGCGGCCAGCTATTGATGTTGTCGCTCAAGAGTTCTCGCGTCCGTTTGCTGCATGTGCGGCGGAGCCGCTGCTGGCGTGCGCTAGTGCAAACGGATAACGGCAGCGACTCAGGGTCGACGTTGGGACTGGTGCTGACGTTGTTGTTGCTGCTTGCCAATGCCTCTTTTTCCTTGTCTATCTGCCCAGAAGAATCCGCAAGAAATACGGCGGGCCGCCCAGATTCGCCGGTCCGCCACTGGCGGGCACTGCGCGGATTTTGTACGTGAGTCGTCAGGGACGGGGCCACCCGCCGTTGGACAGCGTAGAGATGCCGATTCGCTCGATTCGGCTGAGCGTGAAAATCCCCGGCCACGCACCGGACGACGCAACCGACACTCAGGAGATCCAGTTGCCGGCGTTGTATCGCATCGACCCCCGCGGTGGGACCGTCGCGGTGCAAGTTGATTCCACCAATCTTCAATACGTGCGTGTCGATTTCGACCAACCGATCAGGTAGCCGGATGACACCGCCGATTCCTTCCTGTCAGGGATGTGCGACGAGGTAGGTTTCGTTGTCCAGCCCGGCAGTGAGTTCGTCGACGTCGAAGGGCCGGTCGAGTCGCGCGTGCAATGCCTTTGGGTCGATGAGGAGCTTGATTTCTGCGGTTTGGTGGGCGAAGAGCCGTCCGATGAGCGGATAGATCCGACGCATGACGGCCCGCTCCGCGGAGGTGCAGCGTGACGCGCAGTAGCCGACGTGGCCAATTTCGTCGGTGAGGATCTCGCTGTAGAGCAGTTCGATTCGTTCGGCGACTGCGGGTTCGTCGGCGAAGAGTTTTCTACCGACGCGGCGCAGTTCGTCAAACATGATGCAGCCGGCCATCTCTGCGGCCCCGACGAACGCGAAGTTAAGCCGGTCCGGGAGAAAGACGGCGGCCTTGACGAACTGCCGCATCACCAAAGGCGGTGGGACAACCTGGAAGGTCAGATCGAATACGTCGAGTGCGCAAGCCAATAGCCGAGTGTGATAGTGCTCTTCCAGTTCGAGGTAGACGTTCTCCGGCGGCAGTTTCTCATCGCTGTTGCGCCCATAGGTTTCACCGAGTCCCACGCCGAACCGTTCGGCCTGATTCAATTTGGCGGTAGCCAACAGGAACAGCATTTTGCCGTCCAGGCCGGCTTCGGGTCGCCGCCGGCGCAGATTGCGAAGAAAGGTCGCCCGGTCGGCGGGATGGGCTGACCGTACCGGGTTGGCCTCAAGCTCGTCGAAGAACCGCTCCCGATTGGCCAAGCGCCTGTTGAGCAGGTCGGCTGCGCCATCACGCCTGGCCAAGAAATCCCGGTAGCCCTCGATGCCGGTGCGATTCATCGTTTCCCCATTCCTTTGAAAATCGTTGTCACGTAACGACTTAACAGCGCAGCATCGTGCGCTCCGGTGGCCAGTAACGCGAACAGCCCGGTGAGGAAGAATGTGCCGAGTTCGGCTGCGTCGACGTCGGACCGGACTTGCCCCGCGTCTTGGGCCCGGCTGATCAGGCCCACCAGAAACTGTGCGAGCGGGTGCTGCGCCAACTCGTCGTCGACCGGACGAGTTGAGGAGAAATGCAATCCCAACATGTCACGGAAAACGACTGCGCCCAAACGAGTTTCAGCATGGAGAACGTGGCGTACCAATTGGGAAAGCACCGACGCCAGATCGCCCTCGGCGTCCCCGAGTTCGCTGATGATCCGGGTCTCCTCGTTGCGTTCCACCTCGATAAGGACGTGCTCCTTGGTCGGGAAATGGAAGTAGAAGGTCCCCCGCACCACGCCCGCAGCAGCGGCGATGGCACTGACGTCTGAGCTGGCAAACCCACGTCGTGAGATCTCGGCCAGGGCCGCGTCAAACAACCGTGCCCGGGTTTCGAGTCGCCGCGCCTCCCGGATTCCTGCGGTCGGCGGCCCAGCCGTAGATGATGTGCGTGGTGACCGCATGGGCCCACGGTACGCCGGTCGCTGACGGTCGTCAATGACGGTCGTCAGCGATTATCCCGACATCACCTCGCGGTGGATGTCTGCCTTGGTAATCCAGACGCCGTGATCGAGCAGGGCCTGGCGGGGCAGACGGAATCGACGGATCGGTGGCAGCGTTTGGGTCAATAACGGCAAACAGCGCCGGCAGCGACTCTTGCGCGACTACGCGTCGCGGCGCTCCACGCCATGGCGGTGTTCGTCTGCTACGTTCCCGTCGTGTGCCGGATAGGCGTGGATCATCGCGGTACTGAGCTTCGGGACGGCATGCATCAAGTCGTGTTCTGCGTCGTGAGCGATGCGGTGCGCGTCAGCGAGGCTCAGTGAGGGTTCCACGTCGAGCTCGGCGTCAGCGTGCAGGCGGTGGCCGATCCAGCGCATCCTTACGCTATGCACGGACCGCACCCCTGCTCGATCGGCTAAGACGGCTTCGGCGGTGTCAACGAGTCGAGGGTCAACGCCGTCGATGAGGCGACGAAAGACATCACGTACAGCAGTGCGCAGCACGGCCAGGATCGCCACGGTGATGATCAAGCCGACGATCGGGTCGGCAAGTGGGAAGCCCAGCGCGACACCGCCCGTTCCGACGACCACGGCCAGTGAGGTGAACCCATCGGTGCGGGCGTGGAGGCCATCGGCGACGAGAGCGGCTGAGCCGATACGCCTTCCGACTCGGATGCGGTACAGCGCAACCCATTCGTTCCCAATGAATCCGGCCAGACCGGCTAGGGCGACCCAGCCGACGTGCTCAATGGGTTGGGGGTGGATCAGTCGCTCGATGGCCTCATAGCCGGCGATGACGGCCGACGATGTGATCATGGCGATGACGAACAGTCCCGCGAGGTCTTCGACGCGGCCGAATCCGTAGGTGTAGCGGCGGGTAGCGGTCTTGGTGCTGAGCGCGAACGCGATCCACAGCGGTATAGCAGTCAGGGCGTCGGAGAAGTTGTGGATGGTGTCGGCGGCAAGCGCAATCGATGCGGAGAGAAATACGATGACGATCTGCACCGTCGCGGTCAGGCCGAGAACCAGCAGGCTGATTTTCACTGCCCTGATTCCTGCCGCACTGGATTCCAGCGCGCTGTCTACGCTGTCGGCGGCGTCGTGTGAATGTGGTGCGAAGACCTCTTTGATGGCCGCCCGCAGTCCTTTCGGGTGGTCATGGTCGTGGCTGTGAGAATGCCCGTGGCTGTCGTGCCCATGGCGCAGTCGGTCGTTTTGAGAATTGCCATGGGAGCCGTGACTGCTTGCGCCGAAGGGGATTTCGATGTCGTGGTCGTTCATCGTTCGTTGACCTCCCGCGAATGACGGGCGGCGGCGATGCCCCTCACCGTGAGGTCGTCGCGATGGTGGGTGGGCACGCCGGGGCCTGCGTGTTCGGCGTTGAACACGGCATCGACGACCAACTGGCGCACATGCTCGTTTTCGAGGCTGTAGTAGATGGTCGTGCCGGCCCGGCGGGTGCGCACGAGGCGGGCCATCCGCAGCTTGGCCAGGTGCTGTGAGACTGAAGGAGCTGGCTTACCCACGTTCTCGGCGAGTTCGTTGACAGACAGTTCGCACTCGGCGAGCGCCCACAGCACCTGGATGCGGGTGGCGTCAGCCAACATTCGGAAAACTTCGACGATCAAGTTGACTTGGTCGTCCGCGAGCCTCTCTCCGCCACCTTTACCTACGTTCATGCGTAGATAATAGCTCACGCAGGCATGCAAAACACGGTTGATCTTCCACTCGCCGCACCAGCGTGCGAGACGCCGATACGTGCAGCACGGTCTGCGCAGCTGCATACCCCAACCGCTCGATGATGGTGGCGTTGGCCATGCCGCCGCCTTCGCACATCGTCTGCAAGCCATACCGTTTGCCGCACTGTTCCCACGCGTTGATGAGAGTGGTCATGATTCGGACACCGCTGGCTCCCAGCGGGTGGCCGATCGCAATGGCCCCGCCGTTGACTTGTCTTGGCGAGATTCGCCCGGTGTCGGCAGCCCAGGCCAGCACGGGGGTGCGGGCGAGCAGCATGCTACAGCCCGGCCGCGGGTGGTTCATGAAGCGAATGCGGGCGCAACAAATCGCTTGATCATTCGCTGTTCGATTCGACTGTTCGCCATTGGCCAGTAGGCGAAAGACACGACCAGGCGCACGATCCACTGAGCCGCTTGCGGGTCGTCGTCTGTGATTCCGGTGAGGTCGGCGGCGAGGTGGCCAAGAACCGGCGAGGAATGCAACTCGTCCAGATCGGGAGACTGGCCGGCGCTCGGCATCAGCCGTCGCAGCGGGTCCGACCTGATCTGTTCGAGTGCCACGGTGATTGCGGTGACGACTCGCTCCGGGCCGCTCAATCCATCGACGGCATGTCGAACGGTGTCGATGATGCTCGCCGCTAGCCGTAGTAGAACGGCATCGCGTATCTGGGCCTTGCCGCCCGCGTAGCGATAGATCGTGGCTCGGGAACAGTGCAGCCGTGCTGCCAGGGTGTCGATGTCAAAGGCATCGAAGCCATCGCGGATTGCCAGGTCGGTCGCGGCTTCGTGGATGCGATCGACCGCCGCCGTTCGTCGGTCACCACCAACCACCCAATCGCTGCGAACCATGCGTTCAGCTCCGCGTGTCGTTGCCACCACATCTTCTCAGAGTTGAGACGAAATGAGCAGATGGTCTCAGTGTTAGTCGAGCTACGGAGGTGTTAGTGAGACGCGAGCGTCACTCGGCGCGGGCGCGAGGTTGCAAGTTCTCCGAGCATTGTTGACGTCGCGCGTACTCGGCGCTCAGCGTGGAGACATGGCATCGGTGGACGGCGGTCTCGGCATCGCGCTGTTTGATGATCAATACATCCAAAACCCGCATCCGCTTTATCAGCAGATGCATCAGACTGCGCACGTCCATCGCATCGGTGGCTCTGACTTCTACGCCGTCAGCAGTTGGCAGGCGATCAACGAGGCGGTCGCGCGGTGCGATGACTTCTCGTCGAACCTTACTGCGACGATGATGTATCAGCCCGGCGGCACCGTAACTCCGTTCGTGGTTGGAGAACTCGGCGGAGCCACGCAGGCACTGGCGACCGCCGACGAGCCGGCTCATTCAGTCCACCGAAAGGCACTGTTGCCGCAACTGGCCGCGAAGCGCATTCGCGCCTTCGAATCATTCATCACCGAGACCGCCGATCAGCTATGGAAGGCCGCTGTTCAAGGGGGGCCCGAGGCGGGCGCATCGAATGGATGAATGCGATAGCCAACCGCTTACCGATGATGATCGTCGGGAGGATCATCGGCGTTCCTGACTCCGACATCGACAAGCTCATCCGATGGGGTTATTCGGCAACCCAAGTCGTCGAAGGGCTGGTGACGCATGAGCAGATGGACGCCGCAGGGGTCGCGGTGATGGAACTCAGCGCCTACATCACCGAACAGTTCCAACAGGCGGCAGTCGAACCACATGACAATCTCCTGGGCGACCTCGCCGCCGCCTGTGCCACCGGCGAACTATCCGAACTAGTCGCGCTCGCCATGATGATTACGCTGTTCAGTGCGGGCGGTGAGTCCACAGCTTCCCTGATCGGTTCGGCCGCTTGGATTCTCACCACACACCCCGACGTCCAGCAGCAACTTCGCGATCAACCGGGCCTACTCGGTGCGTTCCTCGAAGAGGTGCTGCGCTACGAGCCACCCTTCCGGGGCCACTTCCGGCACGTCGTCAACGACACCGAATTGTGCGGCGTCGAATTGCACGCAGGCTCACACCTGCTCCTGCTGTGGGGAGCCGCCAACCGCGACCCGTCGCACTTCGAGGACCCCGGACAGTTCAAGCTCGACCGCCCTGCAGGCAAGGGCCACATCACCTTTGGCAAGGGAATTCACTTCTGTGTCGGAGCCGCGCTCGTCTGATTGGAAGCCAAGGTCGTGATAGGTCAACTGCTCCAACGGCACTTCAGGCATCGCCGCCGCCGAGACGGGTCGGTGGCTTTCCAGCCTGCTGGTGCGCCGCCTTGAAGCCCTGGACCTGGTTTACCACTGACGGCGGATTTCACGTGGGTACTTCGGCGGCGATCCGATGGCGATATCAACCGCGGCGTAAGCGATTCGGGGGTGCCGTTCGCTGCTTGGTGCCTGCGAGGTAAGGTCAACTGCACCAACGCACTTCAGCGATTGCAGCCGCTGCGAAGGGGCGGTGGCTTTCAAGTCTGCTGGTGCGCCTTGACATCCTGCACCTTGTTTGGCCCGATCGGCCATCGCTCCACCGGTGTGGATTTTGTTAACCCGGCTCGCCTAACGCGGCGGCGAGGGTTACGGTGCGGGGATCGGCATGTGCGTCGGGGTCTCGCCCGATGGCGGAACGTTGATGCATCCAATGGAGGGAGAGACAGCGATGGGTGATGACGACGTGCGGGTCGCCCTGCGGCGCCACTGGGCAGCCTCTGACGCCAACGACTTTGCGACGGAGCACGAAATCTACCGAGCGGATGCAGTTCTCGAGTATCCGCAATCGGGCGAGCGCATACGAGGTCGAGCCAACATCGAGGCGTCACGCGTTGCCCAACCGAGCACGAAACGCTTCACCGTGCGACGCATGCTTGGCGACGGCGATCTTTGGATCAGCGAACTTGTGCTGACGTATGACGGGCAACCGTTCTACGTGGTCAGCATTATGGAATTCGAGGCTGGGGAGGTGGTCCGCGAGACGCAGTACTTCACCGAGGCGTTCGAGCCGGGAGCATCTCGGACCCAGTGGGTCGAACGAATGGAATAAGAGCATCGGGTCAGCGGAGGGTTTTCGGGTAAGGGGCATGCCTCGGTCTTGCCCAGGCCGGGCATCGCGGTGGTGATCACTTGCTGGGGAACGAATTGGACGCGGCGTCCGGTCTGGGTGTCGTCGCCGGCAGTGGTCTGGCCGCTCCAGCAAACGCTCGCACTACCGGAGAGCTGAAGTGTGATGCCGGCGTGGAAGGCCATGAACAGCAGAGCTGCGGTGGGGTCGGCGCAGAGGTTGCCGAAGCTGTTGAACATGTTATTGCCGGGATAGTCGGGCCACCACAGGTGCTCCGGTGCGACGCGGACAAACCCGGGAGGGCCACCGCGGTGGGAAGCGTCGTTGCCGGAGGTGGCGTGGGTGGTACCCAAGAAGAACGTATCGGCGGCCTCTATGATGCGAATATCGCTGGGCCGCAACGTGCTTCCAGAATAGAGCGGCGCTCGGTTGTCATTGGGCGGTCCATCGACGCGCATCGGGCGCTGCCGGATGTATTGGGGGCAGTTGCCGTAGGCCTGGTCGACGTTGACGGTCAGCCGACCTGTCTCAGTAGAGGTGAGGGAACCATTGATACGAACGCGCCGCCGCGTCATGAAGTTGATCGCGATTACGCCCACCGGCTGCCCTGCAGATAGCCCGGAGAGGGGATCCGCACTCGCCAGTGGCGTGTTGATCTCTAGTGTCCTCGGCGAGGCGGCGGATAGGAAGCCGGGCGGGCCAAGTAGCGGTGAGATCCAAAGCCGCCCGGTTCGGTCGCGGGCGGCCATCGCCGCGAATGTCGCCTCGGAAATGAAGACGGCTGCTCCGGCGCGTATTTGGCCGCGCGCCACCATCGGTGCGAGCCGGGCGGCGTCTGCCTCGACGCCGGCTCGTCGTTGGACGGCCAACTCACCGCCGTGGAAACCAGTAGCGCCAGCATGGCTTTCAACCGTCATCTCACTTTCGTCCGGTGCCATCGCTTCGGCTCCTTATTCATTCGAACAACCGGTCACCGTGGTGGCCAGCGCCGCCAGCTTGGCGTCGAGCTCCGTTGCGGCACCGAGTAGTTCGGGGTTAGGTTCGACGACCATCAGCGACGACGGCTTGATGTACGTGAGGCTGCTACCGTCGCCCTCGTCGACGAGCAGCAACTCGACCGGGGCGAACAGGCCCGCGGTCACGTCTTGGCGCAGCATGGTAATGGCGATCAGCGGGTTGCCGAGGATGACGCGCATCACCTTGCGGTCGATGCCCGCCTTGGTGATCCAGGCGCCGTGGTCGAGCAGCGCGAACAACATGAATCCGCTTGGCCCGACGTGGGATTCGACCTGCTGCCGGTAGGACTCCCAGCCGTCGGTGGCCGTTGCGATTTCGTTGATCGGCACCGGACGCTCGCCGATGTCGGCCAGCAGCGCGGTGAGCAAGTCGCCGTAGCTTTTGGCGCTGGGGTAGCGCACCCGCACGCCGTCGACGCGGGTTTCGGTCACCGGATCAGCCCAACCGTTCGATGATGGTGGCGTTGGCCATGCCGCCGCCCTCGCACATCGTCTGCAAACCGTAGTGTCCGCCGCGTTGTTCCAGCGCATTGACGAGCGTGGTTATGATGCGGGCGCCGCTGGCACCTAACGGGTGACCGATCGCGATGGCCCCGCCGTTGACATTGGTCTTGGCCAGATCGGCTCCGGTGTCGTGTGCCCACGCCAGCACCACGGGCGCGAACGCCTCGTTCACCTCGAACAGGTCGATGTCGGCCAGTGTCAGCCGGGCGCGGCGCAGCACCTTCTCGGTGGCCGGAATGACGCCGGTCAGCATGTAGAGCGGGTCGGAACCGACCACGGTCGTGGCGTGGATACGGGCCAGCGGCCGCAGTCCCAGTTTCTTGGCGACCTCGCTACTGGTGATCAACACCGCGGCGCTGCCGTCGGAGAGCGGCGAGGAGTTGCCGGCCGTGATCGACCAATTGATCTGCGGGAAGCGGGCTTTGGCCGCATCGCTGTAGAACGACGGCGTGAGCGCGGCCAGCGCCTCCACCGTCGTGCCCGGCCGGATGATCTCGTCGGTAGAAAGGCCGGCGAGCGGAATGAGCTCGTTGTCGAAGAGCCCGTCCTTGGTGGCGCGGGCGGCCTTGTCGTGGCTGCCGGCGGAGAACTCGTCGAGCTGGCTGCGCGAGAACCCCCATTTTGCGGCGATCAGCTCGGCGCTGATGCCCTGCGGCACCAGGCCGTCGGGATAACGCCGCGTCATGTCCTCGCCGAACGGGTTGCTGCCCGGCAGGACCGAGCTGCCCATCGGCACGCGGCTCATCGACTCCACACCACCGGCGATCACCAGGTCATAAGCGCCGGCGATCACGCCCTGGGCGGCGAAACTGATGGCCTGCTGGCTACTGCCGCACTGCCGGTCGACGGTGGTACCGGGTACCGATTCGGGGAATCCGGCGCCCAGCAACGCGTTGCGCGCGATGTTGACGGCCTGGTCGCCGACCTGGGTGACCGCTCCAGCGATGACATCGTCGATCTGTGCCGGGTCCACCCCGGTGCGCGCCACCAGTTCGCGCAGGCTGTGCGCCAGCAGGTCGGCGGGCAGCACACCGTGCAGCGCGCCACTGGGTTTGCCCTTGCCGGTGGGGGTGCGGACGGCTCCGACGATGACGGCGTCGCGGCCAGCAGTCATGGCTCCTCCTTGAGTCCACTAGGTATATATCGCTATACTCAGATAACACCTAGGTATGCTAAAAGCAACCCAGCTGGGGAGGTGATTTGTGACACTGCTGCAGGGGCCGCTGGCCGACCGCGATGCGTGGTCTGCGATCGGCGAGTGTGCGATCGAGAAGACCATGGCGGTCGTCGGCACCAAGTCGGCGATGCTGATCATGCGAGAGGCGTACTACGGCACCACGCGGTTCGATGACTTCGCCCGCCGGGTGGGCGTCACCAAAGCGGCCACTTCGGCGCGGCTGGCCGAGCTGGTCGAGCTGGGCCTGTTGAGACGTCAGCCCTATCAGGAGCCCGGACAGCGCAGTCGCGATGAGTACGTGCTCACTCAGGCCGGCATCGACTTCATGCCGGTGGTGTGGGCGATGTTCGAGTGGGGTCGGCGTCACCTGCCGGGACGCGACCGGCTCCGGCTGACACATGTCGGCTGCGGCGCCGATGCCGAGGTGCAAATGCGTTGCACCGAAGGGCATTTGGTGCCGCCCGACGAACTCGGTATGCGGTTGGTCAAGTCTGGTTGAGCGCACCCAGCAGCCGGCGGGCAGCGGCGACGCGCCGGGCGGCGGGCCCGGACAATGTGTCCAGCGCGCATTCCGGGTCGGCCGGTGGTCCCATGTGCCCACAGCCGCGCGGGCACTCTCCGATGGCATCGGCTAGATCCGAAAAAGCCATCAGCACGTCGTCGGGCCGGATGTGGGCCAGGCCGAAGGAGCGGATTCCGGGGGTATCGATCACCCAACCCGAACCTTGCAGGGGAAGAGCCACCGACTGGGTCGAAGTGTGCCTGCCCCGGCCGATCTCCGTCACCTCTCCGACGGCCCGATCCGCTTCGGGCACAAGGCGATTCACCAAGGTGGACTTGCCGACGCCGGAATGCCCGAGCAGCACCGTGATTTTGCCGTCGAGCAAGTCCGCCACCGCGAGCAGCGGATCGTCGCGGCCGGCGACCACCACCGTCAAGTCCAGGTCGACGAACTGCTCGGCGAACGGCTCCGGCGGGGCGAGGTCGGTTTTGGTCAAACACAGAATCGGTGTCAGTCCGCCGGCGTAGGCGGCGATCAGTGCGCGGTCGACCAGGCCGGTGCGCGGCGGCGGGTCGGCCAGTGCCACCACGATCAGCAGTTGGTCGGCGTTGGCGACCACCACCCGTTCGGTCGGATCGGTGTCATCGGCGGTGCGCCGCAACACCGTTCGCCGGTCGGCCCGTCGCACGATGCGGGCCAGGGTGTCCGGCCGCCCGGACAGATCACCCACCACATCGACGTCGTCGCCGACGACGATCGGAGTGCGGCCGAGCTCGCGCGCCCGCATGGCCGTGACGCGGCGGTCGGGGTCTCCGCCGAGCACACATCCCCAGCGGCCGCGGTCAACGCTGACCACCATGGCGGGCTCGGCGTCGGCGTGCTCGGGACGGGTCTTGGTCCGGGGTCGTGAGCCCCGGCCGGAGCGGACTTTGACGTCTGCCTCGTCGTAGTCGCCCGGCCTCAACCGCTGGGCTCCAACATGTCCGCCCACAGCTGCGGAAACTGCGGCAGCGTCTTGGTCGTGGCGGCGATGTCGTCCACCTGTACGCCTGCGACCCGCAGCCCGACGATCGCGCCCGCCATGGCCATCCGATGGTCGGCATAGGCACGCCAGATGCCCGGCCGCAGTGGTGTCGCGGTGATCATCAGACCGTCGGGCGTTTCGGTGCAGTTGCCACCCAGGCGATTGATTTCGGTGCTCAGCGCCGCCAGCCGATCGGTTTCGTGGCCCCGCAAATGGGCGATGCCAAAGAGGTGTGACACCGATCCCGGGTCCGCCAGGGCGGCCAGAGCGGCCACCGACGGTGTCAGCTCGCCCACGGCGCGCAGGTCCACGTCGAAACCGGGGTAGGTGCCGGACCCGCGCACCTCGAGAAACGAATCATTCTGGATGACAACGGCATTCAGCTTCGCCAGCACGGCCAGGATGTTTTCGGCGGGTTGCACACTGTGCGCCGGCCAGCCGGTGATGCGAACCGTGCCGCCGCTGACCACGGCCGCTGCCAGGAATGGGACGGCGTTGCTCAGATCCGGTTCCACCGCCCAGTGCCGGGCCGCGACCGGGCCGGCGTGCACGTGCCAGCGATTGGGGACCGAGTCGTCCACGTCGACTCCGGCCTGCCCCAACATCTGCACCGTCATGGCGATGTGCGGGGCCGACGGCAGTACCGAACCGGTGTGGTGCACGGTCAGGCCTTGGCTGAACGACGCCGCGCACAACAACAGCCCCGACACGAACTGCGACGAGGCCGAGGCGTCGATGGCCACCGCACCCCCCGCGACCGACCCGCTGCCGCGGACCCGAAACGGCAGACCGGTGCCATCGATCTTTACGCCCAGGCCGCGCAGCGCGTCCAGCAGCGGCGCGATGGGCCGGGCCCGGGCTTGCTCGTCGCCGTCGAACTCCACCACCGACTCGGCCAGCGCGGCCAGTGGCGGGACGAAGCGCAGCACCGTGCCCGCCAGGCCGCAATCCACGCGGGCGTCGGTCCCGGGGGCGATCCGGCCGCCGACCGTCAGCTCAGACGCGCTCCCGTCGACGCTCAAACCCAGGGTGCGCAATGCGCCGATCATCAGGTCGGTGTCGCGGCTGCGCAGCGCACCGCTGATCGTCGAGGCGCCGTGGCCCTGCGCGGCCGCCAGCGCGGCCAGTACCAGCGCCCGGTTGGTCTGCGATTTCGAGCCGGGGATGGTCACGGTGGCGTGCACCGGTGTGGTCGCCTGGGGGGCCGGCCACGGTTCGGTATTGCTCACCTGCTTCATCCTGCCGTGTCGGCGAGTGTCCTGGATAGCAGGCACCATGAAGGTATGTGCGGACGTTTTGCGGTCACCACCGACCCCGCCAAGTTGGCCGAGAAGATCAAGGCGATCGACGAGGCGACGGGCACCGCGCCGAACGCCGCGGCTCCGAACTACAACGTGGCCCCCACCGCGACGATCGCGACCGTCGTCACCCGCCATACCGAGCCCGATGACGATCCCACGCGCCGGGTCCGGCTCATGCGCTGGGGATTGGTTCCGCCCTGGGTGAAGGCCGGTCCCGATGGTGCACCCGAGACCAAGGGGCCGATGCTGATCAACGCCCGCGCCGATAAGGTCACCACCTCGCCGGCCTTCCGCTCGAGTGCGAAGTCCAAGCGTTGCCTGATCCCGATGGACGGCTACTACGAGTGGCGCGTCAATTCGGACGCTGCTGCCGGCAAGAAGTCCCGCAAGACGCCGTTCTTCATGTACCGGGAAGACGGCGAGCCGCTGTTCATGGCGGGGCTCTGGTCGGTCTGGAGACCAAAGGGGCAGCCGGGCGAAGACGGGCCGCCGCTACTGAGTTGCACGATCATCACCACCGATGCGCCCGGAGAGCTCGGGCAGATCCATGACCGCATGCCGCTGGCACTGCCCGAGCGGGACTGGGACCGCTGGCTGGACCCCGACGCCCCGATCGACGAAGAGCTGCTGGCCCGCCCGCCCGACGTGCGCGATATCCGGATGCGGGAGGTGTCGACGCTGGTCAACAACGTCCGCAACAACGGGCCCGAGTTAATCGAGCCGGCCGAACCGGAGCCCGAGCAAGCGACGCTGCTGTGAGCTTCAGCGCGTCTGGCGCGCTGCGTCATGCTGCCCGGAGTGGCCATCTTCGTCGCCGTCCCCGTCGTCGTCCCGCAGCAGTTTTTCAGGGCAGTGGAAGGTGTTGGTGCGGGGTTCGCGTTCTTGGGGGTACCTCCCGCTTGCGGGGGGCGTGTGGGGTGGGATCCATTCGGTGTCGCCGTGGGTGGTTTTTGCGGGTGGTCCAGCCGCCAGTTTTCAGGATGCGGTGGTGGGGACCGCAGCCGAAGGTGAGGTCGTTGACGTCGGTGGCGCGGCAGATGGCGTAGTCGGTGACCTGATGGACTTCGCACAGGTAGCCCCGGAGCTGAGCACCCGCGGTCCTTGGAATTAAGGTATCGGTTGTATACCTCTACCGAAAGTGGTTGCGCCGCAACTGGCACCGAATATCAAAGAACGTTTTAGTGCGGCGCGTCTGACGCGGCAGACCGCCGTTCACGGGTAAGGAACTCATGCGCGGTGACCCGGAGCGTTGACCGCGCCGGCGGGACTTACGTGAATGATGCCTGACCGCTCGAAGGGGTAGGGGATGGCGGTCCATCGCGTCACTTTCTGCCATTTGCCGTAGCTGCTGAGCCATGCAGCGGTCTCCTTGTGCGTACTTGCGGTGTTGAGCCGCGTATTGCCGGTATTCATCCTTACGACGTTCGTTCTGTACGGCTGCTTCCTCGTATGCCTTCGCGGTTCGGTCGTAGCTATCTGCGGATGCGACCAAGCTGTCGGCGGCAGATCGCTGGGCTGCCTGCGCTGCTCGCCGCGTTTGCTGCGCTCGCTGACTGGCGCGAAATGCTTCTTCGGCGAGCGATTGGGGACTGTCCCATTCGGCCTCGGCGGGGTTGTCGTTGTCAGACATGGCTGCGCCTTTCTCCAACAGCGTTATTTCGGCCTGCATGCCAGGTCGACAAACCACCCTCGCGAAAGGCCAGTCGGAGACATACCTGAAGTCAGCCTAAGTTGCATTATCAGGTAGCTGGGATCGCTCATCGGTGCGATGACGTTCGCTTTCGGCCATCTCACGACGGATGTCGGCCTCTTCGCGCTCAGCACTGGCTCGTGCGCGTTCGTCCCTCTCTTCGGCGCGCTGCAGCCGCTCGCGTTCACGCTCGGCGGCGGTCCCCTCGCGTTCGTCCGCGCGTGCCTCTCGTTGATTTGCCACCTGTTAACGTTCGTTCGCGACTAGGTCCCGCGTGTCAGCAAACCGATCGCGCTCACCTGCGAATCACTCACGTCGTGCCAGCTCTTCGAGGCGTTGCGCCACAGCCCGCTCGCGCTCATCAAGCTGCGCCGCCCGGCGATCAAGCTGCTCTGCCCGGCGATCAAGCTGCTCTGCCCGGCGATCGAGCTCACCAGCCTTATCGGCACCGTGCTCAGCCTCCACGACCCTCGCCTTCACTGGTGGGCTCGGGGGCGCGCGCTCCTAGCCGCTAACTTCGCCTGCTCGCGCTCGCTCGCGGCTCGCTGCCGTTGGACATGTTGCTCCGCCCGTTCGGCGTGCTCGGTGGCGCGACGCGGGGAACCATCCAAAACGTTGTTTGCCGCCAATTCGCGTACATCTGCGACATGCTCACGTTCATCTGCGATCCGTTCGCGCTCGTCGGCCAACGCTTCGCGCTCCTCGGCGATCCGTTCCCGCTCAACCGCGACATTCTCACGTTCCCGTGCGGTGCGTATGACTGGCTCATTCATGGCACGCAAACACCGCTTCGTTGAGGGGAAAAGTCCTTCAGCGCCGCGATCACTACAATGTCCTCCTGAACCGACCTTGTATCGGCACCGGCTAGCGGTCGGCGAAGTTATAGTTATCCAGGCCGTCGTCATGGCCTTTGCACTTCAGATTAGCACACCGCCGCCGTCGCGGCGACGAAACCTCCGTCTGGTGCTTAGCGCCGTCCCAATGCGTGAAACCGATTGTGTAAAGCTCGATGTCAGAGATGGACCCGTGTTCTTGGACAGTGGGTTAAGTGGGGGCTGCTTCGATGATGGCTGAACGGCCGAAGGAGCGGATCTCATGGCAAGGCGCAAGCGTAGGAATCATTCGCCGCAGTTCAAGGCCAAGGTGGCGTTGGCGGCATTGACCGAAGAGCAGACGTTGGCGCAATTGGCGCAGCGCTTCGATGTGCACCCGAACCAGATCACGGCGTGGAAGCGGCAGCTGCTTGAAGGCGCTGCTGGCATGTTCGAGTCCGGCTCGGCGCCAGTCGCCGATAGCGAGGCCAAGATCAAGGAGCTGCACGCCAAGATCGGTGAGCTGACGATGGAGCGCGATTTTTTAGATCGAGGGCTCGCGCGCTTGGACCCCAAGTGAGGCGGGCCATGATCGACCGCGACGAGAGGTTGCCCGTCACCAGCCAGTGCGAGCTGCTGGATGTGGCGCGTTCAACGGTGTACTACCAGCCCAAGCCGACGCCGGCCGGCGACATCGATCTGATGCGCAGGATCGATGAAATCCACCTGACCCACCCGTTTTTGGGCAGTCGACGCATCGTCGACGCCCTTGCCGACGACGGCTTGGTGGTCAATCGCAAGAAGGTGGTGCGCGTGATGCGCATCATGGGGCTGGCGGCTTTGTATCCGAAGCGACGGACCACGATCCCGGCGGTCGGACACCGGATCTACCCGTACCTGCTGCGCGGGCTGAAAATCGACCGGCCCAACCAGGTGTGGTGCGCGGACGTGACGTATCTGCCGATGGCCCACGGCTTCATGTACCTCGTTGCAGTCATGGACTGGTACTCGCGCAAGGTGCTGTGTTGGCGGCTGTCCAACACGATGGACACCAGTTTCTGCATTGATGCCCTCACCGCGGCGATCGAAGCCTACGGCGCTCCGGAAATGTTCAACACCGACCAAGGCTCGCAGTTCACCAGCGAGGCATTCACCGGCGTGCTCAACCACCACGGCATCACCATCAGCATGGATGGTCGGGGCCGGTGGATGGACAACGTATTCATCGAACGGCTTTGGCGCAGCGTCAAATACGAGGAGGTCTACCTCAAGGCATATGAGAACGGCACCCAGGCCAGGAAAGGGCTCGGCGACTACTTCGAGTTCTACAACAGCCGACGACGTCACCAGGCCCTGAACCGCCGTACCCCTGACGAGGTCTACCATCAGACCCTGTCGCTACCGCAAGCGGCATAACCAGCAGCAGCCCTCCACCTACGAACCGCCGCGGCCTGTCCAACCGATGGGGTCCAGCTCTG
>DATJQO010000070.1:0-23787 GCA_035505695.1 Mycobacterium sp.
CGGCGAAATCGGGCAAAACCGACCACCGCCAGAACGGACGCTGAGCCACTTTCGGCGACCTGCCGACCAAATCACCCTCCCGGAAATCGCGATGTTTGGTGATGGAAAATCGTTCGCAAATCAAAACACCAGCCACCTAGGTCAACACTAGGAACGGAGCGCCGCCTCCCATCGCCGGTTCCGCCGCCACCCAGGAAGCCGAACACCGTGGTCACACTCACTGACTAGTGCTGGCGCAGAGCGTCAAGGCACGGCTTCTACCGAGCACGAGCCAGAGGGCGAAAACTTCGCCCCTATGGCGCGGTTGAAGCGGTTCAACGGATTGGACACGTGCAGGCTCACCCCGTGCAGGTCGAGATCCATCGATGATGGGTGAGGCCGTGGGAATCTCCCGGTCGAGGTAGTGCTAAGGACACGCAGCAGATTTCATGCGAATGCAACCAATGATTTGGATAGTTCGAGGGGTATTTCAATCGGCACGACGCCCGATTCCGTGCGCCGCATGCAGGCAACAGTTTGCGTCCCCCGTGCCGCGAGATCGCTTCCGCGCCTGAATTCGAAATCCATTGTAAGTCTGTTACCGGTGCTCATCCGCAAGGTCATCGCGACGTCGATAGTGTCGAGTGCGAAGCACTCGGTGTAGTAGTTCATGGAACACGAGACAGTGACGATCGCGAGGTCGCCACGCTGGATCGCCGACACCACTCCTGGCGCGTGTTGGGCGAGAAAACGCTCGCGACAATGACCTTGCCAATGAACAAAGTGCGCGAAGTACACATTTCCGACGACGCTTGTTTCATCCAGGGTAACGATGTGGTGGTAGTAAAATGGTCGCATTGATCACCGATCTGTCGCGATCGCGATCACCCAAGGTCTTTCGGATTCGCTAACCTGCACTCGGGAGGTCGCCAGCTGCATTCGACCCGCCAGCAATACTTCGAGCGCATCCTCGGTCACCAGGTCGAGTCGTAGTGGGCCACTATGCTCACGGCCCGCCTTCGCCAGCGCGGTACGCGCCGTCCATATCCGGGCCGTGCTGCACGCCAGATCCTCACCGGTCTGTTCGGCCAAAGCGTCTGCAGTGTCGCGGTCGGATGAGTCAAGCGATTCCATGATAAATGGCAACACAATGTCATCAACAAATACGCATTCCACTGCTACGGGGCGTTCGGCGAATGCCAGCACCAGATTGTCCGCTGAGCCACCACGCCATGCCCTTCCGCCATCGAATCGAAATCCATCAATAGCAGCCCCTGGACAGGGGCGCCCGCCGTCGGTGACGACTAGCTCGACATCGTCTGCCAGGTTGCACTCAATCAACCGCCTCGAGAGCCACGGCCCGACAAGCCGCTGGGGCATGCCATCGGTCCAGCAGATGGGACCGAGGGCACGCAGCTGCAACCCCAGCCACTCGGCGGCAATTATGCCGTCTTCGTCGGCGAGCTCGACATCGAATACAAACGATTCCGTGGAGTGCTCAATCTCTCGCGCATTAACATGAAGTATGCCATTTGGTTTGTGCCACAGATTCATTCGCTCAACCCCGATGGGAATCGCCCTTCGGTGGGGAAGGCAACCTAGTAGTACATGCAAGGTTGCATCGTGGGCACCGGGGTCTCCGAGCATGAGGTCTTGGCCGTAAAACTCCGAAAACCATGCCGCGGAATCATCAGCACGTATCCATGCCCGCGCCCTAAATGCGGATAGAGTTTCGTAATCGATTAACCGATGGAATCGTGGCCCGTGAAACAGCAGGTTGTCGTAGAAAGGGTGCGCCGGCCGCGTCTTCGTCGGCTCGGGCGGCAGGCCCGCCGGGTCCACCCATCTGACCGGTCCGGCATCGCGAGTGATGTGTGCAACGAATCGCTCGGTTGCGAACCGATCCGAGTCGTCGCGCAACGCCACTTCTGCATAGTCATTGGTTTGCAATGCCGCGATCCGCATCGTGATCCCATCGCGTCTATCGACACGGACGGGTGAACGAAACTGCACATCGCTCATGGACCAGCGCGGTCCAGTACTTTCCATGAAGGCCACGGCCTGCGCCATCGCCTCCATGCCGAGGACCGCTGGCAGCAGCGGAGTTCCATCAACACAGTGATCGGCCAGGTACGGGTCCGAACCAAATGACAAGTCGGACTCAGCAATCAACTCAACACCCGCTATGTCAACCTTTGGCCGTTCCACGAACCGTAACCAAGAATCGGTTATGCGCGGCATGGTCAAAGTGGGGCTTGCAGGGAAGCGCGAGCTCACGAGAACACTCACGGGTGCATCCGGATCATTGAGGACGTCGAACATCGCTGTGACGGCGGCGGATGGCTCAATCGGCTCCACGCCCTGCTGGCGCAGATTGTCCAGAACATTCATGCGAACGCCCATGCCGAGTCCCGACCACACTGACCACTCAATGTGTTGTGTGCGGCAGCAAGGGTTTGTCGCGGCCCACCGCTCCAGCTCAATGCGCAACCAGTCATTTGCGATGCAGTATTCGGCCTGCCCCGCGAGACCCTGCCGGCCGATGATCGACCCGAACCCGACCACAAGGTTGAGGTCCGCACCGACGCAATCCAGGATCAAATTTACGCCGGATACTTTGGGGCACAACGTACGTGCAAGGGTCGTCGAATCGATATCGGCCAGTCGTCGAGGCTCGTTGACGCCTGCTCCATGGAGAAGCCCTCGAATGGTGCCGCTACGCCGGATCTCAGCGACTATCCTCTCGACGGCAATCTTGTCGGTCACATCACAACTCATATAGCGTGCATTAACAGCAGAGCTAAGTTCTCGGATAGCCGCTGCAACATCTGCGTCGCAGGCAGGCGTTCGACCGAGGAATACGAGCGCGCAGCCAGTTCGAGAAGCAAGCGCGCGAGCCGCATAGGCGGCGATACCCTGAATGCCGCCGGTGACCAGGCATATGTCGCTAGAACTGAGGTACTCTGGCGCGCCTGATCCCAGTCTCCGCCTACGGATTATGGCTCGCTCTAGCCAACCGTCGCTGGTGGTGCGAAGCTCCAGATATCTGCAGACGCCGTTAGCGATTAGGGCCGATGGGTTCAATTCCTGGTTCACGTCTCGTACTTCGACCACGGTGACAGAACAACGCGGCAACTCCATCGCGACGCTTCTCGCTACGCCAGCGGCTCCAGCGTGCCCATCGTGGATGAGTAATAGGCGTTCGGGTTGAAGGTCGCAGACCCGCTTCAGCAGGGCCGCAACCTCGGTCGCGTCCTCGTATGTGAGAACGGCTGCCAGCGCCGCGGAGGTTTCGCCCTGTGTGGCCGCATGTCCGTGCAGCCAGTGCCCATCCGGTGCGTGCACCGACCATGCCAGCGGCGCAGCGTCGGTCGCCGAGAATGGCACCCAATCGGGCTCGAAAGCGCGGACCCAGCTGCGAATACCCTGATCGAGTCCCGGGATAGAGTCCATCGCTGGGGCGTTTTCGAGAAGGTCGGCAACTTGCCCAATCGTGGTCTCCGTCAAAGAGAACGGTACTTCTGGGGGCTGCTTTCCTAACTTGGCGGCCACCGAGCCGACAGCTTGAACAGCTTGCAGTGAACTCAGGTGAAGATCGGTGAGGAATCCGCTGCTGGACGTGATCGAGTGGGCTGGAAGTTCCAAAGTGTCGGATAGATGCGCGACAAGGGCTGCCAGGGGATCAGAAGAGCCAAGAGCCGATGCAGTCGACGATTCGCTCGGTTCGGAGATTGGCGTCAACACAATGGATTCGGATGTGTCCGTCCATGTAGTCCTGTCTTCGCACGGGTTCACCAGGAACCGTGGTTCATCGGTCACCGAGAGAGTGCGGTACGGTCGGTCGGCGAACCATGCTTCGAGATCTGCCGAGGTCACCGCGAGAGCTGCTGTGGCGAGGGCGTGGTGTTGGTCATCTCCGCCGCAGTCCAGGCTTACCACCGGCACTCCGACGTGGTTTGCTTCGGCGAGGTTGGAAAGGATTGTGCCCGGGCCGGTTTCGACGAGCAGATCGCACCGGCGTACGAGCTCGTTCAGTGCCGGGCGGTATTGCACGGGACTGGTGAGTTGTTGCACAAGCAGGTCGCGCAGTTCGCTGGCTGATTGGGGAAGTTCACGACCAGTGATCGTTGATATCACCGGACGTTGCGGTGAATTTATTGGAAAGTCCGCCAGCAGTTGTCTCAGTGGTTCACGTGCAGCACTCATCGCTGGGCCATGGAAGCCGTGGGAAACGTTGATTTCGACTGCATGGACGCCAATTTCGGCCGCTCGGGCGGTCACGTGTTTGATCTCTTCGCGCGTTCCCGTCACTGTCGTTACGTCGGGTGCGTTATAGCAGGCGATGGCCACGCTGCTGCCGCACAGCAGCGTTGACACGGTTTGGGCATCGGCGGAAAGACTCGCCATGGTTGAATCGCGGTCGCCGTGCACCGACATTATCCGGCCGCGCTGAGCTGCCAGGTCAAGCGCAGCTTCGGCGGATAAAGCGCCTGCCCAGCATAGAGCGCTGATCTCGCCAACGCTGTGCCCGACTGCGGCGACTGGGACCACGCTGAGTGTTCGCAGCCAGGCAATGCCGGCGAGCGATTGTCGGATGATGGCTGGCTGCGCGTAGTCTGTGCACACCGTTTCCATTGCAGCGGCGGGGTTGGACGTGAACTGCGGTAATTGGCACTTGTCTGCCCACCATGAGAGCGTTGCACGTGCTGGCGCGGCCTGGCCGGGAAATAACAAGCCGATCCGTGGCGATCCAGTCGTGCCGAGGGCGTAGCCACGGTGCCGGTCGACTCGTAACATCACGTCCCAACGACCCGCGACTGAGGCAGCTATTTCGGCGGTCGCAGCAAGCTGTTCTGGACAGGCCGCGACGATGGCTGCTCGAAATTCCTTGGGTCCGCTTGCGATCTGTTGCCACTCGGTTACCGCGATGTCTCGAAGCTCCGCATGGCTGAGCGCACGCGCTGCATTGGCTATGTCGCTAAGTCGTTCGGCAAGTAGCGCAGGGCTTGCACCATCAATGATTACGATCTCGCACCGCCCGCAACGAGTGGACCATCGGCGAACAGGGGCGGGCAGCGCCGCCGGTGGCGAAGATGTCGGGCCCTCCACTACGACATGAACGTTGATGCCACCGAAACCCATCGAGGAAACGCCGGCCCGCGGGGTAGGGTCGCACCACATTTCGGGCTCCGCGAGCACGCGTAGCGGTGCGTCCTCAGCTAGGAGCAGCTGGTGAGGGTCTACACACCCCGTCGTCGGTGGCAAGACATGGTGGAACGCTGCGAGCGTCGCCTTAATCAGCCCCGCCATACCTGCGGCTGCCTTGGTGTGGCCGATGTTCGCCTTGATTGTTCCCAATGCTGCACGTTCGCTGGCGTGCTCGCGTACTTCGGTCAGTGCTTGCAGCTCGATCTGATCGCCGACCGCTGTGCCCGTTCCGTGGCCTTCGATGAGACCCAGCGCGCATGGGGGCAGCATGGCCATTCGGCATGCTCGTCGAATCGCGAGGGCTTGTCCCGCGACCGTAGGTCGCGTCAGTCCTCCGGAGCCGTCGGATGAGGATGCCCAGCCGACGATGTGGCCGTATGTTCGCATCCCGAGTCGCGCCGCGTCGTCGGCGCGGGTGAGTGCGATGACGCCGCAGCCCTCGCCAGGTAAGAATCCGGTGGGCTGTGCGTCATATACACGCATGTCATCTTTCGCGAGCGCACCCAATCGCGAAAAGCCGACAAGCTCGAACGGGTCAAGTGACAGGTCGACCGCGCCCGCGAGCGCAAAGTCAAGTTCACCCGCAGTGAGGGCACGGCAGGCCATCATCACCGCGATCAGGCTCGACGAGCAAGCACCGTCGACAGTGAAGCCGGTGCCATGGAAATCGAAGTGGTTACAGATCCGACCCGCAATAGTGTTCGACAGCGCTCCAGCTAACGTGTCGTCACCCGGTTGTGGAAACGGTTGCTTTATCAGCTGTTCCATATGGGCCAACACCTGGGTGGCGTCCGCTGTCGGCACGCCAGTCTTCGCCAAGGCTCGAGCCGCGGCGTCCGCGATGAACGGCCACCGTAACCGCACGGAACTCGCCCGACCGAACTCGCCGGTGAGTGTGTTGCCGAAGACGACGCCGACGTGGTGCCGGGCTAGTCCTTCCCCGCCGGCATGACCGGCGTCGGCGAGAGCATCTGCAGCCGTCTGCAAAGCGAGCCAATGCGTGTGGTCGACCGTGCGGTGAAGCGGGCCCGGTACCCCGAACGCCTCTCGGTCGAATTCCCAGTCACGAAGTACGGCGGCATGGGTGACATAGGCGCGGTCAGAGTCGTCCGGCGGACCTAAATAGCTTGCAGACAAGCGGCATGCAGGTATGCGGCGAAACGCTCGCCGCCTTGCCAGGACGTTCTGCCAAAGCTCGACCGGTGAGTTTGCATCGGGGTATCGGCAGGCCATACCGACAATAGCGATCGGGTCGGTCTTCATGACGGTGCGACCGCCGGCGATCTCGTCAAGGATTCGGCACGAGAAACTTGGCCGTCACCACCTAATCGGCGGCCGCTTTGTCGACGCTGTCGAAGCGCTTGAAAATGTGGCGTAAGCCCTAATACGGCCCCACGTAGCGAACAAGCTATAATGAGTGCGAAGAAAAGCCCGAAAACAATGCCAAATATCACCAGCAGACCGTATGCGAGTGCTGCGGTGACACCGAAGATTACTTGGTTTGGCCGCTTTACAGGGGTGGTCGCGGGATCCGTGATCATATAATTCGTGAATAGGATGAATGCTACGCCGGTCACTGGCAGCAGGGCTCCGACCAACGCATGATCGAGAAGTAACCAGCGCACTATCGCCTGTGCGATAAAGCCGCCGACCCAGCCCAGGATGAGCGGGATCTTTCCGGTGAGCTTGGCATTCAACATGGTGCCGAGCATCAGGATGCCTAGGGGAAGAAGCCAGCGAGGGGCACCGGTGAGATTGTTGGTGAAATGATACGGAGGGGCGATCCCAACCCATGGAAATATCAACAGCGTGACCACGATCCCAGCGTTTGACGGATTCAATATATGGCGCAGTCGTCCATTGATTCTGATCCGTATGAGGTACTTACTGGAGTTCGCGACGACGACGGCGAACAGGTAGGGCCAGACGGAGTGGTTGCCGTAGAGCAGCATCGCGCAGGCGAGCGCGGTGATGTGCGGTGGTAGCAGGAACGTTGTGAGCTTTACGAATCCGCCGGCGTATTCGGGCTGTCGTCCCAGCGCCCAGCTGTCGAGGCGTTCGAGCACCAACGCCGCGGCGTAGCTAGTCAGCACACACACCACAGGGGTGATGGGTGCCTGCTCGAAGCCAAATAGCAAGTGCCCCAATATGTTGAAGACGGTTATCGATAGGGCGAATCGGCGCAGTGCTTTGACTCGAGTGTCAACCTGCGGGCGCTGCGGTGCTTGGGGTTCGGATGGCGCTGTTGTGCGAGGCCCACCATTTGAAGCCGGATCGCCGTGGTCTTGGCTAACGATTGAGATGGTCATTGCAGAACCGCCGATCCATCGGGGGACAGGACCACCGTATGATGCCCGGGTGTCACTTGTACGGTGGCGGTGTGTAACTGTGTTCCATCGCGCCACGTAATCGTCGCCGGTGCGGTTCGGGCACCAGGTAGAGCAAGGTGCACTTCGCTAGCCGATACGCCGGCATGCCCATTGGCGGGAAACAGTTGCCGCTTCTGCGGTTTTCCAGACCCCTTAAGCAGGAGCTCGGCGCCGATGGCGTCGCGCAAGCCGCCGGCAGCTCCTGGCTGCAGAAGTCTCAGATCGGCGGCCGGACGCTCATTTGAGCTGACGTTGCGCAGCAGGATCGAATTCTCCCACTGGTTGGCAATGACAATGTCGAGCTTGTCATCGCCATAGACGTCGCCGAAAGCTAAACCTCTTGAAACGTAGTCATTTCCGAGCCCGACTCGCTCGGCGATGTTGACAAAGCGGCCGTCACTGGTCGGGGCCCAGAATGCGGGGTGCTCGTGGCCGGACAAGTCGTCACCTGGCTCGAAGTTCGGCCAAGCTTGCGGATAGCGCAGAAGGTCGTCGTTTCCCATTGCCAGTTCCTGCAGTTCGGCCCACCGGTTGCGGTGTCCTTTCACGAAACCAGTAGCCTGTATCAGTTCGTCGACACCTGTATTGGCGAAGTCGCCCGCCTTGATGTCCCAGCACCAGCCGGCGCGCGACATGCCGAGCTGTTCACTGCGCTCCTGGAAGGGAAGTTTTCCGTGGAGCAGGTCTTCTCCTGACCCGGCTGGCGCGAAGACGAGGTTGCTCTCCTGAAGGCCATAGGCCATGGTGATGTTGCTGACTGCCATCAGTGGAAGCCCAGAGCCGTTCGGATAGGTGAACGTAACTCCCATTCCTTTGAACGAGTCATACCCGAGCACCTCGGATCGTGGAGTGGTGAGATCGCGGCGGCCGGTGACCGGAGTGAGGTGAACATGCCCAGGTGTCGAGGTGTTGACAAGCAGCTGGTCTGGGCCGAAGTCGTTGGCCACGTAGATGTCTGGCAAGTGGTTGCCGACAAGGTCCTGCAGACCGAAGGCCAGTGTCCAAGATTGTGTGGAGTCGGCGGGCATCGATGTGGTGGCGTCGGTCAGTTGCGGCATTGTGTGCGGGATGCCCGTGGGGTTGACGAGCAGCAATCTGTTGGTGCCGGCATTTCGCGCCTTGCCCATGCCGTCTTGCATCCACATCCGGCCGTCATGTGTCGCCGCCGGGTCGAGCACTCGTGCGCCGTCGGGGAAATAGTTTCCGACGAGCAGATCGACGTGGCCGGCGCCGTCGATGTCTCCGACGTTCATGGCCGTCGTGTTCCAGATCTGCATGGGCGAGATCAGATCAAATGCCTTGAAGTTCTGCGGTCCTGGTATGGATGCAGGCGGCGACATGTTGATGAACACCACTGGTGAGCGCCCCCAGTAATAGACGATGAAGTCCATGGCGCCGTCTTCGTTGATGTCCACCGGCACGCAGCCCATTGGCGCCATGGTTGAGTCGTATGGCAGTCCATCGGGTTTCAGTTGGAAACGCGGATAGATCGGTCCGCCCGCCGCCGGCAGCGCGAGGACCGTGACCGAGTCGTCGCGGGGATCGACGAGGCACGCGTCGGCCGATCGCCCTAGTCCCCTTAGGTCGGTCAATGCGACGGCGGCGCCGACGGCGGAGATCCAGCTTCGGATGTGGTTGAGCGCCGGCTGTACACTGCGTTCGTATTTCGCATCTGCTGGGGGCGAATTGATCGGCGTTGCCTGGAAGGCGAATTGACCAGCAAGACGCTGTATTTCGTGCGGCGAGGGCGTTGGCCGGGCGGTGAGGAAGCCGAAGGTGACGCATGCAACCACCGCAGCGGCAATGGGGACGCTTCGCTTGAGGAATGTGTTCATCGGCAGCTCAGACCCCCTCTGGATAGGATCGGCGTTATAGGTTTGCGGCGGCAGTGCGACGCAATCGGGATTTCCATTCGGTGTATGCTGCAACGTGAGCTGAGTCGTTCAACCCGCGTGCTGCCGTGTCGGTCCATTTAGAAACCACGGCTGGTTCGGCGCGGAACAAATACCGGCATGCACACTCGGTGTGTGGTGGAACTGCTTGCGCGCGGTATCGGGCGGCTACGGCGAACATTGCTCCCTGCGCGAAGTAAGGCCAGTGTGGGCCACTTGCAACAACGAGCTCACCCAATTTGTCCTCGCCGGCGCAACCCGCGTAGAAACTTGCGAGGCCAATTCCCGACCAAAGATGTGGCCTCGCGGCAGGAACTGTCGACTCGATTGTCTCGGCGACGCCAGCGACATCCGCAGACTCGGCAAACCATAGCGCCCGACCGCTTCCGGCCACCCGGGTTTCCCATGCGAGCGTCGGACGGCGACGACATCTTCGGCGTAATGCGGCCACGCCTCCGAAATATGTCTCGGCAAAACCCGCTCCGTCCAAGGCCAGCCATCGCAATAACGGGGTGGACGGCATCCTGACCGGCAACGGGATCCTTAGCGGCGCCAATGACCAACCGTAGCCAACGTGAATTAGGTGGACGTAGTGATTACCCGGCCCGTTGAAGAGCCTGCGAAACGCAGCCGCCCGTCCGCAGGTCGCCAGATCGCGCAGTGCTGCGTGCATCGCTGCACCTTCGTAGGCGAAACCGCGTTCGAATTCTGGGAATTCAGCTAGCACACCGTGAGGGGCACGCCAGTGAGTCACGGCCACATTGAAGCCCGCTAGAAAGCTTCTCGCGTGGCCCTCTAGCTCTGCACGCGCTGCAGGCCTATCGATGCGGAAACTGCGGCGCGAGAAATCTGCAAGACCTAACGGTAACCGAAATACACTCCCAACTCTCGTCGAATAGACTAGGGGGTAATCGTTCGCGCTATCTCTGCCTAAGCCGGCATCAAACAAGGTGCCGCTCTCGCGTTCGCTGGAGTCAACCGGGGATACCACACGACTATCGCTTCGCGGCGGCCAGCCGTGTCGGGGTGATTCGTCAGCACCCATGCTCGCTCCGATGCTAGGCGGACGGGCGGGGTAGTCTTCGCGGGCTACCCGGTGGCCGGCCAGAGGTGGATCGTGACGCTGAGCCGACGGCACCGCGGCCTTAATGCCGAGGCATTACTATACGAGATACGAGTGATCGTATCAAGGCTTCAGTGCTCACAAGGGTGATCGCTCGATGTATGCCCGTATGGAACTAATGCGCTGAGCTGCAGTGATGAGGCGATGCAACAGGAAAACCACCACGGCAGGCAACTAAAAATTGCCGCCAGACCGCGCACGCAATACTATGATTACTATATATTAATGTACTAATCGTAATTATATGGGCTGCGGTGACCCGCCTCCATCAAACCTCGCAGGAGTCCGGATTGGTCTTCGTGTAGCCGCCGAGGCGAGTGGCATGCCAATGACCAGAACCGTTTATGCAAGCTATCGAGTCACAAAACTTGAATTGGCTGATCAGCAATCCATTTAGCTATCGAAATCCAGGTATCCTTTCTTGACGATGTCGTGAGCTATCTGTGCGTAGGAATCGCTACTATCCGGCGTGACCGTTCCAAGGCCGTCAACGTAACGGTTGAACATGCAAAAAGCTGCGGCGATCAACACTGTGTCGTGAATCTCCACATCAGTCGCGCCTTCATCGCGAGCCGCGGCGACCATATCCGGTGTAACTCTGAGTCCGCTGTCTTGTACAGCTCTCGCGATCCGCAGCAGACTGCGCAGCTTTTCCGAAATCGGGGCGTTGTCGAGGCTGGCTCGGACTTGTTCGACTAGCTGCATGCCCTCGCTAATTTGGGCGGCTGCGATAGCGGAGTGCGAGCCTAAGCAGAATTTGCACTCGTTCAAGCCGGACACGTATGCCGCGATTAACTCGCGTTCACCTGGTGCAAGTGTGTGCGGCGCCCGCAACAGAACCTCGGCTAACTCCAATAGTAGATGGCCGCTTATTGGTCGCGCGTGCAACAAGCCGATGATCCCCGGAAACTGTTGTTCTGACAAACCAAGTTCGATGTATGCCATTGGCGCTGATCGCCCTCCCTTTTATGCTAACCGTAGTTCGCATGGCGCTCATGGTGTGGAAACGGCGGTTTTCGGATCTGTCATTCATGACGGGTCTCTAATGGGAGGTGACCTCCCGTCGGCGCTGATCGCCTCGAGACGCCGACCACGAGTTTCTACGCCGAAGTAGGCGATTACAATCGCTGCGAGAGCCGTTGGCACCGCTCCGAGGATGGCTGCGACGTTGAGACTCGGTGGAGCAACGTCGGTGACAGCCAACCCAATGCTGACGAGTCCTCCACCTCGGGCGCACGTCGCCGCAAGACCGGTCCCTCTGGCTCGCATCAATGTTGGGTAAGTCTCGGCACTGTATGGCGTCAACATCGCTAGGCTTGAGCTGGTCGATGTCAATAGCATAATGATTAGCATTTGGAGCAGAAATTTGTGCTCGCGAATACCATCGCCGATGAGTGCGAATACGATTAGGGCGACTGAGGTAAGCAGGGAAAATAAGATTATTGAACGCTTACTGCTCCAGAATCCGTACAGAGCCGCCACTACGAAGACCGCGGGCAAACCAATGAGTGCTCCACGAGCCAATAGCTCGTCGGCAGTGCGGACATCAAGGCCAGCGCTGCGGAGATTTGTCGGCAGCCAAAGCAGGAACCCGTTGTTCACAAGGCCCCAGCCAAGGGCGAAGGTTGCCACGGCCAGAGTGAGGCCCCGGAACGGGTGGCTAAAGAGTTCGTAGTAAGCGGTGCGTGGCGCAGCAGTCGCTGGTAAAGGAGCGTTGAGTGGCGGCACTAGGCGACAGCCGAAACGCGCCATTACGGCCTGGGCTTCGACAGGGCGACCATTGGCGAGGAGATACCTGGGAGATTCTGGAATCCATCGGTTCAGCAGAATCAGCAATACTCCTGTGGGGAAACCCAAAAGCCACATTATGCGCCAGCCGAAGTGCGGCTGAAGATGCGCAGACAGGAAGCTCGTGATAAAGTATGCACCCGCAACATCACCTCCGATTAGGACCATAAGCCAGCTGCGATGCCGGGCTGGAATAGTTTCTGCCAGTAATGTGAATGCGATCGGCAACATCCCGCCGACGGCGATTCCCATGAGGAAGCACATCAATAGGTTGGCACTAAATGATGGCATAGCCCCGCAAATCGATGTCCCGATAAACATAATGGCCGCGAGCAGAATAGAGGCGCGTCTACCGATTCGGTCGCCGAGCCAACCCCAGATTGCGGAACCCATGACAACCCCAGTCAGCGCGCACAGTGGCAGTAGCGCCACGGGCACCCGCCCGTTTGGGTTCAATGTGGATTTCAATCCATACTCGGTGGCGACTCCTGGCATAATGAAAGCCAGGGTCGTCGGTTTCATTATGTCGATGCTGACCGCAGCTGCCATCGCGATAATTAGCGCGAAATGGCTGCGCCCCAGCGGTCTATCGTCAAGCGCACGCACTTCGAGCTGCGCCATCTCCTTCCGATCGGTCTGCCGCACCCCAGGAAGGAGTCCAAACACAGTCATGGCGAGGCCTACCACGACAGAGACCATCCCGATTACCATCGAACGGTCGAGGGGCATTCCCGCCATGTGATAGCCCATAGCACGCGCGCGGTAGTACATCGGTAAGTGCAGTGCAACGCCAGTGGTCACTGCGGCTATTCCCAACCAGAACGTTACGGTGCGATGCAACTTCATCGTGGATTCTCTTTTGTGGTTGCAGTTCAACACACGGCCCTAGAAGTCTTATCCAGCCACCGTGCTGACTGACAGGACATCTCTCTGGCCGCGTCGGCCGGCATTGCGTTAGACGAACATGGGCGGAATCCGCCTCCCGCCAGGGGAACCCTCCGTGTAACAAATGCATATTAACGTAGAGTGGGACTGTCGGCCTTCCTCTCGAAGGACTGTGTACGTTCTACACCGTTGTTGCCGACCCATCGGGCCAACCAGCGCCGGCCGGTGCCATGTCGCACTGTGCATACAAGAGTGCCTGGCGTGCCGTGTCTCGCGTCGACGCACCACGCTCCGGCGACCTTGCCGGGGCTGTCGGCGGGGTAGGGGACAGCCTCGCCCTTGCGGGGCGTCCGGTGCCAACGATCCTCCACACCGGCCCGCGAACTCCGCTTTAACACCCTACCAGGGTAACCCCTGCGGACTGTGTGCGGACTGGACGCCTTCAGCAAAGTTAAAAGCGAAGCTATGTACTGCCATTGAGCTGCCGATTTATTTGTGCCCCCGGCACGACTCGAACGTGCGACCTAGGGATTAGAAGGCCCTTGCTCTATCCACCTGAGCTACGGAGGCAATGCGCAGGTCAGTCTATCCAACGGGCCTCCTGACAGAATCGGCGCGACGCGACGCGCGCGAAAAGTGTGTTGCCCCATCGCAATTATCGGTTATGGTGTGGGCCTCGACACACGCACAACATCGGTTGGTAAACAACCGTTAACCGCAATGAGGCGTGTGCCTAACGTCGAGGGGTGGCGTAGCTATGAACGTGGCCGTGCACCTGACTTCACGGTGCTCGTGGGCCGGCATTCAGGCGTTGCGCCTGGCAGCCGATGCCAGATATACCTGCCGAGCCGGCGGGCTCTTGTTGCGCGGCTCGCCGTTCGCGCTGGGCTGGGTCGCCGGCTGGCTGCTCACCGAATTTCCCCCGCATGTGTTGACCGGGCACGCCCTGACGCGGGTATCGCACCCATCCATCGGGCGGGTGGGCAGCACGTGGGCCGCGCAGCGCGCCGATCAAGCCCTCACCGCCGCGCTCGAAGAGGCGTTCGGGCCGGGCTATCGCGAGCAGGTATGCCACCCAACCAGCGCTCGGTCCGGGTGTGTCCCCCGCAGCGGGCGCTTGCTCAGGCCGGGGCCGCACCGCCGCTACGCGGCGCAGACCTCCGACATCTCCTACGGTCCGTGCCGTCGCGACCATCTGCTTGACATCTGGCGACGGCACGACTTGGCACCTGGCTGCCGGGCGCCGGTGTTGATCCAGGTCCCGGGCGGGGCATGGGCCGTCAACGGCAAACGCCATCAGGCGTACACGCTGATGAGCAGGATGGCCGAATTGGGCTGGATCTGCGTCTCGATCGACTACGGCCGCAGCCCGCGCTGTACATTTCCCAAACACCTGATCGACGTAAAGAGGGCCATCGCGTGGGTGCGGGAGAACATCGCTGACTATGGCGGTGATCCCGACTTCATCGCGCTCACCGGCGGCTCGGCGGGCGGGCACCTGGCTTCCCTGGCCGGGCTCACCCCGAATGATCCGCAGTTCCAGCCCGGATTCGAACATGCCGACACCACTGTGCAAGCCGTCGCGCCCTATTACGGCGTGTACGACTTCACCGACTTCGAGAACATGCACGAACTGATGCTGCCATTCCTGGAGCAAATAGTGCTGAAGGCCCGCTACGCCGACCAGCCGGAGCGGTTCAGGGCCGCGTCGCCGATTTCCTACGTGCACAGCGAAGCGCCGCCCTTTTTCCTGCTGCACGGTGAGAAGGACGAATTGGTTCCCAGCGGTCAGGCGCGGGCCTTTTGCGCGGCGCTACGCGCGGCCGGGGCACCCGTCATCGCCCACGCGGAGCTGGCCAATGCACACCACGCTTTCGATATCACCCCCACGGTGCGTTCCCGGCTGGCCGCCGACGCCGTCGCCGATTTCCTGGGTGTCGTCTACGGCCGGCGCGCCGATTCGCTGCTCGATGCGGTCCCGTTGCCGGTCACCTCGGCCAGCTGAGCCCGCGCCGGGTCATTAGGTCCGGGGCTCGACCGCTCCTTTCACCAGCGCGGCAACCCGACTAGCGTTGTGTTCGATTGGTTGGCGGGTCCGAGGCAGGAGGCTTGATCGACGGTGACAAGGCTGACACGTCGAGCTGACGATCATGAGTGAGTCCGCCAAGGTCGTTACCTTGTCCGAACACCTTGGACCGGTCGACTACCTGATGCATCGGGGTGAGGCAAATCCCCGGACCCGGTCGGGGATCATGGCGCTGGAAATCCTCGACACCACCCCGGACTGGGAGAAGTTCCGGACCCGGTTCGAAAACGCCTCCCGGCGAGTCATGCGGCTGCGGCAGAAGGTCGTCGTGCCGACCTTGCCGACGGCCGCCCCGCGCTGGGTGGTGGATCCCGATTTCAACTTGGACTTTCACGTGCGCAGGGTGCGGGTAGCCGAACCCGGCACGCTGCGCGAAGTTTTCGACCTGGCCGAGGTGATCCTGCAGTCCCCGATGGACATATCACGGCCACTGTGGACGGCCACCCTGGTCGAGGGGCTGGTCGACGGAAAAGCTGCGACGCTGCTGCATGTCAGCCATGCGGTGACCGACGGCGTCGGCGGCGTCGAGATGTTCGCAGAAATCTATGACTCAGAGCGCAATCCACCCGCAAAGCCGACGCCGCCGCTACCCATCCCGCAGGACCTGACCCCGAATGATCTGATGCGGCAGGGCCTTAATCACCTGCCCATCGCCGTGGTCGGCGGCGTGGTGAGTGCGGTGGCCGGCGCGGTCTCCGTGGCCGGGCGGGCGGTTCTGGAACCGGCGGCCACCGTTTCGGGCATCTTGGGATACGCGCTTTCGGGGATGCGGGTGCTCAACCGGGCTGCCGAGCCGTCGCCCCTGCTGCGGCGGCGCAGCCTGGCCACTCGCACCGAAGCGATCGACATCCCGCTCTCCGACCTGCACCGGGCCGCCAAAGCCGGCGGCGGATCGATCAACGACGCTTACCTCGCCGGCCTGTGTGGCGCCTTGCGGCGCTACCACGTGGCGCTCGGCGTGCCGATCAGCACACTGCCGATGGCGGTGCCGGTGAACCTGCGGGCCGAAGCCGATACCGCCGGCGGCAATCGCTTCACCGGTGTCAACCTGGCCGCCCCGGTGGGCACCGTCGATCCGGTGTCCCGGATCAAGAAGATCCGTGCCCAGATGACGCAGCGCCGCGACGAGCCCGCGATGAACATCATCGGGTCCCTGGCGCCGGTGCTCAGCATCCTGCCGACCGCGGTGCTGGAGGGGATCACCGGCTCAGTCATCGGCTCTGACGTGCAAGCCAGCAATGTCCCGGTCTACCCCGGAGAAACCTACATCGCCGGCGCAAAAATTTTGCGGCAGTACGGTATTGGGCCGCTCCCCGGTGTGGCGATGATGGTGGTGCTGATCTCGCGCGGTGGGTGGTGCACCATCACGGTGCGCTACGACAGGGCCGCAGTGCGAAACGAGCCGTTGTTCGCCCAATGCCTGCTGGACGGTTTCAACGAAATCCTGGCGCTGGCCGGTGACCCGGCACCTCGCGCGGTGCCCGCCTCGTTCACCGAACCGGCCCCTTCAGCACGGACGGTGGCGAGCTCATGACCGGTTCGAAGGAGCAGGGCGAAGAGCGCGGGACGCCCGGGCGCTCGGAGGACATGCGGTTGCCCGGATCGGTGGCCGAGATCATGGCCAGTCCGCCCGGGCCGAAGATCGGTGCGTTTTTCGATCTCGACGGCACGTTGGTCGCCGGCTTCACCGCGGTCATCCTCACCCAGGAGCGGCTGCTGCGCCGCGACATGGGGGTGGGGGAGCTGCTGAGCATGGTCCAGGCGGGCCTGAGCCACACCCTCGGGCGCATCGAGTTCGAAGATCTCATCGGCAAGGCCGCCGCGGCCTTGACCGGGCGGTTGTTGGACGATCTGGAGGAAATCGGCGAGCGGCTGTTCGCGCAGCGGATCGAGTCGCGGATCTACCCGGAGATGCGCGAGTTGGTGCGCGCTCACGTGGCTCGGGGCCACACCGTGGTGCTCAGCTCGTCGGCGCTAACCATCCAAGTCAACCCGGTGGCGCGGTTCCTCGGCATCACCAACATGCTCACCAACAAGTTCGAGACCGATGACGACGGGATCCTCACCGGCGGGGTGGAAAAGCCGATCCTGTGGGGACCGGGCAAAGCCGCTGCAGTACAGCGGTTTGCGGCCGAACACGGCATCGACCTGAAAGACAGTTATTTCTACGCCGACGGTGACGAGGACGTCGCGCTGATGTACCTGGTCGGCAATCCCCGGCCGACCAATCCCGAGGGCAAGATGGCCGCCGTGGCCAAGCGGCGTGGCTGGCCGATTCTGAGATTCGACAGCCGGGGGCCCGTCGGCCTGCGGCGGCAGTTGCGAACGCTTGCCGGCATCGGGTCGATGTTCCCGGTCGCCGCGGGCGCGGTCGGCATAGGAGCGCTGACCCGCAACCGACGGCGGGGCGTCAATTTCTTCACCTCCACCTTTTCCCAGCTGTTGCTCGCGACCACCGGAGTGCAACTCAATGTCATCGGCAAAGAAAACCTGACCGCCCAACGTCCGGCCGTGTTTATCTTCAACCACCGCAATCAAGTTGACCCGGTCATCGCCGGCGCATTGGTGCGCGACAACTGGGTTGCCGTGGGCAAGAAGGAACTGCAGAAGGATCCGATCATGGGCACCCTCGGCAAGTTGCTGGACGGTGTGTTCATAGACCGGGACGATCCGGTCGCGGCGGTGGAGACCATGCACACGGTCGAAGACCGGGCCCGCAACGGGCTTTCGATCCTGATCGCACCGGAGGGTACCCGGGTGGACACCACCGAGGTCGGGCCCTTCAAGAAGGGGCCATTCCGCATCGCGATGGCGGTGGGGATCCCCATCGTGCCGATCGTCATCCGCAACGCCGAAATCGTCGCCGCCCGAAATTCGGCCGTGATCAATCCGGGCACGGTCGATGTCGCGGTGTTTCCGCCGATTTCGGTGCAGGACTGGACACTTGAGACGCTGCCCGAGCACATCGCCGAGGTGCGCCAGCTGTATCTGGACACACTGGCCAACTGGCCCGTCGATGAACTGCCCGAAGTCGATCTCTACGCCGAGCAGAAGGCGGCGAAGAAAGCCACGATGGGCCCCGCCAGGCCTGCCACGAAAAAGCCAGCAACAAAGGCGGCTGCAAAGACCCCGGCTTCGCGCACTTCGGCCAAGAAGACCGCCGCGAAGAAGACCGCGACGAAAGCCAAGCCGGCCAAAGCCCACCCGAATGAGTCCAAGGCCGCGCTCAAAGACGGTGAGGCACAGCCGAGTTCTCCGCCTCGAGGACGGCCGTGACCAAACCGGCCGCGGGTGTCAGCGCAGTCCGCACTGCGCAAGATTCGCTGGTATTGGCGTCCATGACCTCGCCGGTCGAGCGAGAGCTGGTCATGGGCTGGCTGGCGCAGCAGCGAGCCGACAACCCGGAAGGCAAATTCGAGGTTGTGGCGCTGCCGCAATGTGATGCGCCGTCGGCGGCACTGAACGAGCTGGCCGATCAGCTCACATCGGAGTCCAATGATGACCGGTCGGTTTTGCCGGTGCGGGTTTTCTGGCTGCCACCCGCAAATCGCAGCCGAGTCGCCAAGCTGGCTGGTCTGCTTCCGGGCCGGGATCCCTATCACCCGAACCCGCTTCAGCAACGACACATTGTGCGCAAAGATCCGCAACGCGGGCGAGTGGTGGCCGGCGAGCCGGCCAAGGTCTCCGAACTGCGCCGGCAATGGCGCGACACCACCGTCGGGCAGGACAAGCGCGACTTCGCTCAATTCGTCACCCGCCGCGCCATTCTGGCGATGGAACGCGCCGAATACCGGATCCTGGGACCGCAGTACAAGTCTCCTCGGTTGCTCAAGCCGGAGATCTTGTCCTCTGCGCGATTTCGCGCCGGCCTGACAAAAATCCCGGGCGCCACCGTCGAGAAAGCCGGTGAGATGCTCGACGAAATGGCCACCGGCTGGAGCCGTGTGTCCGTCGACCTGGTCGGCGTCCTCGGCAGGGCGCTCAGCCGCGGATTCGATCCAGAGATCGACTACGACGAGTATCAGGTCGCGGCCATGCGCGTCGCCCTGGAAACGCATCCGGCGGTCTTGCTGTTCTCCCACCGTTCCTACCTCGACGGCGCGGTGGTGCCGGTGGCAATGCAGGAGAACCGGCTGCCACCCGTCCATGTGTTCGCCGGTATCAACCTGTCGTTCGGGGTGATGGGGCCGCTGCTGCGCCGCTCCGGCGTCATCTTCATCCGCCGCAACATCGGCAACGACCCGCTCTACAAGTACGTGCTTCGCGAGTACGTCGGTTACATCGTCGAGAAGCGGTTCAACCTCAGCTGGTCCATCGAGGGGACTCGCTCGCGTACCGGAAAGATGCTGCCGCCCAAGCTGGGTCTGCTGTCCTATGTGGCCGACGCGTACCTGGATGGCCGCACCGAAGACATTCTGCTGCAACCGGTTTCGATCGGATTCGACCAGCTGCACGAAACCGCGGAGTACGCCGCCTACGCCCGCGGCAGCGAGAAGACACCAGAGGGTGCCGTCTGGCTGTACAACTTCATCAAGGCCCAAGGCGAACGCAACTACGGCAAGATTTATGTCCGTTTCCCCGAAGCGGTCTCGATGCGGCAGTATCTCGGTCCGCCGCACGGTCCACTCGCGCAAGACCCGGACGCCAAACGGCTTGCGCTGCAGAAGATGTCATTCGAAGTCGCGTGGCGGATTTTGCGTGCCACGCCGGTCACGGCGACGGGCTTGGTGTGTGCGCTGCTGCTCACCACGCACGGCGCGGCGTTGACGCTCGATCAGTTGCACCACACCCTGCAGGATTCCCTGGATTACCTGGAGCGCAAGCAGACCCCGATGTCGACGAGCGCGTTGCGGCTGCGCACGCGCGACGGGGTGCGCGCCGCGGTCGACGCGTTGTCCAACGGACACCCCATCACCCGGGTCGATGGCGGCCGGGAGCCGGTGTGGCGTATCGCCCCCGAGCACCAGCACGCCGCGGCGTTCTACCGGAACTCGCTGATCCACGCTTTCCTGGAGACCTCGATCGTCGAACTCGCGCTGGCCCATGCCAGGCGCGTCGACGGTGACCGCATCGAGGCGTTCTGGGCGCAGGCAATGCGCCTGCGCGACCTGCTGAAATTCGACTTTTATTTCGCGGATTCGGCGACGTTCCGGACCAACATCGCCGAAGAGATGGCCTGGCACGACAATTGGGAAGCCCACCTCGCCGCAGGGGGTGAGGAGATCGACGCGATGCTGCTCGCCAAGCGGCCGCTGATGGCTGAGGCGATGCTGCGGGTCTTCTTCGAGGCATACGAGATCGTCGCCGACGTGTTGTGCGAAGCGCCCGCCGATGTCGGGCAGAAGGAACTCACCGACTTGGCGTTGGGGGTCGGTGGGCAATATGTGGCACAGACCAGGATCCGTAACAGCGAATCGGTATCGACGTTGCTGTTCGCCACCGCATACCAGGTCGTCGCCGATCAGAAACTGATCGCGCCGGCAGCGGACCTCGCCGAAAGACGGGCCGCATTCCGGCGGGAATTGCGGCACATCATCCGCGATTCGGATCACATCGGGCGGCTTGCCCGCGATCAGTTCATCGCCCGTGAGATCAAAGCGCGCCAGGAGCGGCTGGGCAGCCGCACACCGTAGTCGGTGTGCCGCGCCCATACCCTGGTCATATGACGGTTGCCCTGCCCGCCGGCCAGATCTCTGGTAAGGCTGCTGCCAAGCCGCGCAGGCCGGTGTGGCCGCTGCTGGTCGGCGTCGCGGTGCTGGCGGGCTGCACCGCGGCCGGAATCGGGGCGCTGTCCTTGGCCGACGCGCTGACCGCCACCGGTTTGCCCGATCCGGGTCCGGCAACCACGGTGGGGTTGCCGTTCGTCCGGGCAGCGGGGGAGATCGCCGCCGTGGTGGCCGTGGGGTCGTTCCTGTTCGCGGCGTTTCTGGTGCCACCGCAGAAGAGCGGCGTGCTCGACGCTGACGGGTACCGTGCGCTACATCTCGGGACGGTGGCATCGGGAGTGTGGGCGGTGTGTGCCGCCCTGCTGGTCCCGCTGACCATTTCCGACGTGTCCGGCCGACCCCTGGCCGAGCACCTCAACCCGGTGCAGATTTGGTCGGTCGCCGGACTGGTCACCACGGCCTCCGCGTGGCGCTGGACTGCGGTATTGGCCGCGCTGGTGACGCTAGCGAGTCTGTCGGTGTTGCGCTGGTCTTGGACGCCGCTGCTGTTCGCCGGATCGTTGCTGACGCTGATTCCGCTCGGGCTGACCGGTCACTCGTCGGCCGGCGGATCGCATGACCTGGCCACCAACAGCCTGCTGATCCACCTCGTGGCCGCCAGCATGTGGGCCGGTGGACTGCTCGCGCTGCTCGCCCACGCACTGCGCAACGGTGACCACACCGGCCTGGCGGCTCGGCGTTTCTCGATGCTGGCGCTGTGGTGTTGGGTCGCGATGGCGCTCAGCGGATTGGTGAACGCCTTGGTGCGCGTCGTGCCGTCCGAACTGTTGACCACCGATTACGGGCGGCTGGTGGTCGCCAAGTTCGTCGCGCTGTGCATGCTTGGTGTCATCGGCTGGCGCCAGCGGCGCTCGGCGGTTGCCAAGTTACAGCCGGAATCCGGTCAATCCCGGGCGCGCGGCGTCCTGATCCGCCTGGCGGTCATCGAGGTCGTCGTGTTCGGGCTCACTTTCGGCGTCGCCGTCGGACTGGGCCGTACCGCACCCCCGCCGCCCCCGGGCCGGCTGCCCTCGACTGCCGAAGCCGAGATCGGCTACGACTTCGACGGACCGCCCACGCCGGCGCGCATCTTGTTCGACTGGCGCTTCGACTTGATCTTCGGCACCGCGGCACTCGTCATGGCTGCTCTCTACGTGGCCGGGGTAGTACGGCTGCGCCGCCGCGGCGACCGCTGGCCGCCGGGCCGCACGCTGGCCTGGCTGCTCGGCTGCCTGGCATTACTGTTCGTGACGTCGTCGGGTGTCGGCCGGTACATGCCGGTGATGTTCAGCGTGCACATGGTCGCCCACATGGGGCTGTCGATGCTGGTGCCCATCCTGCTGGTCCTCGGCGCACCCGTCAGCCTTGCGCTGCGGGCGCTGCCCGCCGCCGGCCGCGACGATCCGCCGGGCATGCGCGAATGGCTGTTGGCCGCATTGCACAGCCGCTATTCGCGCTTCGTCACCAATCCTGTGGTCGCCACCGTGCTGTTCATCGCCGGTTTTTACGGGCTGTACCTCTCCAATCTGTTCGACACCGCGGTAGGCAGTCACGCCGGGCACGTGGCGATGAACGTGCACTTCCTGCTCAGCGGCTTTGTCTTCTACTGGATCGTCATCGGGGTCGACCCCACGCCAAGGCCGATCCCGCCGCTGGCCAAAGTGGGGGTGGTGTTCGCGTCGTTGCCGCTGCACGCCTTCTTCGGGGTGGTGCTGATGGGCACCCGCCGCGTGCTTGGCGCCGACTACTACCGCTCGCTCGGGTTGAGCTGGCACTCCGATTTGCTTGGTGATCAGCGGCTAGGCGGTGGAATCGCCTGGGCCGCAGGCGAAGTACCCCTGGTCATCGTGATGCTCGCGCTGCTCGTGCAGTGGGCGCGCAGCGACAAGCGCACCGCGCGTCGGTTGGACCGCGCGGCCGAACGCGACGACGACGCCGAGCTGGTCGCCTACAACGCGATGCTGGCGCAGCTGGCGCGGGGCGAAACGCCGGGCCCGCGTAAACAAGACGAGCAGCCCGCGACCGGCCAGTCGTAGTGATACCGGGCCTGGAGGATTTGCAGGTCATCGCCGACGACGCGGTAGACGAGTCGGTGCTCCTGGGTAATCCGCCGAGACCAGGCGCCGACGAGCCCGTATTTCAACGGCTCCGGCTTACCGATGCCCTCCTGCGGCGATCGGCGGGCGTCCGCGATGAGCTTGTTGATCCGCTTGAGCACCGCACGGTCGGCGGTCTGCCAGTGCTGGTAGTCCTCCCACGCCTGAGGCGAGAAGGCGATGTTCACTCGGCGAGTTCGGCCCGGATTCCGCGGCCCTTTTCCAGGGCGTCAGCGGCGTCGAGGAGCCGGCGGGCATTCGCCGGAGAGCTGAACAGGTACGCTGTCTCCTGCCACGCTTCCCAGTCCTCGGCAGACATCAGCACCGCGCGACCAGCCTTCGACGTGATCTCAACCGGCGTCCGGTCGGCGTTGACCTTCTCGATCAGTGGGAACAGGTTCTTGCGCGCCTCGCTCGCTGTGATTGCCACCGGGGGCCTCCTTGCTAGTGGTACAAGTTATGGTACCACTTAGCCTAGATGACTGATTCCAAGGGGTCAGTGGTCGTAGGCGGTCAGTGAGCGGCGGATGGTCAACCCGAGGGTGTCGTTGTGCCAGATCGCGGCGGTGAGGGCGAGGATACGTTGGGCGATGCGGGTGCAGACGCCGGCGGTGGTGCGTCCACCGTGGCGTTCGAGGTCGAGTTGGCCTTTGAGG
>DATJQO010000071.1:0-34732 GCA_035505695.1 Mycobacterium sp.
GTCCTTGCGAACACAGCTCTGCCAGAACCCAACTGGAGAGCTCAGGTCAGCCAAAAAGCTCGTCCCCAACGGCGAAGTTGCGCAACCATAACTTTTTCACTAAGGACGGGCCGTCTCGAGCTTCGCGATTCGCCGAAGGTCTAGCGCCGACGGTTGCACTCCGCCTAGCATCCAAGCACGTAGACAGCGGGGACGAGTCGAGTAGACGCGAGGAGCGATCAATGCCCGTGTGGCCCACAAGCGGCGTCCCCTTCGAAACCACGCAGCTCACCAGGCGCGGATTCATGGCCGCCGGCATCATCGGCGGGTTGGCGCTGACGGCTTGCGGCCAATCGAAATCGCAGCTATCCGCCAGCGCCAAAATGGCAGACGCAATCAATGCGGCCGAGGCGGCGCGCCCGCACAGTGGTCGCACGGTGACCGCCAGCCTGACTCCCCAACAGGTCCAAGTCGACCTGGGCGGACCGGTCGCACGTACCATGGCATTCGGCAACACCATCCCGGGCCCCCTCATTCGGGCCAGCGTCGGCGATGAGGTCGTGGTGACGGTATCCAACCGGCTCGGTCAGCCGACGTCGGTGCACTGGCACGGAATAGCGTTGCGTAACGACATGGACGGCGCCGAGCCGGCCACCCCCAACATTCCGGCCGGCCAAGACTTCACTTATCGCTTCTCGGTCCCGAACTCGGGCACATACTGGGCCCATCCCCACGTCGGGCTCCAAGACGACGTGGGGCTGTACCTGCCGTTTATCGTCGACGACCCGAGCGAGCTGGGCAGCTACGACGCCGAATGGATTGTGGTTCTAGATGATTGGACCGATGGCGTTGGCAAGAGCCCCCAACAGCTATACGACGAGCTCCGCTCCCCGAACAAGCCCACCGCCACGCCGCCGACCACCACCACCACCACGACTACCACCGGCACTAACGCTCCGAAAACGTCGACAACCTCCACTACGACTTCGACCACCTCGAGCGAAACGAGCCCGCCCAGCCCGGCGCCGGGGATGTCTGGAATGCCGGAACTGGGAGCGGGCAAGAGCGATCTGCTCGACGGCGACGCCGGAGATATCGCTTACCCGTACTATCTGATCAACGGCCGAATTCCCGCTGCTCCTACCACTTTCAACGCGAAGGCGGGTCAGCGAATAAGAATCCGTTTCATTAACACCGGTGCCGACACCGCATTTCGCGTCGCGTTGGCCGGGCATTCGATGACTGTCACCCACACCGATGGCTTTCCCGTGGTACCTCAGCAGGTCGACGCCCTCCTGATCGGCATGGCCGAGCGCTACGACGTCATTGTGACGGCCGCGGACGGCGTCTTCCCACTGGTGGCGCTCGCGGAAGGCAAGAATGCCCTGGCGCGCGCGCTGCTCTTCACCGGGGCCGGCGGTGCGCCCGACCCAAACTTCCAACCGGCCGAACTCACCAAGCGGGTGGGCACCATCGAAATGTTCACCGCCACATCGCCGGTCAACTTGGGCGGGCCGGACCCCGACCGCAACCTCCCGGTCGCCTTGGACGGCAACATGATGCAGTACAACTGGATGATCAACGGGGAGCCCTGGAGCAAGACCCATCCGCTGCAGGTGCGCCAGGGTCAGCGGCCAACCCTGGCATTCGACAACACCACCATGATGTATCACCCGATTCACCTGCACGGCCACACTTTTCAGTTGATCAAGGCTGACGGAAGTCCGGGCGCCCGGAAGGACACCGTGATCGTGCTGCCCAAGCAGAAGATTTCCGCGGTGCTGGTCGCCGACAATCCCGGCACGTGGGTGATGCACTGCCACAATAACTATCACCAAGTCGCCGGCATGGAGACCCGCTTGGACTACGTGTTCTGACTTCCGATCGTGCCGAGAAAGTCCAGTAACAACTCGTTGACCACCGCCGACTGCTCGATCTGGGGGCAGTGACCGGCCTTGTCGACCACGACCGAGCGGGCACCGTCGATTTGCTTGGCCATCTCGGCCGCCCAGCCCGAGGGAAGAAGCTTGTCATCGCCCCCTTCGACGACAAGCGTTGGCACGTCGATGCGCTCATACGCGCGTGTGCTTGACGGTGGTGACGATGACGCCGCACCCGGTCGGCGGAATCGGGCCGCCGCCACGGCCTCCCATGCCCCGGGCGCGATGCTCGACTCATAGCGGCGCCGCACGTAGTCGGCGTCGGCGGGATAGCCGGGGTTGCAGAACAACGCTTCGACGATGCGCCGCATCCCGGGCAGCGTCGCATCGTAGTGCTGGAGCGCCTCGAAATGCCGGTTCTGCTGGATCTCTCCTCCGCCGCAGATGATCGCCAAGCTGCGGATCGGCAGCACGGGTGTATCCGAGGTCGCATCGGTGAGCATGTTGATGGCCCCCATGGAGTTGCCGACGAAGTGCGCCGAATCGATGCCAAGCTCGTCACAAAACCGGGCCACGTGTCGAATTCGCATCCGGCGCCCCTCGACAAAGTCGATCACCTTCGCCGACTGGCCAAAGCCCAGCTGGTCGGGCGCCAGTACCCGATACTGCGCGGCGAGCGCGCCGATGGTGCGGTCCCAGCCGAGTTCGGCGCTGCCACCGAACTCGCCACCGTGCAGCAGCACCACCGGGTCACCTTCGCCTGCTTCCAGATAGCTGGTGACCAAGCCGTCGACCAGCTTGGTTTTGCGATGTATCCGCATCGCCTGCCTTCTCTACTTGATCGCGATCGGATTCACCGGTGAACCCACCGCCCCAACAAATCTCAGGGGCGGCGCGACGAGCTGGAACTCGTAGACACCGTCCGCGGCGCAATCGGCCGCCAGCGCCGTCAGGTCCCAGTACTCACCGAAGATCAGTCCCATGTCGCGCAGGCAGAGCAGGTGCAGCGGCAGAAATACCCCCTCGATGCCGGATACCGGATCTTCTACTTGCAGGTTGTCCGATGCGACCGCTGCGATCTCGTGATCGTGCAGCCAGGAGGCGCAGCGCCAGCCCAGCCCGGAGTAGCGTTCGTTCTTGTTTCCGGTCATCAAAAACCTTGCCCACCAGCCAGTCCGGATGAGCACGATGTCGCCACGTTCGATCGTCAGACCCTGAGCGCGCACGACGTCATCCAACTCTTCGGGACTGATCGGGTTTCCATGTTCCAAGAACACGTCTGCGCCCCGGTGGCGGACGAGGTCCAGCAACACTCCGCGTGATGTAATGCCCTTGACATCAGCCTTTTCGATGCCGCAGTGGTAGGCGCCCAAACTGGTCACCGAGCCCGCCGGGAAACCGTTGTAGAGCTGGTCGTCGTAGTAGACGTGAGACAGCGCATCCCACTGGGTGGCCGCCTGCAGCGGCATGATGATCATGTCGTCGTTGAAGCGGAACAGGTTGTCGACGAAGTATGGACCCATCTGCGCCGCGGTCGGATTGCGCTGCCAGCCGGGCCCGTACCGCGCCAGCGTATTGACGTCGCCGCCGTCCACCGTCATGACGTGGATGGGGTTGTGCCGAAATCCGAAGGCGCCCTGTGGGCCTGACGATCCGAAGTCCACGCCGAGCGGGAACACTTTTCCGTGACGGACCAGGCCCGCTGCTTGGGCAACCTTGTCCGGGGTGATGAAATTCAGCGTGCCGAGCTCGTCGTCACTTCCCCACCGTCCCCAGTTGGAGACGTCGCGAGCGATCCGGCGAAAGTCGGTCAGGCTGGCCACGGGGACCGTCCTTCCTCGAGTTCGCGGGCGACTGCGGCGCCAACGTTGCCGCCGTCGACCCAGATGACTTGCCCGGAAATGTAACTGGCTGCACGGCTATTCAGAAACAGCAGAACCGAGGCCTGTTCAGCCGGGCTGGCGACGCGTCCCAGCGGTTTCGGTATGTCGTCCAGAAAGCCTTGCCCATACGCGGTCCGCAGCTGGTCGAGAATCGGCGTCTCGGTGACTCCGGGGCCGGTGCAGTTGATGCGGATATCCCGGGCACCAAGTGCCGTAGCGCTGCGCATGGTGTACAGGATGATCGCTTCCTTGGACAATTGGTACCCACCGCCGGCCAATTTGTCGGTGTGGCTGCGGCACCAGTCGATACCCTCTTGCATCGTCGCGGTATTGAGCAGTGGTGCCACCGCGTGCAGGTGTTCTCGGTACCCGGCCGCTGCGAGCGAGGACACGCTCGCGATGGACGACCCCTCGGGCATCTGGGCAACCAGCGCCTCGGTGACGTGGCGCAGCCCCAAAAAATTGATGGTGACAACGAGCGGCGGGTCGCTGATCCCGGAAGAGACCCCGGCGACATTGAACAGCGCATCGACGGGACCGCCGACGGATGCTACTGCGCGGTCGATGGAGGCCGGATCGGCAAGATCCACCTGGTGGAAGTCGTCGATCGCGAAGGCCGGGCGGCGCTTATCAAGCCCGACGACATGGGAACCGAGTTCGGTGAGCTGTCGCACCACCTGTTCGCCGATGCCCGACGCACACCCGGTCACTACCGCACGGCGGCCGTCGTAGCGCCACAACTCGTCGATCTGCCCCACGGCTCAGTCGGCTTCCGGCATCACTTGCGTTGCTCCTGCTCCTTAGCCCGCCTTGCCGCCTGCACGCGGCCCTCATTGATCTCCGCCATGGCTTCGGGGATCTCGCTGGCGGTGAACTTGTCGCGGCCGGTGGGCAGCCCGCCGAATGCGTAAGTCTCGTCGAATTGCGGTGTAGCCGAGACCGGTCGGCGCGCCTCGACCTTTTCGATGACGGGCTCCAGCCGCTTGGCTTTCTCCGCGACCGCCTTTTCGTCGCGCTCGATGAATTCTGGCAATACCTCTTTGCCCATCAGCTCGATGGACTCCATGGTGCCCTCGTGGCTGCGCGGGTTGAGCAGCAGGATGATTTCGTCGACGCCGCTCTCTTCATAGCCGCGCAGGAATTCCCGCACGGTAGCGGGAGACCCGATTGCCCCGCGTCCAGGGCCGTAGGCCAGCGTCGGGTCCTTCTCGACTTCCTCGAGGTACCGCTTCCACACTCCGGTCCGGCCGGGGACGTGCATCCCGGTCAGGTAGTAATGCATGATTCCGAAGGAGAAGAACCCGCCGCCCTGGCCGAGGCGCTCGAGCGCCTGCTCATCGGTTTTGGCGACCATCATCGACAGGTCACCGCCGATGGCCAGGATGTTCGGGTTGATCTGCGGCGTGATCGGCGCGCCGTTCTGCTCGAACTCCCGGTAGTAGCCGTTGACCCGCTGGGTGAGCGGACCCGGCCCGGTGTAGGCGAAACTCAATGCGCCGATGCACTTTTGGGCGGCCATCTGTACGCTGGCCGGCCGCGTGCAGGCCACCCAGACAGGTGGGTGTGGTTTTTGCATCGGCTTGGGGATGACGTTGCGGGGCGGCATCTGGATTTGCTCGCCCTTGAAACCCGTGAAGGGCTCCTCGATCATGCAGCGGATCGCCACCTCGAGGGACTCCTCCCACTGCGCGCGCTTGTCGGCGGGATCGACGTCGAATCCGCCGAGTTCGCCGACGGAGGAGCCTTCTCCGGTGCCGAACTCGACCCGCCCGTTGGAAAGCAGGTCGATCGTTGCGATGCGTTCGGCAACCCGGGCGGGGTGATTGACCGCGGGTAGCAGGTGCATGATGCCAAACCCCAGCCGGATGTTCTTGGTTCGCTGGCTGGCAGCGGCCAGGAAGATTTCGGGTGCGGTGGAATGACAGTATTCCTCGAGGAAGTGATGCTCGGTAAGCCAGACGGTCGAGAAGCCCGCCTTGTCCGCGGCCTCTACCTCATCCAGGCAGTCCTGCAACAGGATCCGCTCGTCGTCCGGCGCCCAGGGCCGGGGCAGAGCGAACTCGTAGAACAGTGATATTTTCACATTACCTCCTATGAGAGTTAAGTGCTTGGGTTGCAGCATGTTTGGCTGCGACGAAGCCGAAGGTCATAGCCGGTCCTATGGTCGCCCCGGCCCCGGCGTAGCTGCGCCCCATCACCGGCGCAGCGGTGTTGCCCACCGCGTACAGTCCCAGGACCACGGAGTCGTCGGACCCTAGCACCCGCGCATATTCGTCGGTGCGCAGGCCGCCCGACGTCCCGAGATCGCCCAGCACCATGCGGAATGCGTAGTACGGCGGGTCCCCCAGTGGGTAGAGGTTGGGGTTGGGCAGGGTCGGATCGCCGTAATAGTTGTCGTAGACGCTGTCGCCGCGGTTGAAGTCGTCGTCGTGGCCCTTGCGTGCGAGTTCGTTGAATCGGCTCGCGGTTTCAGACAGTTGGCGCGCCGGAACGCCGATCTTGACCGCCATTTCGTTCCAGCTCATCGCCGCCTTGACCACGCCGGAGTCCAGCCAGGCCGCGGGGACCTTATGCCCGGTGGGAACCGGCACCCCCGGGATCTTCGGTATGGGCAGATGGCCGGCGATGACGTAGCGGTTCCACGACCGGTGATCGGTGATGAGCCAGCAGGGGATATGGGTGACCCCCGATTTCTGGCCGTCGATCATCGCGTGACCGAAGTCCATGTACGGCGCGGCCTCGTTGATGAAACGCTTCCCGTCGCCGTTCACGATGAACTGCGCCGGCATCATCCGCTCGTTGAGCATGAACTGCATGCTCCCGTCCGGCCATTGGATCGCCGGGAACCACCAGGCCTCGTCCAGCAGGTCGGTTGCGGCCCCGACCTTTTGGCCCGCGCGTATTCCGTCGCCCATCGCGGCGGGATTGCCAAAGCTCCAATCCTGGTCCACGACCGGCAAGAGCTCTTTACGCCAGGCAAGGTCGTGGTCGAAGCCGCCGGACGCCAGGATCACCCCGCGGCGGGCGCCGACCCGCAGCGGCTTACCCCCTCTTTCCAGCAGCACACCGGTCACCGATCCGTCGGCGTCGGTGAGCAACTCGGCCATCGGCGCGTCCAGCCACAGTGGGATACCACGCTCCCTCATCGCGAGCCTGAGCCGAGCTGCCAGCGACTGTCCGATCGCCGCCATCCGCTCGCCGAATACCCTGGCCCGGAGCATCCTCGAAATCAACTTGACGAGTACGCCTTTACCGGCCCACGACTGGCGGATCCGGTAGAAGGTCCGAAGTTCCTTGGGACCGAGCCAGATTCCCTTAGGGGCCAGCGCCAAGGGCTTGAGCAGCGTCTGCTCGTCGGGTCCCAACTTTCGCAGGTCGATCGGCGGCACATTGATCGTGCTGCCAAGTTCTGATCCGCCGGGCAATTCGGGGTAGTAATCGGCATAGCCGGGCTTCCAGACGAACTCACACCATCCGGAGAGTCGTTCGAGGAATTCGAGCATCTTCGGCGCCGCTTCCACGTACTGCCGGATCCGTGCCTCACTGACCAGCCCATCGGTGATCTTCAGCAGATACTCGACCACCCCTTCGGGTGCCGGGGCGTAGCCCTCCCGGCGCTGCGCGGGTGCCCCGGGTACCCAGATGCCGCCGCCGGAAAGGGCGGTGGATCCGCCGAAATAGGCCGACTTCTCGACCACCAGCGCGTCCAGCCCAGAAGCCTGGGCGGTCAACGCGGCCGTCATGCCGCCAGCGCCCGACCCGACGATGAGCAGGTCGACTACATGATCGAAGCTGTCCGAAACGGCCGTCATTTCGGCATGGCCGTTCTGATAGCGAAACCGGCGATCAGTTCGGCGGCCGGCTTGTAGTAGCGCTCAATGGTTTCGTAGGGCCCCGCGGTGTGCAGCGCCGCAAATGCCGCAATCCAGGTTCTGATCTCCTGTGCGGAGCTGCCGCCCTCGTGTACAACGAACGAGTTCGACCAGTGATCGATTTCGCCGAGCCGTCCCCCGTCGACGATCTCGAGGAACCGGTGGTCCCACACCGGGTTGAGGGGTTGCAGGTCGCTCTCGCCGGCCGCGAAGCTTCTGGCCGCTTCGATTACCGCCGCCTGCCGGGCTTGCCGTTGCTCAGACGTCATCGGCTGGCCGCGCACGATCCGGTCCAGCACTGGCGGGGGCGCGGTGGCCAGCGTTGGCACTGGGGGACTGTGCGAAAGCCCGCCGGATCCAACGAGCAGGACCCGCTTGTCCAAGCTGGCCAGATACGCACCCACGGCGGCGCCCAGCGCTCGGCAACGATGCAATGGCCCCAGTGGCACCGCGATTGCGTTGATGAATATCGGTATCACCGGGCGCGACGTGGCATCGCCGAAGAGTTTTTCAAGCGGCTGGACGGTGCCGTGATCGATGTCCATGCCGGCTGATACGGCGATGTCAATCCCCGCGTCGAGGACGGCACTGGCGCAGTCGGCAGCCAGCTTCTCCGGAACGTCAAGCGGGCCGGCATGAGTGCCATAGTCGCCAACACCGTTGGCATTCATGCCGATACAGAACGGGGGCATTGTCTTGTAGAAGAAGCCGTTGTAGTGGTCCGGAGAAAAGATCACGACCAATTCGGGGTCGTAGTCTAAGACGAACTGTCGAGCTTTGGCGATTGCGGCGTCGATCTCGTCAAGCAGGTCCTGAGACGGCCCCGGAAGATTCAGGAGCGGGCTGTGCGACATACAGCATAGTGCCAGTGCCACTTTGCAAGTCACCCCCTTTCGGCATGAGTGTGAGTGCGTCAAGGATCGCCGCGCTCAGCTCAGGGGCACGCTGAGCGATGCAGGCACCCGCGATGCAGCGGTCGGGGCGCAGGAACAGTACCGATTCGGAGTGGGTATCGAACCAGGATTTGAGGGCACAGTCGCGATCGCCCACGATCACGACGTCGGGGTCATCGTGTCCGGTCCAGCGCAGCTGGGTCAGCGGCCGCAGCGCAACGAAGCGCGCACCCAACGCTTTCCACCGCGAGAACGCCACGTCGCCGAGGATTTTGCGAGGGTTGTTGTTCCAGCACAGCACGGCGAACCAATCACCGAGCACGTCGTCTAGCAGCACATCCTGCTGGGTGCGGGTGTCGACCCGGGGTTGGATAAATAGGGTGCCCACGGGCGAATCGGCTCGGCGGGGAGCGGAGTGCACCACGGCACCTTGCTCGTATCGCGGCATTGGTTTGAACCGCATCTCGAGCACGTACCGCTTGAGCGACGGGACAATTGACGCCGACCGCACCAGAAGATCTCGTGCGCCTGCCACCCTTCGGCTGGTTGGTGAGATCACCCGCCCGACCGTGGTGGAAAGGTCGATCATGGCCCGCGCGTGCTTGCGGCGCTCGACGTCGTAGGTATCCAGCAGGTTGTCGGCGGCCCGGTCGCTCACCACCGCTGCGAGCTTCCAGCCGAGGTTGGCCGCGTCGCGAATCCCGCTGTTGTAACCCTGGCCCTGCCATACCGGCATCAGGTGTGCGGCGTCTCCGGCCAGCAGCAGCCGTCCCTTACGGAACGCGCTCGCGATCCGCGAGTGGTGGGTGTACACCCGGCGCCGGATCACGTCGACCCGATCGGGATATGGCACCATCCGCCCCAGCATCTGAGTGAGAAACTCGGGGTCCTCCGCGTGCTCGTCGGTCTCGTCGGCGTGAATCATGAACTCAAACCGGCGAATTCCGTGTGCGATGGAGATCGAGGCGTACGGCCGTTCGGGATCGGCACCGACCTCGCTGTTCGGGTGGCCGAGCGGATCGTTGGCGACGTCGACCACCAGCCATCGCGTCGACGATGTCGTCCCGTCGAAAGACACACCCATCATGCGCCGGGTCGTGCTGCGACCGCCGTCGCAGCCGACCAGGTAACGGGCTCGCAGGCTTGGTTGATCGTGGCCGCCACCGAGCTGGACGGTGACCCCATCGGCGCTTTCCCGGCACGCTGTCATCGGGCGTCCCCACCACACGTCGACGTGCTCGAATCGCTGCAGACCAGCCAACAATTCGGCGTCGACGAGCGGTTGGACAAAGCCGTTACGTTTGGGCCACCCGAAACGCGCATCGGGCGGAGCGATTTCGGCCAACACGCGGCGCTTGGCGTCCACGAAACGCAGGATCTGGTTGGGCACCGTATGCGGCAAGATGCGGTCCACCAGGCCGATCGACTGAAACGTCCGCAACGCCTCGTCATCCAGTCCCACCCCACGCGGGTAGTCGATGAGGGTGCCCCGTTCCTCGACCACCACTGTCCGGATTCCCTGCAGGCCAAGGATATTCGCCAAAGTCAGCCCGACCGCCCCGGCACCGACCACCAGGACGTCGGTATCGACTTGGGGGAGGTCGTGCCCGGGGTCAACCATCACCGGCCCAGCAGGAAGTCGAGGTGCAGACGATTGAAGGTCTTGGCGTCCTCGTACTGCGGCCAATGACCGCAGCCGGGCATCACTTCGAAGCGAGCATTGGGGATCATCGACGCGATGCGGCGGCCTTCGGTCACGTCGGCGGTCGGATCGCCACTGGTCCACAGCACCAGGGTCGGCGCGGTGATCGCACCGTATTCCGCGGACCCAAGAAGGTTACGGGCCCTGATCTCGGGGTCCTGTAACGCCATGATGTCGCGCATGGCGGCAACGAAGCCAGGTTGCCGGTAGACACGCTGGCGGCTGGCGACCAGGTCGTCGTAGTCCCTGGACTTGTCCGCCATCAGCCATTTGATCCGCGCTTGCACGGTCTCCCAGGTCGGGTTCTCAGCGGCTGCCATCGACAGGGTGATGATCCGCTGCATCACAACGGGATCGGCCTGCGAACCGCCGGCGGTATTGAGGACCAGCTTGTCGATTACGTCTGGGTGGTCCACGGCGGCGCGGGCCGCCACCCAGCCCCCGAGGGATTCGCCGCTCACACAGGCGCGATCGACACCGATGGTGCGCAGCACGGCCATCAGGTGCTCGACATAGTGGCCGACTTCCAGCGGGTGCCCCGGCTTGTCGGTGTAGCCGTGGCCCAGCATGTCGATCGACCAGGTCCAGAAATGATCGCCGTGGGCCGCCAGATTGCGCACGTAGGCCTCGGCGTGACCGCCGGATCCGTGCAGAAAGACCAGTACCGGCTTGCCGGGACCGCCGGCGCGCAGGTAGCGGGTGCGCACTCCCCCGGCGTCGAGGTAGCCCTGCGAAAACGCGACGCCCTGGAGATCGCTCCATATGCTCTCGAACTCCGCCACGGTTCCTCTCTGGCCCATCGGTCTGGAAAATCGTATTCTCGTCTTTGACGAACGATGCGTGCTAATATCGCACATCGGCGTGCGTTATTAATAGAGCTTTGCTCTCACATGGAGGTCTGTCAAGACTGTGGCGGGTTCAGGGACGGGCTCCCAGACGCTGGCCAGGGGTCTGACCGCGCTGCAGATGGTGGCGGATTCCCCGGGCGGCCTCACCGTGCAACAGCTCGCCGACCAAGTGGGTGTGCATCGCACCATCGCCTATCGATTGCTGTCGACGCTGGCCGAATTCCGGCTGGTGGCCAAGGGACAGAACGGGCGTTATCGGCCGGCCGCCGGTCTGGCCGTGCTCGGTGCGTCATTCGACCGCAACGTGCGCCAGCTCAGTCTGCCGACGCTGCGCGCGCTCGCGGACGAGCTGGGCACTACCGTGTCATTGCTCATCGCGGAGGGCGACCAGCAGGTGGCAGTCGCGGTGATTGTGCCAAGCCATGTGGCCTACCAGCTCTCCTTCCACGAAGGCAGTCGATATCCACTCGACCGCGGTGCCGCCGGGATCGCCCTGCTCGCGAGCATGCCGCCACGTCCGGGGGAACGGGAGTTGGTCGCCCGCGCTCGTGAGCGCGGCTGGGTGACGACGTACGGCGAGATTGAGCCGAACACCTACGGTCTGGCCGTCGCGGTGCACCGCCAAGCGCCCTCCCCGCCCACTTGCATCAACCTCATCTCTCACCGCGAAGACGTCGTGATGCGCGGAAAGGATGCGGTCATCGAAGCCGCAAAGCAGTTGTCCGAGCTACTGAGCTGAAGGGATAACAGTCCATGTCGTTCGACCGTGAAGTCGACGTAGTCGTGCTCGGCAGCGGCGGCGCCGGGCTGACAGCCGCACTGACCGCCACCGTCGCCGGTGCATCCGTGGAGGTCTTCGAAAAGGCTTCGACGGTCGGCGGTACCACCGCGGTGTCGGGCGGGGTGGTCTGGATTCCTGCCCATAACCGTTCTCCGGAAGCGGAATTGAGCGTGGGCGACGCACTGCGATACCTGCGCGCACAGTCTCTCGGCGCGATGGACGATGCGCTGGTTGAGACTTTCGTGCGGACCGGTCCGGCGATGCTCGACTTCGTCGAGGCTCACAGCAACCTGCGTTTCGAGATAGCCACCGGCTTTCCCGACTACCGGCCGGAGTTGCCTGGCGGGCAGCCGGGCGGTGGACGATCGCTCATCCCGGCTCCCTTCGACCTCAATCAACTGGGCGAGTGGGCCACTCGAATTACGGCGTTTCCCGCCGACTGGTCCAACGTCGGTTTCGATGCCGAAACCAGGGCACGCCTGCATGCAGTCGTGAACGAGCAAAACGGCCAGTTGTGTGTCGCCGGTGCCGCACTCATCGCGGGTCTTCTCGGTGGGGTGCTGGAGGCCGGTGCGAGGGTCCACACCCACGCCCGGGCCGAGCAGCTCGTCGCCGACGCCGGGGAGATCACCGGAGTCCGGGTCGCCTTGCCGGGACAAACCATCGAAGTTCGCGCCCGTCACGGAGTCATCCTGGGCACCGGCGGGTTCGAATGGGATCCGCTTCTCACGCAAGCGTTTCTACGCGGCCCAATGCATGGCGCGGTCTCTCCGCCGTATGACACCGGAGACGGGCTGCGCATGGCGATGGCGCACGGCGCAGATCTGGCCAACATGGGGGAAGCCTGGTGGGTGCCGATCGTGCAAATTCCGGGCGACACCATTGAGGGAAAGCCGCGCAGCCGCAGCGTACGTCTGGAACGCACCCGTCCGAGGAGCATCATCGTCAACTCCGCGGGACGGCGGTTCGTCAACGAAGCATCCGACTACAACTCGATGGCTGGCGCTTTCCAGTACCTGGATCCCCGCGGCGGGTATGTCAATGACCGCGGATGGATGGTGTTCGACTCAGTTCACCTGGAGCGGTACGGGTTTCTAGGCATCGCGCCCGGAGAACCGGTTCCCGACTGGTTCTGCGAATCAGCCGATCTGGCCGAATTGGCCGCCAAGACCGGCATCGACGCCGAGGGTTTGACCCGCACCGTCGAGCAGTGGAACCGTCATGTGGCCGCTGGCACCGATCCCGATTTCGGTCGCGGATCGAGCGCATACGACGGCTACTGGGGCGACGACAGCGCGACCACGCTGGCCGCAAAGACCCTCGGCCCGATCGACACCGCCCCGTATTACGCGGTGCCGGTGTGCATCGGCGCGATGGGCACCAAGGGCGGACCGCGCACCGACCACGACGCGCGCGTGCTGCACGTCGGGGGTGAGCCGATACCAGGGCTTTTCGCCGCGGGCAATGCAATGGCCGGTGTGACCGGCCGGGCATACGGCGGTGCGGGCGGAACAATCGGCCCGGCAATGGTTTTCGGCTACCGTGCCGGCCACGCGGCCGCCACCGGAAAGTCGGTGGACCTGCAGTAGCGGGCCCGCCCGGGGCTCCGAGTGTGGGCCATAGGTACGGGAAACCGCTTCGATTCGTTCATATGGCCCACGCTCGGCACTCAGAGTGGGCGATACAGCTACTTCTTGACCGGCAGCTCCACGCAGATGTGGGTGCCCACCGGGGCATCGAGCAAGACAAACAGTCCCCCGTCGGCATCCACTCGGGCCCGGTGCGCACGACGAGTCGGCGATCGTGTATCAAGCCCTGCAGCAGGGTGCCGCCGGATTCCTGCTGAAGGACTCGACTCGCAGCGAGATCGTCGAGGCCGTCCTCGACTGCGCACAGGGTCGTGCCGTGGTGGCACCCGCGCTGGTCGGAGGCCTTGCCACCGAGATTCGTCAGCGGGCAGAACCGAGGAGCGCACCGGTGCTCAGCTCACGAGAGCGCGAGGTGCTTATCCGGATCGCTCGGGGTCAGAGCATCCCGGCGATCGCAGCGGAGCTCTACGTGGCGCCGTCGACGGTGAAAACGCACGTGCAACGCCTATACGAGAAGCTCGGTGTGGGTGATCGCGCAGCCGCCGTCGCCGAGGCGATGCGACAAGGTCTGCTCAACCAGCAGTCGACCACGGTTCGGGCTTCGTCACCGGCGTCGGCTCTGTGACCAACAACATCGCCTTGCTGAGCGACTCAGCTTCTGCCAGCAGGTGGCGAGCCTGGCCTTCCACCTCATACGGGTGGCCGGCGCTGACGCCGGCAGCCGTCAACTATCGCCTTTCGAAAACCAGTGGATCGACTCCCGAGGGGTGGTTCGTACGGTATGTAACCGCGTTCACCAGATCGGGGCCCGCACCGGAGCTCGCTCGTCGCACCGCTTCGGCCACCGAGTCACGAACCGCCCCAACGTCCTTGCCGTTGGCCGACAGCACAGGCATCCCATGGCAGTCCGCCACATAGCTGCGCGGGCCAGCCGCGGTCATGTCGCGGACCTTCTCGACGATGAACACCACCGGCAGTCGCCACGACACCGCAATCTGGGCCGCCACTTGGAATTCGACGGAGTTTGCCTCACTATCCCGAACGGCAAACAGGTGACCTCGCCTTCGCCGGCCAGCTGTTGCGTGTAGGCGTCGCGGAGCTCGAACGAGGCTCCTTATGCCAAAGCACTTGGCGCAGAACGCAACCCATCCTTCCAGTTCGCGGCCCGTCGATCCGCCACTCCTCCATTGCCATGTCAAGCAATCGCAACACCCACATCCGGCGATACAGCTCCAGTCGTTCGCCTCCCAACGCCGCCGACAGTTCAGATGTGCATGTCATGTTGCCGGTCTCCTGATTCGTCCTGGAATTTTGTTGGCGCCGGCCAGCCGAGGTGACCGCCGAATTGAGCACAACCCCAACTTAGAGCGGTTGACCTGGGCTGACCTCCGCCGATCGGTCCGCAGTAGTGATGAACGCTCATTCCCCGATTGGGGGACATCCGGTGATTACTCGTCCGGTAGAACGCTCGGCGAGAGAAGTTGTTCGGCCGCCCTATATGGATCCTGAGTGCCGTCGACGACCGCCTCGGCCAGCCGATCAAGATCCGGCTGTTCCCGCAAGCGGCTTTGCGCCAAGGACAGAATCTGTGCTCGCGCCCGGGCCAGTCGGCGATCGCGACTATCGGTTCGGTGGTGGTCCTCGATGACCGCCATCAGATCCTGGATGCCCTCGCCGCGGGTGGCGACGAGGCTGACGATCGGGGCCTTGGTTTCGGCGCGAAGATCACGCACGGTGTGTTGGGCGCCGTCCCGGTCGGCCTTGTTGACCACCACAATGTCGGCGACTTCCAGCACACCCGCCTTGGCGGCTTGGACGGCGTCGCCTGCTCCGGGGTTGAGGACGACGATGGTGGGGTCGGCGACCGCGGCAATCTCGATCTCCGACTGCCCCACTCCCACCGTCTCCAGCAGCACCACGTGGTAGCCGATCGCGCCCAGCAGCCGGATGGCCGCGGGAACCGCGGCGGCCAGACCGCCGAGGTGACCGCGCGTCGCCACGGAGCGGATCAGCACATCAGAGTCGTTGATATGCGCGCTCATGCGGATTCGGTCGCCCAGTAGCGCACCGCCACTGAATGGCGATGAGGGGTCCACGGCCAGAACTGCCACCCGACACCCACGTTCGCGGTAGGCGCCGACCAGGGCGGCGATCGTCGTCGACTTACCCGCGCCGGGAGGTCCGGTGATGCCTAGCACGGGAACGGCGCGGATGGACGACGGACCGATGCCGGCGAGCACCTCGTCGCGGCGTTCGCTCTCGATGAGGCTGAGTAGCCGACCCGCCGCGCGCTGAGATCCGTTGCGTGCGCCTGCGATCAGGTTGGCGATGGTCATTTAGGGAGCCGGGACCTCGATGACGGTCGCGGAACCCATACCACCGCCGGCGCACATGGCCGCAACCCCGATTCCGCCGCCGCGGCGGCGCAATTCGTGGACCAGCGTAACGAGCATCCTGGCTCCGGTCGCCGCCACTGGGTGTCCCAGTGAGCAACCGCTGCCGCTGACGTTGACCTTGTCGGGGTCGAGCTCGAGTAGCTTGATGGTGGCCACACACATCGCTGCGAACGCCTCGTTGATTTCGAACAGGTCCACATCTGAGATCGAAAGATGGCCGCGTGCAAGAGCTTTCGGGATCGCCTCTACCGGAGCCAAGCCGGTGATCGCAGGATCAACACCGACGGACGCCCACGACCGTACGGTGGCCAGCGCAGGCAATCCAAGCTGGTCGCTCGCGATCGTCAACACGGCCGCCCCGTCGTTCGCGCCACAGGCGTTGCCGGCCGTAATGGAGAAGCCCTCGATTTCTGGATGTAACGGCTTGAGGGCGGCCAGCTTCTCCATGCCGGTGTCACGTCGCGGGTGTTCGTCCACCGAGAACAACCCGTGCGGTGTCTCGATGGGAACTATCTCTTCTTTGAAGCGGCCCTCGTCGATCGCGGCGATCGCATTACGGTGTGACCGCAGCGCCCACTCGTCCATCTCCTGCCGACTTACCCCGGCTTTGACGGCGGCGTTCCACCCCACGGTGATCGACATGTCGAGGTTCGGCGCCTCGGGACGGTCGGGGTGAGTCGGCGGGAACCAGTCGACCCATTCGCCGTCCACTTGCATCCGCGACCGCGGGGACGTGGACGCAGAATTCACGCCGCCGGCAATGACGAGCTGGTCCATTCCCGCACGTACACTTGCCGCCGCGCTCTGCACTGCCGCCTGGCCGGCGGCACAGTGCCGATTGTTGGCCAAGCCCGGCACCTGGGTCAGGCCTGCCGTAATGGCCGCATGGCGTGCGAGCACACCGCCACCGTAAAGCCCCTCACCCAGGATCACATCGTCGACCTGCGCTGGATCGAGATCCTTTGCCGCTTCGGTAACGACGTGATGCGCCAGGTCGAAAGCGCTGGTGTCGCGCAACGTCCCCTTCTTGGCGGTCCCGATGGCGGTCCGCAGGGCGGACACGATGACGGCTTCAGGCACGGGTTTCTCCAGTTCGGTGTATACGAGAACACTATTCTCTCATTGCGAGAGTAAGAGTTGCAACGGAGCCGATGTGGAGTCGGCCAGCAGTCTGGCCGCGCCGAGGGGGGATACGTACGTCGGCCCGTCAAAATCCGTGCACAGGCCCCACGCTCGACGGGACTGCAGTCGCGGCCGCGGCGTGCAGGCCGGGAGCGGGAGGCGCTCCCTACACTGCTGCTGTGACTCAATTCGAGGGAACGATCGCGGTCCCGGGAGGGAACGTGTGGTTCAAGCGGGTTAGTGGCGGGGCGGGTCTTCCGCTGCTGGTGGTTCATGGCGGGCCTGGTCTACCGCACATCTACTTGAGTTCGCTGCAACGTTTGGCTGACGAGCGAGAAGTTATCTTCTGGGATCAACTCGGGTGCGGGCATTCCGAACGCCCGTCCAACACCCAGCTTTGGACCATGGATCGATCAGTGGCCGAAATGGATGCGGTGGTGCAATCGTTGGGCTTGAACCGCTTTCATATCTTCGGCAATTCGTGGGGTGGGATGCTCGCGCAGCAGTACGCGCTTGACGTGACATCAGCAGCAGTCAGCCTCACAATCTCGAACAGCATCGCGTCGATACCGGAGTTCTCGAAGATGGTGGCACGGTTGAAATCGGAACTGGATCCGGCCACCCAGTCCGCCATCGACCGCCATGAGGCGGCCGGCACCACCTACTCGGCCGAATACCAAGCCGCAATCCGAACATGGAACGAAACGTACCTGTGCCGCGTCCGTCCGTGGCCCAGAGAACTCGAGGACGCGTTCAGGGCCATGGGCGCCGAGATCTTCGAGACGATGTTCGGGCCGAGCGACTTTCACATCGTCGGAACCATCCGGAGCTGGGACGTATTCGACCAGCTGGCCGAAATCACGCTGCCCACCCTGGTTCTTGCCGGCAGGTTCGACGAATGCGTGCCCGAGCACGCGTGGGAAATCCACCAGCGCATACCCGGCTCGCAGTTCGAGTTATTCGAGTCGAGCGCTCACATGCCCTTCATCGAAGAGCCGGAGAAGTTCGATGCCGTGATGCGTGAGTTCTTGCGGTGCCACGACTGATTCGCGATCGTGGTTATTGGTCAGTTCTTGCCCGCGCTGAGCTTGGTGATGATCGACCGGAAGTCCTCCGTGGTAAACGATTGGTGCTCCGCTGAAAGTGCATAGTCCAGGCTGGCGAGGACGGCGCGTTCCAGATGGATGTTGAGCACCCGCTTGGTGCTTTCGACGGCCTGCTGAGGCAGCTCCAAAATCTTTTCCGCGCACGCGATTGCCTCCGCGACAGGATCTGCCACCACATGGTTGGCCAGCCCGAGTTCTACGGCCCGCTGGGCATGGATTCGTGTGCCGGTCAGTGCGTACTCCTTGGCCAGCAGCAGGCTGATATGCAAGGGCCAAGTCAGCGGGCCACCGTCGGCCGCCACCAAGCCGACCTGCACATGAGGGTCGGCCAGATAGGCATTTTCGGCGATGTAGACGATGTCGCTGAGCGCGACGAGGCTGCAACCCAGCCCGACGGCCGGCCCATTGACCGCCGCCACCACGGGAATTCGGCACCGAGCCATGCCCAGTACGATTTCCCGGCCGTCGCGGATGGTTTTGGCGCGCAGATCGGCATCGGCCGATAGCTCCTTGAGATACGCAAAATCTCCGCCGGCCGAAAATGCGCGGCCAGCCCCGGTGAGCACAGCGGCCCGGGCCGTGGGGTCATCGGTCAGTCGCTGCCACAGTCGCGCCAGTCCCACGTGCAAGTTGTCGTTGACCGAATTTAGCGAATCCGGCCGGTTGAGGGTGATGATGCGCAACGCGCCTTCGGCACGAACGTCGACTTCGGTAGGCATGTCGTACACGTCAGACTCCCAATCCCAGAATGCACGAAGCGATGATGTTCTTCTGTATTTGCGACGTTCCGCCCATCACGCTTTGCGCGCGACTGTACAGATAGGCGCTGAGTAGATCTGGGTCGCGGGTCCCTGCCACCGCTAGTGCGGCGTGGCCGACCGATTGCTCGACCCAGGTCATGAGTAGCTTGTCCAGCGAGCCTTCCGGCCCGTGCGACACCCCGTCGAGCTGTTCGGACAACCGCCGCCGGACGTGATGGGTGAGCATTTCGGACTGGACCGCCGCCCAAGCGAGCTCGTCGGGAACCGGATCCCCGTGGCGGGCGTAGAGGCTTCGCACCAGCTTGCCGTATCGGGCCGCATAACCCAGCGTGGAGGGCTCGCGCTCATGCCCGACGACGGTCATGGCGACCGCCCAACCGTCACCGGGGGCGCCGACCATCCGGTCGGCCGGTATCTTCGCGTCGTCGAAGAACACCTGACCGAACTCGTTGGTGACCCCGTTGATCATCCGAAGCGGGCGCTGTTGCACCCCAGGCTGTTTCATCTGTAGCACGAACGTCGACAGACCGCAGTGGCGTTTGGCCTCCGGGTCGGTGCGCGCCAGCAACAGGCACCAGTCCGCAACATCGGAATAGCTCGTCCAGATCTTGTGCCCGTTCACCACATAGGTGTCACCCTCGAGGCGAGCGGTGGTGGTCAGCGAGGCCAGATCGGAACCGGCGCCGGGCTCACTGAAGCCCTGGCACCATCGTTCCGTGCCATTGATGATGCCGGGCAGGAAACGTTGCCGCACTGTGTCATTGGCGTGCCGCCCGATCCCGTAGACCAGGTAGCCGACGCTGGGGCGCGGTGGGGCGCCGGCTCGAGCGAGTTCCTCGTCGACGATGACGTCGTACACCGGCGGCAACTCCTGCCCGCCGTATGCACGGGGAAACGACAGCCCGAAGAAACCCTCCCGGTACAGGGCCTGGTGCCATTCGGCCTGGCGGGCCCAGTACTCGTCGCCGGATCCGGAGAATTCTCCTGCGTGCACGGAAAGCCACGACCGGAGCCGCTCCCGGAAGGCGGCTTCCTCCGGTGAGTCACAAAAGTCCAAGATCGATCTCCTTCAACACGACGGGCCACAGCTCGGTCGACATCAGGGCACGCCGCAGGTAGACGTGCACCAGGCAGTCCCAGGTGTTGCCGATGCCGCCATGCACCTGAATGGCTGTCTCACAGACGGTTCGGGTGGCGCGCGCGCAATAGACCTTCGCGACCTGCGCGGCCCGGATGGCGTCGGCGGAGGGCAGCTCGTCGACCGCCCACGCGGCATGCCGCGATACGCTGATCGAACCTTCAATCAGGGCAAGGCTTTCGGCGAGCAGGTGGGCGATGGCTTGATAGGACCCGATTGGCTTGCCGTATTGTTCGCGGATCTTGGCGTAGTCGCACGCGACGGCGTGCACCCCCCGGGCGATCCCTACCAGGTCCGCTGTAGTGGCGACTAGCGCGAGCGCCCGCCATTGCGCCGCGGTGTCCGCGGACACTTCGCCCAGTGCTACCGGCGTTCCCGCGATGTTCGCGTCGGCCCGGGTCAGATCAGCACCATCCGTCAAGTCCTGCACATCGGCGGCCATTACCTTGCCGTCGGAAAGACTCAGAGCCCGCTGGGCACCTCGCGCGTCGATGGCGCGACCGTCGACCGCGACCGTCGCACCCCCGCTGTCGGCCGCGACGTGGCGGGTCAGGTCGTCGGCGAGCACCGGACCCAGAAACGGTGTGTCGATCAATCGGCGCCCGAATTCCTCAGCGACAATGGCTACTTCGACACCCGACGCCCCGTCGGAGCGCAGCGATCGCCAGCCCGTCGCCGCAATTTGCTTGTCCAGACGCGCAATCCGGCTCTGGTCATCGAGGTCTTGGACCGCCGAGGGTCCAAGGTCGCCGGCGAGCTTGGCGGCGGCGTCGCGCAGTTGCTGTTGTTCAGCTGTCAGACGTACATCCATAGCGCTCCTTGAGGACTCGGCGCAATACCTTGCCCGAAGGCAGGCGGGGGATATCGGGGACGAACACGATCCGGCTCAGGTGTTTGTAGGAAGCCAGTCGCTCATCGACCCGAGCGGTGAGCTCACCGGGATCGACGGGTGCGCATGTCGCAACCGCGGCGACCACCGCTTCCCCGTTGGTTCCGTCCGGTACGCCGAACACCGCGCAGTCTTTGACGGCCGGATGGCCGTGCAGCACCGTCTCGATTTCGGCGGGCGCGACCTGGAAACCGCGCACTTTGATCATGTCTTTGAGTCGGTCGGTGATCCGCAGCCAACCAGCGGCGTCCAGCCAACCGACATCGCCGGTCCAATACCAGCCGTCGCGGATCGCCTCGCCGGTCGCTTCGGCCGGCAGGTAGCCGGCCATGAGTGAGGCCGACCGGGCCTGGATCTCACCGACCTCTCCGCGGCACACCGGCTCACCGGTCTCCGGTGAAACCACCCGCACCTCCACACCGGGCACCGGGCGCCCCACGGCGTCAAGCCGGGCGCCCACGATGGGATTGCAGGCGATGACAGGCAATTCCGTGGTCCCATAGGCAGGTACCCAACCGATGCCGGTGCGCCGAGTCACCGTCTCCGCGACGTCCGCGCTCACCGGCGTCGCCCCCCACATGATGTAGCGCAGCGAGCACAATTCGTAGGACTCGAGGTTGGGATGCGAGGCGATGGCCAGCGCGATGGGTGCGACCGTCATTTCCACTGTGATGCGGTCGTTTTGGATGTGATGCAGCATCCGGTCGATGTCGAAGCGGGAATGCAGGCGCACTTGGACGCCGGTGCGCAACGCCGTAAGGATATTCAGGAGCCCAAGGATATGTGACGGCGGCGTGGCGATTTGGATTCGATCACGCCGTGTCAACTGCAGTGCTTCACGCCATTGCCGCACCGCCTCATTCAACGAGGCGTGCGTGTGACGGACGGCCTTCGGCAATCCGGTGGTTCCGGAACTGAACACCAGCACCGCGTCGCCGGTAGGCGGTGGGGAGCCGGCTGTTGAATCGCCGGGCATGATCGGCTCGTCAAGGTGCAGCATCGGCATGGCGCCGCCCAGTATCGGATGGTCGCCGACAGCGTGCGCGGGGTTGGTCAGGCCAAGCGCGTGGTCGACCTCATCGCGCTTCCACGCCGGACTGATGAGCACCGCCGTCGCGGCCAGCCGCCAGATCGCCAGCAAGACGGCAACAAACTCGGGCCGGTTGGACGCCATCACCGCGACGCGTTGACCCGTCGTGACACCCCTTTTACGCAAGGCTCTGCCCCAGCCGTCGGCTAGCGCGTCGAGCTGGGGCAGGCTGAATCGCCGATCCTCGAACACGAGCGCGGCCGGCTCGGTCACGTCCCGTCCTTCCCTGACAGGCCGGATCGACCCGACATCCGCACAGGCTTGAGAAGATCCTATCGCCCTGTGAGAATAGTATTCTCTATAGTGAAGAATGCAAGTGCGTGAGGGGGCGGCCAACGGTCACCCCGACCACCGAGGAGACCAAACGGGTGACGAATCCCGCATCAAACGGTTCCGGGGCGGGCACGGTGACGATTCATCTGGATCGCAAGAAGGTCTCCGTGCCGCTCGTCCCCGGCGAGACGCTGTTGGAGAGCGCGCGGCGGGCCGGCCTGAAGCCGCCGTTCAATTGCGAGGCCGGCAATTGTGGCACGTGCATGGCCAGGCTCGTGGAGGGCCACGCGACCATGCGGGTCAACGACGCTCTGGAAGACGATGAAGTCGCCGAAGGCTACATTCTGACGTGCCAAGGCGTGCCCGATACCGATTCGGTGACGGTGCGCTACGAGTAGCAGTCAGCAGAGAGGCGGCGGCAATGGCCAAGGGCATCATCCTCGTTGAGAGTCGACCCAGTTCCCCGGAGCGCGAGCAGGAGTACAACACCTGGTACGACGAAGTCCACCTCGGCGAACTCGTGGCTCTGGACGGCTTCGTCTCGGCGCGCCGGCTGCGTCCGGTCGACGGCGATGGCCCGTACTTCGCTATCTACGAGATCGAGGGTGAGGACCTTCAGGCCATCCTGGACAACATGATTGCCAACGCCGGCCAGCTACACATGTCGGATGCCCTGCGGCTGGATCCGGCGCCGATCCCCCGACTGCTCGAGACGACGATCGAATACGGCCCGAAGGGCTAGGAGGGCGGTCAGTAACACGCTGGCCGGGATGTTGGTTGATCGGCGTGTTGTTGGGATTTATGGGGGTGAAGACCCAGCGCGTCGAACGTGTGCTCAGGGCGACGGTTTCGGGCGTGTCGCCGCCCTGGATACACGCTCGGGGATAACCCGTTTGCGCGGTTCAGCAGCTGGGCGCAAGGCCGGTCAGTCCGGCGACGCCGATGTGGTTGTGCAGTTTGCGCAGGTTGTGGCAGGTTGCCAGCAGTAGCCATTCGTCGCGGGCCTGATCGAGCCCGCGAAGCAACAGCTGTTTGGCGTTTTGCAGGGTGTGCATTTGGCCGAAAACGGGTTCGACGATCGCCTTGCGGCGTGCATAGATGTTGCGGCCCTTGCTGGTCGTGAGCTTGCGAGCCATGCGCTGTTTTTTCGTTGGCATCGTTGGGGATGCGCCCACGCGGGGCGACCGGCGACGGGTCGCCTCGGCGGTGGCGTCCGGTGGCGATATAGAACTCGGTGCCGTGTTCGGCGGCGTAGTCGGCGTAGGTGTGCGACTGTTGGACCGCAGGCCGCAAGGTACGCAGCTGACCGACGCCGGCGAAGTGTTCCTGCCTCGGGCCAAGGCGCTGTTGCGCTCGGCCGCCCAGGCGAGGGCGCAGGCCCGTGCCGCCGCCCAGCCCAGCCGGATTATCATCGGCTACACGTCGGGCATGATCGTCACGCCGGCGGTGCGCGAGTTGCGCCGCGAGCACCCGGACGCGGATGTGCAAGCCGCGCATGTGAAGTGGGACCAAGCGCGCGATGCCCTGCTCGACCATCGGGTGGACGCGGTGGTGACGCGGCTGCCTTTCCCCACCGATCAACTACACGTGACGATCCTCTACGACGAGCCCCGCGTGCTGGCGGGTTCCATCGATCATCGTTTGGCCGGCCGGAAATCGGTCACCCTCGACGACATCGCCGACGAACCCATGCCGCGGATACGTCACTCCGATCCCGCATGGAGTGCCTTCTGGCGCATCGACCCTCGACCCGACGGACGCCGCGCTCCCGACGGCCCGTTCATCGAAGCGCTCGAGGATAAGTTCGAACTCATTGCCTCTGGACAGGCGGTGGCCATCACGGCCGGCTTTCACGGCAACAGCCTGCGGCCCGACATCACCACGGTGCCATTGGAAAACGTTGAGCCGAGCCATGTCGCATTGGCGACCCGGGCCGGGGACCGCAGCCGTCTGGTCGCGGCTTTCAGCAAACTCGCTGAAGCGCACCTGACCGGCCCCACACCTGTCTAGTCAGGCCCACCCTCGGGCAGCGCCGGTGGCGGCCGGTACTCGGGCACATAACCCGAAACGTGGATCGGGCTGCCGACGAGGCGGAAATCCCCGGCCGTCACAACGGCTTCCGGAGTTGCCTTGAGCGCCTCGGGCAGTGTCCTGACGGCCGCCGCAGGAACTCCCAGTGGACGCAGCCGTCGTTCCCATCCGGCAGCGGTGTCCGTCGCCAGCATCGCTGTGACGACTGCCAGCACTTCGTCGCGGCGAGCCACCCGTTCGGTCATTGTTTCGAAACCGCCGATGCCCGCCTCAGCGGCGAAGGACTTCCAGAAGCCGTCGTGCGTGACGAATAGTGCCAGATATCCATCTGCCGTCGGGAAGAGTTGAGCCGGAACGTAGTACGAGTGGGCGCCGTATGGCCGGCGCTGGGGCTCGACGCCCTCGTTGAGGTAGGCCGAGGCGTGATAGTTCAGCTGCGACAACATGACGTCGCGCAGCGATACATCCACTTGTCCGCCGGTACCGGAGACGATCTTGGCCAGTAACCCCAGCGCCGCGCACATTCCAGTGGAATTGTCGGCTGACGAGTAACCCGGCAGTGTCGGCGGACCGTCCGGATCGCCGGTCAACGCGGCGATACCGCAACCAGCCTGAACCACGTAGTCGAAAGCCGGGTCGTCGCCGCCATGCAGGCCGAAGCCGGTGATGGCCACACAGACGATGCGCTCGTTGTGCTCCCGCAACCGCTCATAGGTGAGACCGAGGCGGCGGATGGCCGACGGTTTCAGGTTCACCAGCAGCGCATGGGATTCGGCCACCAGCTCACCTAAGCGTTGCTGCCCGGGCTCGGAGTCGAGGTTCAGGCAGATGCTGGATTTGTTGCGGTTGAGGCTGGCGAAGTAACTGGGTCCGACCCCACGGGAGATTTCACCGCCGACAGGCTCGATCTTGGTCACCTCGGCACCGAGATCGGCCAGCAGCATGGTGGCGTAAGGACCGGCCAGCATGGTGCCGACCTCGAGGATACGTATCCCGGATAGTGGGGCGACGTTTTCGGGACTCAACGCAATTCCATTGCCAGAGAGGCGATCATCTCGCGCGTGCGGCGCTTGGAGGCCACGAGCTCGTCGCGGTTGTCGCCGATCGGTAGCAGCCGCACCGACAGGTCGGTCACGCCTGCGTCGGCGAAGCGACGCATGCGCGCGAGAATCGCCTCTTCGTCGCCGGCCGCACACAGGTCACCGACATTGCGCGCATCACCGCTTTCGAGCAAGCGCTGGTAGTTGGGCGACACCTCGGCCTCGCCCAGGATGCGGTTGGCTCGCTCCTTGGCCGCGTCGACTTCCGCAGGCGCACAGAGGCATACGGGGATGCCCGCGACGATCCGCGGCGCGGGTCGTCCGGCATCGGCAGCAGCCTTGGTGATCTTCGGTGCGATGTGATCAGCGATCGCGCGTTCGTCGGCCATCCACAACACGGTGCCGTCGGCGAGTTCACCGGCGAGCTGCAGCATCACCGGACCGAGCGCGGCGACCAGAATTGGCATCGGGGTGTCGGCCCCGATCGCCAGCGGATTGTGCACCGTGAACGAATCGTTCTCGACATCGACCGGCCCAGGCCCGGCCATGGCGGCGTTGAGCACCTGCAGGTAGTCGCGGGTGTAGGCGGCCGGCTTCTGGTACGGCAGGCCGAGCATGTCCCGAATGATCCAGTGGTGCGACGGTCCGACCCCCAGCGCCAGGCGTCCACCGGTCACCGCATGCGTCGAGAGCGCTTGTCGGGCAAGGGCGATGGGATGCTGGGCCTGCAGCGGCACCACCGCGGTGCCCAGCTCGATGCGTGAGCTGTGCGCAGCCATCAGCGACACCATGGTCAGGCAATCGAAGTCGTCGGGTACCTGCGGCATCCACGCCGTGTCCAGGGCCGCGGCGTCGGCCCACTCGATATCAGAGGCCAGCTTGCTCACCTTGCGGGCCATGTTGCCACGCTCGGCGCCGATCATTACTCCGATGCGCACTATTCCTCCGGGGCGGTTTGCGAAGCCGGAGCGGGGGTGCCGGTCAGTGCGCGGATGTCACGCACCAGCACCTCGAGCGGTGTCCCGGTGGGAAACACCGCGGCCGCGCCGGCGGACAGCAGCTTGGGGACGTCGGCATGCGGAATCGTTCCCCCCACGACGACGGCGATGTCAGCGGCGTCGGCTGCGCGCAGCGCTTCGATGGTGCGAGCGGTGAGTGCCAGGTGAGCACCCGACAGGATGCTCAGGCCCACCACTGCCACGTCTTCCTGGACGGCGATCGAGGCGATGTCTTCGATGCGCTGCCGAATGCCGGTGTAAATCACCTCGAATCCGGCATCACGCAGTGCGCGGGCAACAATCTTGGCGCCGCGGTCGTGCCCGTCGAGGCCGGGCTTGGCAACCAGAATTCGAATAGCCACCTAGAACACCACCGGCTGCTGGAATTCGCCCCACACGGCTTTGAGCGCCGAGACCATTTCGCCGACCGTGCAGTACGCGTTGGCGCAGTCGATGAGGTTGTGCATCAAGTTGTCGTTTCCTTCGGCGGCGCGCGACAATGCGGTGAGGCTGGAATTGACTGCGGCCGAGTCTCTTTCGGCTTTGACCTTGGAGAGCCGCTTGAGCTGCAGGTCGCGGCCCTCGGCGTCAAGCTCATAGGTGACAACGTCCGGCTCGGGCTCGTCGGTCACGAACCGGTTGACCCCGACGACGGGACGCCTGCCGGCTTCGACGTCCTGGTGCATCCGGAAGGCTTCGTCGGCGATCAGGCCCTGCACGTAGCCGTCCTCGATGGCGCTGACCATGCCGCCGTGCCGCTCCAGGTCGTCCATGATCTCGACGATGCGGGCTTCGGTGGCGTCGGTCAGCGCCTCGACGAAGTAGGAGCCGCCCAGTGGGTCGGCGACGCCGGCCACGCCGGTCTCGTACGCCAAGATCTGCTGAGTGCGCAGCGCCAGCGTGGTGGATTCCTCGGTGGGCAGTGCGAACGGCTCGTCCCAGGCCGCCGTGAACATCGACTGGACTCCGCCCAACACCGCCGCCATCGCCTCGTAGGCCACCCGCACGACATTGTTGTGCGCCTGCGGCGCATACAGCGACGCGCCGCCGCACACGCACCCGAACCGGAACATGGACGCCTTGTCCGTCGTCGCGCCGTAGCGCTCCCGCACGATCGTCGCCCAACGCCGCCGTCCCGCGCGGTATTTGGCGATCTCCTCGAAGAAGTCTCCATGGGTGTAGAAGAAGAACGAGATCTGCGGCGCGAACTGGTCGATCGTCATCCGCCCGCGTTCCACCACGGTGTCGCAATAGGTGACACCGTCGGCCAGGGTGAACGCCATCTCTTGCACCGCATTGGCCCCGGCATCGCGGAAATGCGCCCCGGCCACCGAGATCGCGTTGAACCTCGGTACCTCGGCCGCGCAGAACTCGATCGTGTCGGCGATCAACCGCAGCGATGGCTCCGGCGGCCAGATCCAGGTGCCGCGCGATGCGTACTCCTTGAGTATGTCGTTCTGGATGGTGCCGGTGAGTTTGGCCCGCGGTATGCCTTTTCGTTCGGCGGCGGCGACATAGAACGCCAGCAGGATCGCCGCCGTTCCGTTGATGGTCATGCTGGTGCTGATCTTGTCCAGCGGGATGTCGTCGAAGAGGACTTCGGCGTCGGCGAGGGTGTCCACCGCGACGCCGACCCGGCCGACTTCCTCGCCGAACTCGGGATCGTCGGAGTCGTATCCGCACTGGGTGGGCAGGTCGAGCGCCACCGAGAGCCCCGTGCCTCCCTGTTCGAGCAGGTAACGGTAACGGCGATTGGATTCCTCAGCGGTGCCGAACCCCGAATATTGGCGAAACGTCCACAGCTTGCCGCGGTAGCCGGACGCGAAGTTGCCCCGGGTGAAGGGAAACTCCCCGGGCGGCGGAGGTTCCCCGGTTCTGTCCGCCGGCCCGTAGACGGGCCGCAGCGGGATGCCCGACGGTGTCTGAGCCTCGTTATTCATCGATGAATAACGTACTTGCAAAAAAAGAGAATGCCAATGCCGCAGGGTTGACCAGCTACGACAGCCGCTCCAACCTACGCCCGGCAGAGGATTTCGCCGTGCGGCATGGACAGCCAACCGTCCTGGGCCGCCACCCAATTCCGCCATGCGTCGGCGATCTCCTCAAGCTGCTTCGCACTGGCCAGGCCCGAGTCGAGCAGCTGACGCGCGACCGAGGAGCAAAGAATGCGGTCGGCCCACATGCCACCCCACCACTCGCGGGTCGCGGGCGTCGCATAGCACCAGACGCTGCCCGTGGGCGTGATGTCCTCGAAGCCGGCCTCGAGCGCCCACGACAGCAGTCGCCGGCCGGCATCCGGTTCGCCGCCGTTGGCGCGAGCCGCTTTCTCGTAGAGATCCAGCCACAGGTCCAGAGCCGGCAAACGCGGAAACCAGATGAAGCCGGCATAGTCGGCGTCGCGGGCCGCGACAATTCCACCCGGCCGGCATACCCGCTTCATCTCACGCAGCGCGTGTACCGGATTGGCGACGTGCTGCAGCACCTGGTGCGCGTGCACGACATCGAACGCGTCGTCTGGAAAGTCGAGATGATGCACGTCGGCGCTCGCGAAGGTGACGTTTGACAGGTCTCGCTGCTGGACTTCGGTGCGGGCCACGGTGAGGACGTCGGTGGATTGGTCGACGGCCTTCACGGGTCCGGGGGCAACCCGGGCAGCGAGGTCCGCGGTGATTGTGCCGGGCCCGCAACCGATGTCCAGCACGGACGAGCCGGGTTCCAAATACGGCAGTAGGTAGGCCGCGGAATCCTCGGCCGTGCGTCGCTGGTGACTACGGAGCACCGACTCGTGATGTCCATGCGTGTACTTGGCCGGTCGCGTGTCGTTCATGATCGAAGCGTACCCGCTAATTCAGGATATGGAATCAGAGTCTCACCATATGAGATCAATCTACGGGGACATCCAGGATCGGACGGTCCACCCCCGCGCCGGGACCGTCAAAATGCCACCACTCCCCGGCATAGGGTGCCAGCCCGCCGTACTTCATGGCGTCCCGAAGCGCGGCCCGGTTGGCCTGAGCTTGGGCGCTGATACCCTGCGTAGCGAACGCGTTTGCGCGCGTGGTGAAGTCGTCGAAGTCAGTGCCCATGTCGGCCAGGCAGAGCCCGTCCGCGTGTTGCCCGGACGGGCACGGCTGCTGAGCCGTTGTAAATGTCACGTCGACCGAACGCCCCGACTCGTGGCTGTGCGCATACTGGCCCGGACGTGCTACCCAGGCCGGGTTGGGGACGACATTGAACATCTTGACCTGAACGTCGTGCGGCCGGTAGCAGTCCCAAAACACCAGCATGTGGCCCTGCGCGCGCAGCGTGTTGGCCGCCGCGGCGAGGCCGGGAGCCAGGGATTGGTGCACCAGGCATCGGGCGTCCGACGGGTACAACGGTGTGCCGGTGAAATTGTTCGCGGTCGCGTAGCGCAGATCAACCAGGGCGTCCGGAATGGCACTTCGGATGTCGACAAATCCAGCGGCACGTGCGGCATCGCTGACGGGAGGCACATCGGGACTGGCCTGAGCGGTCGGGGCACCGAAGACCGCGATCAGACCAACGGCCGCCATCAGCCGAAGGAAGCAACCGAGACGCATTCGGTCATTGTCCCGGTTGGTGCGTCCAATTCGGCTACGCGGTCAGGTGATGTCGCCGTCAACGTAGCGCTGCAGGTTGGGCGCCATCGCCGCTACCACCTCGTCGTCGGGCATCGACGCGATCGGCTCGATCTTCCACACGTAGCGCAACAACGCCAACCCGATCAGCTGAGTTGCAATCAGGCCGCTGCGACGCAAGCGTTCCTGCTCGTCCCCAACCAGGGTGGACCCGCCGATCAGGCCGCGCTCCACGATCAGCCGAAGCTTATCCCGAGTCTTCGCTTCGTGTGCGGCGGTCAGCACGACCGCCCGCAAGGCCGGACCAATGTCCTCATCGGTCCACGTGTCCAACACGGTGCGGATCAGTTGCCGGCCCAGATTTTCTGGTGGCGTTGCCCAGGTCGAGGCGACCGCATCGAGCCACTTCTGCGGCGGAGCGGTAGCGGCATCCAGCAAGCCCTCCTTGGAGCCAAAGTAGTGGTAGATCAGCGCGGGGTCCACGTCCGCGGTGCGGGCAACGGCCCGGATGGTCGTGCCGGCCCAGCCGTGTTCAGCGAATTCGTCGCGGGCGGCGGCCAGAATGCGCGCCGCCAGGACGCCACGCTCATCACGGGGACCGGGGGAAAGCGATCGCTTCGGCACCTTGTCACCATACCGCGAAGTTTCATATTGCGTTGAAACTATGACGAGGATGCTCAACGGCCCGCAGACCACCGGACGGCAGTACCGTAACCTCTGCGAGCCGCAGTACAGCTCGCGCAGCGACATCAACACCGCGATCACCATGCGGGACGGCACAACGCTTTTGGCCGATATCCATCGGCCCGATTCCCATGGTCGCTTTCCCGCGTTGCTGGCCGCCTCGCCTTACCCGCGGCAGATGCAGGACCTCGGCGCCCCGGCCGGATTCATCGAGGCCAGGCGTGACGGATTTCTGGGTGCCACGGGGCTATGCGCATGTCATCGCCAACCTGCGTGGCACCTGCGGGTCCGGTGGCACCTTCACCTTCTTTGACACCCGGGAACGCCAAGACGTCCACGATCTCGTCGAATGGGTTGCGGCGCAACCGTGGTGTGACGGAAACATCGGAATGATCGGCATCATAAGCTATTTCGCGATGACTCAACATGAGGCAGCAGTCGAACGTCCGCCCCATCTCAAGGCGATCTTCCCCTGGCAGTGACGGCCGATCTCTTTGAGGGCACCAACCATCATGGACTACTGAGTTCCGCTTTCGTGACGCCGTTCCTTTCGATGCTCGGACTCGCCGCCGAACGCAGCGACAAGCTGTGGCGCAGCAGGCCCGTCGGTTTGGCCCGCCGCCTGCTGAAAATTCCGCGCGTGCATAAAAGATTCGAGACCGCCAATGGCGAGGCGGCACTCACCATGCTGCGCCAGCTGCTCAGGCTGCCGCACAATCCGCACCCCTGGGACGAGTTGTGGCTCGAGTCGGTGGTCAAGCACCCGACCCGTGACGAGTGGTGGGAAGAACGAAACCTGTTGCCTCTGCTCAAGGAGATCGATGTCCCGGTGTACCTGGGGGTGCGACTGGGAGAATGTGCCGCTGCATCTCCCGTCTACCTTCGCCACCTGGAAAGGGTTGTCCGACAACGTATGTGTGCGGCTGGGCATGCTGGGGAAGTTTGGGCTGACCTGGCCGTGGGAAAGCATGCACATTGAGGCCCTGGCGTGGTACGACCACTGGCTGAAGGGCCGGGACACCGGGATCACCGACGGGCCACCGATCCGCTACTTCCTGCCCGGTGCCGACGAGTGGCGAACCGCCGACTCCTGGCCGCCGTCACAAGCTGCACATCGAGAACTGGCGCTGCGCGCCGACGGGACGTTGAGCGAGGATGAAGGCGAGCCCGGCAGTCGCGAATTCATGGTACTGGGGGCAGGTTTGGGGCGCATGAAGCCAAGTGAGATCGACCCGCCGTCCCGGTTGGTCTGGACCAGCGCGCCGCTGAACCACGATATCGATATCGTCGGCGACATCGAGCTGCGGCTGGCGGCCTCGGCGACAGCTATCGACACCGCTTGGATCGCAATGCTGCAGGACGTGGCGTCCGACGGAGAGTCGATCGATGTGACGGCGGGCTGGCTACGCGCCAGCTTGCGCGAAGTCAACAAGGCGGGTAGCCGGCCCGGCGCGCCGGTGTTGCCCTGCCGTCACCCGCAGGCCGTCCCCCGGGGCCAGGATGTCGTGTATCGAATCCTCTTGTTGCCCAACGTGCGCAGGTTCAAGGCGGGCCACCGCATGCGCCTGATGCTCACCAGCGACGACCAGGATCCGTCGACACCGGTGATCATGAATTTCCGGCACGCCAGCGTCGGGATATCCAGCCTCAACACGGTGCGCTCTTCGTCACGACTACTGATTCCGGAGCTCTAGCCAATCGGTGCCGCGCCGGTGCTGCCGTCAGTCCGCCGGGGGTGAACTCGATGTGCAGCTCGGTAAGCCCACGCAGCAGGAACGTTGGCTCGTAAAGGTACTGGCGATGGCCGGGCGGACCGTGCTTGCCCTCACTGATCACCAGGTCACGGGTCCGGTCGAGCAGGCGGTTGATGGTGATATGCCCTTCGACTCGCGCCAACGGGGCGCCCGCGCAGGTATGGATCCCGCGGCCAAAGTCGATGTGCTCGCGCACATTCTTGCGGTCGACCCGGAACTCGTTGGGGTGGTCGAACTTTCGCGGGTCTCGGTTAGCCGCACCCAGACACAGCATGATCACCGTGCCGGCGGGGATATGCACACCGCCCAACGTGGCGGTCTTGCGCGCCAGCCGGAAGTCGACCTTGGTGGGGCTTTGCAGGCGCAGTGCCTCTTCGATGAACGGGCCGACGAGATCCCGGTCGACGCGCAGGCGCTCCTGTAGCTCCGGCTGGTCACCGAGGACCTGCACTACCGAACTCAGCAGCTTGGTCACCGTCTCCTGCCCCGCCGCGAACAAAACGTCGCCGGCCGGACCACTTCCAACAACAGCGGGATCGACCCGTCGGGGTAGGTGGCCGTGGCCAGGCCGGTGAGCACGTCCCCTCGGGGTCGTTCTCGCCGCTCGGCGATGTAGCCGCTGAACAGATCGTCAAGGTATTGCAACGGGTTGCTGCCTACCGGCTCGTGATCCAGGGCGCCCACCCTGGCGCCCGGTGCATTACCTGCGCCCAGGTTGCGTCGGATCTCGGCACGATCTTCGTCTGGAACCCCGAGCAGATCGGCGATCCCCAACGTCGCGAACGGCTTCCCGTATTTGCTGAGGAACTCGCAACGACCGTTGTCGATGAACTCGTCGAACTGGCGGTCGGCCAACTGCCAGATGTAGTCCCTGTTCTCCTGCAGCCGGCGCGGGGTCAGCAGCCGCCCCAACAGGGAACGCGCCTTGTCGTGTTCCGGCGGGTCCCTGACAACCATGTGCTCGAAGATCGGGAACTCGTGGCGATGCGCTTCGATCTGCTCGCTGATGTCGTCGCCCTCGGGGATAAACGGCAGCGGCGGGAACGGGCCGCCGATCGCGTTGACCGCGGAGAACGAATCGGAATCCTTGAAAGCGGCCTGGACTTCCTGATAGCCGGTGACGGCGATGACGCCGTAATACGGCTCCGGAAATACCGGACCCTGGCTGCGCAAGTAATCCCAGTACCGATAGGGATCTTGCGCGATATCGGCGTCGGTGAAGTAGTCAACGTCAGCGAGCTCGGTCATGGTTCCAAGTCCTTTCCCGGGCCGAATGGAAGCAACAAACGCATGTGGTCGGTGTTTTGCCAGGACCGCCATCCAAAGTGCTCACGATTGCGACTATGCAATTTGGTCGATCGACCAATTGTTAGGATGCGGTATGCCAACCACGGACCGCGGCGACCAGTCAAGCAAACCGGACTCGTCCATTCAGACAACGACTCGGCGGAGCAAGAGCAACGGTGACGCGGGGGCACGCGGCAAGCTGATCGAGGCGACCGCCCGAATCATGCGCGAGGAAGGCTACGCTGCCGCGACGTCGCGGCGGGTTGCCGCGGCGGCCGGCGTCAAGCAGGCCCTGGTTTACTACTACTTTCCGACGATGGATGACCTGTTCATTGAGGTGCTCCGCGCCGGTGCGGAAGCCGCCTTGACGCGCATGCGGGCATTGCTGGCCGATGACGACCCACTGCAGGCCCTGTGGCTTAGGAACAGCGATTCAGCATCAACAACTCTCAATGCCGAGTTCATGGCGTTGGCCAACCACCGCAAGGCTATCGGCGCCGAACTCAAGGCGTATGCCGAACGCGTCCGCGACATCGAAACAGCCGCGGTGACGATGGTGCTGCGAGCCAACGGTGTCGACCTCGATGAGTATCCGCCGGCGGCGATCTCAATGCTGATCGCGCAGACCGCCCGCAGCCTGTGCAATGAGAGGGCGGTCGGTGTCACCCAGGGACACGATGAGTTGCGCGCATTCGTGGAACGCCAGATGAGTCTGCTGCGAAAACCTGGAGCGACTGCTACACCACACCGCTAGACGGCTTGGCGGACCTTGACAGTGGCATAGATTAGATTGGTGCCAGGCTTCCTGATCGATCGACCAAGTATTTTGGTGGGTAGGTCTCTGGAGCAGTGAGGTGCAGTCATGGGTGGACGGGTTGAGGGCAAAGTCGCGTTCATCACCGGTGCGGCCCGCGGGCAGGGACGCAACCATGCCGTGCGCCTAGCGCAAGAAGGCGCCGACATCATCGCAGTCGACATCTGAAAACCGGTGAGCAGCAACACCGAGATTCCGCCGTCGACACCGGACGACCTGGCCGAAACCGCCGACCTCATCAAGGGGCTCAACCGTCGTGTCGTGACCGCCGAAGTCGATGTGCGTGACTACCAGGCGTTGAAGACGGCGGTGGACGGTGGAGT
>DATJQO010000072.1:0-20581 GCA_035505695.1 Mycobacterium sp.
CCAAGATCTGGCCGGTCATCGAACTCCACGTCGTCACCGTCTCCACAGTTTTGCGCCGCCCAGCACCGGCGACCCGAACACATACCTTGGCGTCCTTCTTGGAGATATCCAGCCCAGCGCAGCGGGCATGAACAACTTCCATGGCGCGTCGGGCGAGGCGACAGCCGAGGAACAGCGGGAGATTCTGCGGGAAGTGGCGCTGCGGGTCGAGCGTCGGCGGGGGCGCGACCGGGGTGACTGAGACACCGAAGCGCCGTATCGTCCGGCTGACGCCGAAGCAGCGCGCCCAGGTCCGCGCCGCCCGTCGTCACCCAGGGTTCAACCGTCGGCGTCATCGGGAAGCATTCTGGACGCAATTTGCTCAACGGTCAGAGCGGTGGCCCCAGGACTGACGGTGCGGATGATGTGGTCGCCGTAAAACTTCTCCAACTTCGGCCACGCTGCCTCAATAGCGTTGACCTGTTCCCAGTACAAGTGCATAGGGGCTGAGTCACCCTTCGCTTCCATGTATCCCTGGCGGGCCGCCTTCTCGTTACGATCGAGCCACCAAGGATCGAAACCTGCGAGCCGAAGCTGGCGGACGAAGTGAAACTCCGTCTTGGGCCGGAAGCCCCACTCGATGACAACCTTCTCGCCGAGGGCACGCGCTCTGTCATGCACCACGGCAGCGCCTCCCGGGCACTGGAAGCCACCCAGCAGCCCGTTCAATGTCGCTAATCCGGCATATGTATCGGTCTCAATGTGTATAAAACCACGATTCTCGGCGAGCCACTTGCCGACCTCAGTCTTCCCAGAGCCGGGGCGACCTGACAGGAGAATGAGCGTCATGGGAGTTGAGAGTACGACGACAGGCGCACCCGAAATAGGTGCTGGCTGACGGTGGCAGGCGCTATAGAAGACCACACGGAGATCGCACGCGCCGATCCCGTCAGACGACGGTCAAAAACAGCATCTGAGCAGGCGATATGGGCCTGTGCCCCTGGCAGGATTCGAACTTGCTGACCAGGCATGCGGCCTAGGGTGCACGACCGTCACAGTCATGCCAAGGACCGTGGCTGCACCAAACCCGGCTGCGACGCGCCCGGCTACTGGGCCCAGGTCCACCACGTCAACGGATGGGCCGACACGCACCGCACCGACATCAACGAACTGACCTTGGCCTGCGGACCCGACAACCGACTCGCCGAATCAAACTGGACCACCCGCAAAAACGCCAAAGGCGACACCGAGTGGATCCCGCCACCCCACTTGGAGCGTGGCCAACCCCGAATCAACACGTTCCATCACCCGGAGAAAGTCCTGGCGCCCGACGACGATGAAGACCCGTAGCTGCTGACGTGCGCGCGGAACACCGGCCGCAGCATCGGTGACCACTCGTTCGACGAACGCGCCGGCGCGCTCACCGCGATGTTTGATTTCACCGGCCAGACTCAGCCGACGCTGACCCTCAATCCGAACGCCGATAACCCTTGAACGTGCGCGATCGCGCTTAATGGCCTGCCGATGGAGCCGACGGCAGCTTACAGTTGCGAAAGTCTTCCCGCAGTTTGGTTTTGAGCACCTTGCCGGTAGCGGTGTGCGGTATGGCGTCGACGAACACCACGTCATCCGGCAGCCACCACTTGGCGATCTTGGCCCGCAGGAATTCGATCAGGTCGTCGCGTGAGAGCGCCGCATCGTTCTTCTTCACCACCACCAGCAGGGGACGCTCGTCCCATTTCGGATGTGGCACGCCGATCACCGCTGCCTCGGCGACGGCGGGATGGCCGGCAGCGAGATTCTCCAGTTCGATGGAACTGATCCATTCGCCGCCGGACTTGATGACATCCTTGGAACGGTCCGTGATCTGCATGTAGCCGTCGGCATCCAGGGTAGCCACGTCGCCGGTGGCGAACCAGCCGCCGGGCCGGAGGATATCGCCACCTTCGCCCTTGAAATAGGAGGCGCAGACCGACGGCCCGCGCACCAGCAGATCGCCGAAGGCCTTGCCGTCGTGTGGCAGTGGCTTGCCCTCTTCGTCCACGATTTCCAATTCGACGCCGAACACGGGACGTCCCTGCTTGCCGCGCAGCGTGTCCTTCTCGTGTTCACTGAGTTCCAAGTGCTTGCCCTTCAGCGAGCACAACGTTCCGACCGGGCTCATCTCCGTCATCCCCCAGCCGTGCATCGCTGTGACGCCAAACTCCTCGGCGAACGCCTTGATCAGTGCCGGGGGTGCGGCGGCGCCACCGACAACAAGCCGTGGGCGCGAGGACAGTGTCAAACCGTTCGTCCGTAGGTGCTCGAGCAGCCCCATCCAGATCGTGGGCACGCCGGCGCTGAAGGTGACCTGCTCCCGCTCGAACAACTCGTACAGGCTGGCGCCGTCTAATCCTGGCCCGGGTAGCACCAGCTTGCAGCCTGCCAGCGGCGCCCCGTAGGGCAGTCCCCACGCGTTTACATGAAACATCGGGACCACCGGCAGCACGGTTTCCCGCGACGACAGGTTGTAAGCGTCTGGCAGACAAGTGGCATAGGCATGCAGAAGGGTGGAGCGGTGCGAATATAAAACACCCTTCGGGTTGCCGGTGGTCCCTGAGGTGTAGCACAGAGCGGCCGCGGTGTTCTCGTCGAATATCGGCCATTCGAAATCGTCCGAGTGCGCGTTCACCAGTTGTTCGTAGCTCAACAGGTCGAGTGTGCTCTGCGGCAGCTGATCGCGGCCGATCATCGCCACCCAACCGTTGACCTGCGGGCAGTGGGGCGCAAGCCCCTCGATCAGTTCGCTGAAGCAGACGTCGAACAACACGTACCTGTCCTCGGCATGATTGATGATGTAGGCCAGCTGTTCGGGAAACAGACGCGGATTTATGGTGTGGCACACGGCGCCCATACCGGACACGGCGTAGTACGTCTCGAAGTGCCGGTGGGTATTCCACGCGAGGGTGCCGATGCGTTCACCCTGTCGTACGCCCAGGGAGCCGAGGGCCCGTGCCAACTGACGTGCCCGCCGGTGCGCATCGGTGTACGTATAGCGGTGAATGCCGCCTTCGGTCAGGCGCGAGACGATCTGGGTGTCTCCGTGGTAGCGGTCGGCATGACGGATCAACGACGAGATCATCAGAGGCATCTGCATCATCTGGCCGAGCATCGTCGTCTCCTACGCCGTCATGAACCTTGGCCCCGGACGCGCGGGGAGTCAGCGCCGACGTTCGGCCAGCGCCCGCAGGAAGAATGCCAGATTGGCCGGGCGTTCGGCCAGCCGTCGCAGGAAGTACCCGTACCACTGGGTCCCGAACGGCACGTAGACCCGGACACGGTCGCCGGAATCGGCTAGCCGACGCTGCTCGGCATCGCGGATGCCATACAGCATCTGGTATTCGAATTCGTCGGGGCCGCGGCCTGACTCGCGTGCGAGCTCGGGTACCGCTTGGATGACCGCCGGGTCGTGGGACGCCACCATGGGGTAGCCCGGCCCGGCCATCAGCACCCCAAGACAGCGCAGGTAGGCGTCGGTGACCGCGGCGGGTTCTCGGTAGGCCACCGATGCCGGTTCGTCGTAGGCCCCCTTGCACAATCGGATTCGCGCACCGGACGCGGAAAACTCTTGGCAATCGGCGAAGGTGCGCCGCAGGTACGCCTGCAAAACCAGGCCCAGCCATTCGAAGTCAAGCCGCAGGTCACGCACGATGGTCAGCGTCGAATCCGTCGTCGTGTGATCTTCGGCATCGACCGTTACCCATACCCCGGCGCGCTGTGCCGCTTCGCAAATCGCGAAGGCGTTCTCCCGGGCGATCTTCTCGCCGTCGCGATCCAGCGACTGGCCGAGCGCGGACAGCTTCAGCGATACCTCGAGGGGTCGGACGGCGGCGTGGTCGCCGAACCGGCCCAGGCTGTCGATCAGCTCCAGGTAAACCCGCACCGCCGCGTTGGCGTCGTCGACGTCCGTGACGTCCTCACCGAGATAGTCGATGCTGATGTAACGGCCTGATGAGCGCAGCGCTGCAACGCTTTCCAAAGCGCTGTCGATGGTCTCGCCGGGCACGAACCGCTGCACCACTTTACGAGTAACCGGTAACCCTTCAGCGGCCCGGCGCAATCCGGGTCGTCGGCTGGCGGCCATGATGGCCGGCCGCAGGGTGTTGGCGAACACGCCGCGCATCAGCCGGCCGCCATGTGGGGATAGTTGTGATCGGTCGCCGGGACGAATGTCTCCTTGATGGTGCGTGCCGACGTCCAGCGCAGCAGATTGAGCACCGATCCGGCCTTGTCGTTGGTGCCGGAGCCGCGAGAACCCCCGAACGGCTGGCGCCCGACGACCGCGCCGGTCGGCTTGTCGTTGACGTAGAAGTTGCCGGCGGTGAAGCGCAGCCGGTTCTGCGCGGTCAGCACGGCCGCTCGGTCGTCGGCGATGACCGCGCCGGTAAGCGCATACCGCGATCCGGTGTCGATGACGTCGAGAATTCGTTCGTACTCATCGTCGGGGTACACATGCACCGACAGCAGCGGACCGAAATACTCGGTGGAAAACGACTCGTCGGTCGGGTCGTCGGAGAGCAACACCGTGGGTCGCACGAAATAGCCCACGCTGTCGTCGTATTCACCACCCACCGCGATCGTTACCCCCGGCGCGCCCTTCGCCCTCTCGATGGCATTGACGTTCTTGGCGAAAGCGCGCTGGTCGATCAGGGCTCCGCCGTAGTTGGTCAGGTCGGTGACGTCGCCGTAGCGCAGCGCGGCTGTCTCACCCAGGAAGTCGTCGCCCATTCGCCGCCACACCGAGTGCGGGATGAAGGCACGCGAGGCCGCCGAGCATTTCTGGCCCTGATAGTCGAACGCGCCGCGAATCAAGGCGGTGCACAACACGTCTGGCCGTGCCGAGGCGTGCGCGACCACGAAGTCTTTGCCGCCGGTCTCACCGACCAGCCGCGGATAGCTGTGGTAACGGCCGATGTTGACGCCGACCTGCTGCCACAAATACTGGAAGGTGGCCGTCGATCCGGTGAAGTGGATGCCGGCCAGCCGCGGATCGGCCAGCGCCACGTCGGAAACCGCGAAGCCGTCGCCGGTGACCAAATTGATCACGCCGGGCGGTAAGCCCGCCGCCTCCAGCAATTGCATGGTCAGATAGGCCGACAGCGTCTGGCTGATCGACGGCTTCCATACGACGGTGTTGCCCATGAACGCCGGCGCGGTCGGCAGGTTGCCGGCGATGGAGGTGAAGTTGAACGGCGTGATGGCGTAGACGAAGCCGTCCAGCGGGCGGTAGTCACTGCGATTCCATTCACCGGGTCCGCTGATCGGCTGCTGCGCCAGGATCTGCCGGGCGAACGCCACGTTGAACCGCCAGAAGTCGACCTGCTCGCAGGGCGCATCGATCTCGGCCTGATAGGCAGACTTGGATTGGCCGAGCATCGTCGCGGCGGCGATTGTCTCCCGCCACGGCCCGGCCAGCAGGTCGGCGGCTCGCAGGAACACCGCGGCCCGCTCATCGAAAGGCATTGCCTCCCAGGCGGGTTTGGCCGCCATCGCTGCCTCGATCGCCGCCGCCGCGTCGCCCGGCGCGGCGTTGGTCAGGGTGCCCAGCGTCGCGGCGTATCGATGCGGCTGGACGACGTCGATGCGCTCGCCGTCGCCCATCCGGTGTCGACCTGCGATGACGTGCGGCAGGTCGATGGGGTGATCGGCGAGTGCGGCCAAAGCGGCGCTCAGCCGGCTGCGTTCCGGGGATTGCGGCGCGTAGTCGTGGACCGGCTCGTTGGCCGGCAGCGGCACCTGGGTTATCGCGTCCATGCTGCCAGGATCCTCGCAGTGACCCCGCATCGGGTTAGCCGATCAGACAAGGTAGCGGCCGTTTGGTAGTAGAATCGGACAATGAGCGGTGTCGGGTTGGGTCAGCTGTTGCTCGCGCTGGACGCAACCGTCGTCAGCCTGGTGGACGCCCCTCGGGGGCTGGACCTTCCGGTCGGGTCTGCCGCGCTCATCGATTCCGACGATGTGCGGCTCGGCCTGGCGGCCGCGGCCGGCTCCGCCGACGTCTTCTTCCTGCTGGGAGTCACCGACGCTGAGGCGCTGCAGTGGATGAGCAAGCAGGCGCGCGAGCGGGTGCCGGTAGCGATCTTCGCCAAAGAGCCGTCGGACGCGCTGGTGACCACGGCGGGCGCGGCCGGATCGGCGGTAGTTGCCGTCGAGCCCCGAGCCCGTTGGGAGGGGCTGTACCAGTTGGTCAATCACGTCTTGGAACATCACGGGGACCGGGCCGACGCCATGGATGACTCGGGGACCGACCTGTTCGGCTTGGCGCAGTCGCTGGCCGACCGCATCCACGGCATGGTCAGTATCGAAAACGCTCAGTCGCAGGTGCTGGCTTATTCGGCGTCCAACGACGAAGCCGATGAGCTGCGCCGGCTTTCCATCCTGGGCCGGGCGGGTCCGCCCGAGCATCTCGAATGGATCGGCCAATGGGGCATTTTTGATGCGCTGCGAGCCACCAGTGAAGTCGTCCGCGTCGCCGAGCGCCCGGAGTTGGGCCTGCGTCCGCGGTTGGCCGTCGGCATTTTCCAGCCGGCGCCGGATGCGCGACGGCCGCCGGTGTTCGCCGGCACCATCTGGGTGCAGCAGGGCGCGCAACCGCTGGCCGACGACGCCGAGGAGATGTTGCGCGGCGCGGCGGTGCTGGCCGCCCGCATCATGTCGCGACTGGCGGCCCGGCCGTCCACCCATGCGCGGTACGTGCAGCAGCTTCTCGGGCTGACCGACCGAGAAGTGACGGCCCCCACCGACGTGGCTGCCATCGCCGCCGAACTCGGTATCGCCGCCGATGGCACCGCAGCGCTGGTTGGCTGGGACACCGCAGCCGCCGGGACCCGTCACGCCCGGCTGGCCGATGTGATGGCACTGAGCGCCAGCGCATTTCGCGGTGATGCGCAAGTCGCCTCGCATCGGTCACGGATTTACGTGCTGCTGCCCCAGGCGCAGACGCGGTCCGTCAGGTCGTGGGTCCGCGGCACCATCGCTGCCATGCGCACCGAGCTCGGCGTGCAGCTGCGGGCAGTGATCGCCGCCCCCGTCGCGGGTCTGGGCGGTGTCGCGGCGGCGCGGACCGAAGTGGACCGGGTGCTGGACAGCGCGGCACGCCATCCCATTTCGATAGGACAGGTGACATCGCTGGCCGAGGCGCGCACCACCGTCTTGCTCGATGAAATCGTTACGCTGGTCGGCCGCGAACCGCGCGCGGTCGACCCGCGCATCGTCGAGCTGCGCGCGCAGGATCCGGTGTTGGCGGAAACATTGCGGGCCTATCTGGACAGCTTCGGCGATATCGCCGCCGCCGCGCAGTGGCTGCAGGTGCACCCCAATACGGTTCGCTACCGCGTGCGACGGATCGAGAAGTTGTTGTCGACGTCCCTGGCCGATCCCGAGGTGCGGCTGTTGTTTTCGCTGGGATTACGAGTTTTGGAGAGAACCTAAAGCGGCCTCGTTGAGGCGGTAACCTATCGGCCATGCAGAATTCGTCCGTCGTGTCCCTGCTGCGCGAACGCGCCGGTTTACAGCCCGACGACTTAGCGTTCCGGTATACCGATTACGAGCAGGATTGGGCGGGCGTCACCGAAACTCTGACTTGGGCACAGCTGTATCAACGAACCGTCAACGTTGCGCACGCGGTCCAGGAGCACGGCGCGGTTGGGGACCGGGCGGTGATTCTCGCTCCGCAAGGCCTTGGCTACGTCGTGGGGTTTCTCGGCGCGATGCAGGCCGGGTTGATCGCGGTTCCGCTGTCGGTGCCACAGGCCGGCTCGCACGACGAGCGCGTCACTGCCGTCCTGGCCGACACCGCACCCACGGTTGTCCTCACCACGTCTGCGGTCGCCGGGGCCGTCAACGAGTACATCCAACCGCCGAACTCCCGCGCCGCCGTCATCGAGGTCGACGCGCTGGATTTGGACGCTCGCGACGCTGCGAGCATTCGGATCACTGCGGCGCCGCGCACCGCGTACTTGCAGTACACCTCCGGCTCCACCCGTCTTCCGGCCGGCGTGGTGGTCTCCCACCGCAACCTTCATGTGAACTTCCAGCAGCTGATGGCCGCCTACTTCGCGGAGTTCAACGGTGTGCCGCCGCGGGACTCCGCCGTCGTGTCGTGGCTGCCGTTCTATCACGACATGGGCTTGGTGCTCGGGGTGATCGCACCGATCCTGGGCGGCTACCGCGGCGACCTGACCAGCCCGGTCGCATTTCTGCAGCGGCCCGCACGGTGGATTCAATCGCTGTCGCAGCCCAGGCTGGTCTTCTCCGCCGCGCCGAACTTTGCCTTCGAATTGGCGGTCCGAAAGACCTCTGATGCCGATCTCGATGGAGTCGATCTGAGCAACGTCCTGGGCATCATCAGCGGTGCCGAACGGATCCATCCCGCGACGCTGGACCGGTTCTGTAAACGCTTTGCTCCGTACAACTTTCGGGACCACATGATGCGTCCGTCCTATGGTCTGGCCGAAGCAACCGTCTATGTCGCCAGCCGTGCCGCGAGCGGTGCGCCCAAAGTCGTCCACTTCGAGCCCGAGAAGCTGTCGGAGGGCAGCGCGGAGCCGTGTGCAGCAGAGACCGGCTCACCGCTTTTGAGCTACGGCATGCCCAAGTCACCCACCGTGCGGATCGTGAATCCCGGTACTTGCCTCGAATGTCCGGCGGGAACGGTCGGCGAGATCTGGGTCAACGGCGAGAACGTAGCCGAGGGTTACTGGCAGAAGCCCGACGAGACGCAGCGCACCTTCGCCGGCGTCCTGGCCAACCCGTCGCCGGACACGCCGGAGGGGCCTTGGCTGCGAACCGGAGACCTCGGCTTCGTTTCCGAGGGCGAACTGTTCATCGTGGGCCGGATGAAGGATCTGCTGATCGTCTACGGCCGCAACCACTATCCCGAGGACATCGAGTCAACGGTGCAGGAGATCACCGGCGGGCGGGTCGCGGCGATCTCCGTTGCGGCAGATGAGACCGAGAAGTTGGTGACCATCATCGAACTGAAGAAGCGCGGCGATTCCGACGAAGAGGCGCTTCGCAGGCTCGACAGCGTCAAGAACGACGTCACCGCGGCGATATCAAGCTCGCACGGTCTCAACGTCGCCGACCTGGTGCTGGTCGCACCCGGCTCGATTCCGACGACAACGAGCGGCAAGATCCGGCGGGCGGCCTGTGTCGAGCAGTACCGCCGGCGCCAGTTCACCCGGTTGGACGCCTGAGCCGACGACCCCTCATCGGCGGACCGACGGGTCAGTCACACCGATGGTGCTTCCTCAAGAAAGCGCCCCATGACGTCGGGGCCGGTGGAATGCATCTTGATGGACAGCTCGAGCAGCCGGTCTTTCGCTTGTTTGGGCAGCAACTCAATGGACCGGGTGGTGGCGGAGTCGTACTTGGCCGACGGATACCGCTGCAGAATCAGATTTTTCTGCTCTTCGGTCGTGTAAATCTCCAGCAGCTTCATCCCGGCGAAAGCCTCATCAGCCAGCTCCGCCATTCCGGCGTTTGCCAGCGCCGCCAGCCGTTCCTCGTTGATCCAGACGTTGACCTTGATCATGTTCTCACCAGTGCTCACGAGTCCTCCGGCTGATTCAACGTAAAGATCGGCAGTCTGTCCCTCAAGTACTCTTCGGTGACGAAAGGCGAACCTCGACCGTGCTCGGCGGCACAATCCATCACGACCTCGAACACTTCGTGACGCATCACCTTCTGCGTCGGCTTCACTTCGTCGGTCAAGATGCTTCGTATCAGGCTGCCGCTGAAACTTTGGGCTTTGGAGTCGTGGCCGCACAGCGCCGAGCTGGTGACTTCCAAACATTCTGGACAGTACCAATTCTCCCTGAGAAAGACCGGTTTGATCCCCAATTGGGTTCGGTACTGCTGCAGCAGATTCTGGGCATCGTAGGGATCGTAGAAGTCGCCCACGCCGGCGTGATCTCGACCGAACATGTGATGTGTACATCCGAGGTTGGTCCGCAGGATTGCGTGGAAAATCGCCTCCCGGGGTCCTGCGTAGCGCATGTCCCAGAGCGTGAAAGACACCATGTGAACGTTGTCGCGGAAGTACCCGCTGGTTCGTAACACGTTCTGCGCCAAAAGTATTGCCTCGTCGATATAGTCCCCGACGCGCTTCTGGCCGATGATCGCGTTCACCAATATGCCCGTATGCAGGTTGTCCACCGGCATGTCCTCGTTGGCGGCCAGCCATGCTTGCTTCATCAATTCCTCATGCCCGGTGTGCGGAACGTTTCTGGTCTGATGAGCGACGACGTGCTTCCAATCCTTCGCCGCCAACGCATCCATATGCTGCTTCGGGTGAGCCAGAAGCTTTTGAACGGCTCGTTGAAGACGGGCTCGTTGACCAGCGTCATCTCGCCGCCGAGGAACCGATTCTCGTAGCCCAATGTTTTTTGACGCCCGGGTGCCGTGGGTCGGACGTACCGTACGTTTTTTCGGCCATGCGCTCCAGGTCGTACTCATATATCTCGGCGACATCGAAGATGGCCATGGGGGCACCGAGATATTCGAGAACAACGCTGCCGCCTTCCTTGACGTTCAGTTTCTCGATGTTGTCCGCAGACATATCGAACACGATCGGAATGCTCCACAGCGTTCCGTCCGGCAGTTGCATTTTGTCCAGCGTCCCGTCGACCTCCCCCCGGCCCATGAACCCGGCCAACGGAGTGAAGAAACCGTAGGAGAGGCTGATTACCTCGTGCGCGATGGCCTTCGATATCGGGACCCGCGGCAGACCCTCGATCTGGCTGCCCACATTTTCCGTCGACACACGTTCCACGATCGGTTTCCCGTTGTGACCGTGATAGTCCATGCATGCCCTCGCTTTTCTAGGCTGTGCCGACCGGCACTGAAGCCAACCTGGCATCTGCTTGGGCGGGGATGACGCCCGTCTTTTCAAGATGAGACACCACTTCGTCGGCCAGCGTGTCGGCCTCTTTCTGGCCGCCGTCAAGCCGCAATTCCGGCTGCAGCGGAACTTCATAGGGATCGTCGATGCCGGTGAACCCCTTGATTTCGCCCGCCCTGACCTTCTTGTAGAGCCCTTTGGGGTCGCGCTGCTCACATATCTCGATCGGCGTGTCGACGAAGACCTCCAGGAAATCGTCATCGCGGAGGGTGGCCCGAACCGCATCGCGGTCACGACGATAAGGGCTGATGAACGCCGTCACGGTGATGACGCCGGCCTCGCAGAACAACTTCGCGACCGCACCGATACGCCGGATGTTCTCCTCACGATCCTCGGCGGAAAATCCCAGACCGAACCGCTTGGCAAACTCGGTCCCATGGCGCTCTTCGAGAATGTCCGGCCCGGCGTTGAGCCCGTAGCGGACGTTATCTCCATCCAGTAGATAGCTCCGTACGCCGCGCTCGTAGAGCTTTTGCTCAACGATGTTGGCAATCGTGCTTTTGCCGCTGGCGCTGAGACCGGTAAACCAGATGACACACCCTTTGTGGCCGTTGAGTCTTTCGCGTTCTACGCGAGAGATCTTGTGCTCGTGCCAGGTGATGTTATTGGACACGTTCTAGCTCCTCATCGCCAGATGGTTCGTCGGCGCCGCCCATCCCTCGCGTCGTGCGCTCCTGCGCAACTGGCAAAGCCTGGGTACTGCTTCTGCCCACAGGGACCTTGGTCGTCGACGATGACGCTTGGTTACCGCGGGCCCCGCCGCCATCGTGCGTTGCCGCCTGGATGCAGCCATCCCGTAACGCGCCTGCACGGCATTGCCATCTAGTAAAACCGGACTTTGGCCGGTCGACAAGCTAAGCTGGCCAATTTACCAGAGTTTGCCTGCCCATAGCCGCCGAGGAGCTCGGCGATTTCACCGGCTGCCTCACTGTCCGTGCATGTGCGGCGGACTACCGGTAATGCCGAACTCCTTTGGCGCAAGCTAATTCCGCAAACCGGCGCGGCAGTTGCAGCCGCGGGCCGCCGCCAGGTCAGGTTTTGCTGCTCGGCTCCGATTCACCAGACTCTTCGTCTTTAGCGGGGTCCTCGATGATGTGGTACATCGGGTCGACCATCGATATGGAGTGATTGCCGCTCTGGCGCGCCTTCCCGGTGATCCGCAACAGCTGACCGGGCTGGATATCGGCACCCCCGCGGCCGGCGCGGAAGGTGAGCGTCATCTCCCCGCTGCTGTCTCCGACGAGGACTTTTCGCAGGGTACGTCCGCGATCGGTGACGTCCTGGACTTCGTTGACCCGTCCTTCGACGGTGGCGCGTTGGCCGGAAATCAGGCCGGCCAACATGATCACCGTTGCCGGCCGGTCGGGGTGTTCGTATGCGTCGACTTTCTGGTCCTCGTCCCGCGACACCCACATTTCAAACTTTTCGAATTCCTGGGCGATACGCTGCTCGAAGGTGTCGGGGTAGGCCTCCTTGATCCGCGACTCCACGTCGTAGGGCACGATCGTGGCCGCGGCGTCCGGAACCAGGCTGACGGCCTGGGCGATCTTGTCCGCCGTCCGGTCGTGCAACAGTCGACCCAACAGTCGCCCAAACGTTCGGCGCGGCAGCAACACCGTCACGTTGGTGTTCGGCTGTTCGTCGCGTGCCTTCGCGACCAGCAGCTGCGCGGCCCGGCTGATGCGCCGGTCCGGGCAGTCCACGATCCGCAGCGGGGTCTCGAGTTCGAAGTGATCCCATCGCTTTCGCAGTAGCGCGGCATGAGCCGCGTCGACCATGAAGTGCACCGCGATCAGCGCATCGGCCCGCAATCCCCTGCCGTAGCGCAGCGCTTCGATCACCGCCAGGTCGACCGAGTCGACGAGCACGAAGACCCGGTGCCGCGCATACTTCACCAACTCCGGGCGGTCGGTGCGGAACATCTCGAGAATGGCGGCCTCGGCGCGATATTCGCGGTTGAGCCGCATCAGCGCGAACACCAACAGCGGGAAGATAACGACCACCAGCCACGCGCCCTCGGTGAATTTCGCGACCGCGAAGATGCCCACCACGATCGTCGACAAAATCGCCGCAGACAGGTTGATCGCCAGCCGGCGTCGCCATCCCGGTTCCCGATGCGTCAGATGATGTTTGGTCATCCCGTACCCGGCCATCGAAAACCCGGTGAAGACCCCGATTGCGAAAACAGGGATCAGTGCGTTGACTGAGCCGCGGACAGCTATCAGCAATACGACGGAGAGCGCGGTGAGAGTAATGATACCGTTCGAAAACACCAGTCGGTGACCACGTTTGGTCAGCTGCCGGGGCAGGAAGCGATCTTCTGCGACAAAACTGGCCAAGGCCGGAAATCCGTTGAAACTAGTATTCGCGCCGGTGAACAAGATGGCGGCGCTCGACGCCTGGACCAGGAAATACAGGATGTTGCCGATCACGCCGTTACCGAAGACGGCGCGCGCGATTTGCGATAAGACCGACGGGTATTCATCGACATACGGTGTGGCGTGGGTAACGTGCGCCAAATAGGCGACGCCGGCCAGCAACAGACCAAGGATCGTTGCCATGGCAGTGAGCACTAAACGTGCATTGCGGCCCTGAGGCTTCCGGAAGTGGTCAACCGTGTTCGATATCGCCTCCACCCCGGTCAGTGACGAGCCGCCGTTGGCAAATGCACGTAGCAGCACCAGAATCGTCGCGCCCATCACCAAGCCGTTGGCCTGATGAACCGGCACGGTTCCGGCCATCTGCGCGGGGTCGTATACCGGTAAACCGCCGAATATTTCACGAGCGATGCCGACCAGAATGGTCAGGCCCACCATGATGATAAAGGAGTAAGTTGCCACCGCGAACGGAAGCCCCGCTTCCCGTAACCCGCGCAGGTTCGCGTAACAGATGATGAGTACCACGCCAACGGTGATTTCGAGGCCATAGGGGCCCAACAACGGGATCGCCGATACCACCGCCACCGTTCCGGCCGCTGACTGCACCGCAACAGTGACCACATAGTCGATCAGCAGTGCCGCGGCCGCGACCTGCGCGACCCTGGGCCCGAAGTTGTCGCGCGCCACGACGTAGGAGCCGCCCGCCCGGGTATAGGCCATGACGACCTGCCGGTATGACGCGGTCACCAACACCAGAATCAGCAAGATGACACCGGTGATGGGCAGCAATAAAAGGAAGGCCGCCAGTCCCGCGTGGGGCAGCAGTTCGATCAAGATCTGTTCGGGGCCATAGGCGACGGATGAAACCGCGTCTGGTGAAAGCGCACCGAGTGCAACGCCATTCGATAGCTTCTCGGCACTGATGTCCTCAGTGATAAGCGGCTTGCCCAGAAACACCCGCTTGGCTACGTCCCCGACCGAGATTGGGATCCGCAGATTGCCGGCCGAAGTTGTCACGACCACCGTCCTTACCCGAGGTTGAGCGGGCGAAACGCCTCGGATGCATTCTGCCTGCCTGCCCGTCTCGGCGCCGCAGGCGGGCGGTATCGACTAATTGAGCCGCTGCACCGCGGCGGCCACGCGCTCGTCGGTAGCGGTCAGCGCAACGCGCACATGCCGCTCACCGCGCGGGCCGTAGAAATCTCCGGGCGCCACCAGGATGCCGCGGGTGGCCAACCACCCAACGCTGTCCCGGCACGGCTCGTCGCGGGTGGCCCACAGATAGAGGCCGGCCTCGGAATGATCGACGGTAAAACCGGCCGAGCGCAGCGCGGGCAGCAACGCGGCCCGCCGCCGCTCGTAGCCTTCGCGCTGCAGACGCTCGTGGGCGTCGTCATCCAGCGCTGCCACCATGGCCGCCTGCACGGGGGTCGGGACCATCATCCCGGCGTGCTTGCGCACCGCCAACAGCTCGGCGACCAGATCGGAGTCACCGGCGACAAAGCCGGCCCGGTAGCCGGCCAGCGAGGAACTCTTGGACAGCGAGTGGATGGCGAGCAGCCCGCTGTGGTCGCCGTCGCAGACCGAGGGATGCAGGATCGACACCGGTTGGGCGTCCCAGCCCAGGCCCAGGTAGCACTCGTCGGAGGCCACCACACAACCACGGTCGCGCGCCCACCCGACCACCTTGCGCAGGTGGTCGACGCCCAGCACGCGCCCGGTCGGGTTACTCGGGGAGTTCAGGTAGAGCAGGGCCGGCGATCGCGGGCCCAGCTGGGTGAGCGAATCGGCGCGCAGCACCTGCGCTTTAGCCAGCCGCGCGCCGACTTCATAGGTCGGATACGCCAGTTCGGGCACCACGACCACATCCGCTGGGCCCAGGCCGAGCAGGGTGGGCAGCCAGGCGATGAGTTCCTTGCTGCCGATCACCGGCAGCACGTCCGCCTCGGTCAGACCCGTGATCCCGAAGCGACGCGCCAGGGCGGCGACCGCCGATTCACGCAGCCGGGCGGTGCCGGCCGTGGCGGGATACCCGGCCGAGGCACCGGCGGCGGCCAGCGCCTGTTGAATGAGTGGCGCCACCGGGTCCACCGGGGTGCCGACGGACAAATCGACGATTCCGTCCCGATGGGCGATAGCCACGGCTTTCGCGTCGGCCAAGGTGTCCCACGGAAACTCCGGCAGGGACGCCGACACTCTCCCGATAGCGGGGCGTGCCCCCACTCCGGGCTGGTGCAACACCGGCCCGCTCAGTCGCCTTCGCCCTGGGGCGGCAGATCTTTGACCACTTGCGGGTCATTCTCGGTCAAGCCCACCTTGGCGGCGCCACCAGGGGAACCCAGCTCCGTGAAGAAGTCAGCGTTGATTTGGGTGTAGTGGCTCCACTGCTCGGGCACATCGTCTTCGTAATAGATCGCTTCAACGGGGCAGACCGGCTCGCAGGCCCCGCAGTCCACGCATTCGTCGGGGTGGATGTAGAGCATCCGAGCACCCTCATAGATGCAGTCGACCGGGCACTCCTCAATGCATGCCTTGTCTTTGATGTCGACGCACGGTTCGGCGATCGTGTACGTCACAGACGTCTCCTCCTGTACTGCTCGGTGTGGGCTGCTGGTCAGCTCGTCAGCGCTTTCCGGCCGCTTCAGGCAAAGCTTTCGGTTACTGATACTAGACGTTGCACATACACCTCAACCACTTGGCACGCCCTTGGGTTTGGCCGCCCAAGCCGTGCAGCTAATCACCCGCCGGACCGGCTCTGTTTCTCTGCGGGCGAACGGCCCCAACGAGGCGCTGACGCGAAGATTTCCGTGCGGTCCGGGCTCAACTGGCTTGGTCGAGGGTGACCCTGTAGCCCATCGCTTCAAGTTGGTGGATGGCCCGGTTTTTTGCACGATCGGGATGGAGTCGGTTGAAGTAGTCGGCGCCCGGGTCTTGGTAGAGGCAGCCGTTGGTTCCCATGTGCCAGATCGCGATCAGCATGGAGTGCTGGATGGCGACGTTGGCTTTCTGGGGTCCCCGCCGTGCGGCGATCCGGCGATAGCGGGCGCCGAGGTAGGTGTCTGGGTTTTGGGAACACGCCATCGCGGCGGCGCCGAGTGCGCCTTGCAGGTAAGGGTTTCCGGGGCGTGTTCTGCTGGATTTCACCTTGCCGGCGGATTCGTTGTTTCCCGGGGGTGGTACCGGCCCACGATGCGAGCTGATCGGCGGTAGGAAACCGAGTCATGTCGGCGCCGGTTTCGGCGATGACGACGTCGGCGGTCAACGTGCTGATGCCTGGGATGGTGCAGATCAATTCGCGAAACCCACGAAACGGCGCGATCATCTCCTCGATGCGGGCGGTGATGCCGTTGATCGCTGCGCTGTGTTGATCGATCAGGTCCAGGTGAACCCGGGCCAAGAATGCGTGATGGTCACTGAATCGTCCGGCCAGCGCCTCGGTCAAAGCAGGAATCTTGCGACGCAGTCGTCGTTTGGCCAGATCGGCTAGTGCGTCTGGATCGCGGTTGCCGGCGATCAGCGCCTCCAACATGGCGCGCCCCGATATGCCCAGGATGTCGGAAGCGACCGCCGACAGTTTGATCCCGGCATCTTCGAGCAGCTTTTCCAGCCGCTGGACCTCACGCGAGCGTTCCCGGGTGATTGCCGTGCGCGCCCGGGTCAGGTCACGAAGCCGCCGAATTGGTTCGGGAGGCACGAACGACCCCCGGACTAGGCCGTGTGCACCGAGTTGGGCCAGCCAGGTCGCGTCGGCGACGTCGGTCTTGCGTCCCGGGAGGTTCTTCACGTGCCGCGCATTGACCAGCAGCACCTCGAACCCGGCGTCCTCCAGCAGGTAGTAGAACGGCTTCCAGTCGGGTAGCTCCAGCGCGTCGCCGCTAAAAAATAATCCTGGAGTTCGTTGGGGTCTTTGGTCCCGGTTCCCCCTGCTGGACCTGGGGGTTTTCCGTGTTCGGGCGTGTCTTGGCCGTTCTGATTGAACTTCAGATATTCTGAGTCGGTCTCGATTTTGGTGATGCTCCAGCAGTAAAGCTGAAGGCCAGGAGGCACGGTGGGGTTGTCGGTCGTGCGGGATCTCCGCGAGCTGCGTGCAGCGGCCGGTCCGGAGGAGATCGAGCGGTTCGAGACCGACGTGTTCGCAGGGTTTGTACTCGCCCGTTGCGCGGCCGGCTTGTCGGACAACACGATTCGCTCGGATGTCAGCCACTTGGAGCAGGTGCGGACCTGGTTCGGGAAACCGTTATGGGACATGCTTCCCGCGGATGCGGACTCGTATTTCGGCACGGTGCTGCGTGCAGTGCCGATCCCCACGAGACTTGCTCGAGCGCAGGCACTCAAGACCTATTTCGAGTTTCTGGAGCTGCGGCACAAGATCGAGATCCACAACCTGACGGGCCGGGTCGTCGAGTGCCCGATCGACGAGATCAACCGACCCAGGGGTCGGCGGAAGGCCAAGCTGCGCATCCCGCCGGCCGCCGAGCAGATCGCACGGTTGTTCGTCGGGTGGCGCGGGGAGTTGGCGACCTGCCGCAAGTTCGGGCCTGTTGCCCGCAACTACGCGGCAGCCCGGTTGATGACCGAGGTGGGGCTGCGAGTCAACGAGGCACGTCACCTGGATCTGGCCGATATCAAGTGGGATCTGGGCCGGTTCGGCAAACTCCATGTCCGCCATGGCAAAGGTGCCCGGGGTTCGGGCCCCCGCGAGCGCATGGTGCCGCTGATCAACGGCGCGGGCCGGACCCTGCGGTGGTTCGTCGAGGATGTGTGGTGCCAGCTCGGCGACGATCCTGCGCGGCTGGGCGCGCCGCTGTTCTGTTCGGAGCGCCGTAATACCGATGGCACCGCCGCCCGGGTGGGCAGCGAGGCGTTGCGGGCCGGCCTGGCCGAAGCCGCGGCCCGGCACCTGCCGGAATGGTCAGACAGTCTGACTCCGCATGTCCTGCGCCATTTCTGCGCGAGCGAGCTGTATCTGGGCGGGATGGACTTGATCGCTATCCAGGAGACGCTGGGCCACGCCTGGATTGCCACAACTATGAATTACGTCCATGTTCATCGCACGCATGTCGAGGACGCATGGCTTGCCGGGCAGGACCGCGCCGCCCAGCGTCTGAAGGGACTGAGGATATGAGGTGGAACTTGAGGTTGGCCGCCGCTAACCGTGGCATCTGGAAAGCCAGCGAGTTGCAGCGCCAGCTCGCCCAGCACGGCTTGGTGATCAGCGCCGGGAAGATGTCCGGGCTGTGGTCGGGCAGCCCGGCCAGCGTCAAGCTCGACGACCTGGACATCATCTGCGCCGTGCTGGGCTGCGGGGTCGAGGAGGTGCTCATTCCCGAGCCTGACAAGGTCAACCGACCGGTCGTGGACGCCGAGCCGAAGGTCTCGACCGGGACCAGCGGACCGGTGGTGACACCCAAACGCCGTGACGGACGGTCACTTCCACCCGAGTGAGCGAGCGGGGAGCGGACGTGACGGCGCAGCAGACGCGGGCTGCGCGGCGGGCACCGGACAAGCCGGCGGCGAGCTGCCCCGAATGCCTGGCCTGGGGCGTGTTGTATGGCGGCTATTGTCGCGCCTGCTACGACTTCAGGCGGCGCCATCCCAGCGCTGCCTGCGCTGTGTGTGCTCGGGTCGTGCCGCTGAAGAACAGCCATTGTCGACTGTGCTGGCTGCAGGCCGCCTCGCTGTCCGCGGATCCTCCGGTTGTCACCGAGGACGATCTCGCTCGGGTCACCTGCCACCAGTTGTGGTTCGCGGGGATGACCAAGATGCGCGGCCCGCGCTCCGGTGTGCGGCTGCGCGCCGGCCTCCGGGGCAGCGCCGTCGCCCTTCGGTCACCAGAGCCGAAGCCGCTCGACAGCGGGCAATTACAGCTGCACCTGCCAGGGGCTGGCCGGGCTTTCGACCGGGCCCGGCACGCCGAGCCCACCAGCCCCGCGCTGGTCCGCGCGCGCCGGATCGCCCAAGCGCTGGGCGAGGGCCGAGGCTGGAACACCAAGCTGGCCGCCGAACTGGACCGGGCGCTGGTGATCCTGCTGTCCGGACATGGCGACGGCGAGCAATTCCACTACTCGGACCTGATCGACGTGCTGCACCGCTATGGAGTCAGCATCAACCGAGTCGCCGAAGTGCTGGCCGAGATGGGATTGCTGCTCGATGACCGAGTCCCGGCCTTCGACACCTGGCTGGAGGACAAACTCACCGACCTGGCCCCGGGCATCGCAGCCGACGTCCGCGACTGGGCGCAGGTGTTGCGGCACGGCGGGCCCCGTAGCCAACCCCGCAACATCAACACCGTCCGCCGCTACGTGCGCGCCGCCCACCCCGTGCTGCTCGAATGGTCCACACGATACGACCACCTGCGCGAGGCCACCACCGGCGACATCAACGCGGTCGCCGACGCCTTGCGCGGCCACCTGCGCCGGCGAACCCTCGGCGCGTTGCGCTCGCTGACGCGGCACTGCAAGAAGAATGGCACCATCTTCGCCGACCCAGCAGCGCGAGTCCGCATCGGACACCGCGACGAACCAATCATTCTTCCTTTGGGCCCCAACCAAATCCATGACGCAACCCAGGCCGCGACCACACCGGCAGCCCGGATTGCGCTCGCCCTGGCCGCGGTTCACGCCGCCCGCCCGGAAGCCATCCGCACCCTGCGCCTGGACGACGTCGACCTCGGCAACCGGCGGCTGACCATCGGCTCTGTGACGCGCCCGCTCGACGAGCTCACCCACCGGCTCCTGATCGACTGGCTGGAATACCGGCGCACACGCTGGCCCAACACCGCCAACCCGCACCTGATCATCAACAACCAGACCGCCTCGACCACCCGAGCCATCAGCGACAACGCGCTCACCGCGCCATTCCGCCGTCGAACCGCCACCCTGGAAGCCTTACGCGTCGACCGTCAACTCGACGAAGCGCTCACCCACGGCCCCGACCCGCTCCACCTGGCCGTCGTGTTCGGACTCGACGAGACCACAGCGATCCGATACTGCGCAGCCGCGCGACAGATCCTCCAAACCCCAGCCGAGGAACACGATCCACCGGGTTGAGCACGAACCCAAGGATCAACTCGCCCCAAATCCACTGAGCATCCTTGGGTTCCAGCCGAAGAACCCTCAGTTAGCGTGAACTCCGGGCAAAGGCGCGGCCTCCCGCCGAACCGGACTGGCCCGTTTCCGAGCATCCGGCTCTCCAGTGATCTACGCCGTGTCGGCGTTGGCGTGCCCGTGGATGACCTCGTGGCAGGGCTGGCAGACGATAAGCGTCTTGCGCCGTTTCCTGG
>DATJQO010000073.1:0-16243 GCA_035505695.1 Mycobacterium sp.
CGAGAACTCTCACCAGCCGACCCGGCAACGCGAGCGGGCGATGAAACGCTTCAAGTCGATCCGGCACGCGCAACGATTTCTGTCCGGGTTCAGCGGCATCTCGCCGCACTTTCGGCCCCGTCGGCACCTGCTGTCGGCGGCGGACTACTGACAGGTGATGGCCGACCGCTTCGCGGTCTGGAACGAGATCACCGGGGCGACGACCACGGCCGCCGCTTGAATCGGCGACTGGGACAGGACGTTTCGTCCAAGCCACGGCCCATCACCCCGAATCATCACATCGGCCAATTAGGTTGGCTCAAGTTGACAGTGCCGACGTAGGCGACCGCCTGGTCGGCCTAGGCGCGCGCCTTGCCAAGGTCATTCCATTAGCCACTGCCGAGCGCACAGCTTGGCAAAGTATCTGCTCGGCAGTAGCCAAATATTGGTAGCGCAGCCCGTACCGTGCCGCACGTCCGCCGCCGGGCATCTACTCTGTCCGCCCGGACATGCGCGAGCAGGGCTTTCTGCCTCGGCACCAGCCAAAACGTTCTCTCGTTTCAACGGACCCCCGGTACGTGTCAACTCGGCGAGCAGGTCCTTGAGCGGATCGGCAGGGGTTACCACGGTAACCAGCACTTTCTGTGTGTGCTTTGCAGCCGTGCGATGCTGGCAATGTACGCTACCATCGAGCGGTGGCAAAGACGATTACGCTGCGTCTGTCTGATGACCAATACGACCTGGTCAAGCGGTACGCCGCGGACGATCGGCAGTCGATGAACGCCTGGATCGAAGCGTTAGTCGACGTGGAGGACATGAGGCGACGCTGCGCAGCCCATGGCGAGTGGATGTCGAACCACCCCGACGCAGTGAACGTCGCTGAAATCTGGGCTGACAAAAACCTCGAGGCGCTGCCGCGCCGATGATCCCGCGCCGCGGCGACGTCTGGCGCCTCGATGACGGCCGCACTGTTCTCGTCTTGTCATCGACGTTCTACAACGAAATCGCCTCTGAACCAACGGTTATCGTAGTTCCCGTATTCACCGGTGAACCCGCCGCCGGCTTCGGGGTGCCCATCGGCAGCGACACTTGGGCCGCGCCCGGATTCATCACTAGCCTGCGCAAGGCACGGCTGGCTGCATTTGACCACCGCGTCGATGTCCAGTGCCTCACGGATGTGAACAACATGCTGTTCAAGATTTTGGCGACTCCGGATCGGTAGCCGTGACGTCATTACCGCAAGCAACCAAAGGCGGAATACCTACCGTTCCTCTGGCGCGCGTATGCCGCGTTGCTGCGTGATGACTACCCGCCGTTCCGGCTCGACCTGGGCCCGCGTGAACCGCAGCACGCAGTATCGCCGACATCACCTGAGCCGCAAGACATCTAATACCGCTGTACGGGATGGATTAAATGTAGGAGCTCGGATTTCCCGGTCGCGATGCCCATCCGCACCGGCAACTCCAGCGCCCTCTGCGCGGCCACCGCGGCATCGACCGCGGACCTCGGCGAAGAGAACGCCCCACACACACCGTCAGCGGTGCGCTTGAACAACCAGCCCCCATGCGCCTCGATTGCCGAGCGCAACACCTCGTCGTGCGCAGCCAGCGCGGCCCGCATCCCATCGGCGTCGGTCTCCCACCGACGGGTCGAACCCTCCACATCGTGAAAAGAAACGTCACCACTCCCGAAGGAGCAGCACCCGTCATGGCATCGCGTCGGCCCACGCAATATGCCCTTCGAAACCAAGCGTTTCCGCCATGTCGCGGTAGCGATCCCGGAGGTCCGTGTACGCCGCGGCATCACGGTGAGCTCGCGCCAGTAAAGCCCGTAACCGCAACAGCCAGATGTCACGTATCACCAGGCCCTCGTCGGCTGGTGCCGCTGCCAACCGTTCGATCGCGGCTTCGGCTTCGGCCACGTCACCGTGGGCACCTCGCTCCAGCAACATCTCGACCAAAAAGCCAGTCGCCAGAATGCCGTAGGAGTGATATTCCGCATGGAACAGATCGTCTATCGCGGCGCGCATCTGGGGTATCGCGCCGTCGCGGTCGCCGCACCTGGCCCGCTCCCGCGCGGTATACATGTCCACGGCCGCAAGCGAGAACCGGTAGAACCGCCCCTCGATGCACATGTCGCGGACCTGCCCCAGGACCGCCAGTCCGCGTTCACGCTCCGCCGGGGACTCCCGATGCACCAGCGCCATACCCAGCGCCCACCGGGCAAAGCCCAGCGCGAAATCCTCACTGGATCGCTCGGTGAGCTCCAGCGCCTCCTCGACGTCACGCAGCGCATCGTCATCGGCCAACAGCACTCCGCTCGATATCGCGAAACCGTAGGCGTACGTGTTGACGACGGCACGCGACATTGGGTCGCCCCCCCGGGCCATGGCCAGCGCCCGGTCGTAATCGTCGCGCCACCCTGCACAGCCCAGTGCCCACCGGGCGGTTCCACGCGATGCCAGCGCCATCGCCAGCGGCGACCCGAAGACGATGTTCCCTTTGGTGGGGTCGCCGTCAGCCAGCTCGATGACGGTCTGCGACCAGTGCAGCGCCTCTGCCAACTCGCCAGTTTGAGACTTGATACTGATCCCCGCGAGGGACAGCCCGACCGTCAAGGTCGGCTTGCCGATCGACGCGACCAGCGTCATGGTTTCGGAGGCCAGCCGCGACGCCTCGCGCAACCGGCCGTGCATCATGTGCTCCATCATCAGCCCGACCATTCCATTGGCCAGCGATGGCTTGTCCCCGGCGACCGTGCACAACTCTCGCAGCTCCTCAAAGAGGCCGTCGGAGATGTCGGCATGGACGCGGAAGGCGTTGCCGCACAGCCACGCGCGGGCGGCGATGCGCATCGCGGTGCGATTCGCATCGGTGTGGGGCAGCGCGTCGGCGACTTGGCGTGCCCGCTTCCAACTGGCCCACGCCGCCACAATGTCGCGGGTGGCCGCCCACGCCCCGGCGCGCATATGCCAGGCATAAGCGGCGCGCAGATCGCCAGCGGCTTCCAGATGCTCGGCGATCAAGGCGGCATTCTCCTCGGCCGGTCCGCGCTCTTCGATCGCGGCGGCTAGACGCCGGTGCATCTCGGCGCGATCTGATTTCAGCTGCGCTTGGTACGCCACGGTGCGAATCAGCGGATGGTGGAACACATACTCCGGCTCTCGTGTGAACCGGACCTGGTCGATGAACTCGGATCCCACAAGGCTCCCAAGAACCGGATCGATCCCCAGCGTTTCCAACTGACTCCCACTAAATCTCGATCCGATCACCGCAGCTGCGCTCAATGTGCGTTTCGCTTGTTGTGGAAGCCGATCGATGCGCGCCGCGATGGTCGCCTGCAATGTGGCAGGCACACTGACCTCAGCAACCTCTTCCATCGATACGTATGCGCCCGGCTCGCCATGCAGCACACCGCGCTGGTCCAGTTCGCGCACGATCTCCTCAGCAAAAAACGGATTACCGGCGGCACGCGCGGCGATGATTTCACCGATCTCGCCAACGGACTGATCGGGGCCTAACAGTTCAGCGACCAGCGTTGAGGTTTCCGCATCGCTCAGGGGTGCCAGGGCAATGGTCTGAGCGCCGGCGACCCGGGTCAATGCGCCCCGGTATTCGGGGCGGTAGGTTACCAGCACAAGTGAGGTCGTCTGCGGGATCACCGTGAGGAACTCGGCCAGCATCGACTCGCTGCCCTCGTCGATCCAGTGGGCGTCCTCAATGACGTAAAGCGCCGGGGTGTTTCGGGCCAACGATGCGGCATTGACCAGTGCCGTCAACCGCCGCCGCCGGGCGTCCGGATCGATCTTGGGCAGCTCCGCACCGGGATCGGCGATGCCCAGCAGGTCGTCAAAGAGCATCAAGTCCTCCGGCTCCGCGTCACGAAACTGAGCCCGTATCCGCGCTCGGGCGGCATCCGGGTCAAGACCCTTGATGCCGGTGACCGCACGCAATAGCCGTGCCACGGCGTGGAAGGGGACCTGGCTGGTGTGCGATTCGCAGAAGGCGGTGAACACGTCCACACCCGTGGTGGCGGCCATCGCAGAGACTTCACGTGCCAGACGGCTCTTGCCGATGCCAGGTGAGCCGACCACGCCGACCACCGCGCCGTGCCCGTCGATGGCGCGGTCCAACAAACCCTCAACGGCGGACATCTCCCAGCGCCGACCAACCAGATTCGACTCAGCACGCCCGGCAGTGGGACGCCCGTCGCCCATGGCCAACAGCCGACGGGCGGGCACCGGTTTGTCCGCGCCCTTGATCTCAACCAGCTCAGGTTCGGCGAGCGTCGCCGCGCCCTCCACCAGCCGCCCCGTGGATTCGCTGAGCATCACCGCGCCCGGTGGTGCCACCAATTCCATCCGCTGCGCCATCCCAACTTGCTCTCCGATCGCGGTGTAACCGAAAGGCCCCGAACCGATCTCCCCGGCGATCACCTGACCGGAGTTCAGTCCCACCCGCAACTGGAGGTCCACACCGTCGCGGTCGTGAACGTCGACGGCAAGCCGCTGCGCCTCCTCCTGAACACCCAGGGCCGCCAAACACGCGCGCGTGGCGTGGTCCTCCAACGCCACTGGTGCGCCGAACACCGCCATGATCCCGTCACCGGTGAACTTGTCGACCGTGCCGCCGTAACGTTTCACCACTGCCGCGCAGCGGTCGGCGAGGTCGGTCATGATCTCGCGCAGCCGCTCCGCACCCACCGCCGCAGCGATGTCCATCGAGTGGACCACGTCGGCGAACAGAACCGTGACCTGCTTGTACTCGGCCGATCGAGTGGTCTTTGTGACCGGTGCACCGCACTGGTTACAGAACTTGGAGTTCGGCGGCAGCTCGAAGCCGCACGACCCACACGACAGTGCCGTCGCTGTCAGTCGACAGCCACCATCTCCGTTGGGTTCCACGTCAGTATCGTTTCACTGCTGGTCAGCGATGTCTGTCATATCGCCGCGCTATCGCTGACACGAAGTTTTCAGACCCTCGTATGTGGTCTCTTTTCCAGAGCCACGACTAAACGCGAGAAGTCGCCTGCGGGTTCAGAACCCCGGCCTGCTGGTGCTCTTCCAGAACGCCTCGCGCAGTTCGCGCTTTAGCACCTTTCCGGCACCGGACAGCGGGAGCGGTGTAGCGCGGAACTCGACCGAGCGTGGGCACTTGTATCCGGCGATCTGCGTGCGGCAATGCGCGATCACGGCATCGGCGGTGAGAGCGGCTCCGGCATGCGGCACGATGACGGCGTGGACGCTCTCGCCCCACTTGGCGTCGGGGATGCCGATCACGGCCACCTCGGCGACCCCGGGCATTAGGGAGATCGCGTTCTCGACCTCGGTCGGGTAGACGTTCTCGCCGCCGGAAATGATTATGTCCTTGAGCCGATCGACGATGACGACGAAACCGTCGTCGTCCATGTAGGCCGCATCGCCGCTGTAGTACCAGCCGTCCTGCAGCACGGCCGCCGTCTCCTGGGGCTTGTTCCAGTAGCCCAGCATGATCATCGGCCCCTTGGCCGCGACTTCGCCGGTTGTGCCTCGCGGGACGTCCTGGCGGTTCTCGTCGACGATCTTCACCTCGGCGGTATGCGCCGCCAGGCCGCAGGACTTGAAGCGGCCGGCATATGGTCCTTCGACGGTGGTGTAGCGAGGCGGCAGCACGGTCAAGACCGGCGCCGCCTCGGTCATGCCGTAGGCATGGATGAATTGGCAGTTCGGGAAAACCTCAAGCGCCTTGCGCAGCACACCCTCGGGCATCAGCGAGGCCGCGTAGACGATGTATCTGAGGCTCGACAGATCGGACTCCCCCGCTGTGGGGTGGTTGACCAGCATGTTGAGCATGGTCGGCACATACACGGCGTGCGTGACCTTCTCGTGCTCCATGGTTAGCAGGCAGTCGGCGGCATCGAAGCGCGGCACGAAGACGTGGCACCCACCGCAGGCCGTGACACCGAAGGTTTGGCCGCCGTCGGCGAGATGGAACATTGGGGCGGCATGAATGTAGGTCGTGTCCTGGTCGTGATAAAAGCCGTTGATCGCGTTCATCGCGTTCCACACCAGGTTGTTGGTGGCTGAGCATCACGCCCTTGGGCTTGCCCGTCGTCCCGCCGGTGTATCGCATCAACGGGGCGGCCCGGTAGAGTCGCTCGAATTTGCCGGCCAGGGGCGCTTGTTGGCTGCGATGCGCCAACAAGCCGTCCGGGCCAAGTAGGTCGAGCGCGAGATCGGCGATGCGCTGCCGCAACTCACTGGTGAAGACCTTCTCGACGCTGACCTCAACGGTGGGAATGACGCCTCTGTCCAGGATCGAGGCGGCCTCGTAGCCCATCAAGGTGGCGACGGCTACGTCGGCTTCGGCCCGCGCCAATCGGCGCCGCAGCGGAGGGGTGTCGGCGGGCACCCGTACCGTCCCGGCGCGGCCGAGCGCCAGCTCTCGCAACTCGTCGACAGCGCGACGCAGGTCGCCCGCATTGGTCAGGGCACCTCGTTCCAGATCGAGGGCTCCGGTGATGTAGGTCCAGCCGCGGTTGACCTCGCCGACCAGATTGGTGGCTGGCACCCGCACGTCCCGGAAGTGCACTTCGTTGGTGCGGTAGCCCGACCACGCGTACAGCGGGCGGATCTGGACGCCGGGGGTGTCGATCGGGACGATGATGACCGAGATGCCTCGGTGGCGAACAGCATTCGGATCGGTACGTACGCACAGCCACTCGTGGGTGGCACGCTGAGCTCCGCTGTTCCAGATCTTGGTGCCGTTGATCACCCATTCGTCGCCGTCACGGTTTGCAGCGGTACGCAAGCTCGCCAGGTCGGTGCCCGCCTCGGGCTCGGAATACCCTACGGCACAAACCATTTCACCGTTGGCGATCAGTGGCCGCCATTCGCTTTTGTTCTGCTCGGTGCCGTGCCGCATAATCATCGGCGCCACGGACGTGACCGTGAGATCCGGTCCGGGCACACCCCAATATTCGAATTCACTCATCAGCAGATGCAGATGAACGGCGCTGAGCCCCAGACCGCCGTACTCGCGAGGCCAGTTGATCCCGAACCAGCCTTTGGCACCGATCTTTCGGCGAAACCGGGCTACCTCGCCACCTGCGAACTCGAAGTCGTATTCGGCCAGTTCGGCCCGCAATTCCGCGGTGGCCTAGCGCCACCGCGAAATGGAAACCCGGCTTTCGCAACGGCGCTCGGCGCAGTCGCCCTCGATGGACCATGACAGCGAAGGGACGGTCGGGCGCCCCAACTGTAAATACACTGTCAAACTCCCGTTAAATGGCATCGGCGCTCTCGCAGATGCGCGCCGGGACTGGGAAGATTTTTGGCATCGGCTGGTCCGAAGACCAGGCATTCGCCCAGCCCCGGCCAGAGGGAGAAGTCATGCCCACCGTTGAGACGCGCCTCCGCCAAGAGTTGCGTAACTGCGCCGTTGAGTTACGGCAACTGGCGTACACCCTTCCCCTCGGGGTGGGCGAGCATGATCTGCTTCAGTTGTCGGACCGGATGCGCGCCGCGGCCGAGCAGGTGGTCCGCCGGCGGGCCTAGTGGCGTCGCAAGCGCGGCGTAGCCGGGCGCTGCGGGTCGCCACCATCGGACCGTGCCGTGATCAGCCGCCCTTGAGGCGAATCTTCCAGCGCACAAAGGACACGTAGGCGATGCTGAGCGCAACCAGCATGCCGACATCGAACCACCAGGTCGCGGCGTTGTGATGCCAGTGTGAATCTTTGGGGACTTGGGGGCCCGGCTGCAGTTTGAGCAGATCGACGGTGGAGGCGGACGCCGCGAAACCCCACCGCGCCGGCGTGCCCCAGGACATCTGGTCCAGCGGGATGCGGTCCGTGACGGGAATCATGCCGCCGGAGAACACCAGCTGTGACATGACCGCCACCACGAGCAACGGCATGATCTGCTCGTTGGACTTCGCGATGGCCGACAACGCCAATCCGAGCATCGCCGACGCGACGCAGGTCAATGCCACGTCAACGAAAAGTTCGAAGCCGGGCTTGCCCAGCGCCGCCGCGCCCTGAGTGGGGCCGCCCTTGCCGATCAACACGATCACCGTCACGATCGCCGATTGGATGACCGCGAACACGGTGTAGACGCAGACCTTCGCCAACAAGTACGCAGTGGTGGACAGGCCGACGGCCTGCTCACGCAGGAAAATGGCCCGCTCGCCGATGAGATCGCGGATGGTCAGCGCGGTCCCCATGAACACCGCACCGATGTTGAGCAGCACCAAGATCTGGTTTGGTTCGCTGGGTGCGGCGCCCATCGGGTTCGGGATACCGAAGCCGACATTGCCGGGCACCGACATCGACAGCGAACCCATGATGAACGGCAGCAGGGCCAGGAACGTGAAATAGCCCCGGTCGGAGAAGATCAACCGGACCTGCCGCCTGGCGATCGTGGAGAACTGCCGGAACAGACTTGTGTGCGAAGGATCGCCCAGCTCGGCCGGCTTCTCCGCGGGTGGTGGCGACGGGGTCGGCCCGGTGCGCGCCAGGTATCGCGCCTTGGCGCCATCCGGGTCGCTGGCGACCGTGCTGAAGATGTCGGCCCAGTTCGTTGTCCCCATCGCCGGACCGATCTGGCTGGGTGCCCCCAAGAACGCCGTCTTACCGCCCGGGGCCAGCAGCAGGACCTGGTCGCATACGTCCAGGTAGGTCAGCGAGTGGGTGACCACCAGGACCACGCGCCCGGCGTCGGCCAACTGCCGCAGCATCGTCATAACCTGGCGGTCCAGCGCCGGGTCGAGGCCCGACGTCGGCTCGTCGAGAATCAGCAGCGACGGCCCGGTGAGCAGCTCCAAGGCCACCGATGCCCGCTTGCGCTGGCCGCCGGACAGCTTGTCAACCCGAGTATGCAGATGTTGGGTCATCTCCAGTTCTTCGAGAACTCGGGCCACCACCTGAGCACGATCATCCTTGGTGGTGTCCGGCGGTAGCCGTAGTTCGGCGGCGTACATCAACGCCTGTTGCACGGTGAGCTGACCGTGCACCACATCGTCCTGCGGCACCATCCCGATCCTGCTGCGCAACGAGGCGTACTCGGCATGGACGTTGTGGCCCTCGAACGAAACCGCGCCCCTGGTCGGATGCGTGTACCCCGCCACCAACCGGGCGAATGTCGACTTGCCTGCCCCCGATGGACCGATGACGGCCGTCAGCGTTCCGGGCTGCGCGCCCATCGAGATGTCGTCCAGCAACGTCTTGTTGTTCTCGATCATCCAGGTGACGCCGCGCACGTCGAGGCCACCGGTGCGGGTCTCGGTCGCGGTCTCGCCGCGGCGTGCCAGCGTGCCACCCGAGAAGACGAGGTCGATGTTGCCGATCGTGACCACGTCACCCTCGTGCAGCACGGCCACGTCGACGCGCGAACCGTTGACGAAGGTGCCGTTGATGCTGCGGTTGTCATGGATCTCGGTGCCCTGGGGGGTGGGAATCAGGGTGGCGTGGTGACGCGATGCCAGCACTTCCGGAATGACGATGTCGTTGTCGTTGGCACGGCCGATCTTGATGGCGCCCGGCACCGATTCCGCCACCCGGCCCGGCCGCAGGATCTTCATCATCGATGTCGCGATGTTCGACTCGCTACCGACGCGTCCGGTCTGCAGCGACGCTGACTCCGCGGCGGGAGCCGACGGCACATTTCCAGATGGTGCCCGATAAATGTGCGGCGCATGCTGCGCCGCGCTGGGTGGTCCGACCTGCTGTGCGCCGGTCGGGTACCGCGGCTGCAGCCCCGATGGGTAGCTGGGCATCGGTCCGCTGGGCTGCTGACTCGGCTGTTGTCCACTGGACGGGTGCGCGGCCTGGCGAAACGATGCCGATGACGGCTGCTGCGGCTGGCCGGGCCACTGAGGCCCGGGAGGCTGGGCATGGGGCGCCGGCGCGCTGGCCCCGGTGGCAGGGTTGATGATGGGTATCGAGGTGGTCAGCGGAGGCCGTCCCGCCGAACCCTGGTGGCGGCCGACCTCGAACGTCAACGCCGGACCGTCGGGATTGCCGATGTTGACGCGCAGCCCGTCCTGGATCTCCACGGTGGGTACGCGGTGGTTGTTGACGTAGAGCCCATTGAGGCTGCCGTTGTCGATAGCGATCCATCGACCCTGGTCGAATCGCACGATGAGGTGCGTGCGGGAGATCAGGGGGTGGGCCACGCGCACGTCAGCGCGAAGATCACGCCCGATAACTACATCGTTGCCTGCTGCGAAGGTGCGCTCGGATCCCTCGTACCGCACGGTCAGCACAGGCGGGGCTGGTCGGCTCATCAGGACCCACTGTATCGGCCGCGGCGCGAATGAGGGCGTCACACCATCGTGCAATCATGGTGCGCACCTTTGCCGCCGCCCTCAAGCGCAAGCGACCTTAAGATTCGGCCGTCGCGGCTGGGTATTTGAGGCAAAGCCCGGGGGATCCGGCGTCGGTGTACCAGGCGGACGGTAAGCGGGTCACTGCCGACGCTCCACCGGAGTGAGGACCAGTCCGGCGTCAGGGGGTGAGTGGTGAAGATGGCACCAGGGTGATTGCCGAATCCGTCTGCTGCCCCGGCGGTTCGAGCTAGCCTAACCCGCTGCGGTGGCGCTCAGCTGACGACGCCAGGATTGGGCTGCGTTGGTGACGTCTTTGACGAAGTCTCCCATGTAGCGGATGGCTCGCCTGCCTTCGGGCAAGATGTCAGCGGCCAATGGGAAGTCGTGAATCTGTCCGTCCCAAAGGTGCAGGTCGCAACGGATTCCGCTGGCTTCCAAGCGCTTCGCCATCAGTTCGGCGTCGGGGGTCAACAATTCACCCGAGCTCGCATGGATGGCAACCGGCGGCAACGCGGATAGGTCGGCGTCGACGGGTGAGGCGACGGTGGAATTGCCTCGGCCTTCCAGGAGCTGGGCGTTGCTCAGGTATTGAGCGAACATGGACAGCGCCCCACGGGTGAACATCGAGCACTTGCGTGCATTGGGATGCTTGAGTTTTCGTGCCGGGTCTGCGTCGGTGAACGGTGAGATAGCAGCCACCCCCGCAGGTTTCATGACCCGAGTGCGAATGGCCAACAGCGTGGTCATAAACGCCAGATATCCCCCTGCCGAGTCGCCCGCTATGACGACTTGGTCACCGTCAAAGCCGCGATCCTGCAGCCACCGAAGTCCGTTCAGGCCGTCGTCGATCGCATCGGTTATCTGGTGCGATGGCAGCTTTCGGTATGCGATGTTAAGCACGGCGGCATCCGCCGCCTTCGACAAGCGAGTGACCAACGCGCGGTGGGTGTTGAGACCGCAGGTGAGAAACGCACCGCCATGCAGGTACAGGATCACCCGGTCCGTGGAAACGCCGGGCGCGCAGATCCATTCCCCGGCACAGTGCTCGAGTCGTACCCGTTCGATGCTCGCCGAGATGCCGAAACGGGAACCCCCGCAAATCCGTCGACGTAATCGAACGGCCAGTGCAGATTTGGCGTTCTGGCCCAAGCCCTGACGGTGTTCTTAACGATTAACCGACTGGCCAACGAGACCGCGAACGAATACGGGCTATGACGGTGATGAACGCGCAGCGTCATTGCCTCGCTTGGCAATAAGCGACGTGGAGCCACTGTGCGAACCACTGCCATCACTAAGTGAGGACCGAGGTACCCGCCGCAGGGCGCCAAAAACGGTGCGTGAATGCGTGGCGAATGTTGCGTACGTCACTGTTTACTTGAGCGCGGATGGGTGCACAGGTATTGTGCGTGGTTTTTTGTGGCCCCGATGTGGCCGATCCCGCCGCGTGGCCCAAGATATGAGCAATGACAGAAGCAATGCGCGACGGCCCCTTGCTGCCCGAGCGAGTGGCGGTGGTGACGGGCGGCGGGGGCGGCATCGGCGCGGCAACCGCGCGGCTGTTCGCCCAGCACGGCGCGCATGTGGTCATCACCGACATCGACCGCGGGCTCGCCGAATCGCTGGCAGATGAGATCAGGAAATCGGGCGGATCGGCCCTGGCCGTTGTCGCCGATGTCCGCGACGCCGGTGAGGTAACGGGCTTGGCGCGGTCGGTGCTGGACCGCTATGGCCGGGTGGACGTGCTGGTGAACAACGTGGGCCACTGGCTGCGCCACCCGGGAAATTTCGTCGACACCGAGCCGGAATTGTGGGACGAGCTCTACCGGATCAATCTGCACCATGTCTTCCTTGTCACCCATGCGTTCCTGCCGGCGATGATCAGCGAGCACGCCGGAGCGATCGTCAATGTCTCCTCGGTCGAGGGGTTGCGGGGATACCCGGAGGATCCGGTCTATGCGGCTTTCAAAGCTGCGGTCATTCAGTTCACCCGCAGTCTCGCGGTCCAGGTCGGCGCGCTTGGGGTGCGGGTCAACGCGATCGCCCCGGACGTCACCGAGTCCCTCCAGGTGCCGTATTCACAGTGGCTGTCGCAGGAGGAGCAGATGCAGTGGCCGCAGTGGGTTCCGGTCGGGCGGATGGGCCTGCCCGAGGATCAGGCCCGCGTGATCCTGTTCCTGGCCTCAGAACTCTCGGCGTTCGTCACCGGCCACACCATCCCCACGGACGGCGGCACCGGCGCAGCGGGTGGATGGTTCCGCTCATCGCGCCGGTCCGACCGGGAGTGGACGAATCGGCCCATCGCCCCTTGATTCTCCGCCAGCGCACAACCGCACTCAGCACCACCACAGCGCGGAACTCCTTGCCTCCGTGAGCCTTCGACGATCTTGCGTTTCGTGGGGCGACTGACAGCTCGACCAGGCGTTCGGCACCGACAGCGAGGATCAACAGGCAAGTAAATACATGGCGCGCGAAGAGTTGATAGGAGTGCTTGATATCGGCTATTACACGGCGGCATCGTTGCCGCCTCAGCTGATCACCAGAAGCCTTGTGCCACTGGCATTATCAGTCGGACGACCGCCGGAGCGCATCTTAGGGACGCTTGTTTGACGAAAGATTCTGATGTAGAGCGTCATTGGGATGCCGATACCCCAGCCGAGCATTCCCTGACCCGGCTCGACCGGTTTGCCTCGCGTCCGCCGCCCACAGCTAGGTTGGCGTCGCGGGATCGGATGGGGTCGCACTGGCCCGGCCGCACTGGCCCGGCCGCAATCCGCGCCCGTCAACCGGCCGGGCATCAACCAGTGCGCGGCCGCGTGACGGCCTTCGGGCAAAAAGGCCGTGGACAGCGTCCGACCGCGGTAGTGTCGGCAATTACCCGACGAGTTCCATACGCCGGATGCCACCGGTGGCGAGGAGATCAGATGATTCCGTGGAAACGACCATCGGCCGCGGTGGCGCTCGCGGCACTGGCGCTTACCGCTGCTCCGGAGGTACTGGCCCTTATGCAGCCGGCCGGCGCGGCGCTCGCGGATGTATGCGTCAACGCGGGACGTCGCGTTTCGGTGAGCGGGTGTACCAATATCGCGGACGCGGTCGGCCCCTACGCTCCGCCGCCAGCCGCATACGCCCCCATGCCCGAGGACTATCCCCCTCCCCCACCACCGCCGCCCAATGTCAACGTGTGCGCTAATTTCGGGCGTCGCGTCAGCGTCAGTGGTTGCGTCTAGGGACTGCGCCCAGTGTCAGCGTCGGCAGCTTTACCGGCATCTTGGAGGAAGCGCCGATGCAATTCCTCGGTCAGCAGGTGGATTTGGCGCGTCAACTCGGTGTTGGTTTTGAGTTCGAGCTCCTGAGCCTCATAGTCGTGATCGGCCTTGACCTGCTGGAAGGCGGCTTGACGGTTTTGGCCGATCATGATGAAGGCCGACAGGAAGATCGCTTCGAGTGACACCACCAGGGCCAGGATCGGCCACGGATACTGTTCCAACAGCGCTATCCATACGGCAAAAATGCCGGCGTGCAGCACGACGAAGTTCATCGAGCCGGCGAACGTGGTGATGCGGTCGGCCAGCCGCAGGTGAAATTGCTGGCTTCTTCGCTTCGCGTCCTCAAGCACCGCCGGATGGTGTGTTTGACTGTCGCGCAGCAACCGGCGCGGGACGAGTTGAGGGATGCGCCGATCGTCGCCGAAGCGTGGGGTCGTCATGGCCAGTCCTTCCGGGCAACGAAATCACTCTGTCCGACAAGATATCCATGACAGTCGAGCGGCTGAATCGTGGGCTTCAGCTCACTGTCACTGGGATACCGTTGAGGACCCCGTTGCCGGACGGCTCGTCGACGAATCTTGGGGGGACAAGGCGTTGGTGTTGGCGCCCGGTGAGCCGTTGGCCACCGACAGGCGTGTGCCCGGTTTGCCGTGTCCCCAGCCGTGGGGCATCGACACCACTCCCGGCTTGATGGCGTCGGTGACCTCGACGGGCACTTTGATTTCGCCGGTGTCCGATTTCACCGTGACGACGTCGTTGTCGGCGATTCCACAGCGGGCCGCATCGTCGGGATGCATCAGCAACGTGCAGCGGTCCTTGCCCTTCATCAGGGCAGGCACGTTGTGCAACCAGGTGTTGTTGGAACGCAAATGCCGACGGCTCACCAGGACCAGAGGTTCGGCGGGCCGCTCCAGGCGTGCGGCCAGCCTCGGCAAGTCATCGAGCAGGTATTGCGGGGCGAGCCGGATTTTCTTGTCGGCGGTGCCCAACACGTCGGGCAGCTGCGGCCACCATCGGTCCGAAGTCGATTCCGTTCGGATTGGCCTTGAGCATGTCCAACGTCAGTCCGCCGGGGTTTTTGCCGTACTGGTCTCCGAAAGGCCCGGTTCGCAAGGTGAGGTCGAGCATCCGCTCCGGCCCGCCCTGGTGGTAGAGCTGGCGGATCGCCGCGCCGTCAAGTCCCCGGGTGAAGGCCAGGTAATCGAAGAAACCGTCGTCGATCGCCGCGACGTCGACATCCTCGGCCGGGGTGCCGGTGCACAGCCCGGTGAGCCGGATCAGGATCTCCCACTCCTGCGGCCGATCACCAGGGTCAAAGACCGGTGCCGAGTAATTGGCGATGCTGTGGATCGCGAATTGCAGGATCAGGTCGTCATGGTGGGGCTGCTCGAGCGGCGACAGCCCCGGCAGGATGACATCGGCATCGCGGGTCGTCTCGTTGAGCCAAAGGTCAACGGAGATGATCGCTTCCAGCGTGGGCAGCACTTCGTCGAGCTTGTCGCCGCCGGGTGAGGACAGCACCGGGTTGCCGGCGATGGTGATGAGCGCCTTGAGCTGCCCGTCGCCGGGTGTGGCGATTTCTTCGGCCATGCATGACACGGGCACCTGGCCGAGGACCTCCTTGGCGCCGCGCACCCGGGTACGCCAGCGGCCGAATTCGGGCGCGCCGTCCTCCAAACCCGGCAGCGGTTGTGTGGTGATCGACCAGGCGGCCGGCTTGGGGAACATCGCGCCACCGAGGGTGTCGAAGTGGCCGGTCAGAATGTTGATGACGTCGACCAACCAGCTGGCCAGGCTACCGAACTCCTGATTGCACAACCCAATTCGGCCGTACACCACCGATTTCTCGGTGCCGGCCAGCTCGCGGGCCAGCCCGCGGATACGGTCTTCGTCGACGCCGGTGACCGCACTCACCCGGCTCGGTGGCCAGTCCGCGGCGACCCGGCGCATCGTGTCTACACCGTCGACGTAGGGCCCGGGGTTGACCAGCCCTTCGTCGAAGAGTGTGTGCGCGACGGCTAGGAGCAGCGCCGCATCGGTGCCGGGCACGATCGGCAGCCACTCGTCGGCGTGGGCCGCGGTCTGGGTCCGGACCGGATCGATCACGATCACCTTGCCGCGGTTGCGAATCTCGTCGATCAGGCCCGTCACGTCGGGCGCGGCCAGCAGTGAGCCTTGCGATGAGGCGGGATTGGCGCCCATGATCACCAGCAGGTCGGTGCGTTCGATGTCAGGAACCGGAAAAGTCCACCAGCCGCCGTACATCAAGTGCGACGACAGGTTCTTGGGCCACTGGTCGACCGTTCCCGGCGAATAGGTGACCGGCATCCCGGACATGCCCAGCAGCACACCCGAATAGCGGGCGAGGGAGAAGGAATGCGCCAGCGGGTTGCCGGTATAGGGGTCCGGCGTTGTTGACTAGCAGGCTTGTGACCTGCTGATTTGATGTTGGGTGAGGAGTTCAAGGCCGCGGTCGGGGCTGAAGGCGGTGAGCCTGCAGGCTTCGGCGATGTTGTCGGTGCCGCGGAGGCGATGCAGGTTGAGTGCGGTGTTACGCAGGGTGGCGAGGACTTGTGGTGCGGTGCCGGTGCGTACGGTGCAGCGGTCCTCGTCGAAGGTGACGTCGCGCACCCAGTGCACCGCGTTCTCGATGCCCCAGTGGTCGCGCAGCCAGGCGGCGATCACTGGTGGCCGGGC
>DATJQO010000074.1:0-55801 GCA_035505695.1 Mycobacterium sp.
CGCGGTTTCCGGTGCATGGGCAGTGGCAGGCGCCAGTTCGGCGGGAGATCCGCTGGGCGGTACCGCCGCTGCCGACGACACCGTGGACGGCAGCCGATCACCAACTGCGGCGGGCACGGCTGATGGAGTGGAACCGGGTGCGGTCGCGTGGACCGGCTCATGCGGGGTGCCAACCGGCAACATAGCCGGTTCGTGCGGGCCGCCCGCCGGCGACGAACCGGCATCATGCGGAGCACCCACCGGTACCGGTTCGGGGCCCGGTTCATGGGGGCCACCCCCGGGCGGCGACGCTGGAGCCGGTGCAGGCGGCTGACCGCCACCGGGCTCCTGCGGACCGCCTGCAGGAGCGGGTTCTCCCCCTACGGGTTTGGGCGGCTCCGGGGCCGTCGGCCCCGGTGCGGCAGTTGGCCCACCCGGCGGCGCGCCATCGGGCGGCCGGGGCGCCGACTCGACCGGGGGCTCAAAAGGCTTGCCCGGAGGCAAACCCACCGGGCGGCCGCCAACGAGCGGGGGCTCGATCTTGGACAGGTTCCCGGTGACGCCCTCCAAGTTCTTCGTCAGATCGCCGCCAGCACGCGTGACGTCAGCCAATGCGCCGCGAGCACCAGCCCCGCCCGCTACGCCGCCCGCCGCTCGCCCGCCGGCACGACCTGCCGTCCCAGCGGCGTCCGCAGCGGCCTCGCCGCCGCGCGCGGCCACCTGAGCGCCATCCGCCGCCACGCCTGCTTCACCGGCTCCCGGTGTGATCAATGTGGCTACGTCGAACACGTTTTCGCCGAAACCCAAACCCGGCCGAGCCCAGCTCCAATCAGCAATGTGCAGCAAGGATTTCAGCTCCTGCAGCTTTGCCTGCCCAGCCTCCTGAGGATTCAGGAAGGCGTTGATCACGCTTCCCTTCCACAAGCTTTTTGCCGTGTCCGACCAGGGGGCGGCCGCACCCTCGGGATCGACGAGGAACCATCGGGGGTCGAGATCCGCCATGGTGAACACGATGCCGACAGCGCCCTTCAAAACCCCCTCGTTGGCATTCAGCCAAAAGTCGAACACGGTCGCCACTTGGTTTCCGACCGCGTCGCCGAGAAAATCCTTCAGTTCGCCACGCACATGCTTCTCGAGCTTGACGATCGCGCCGTCAATGATCTGCATCCCCAGCTTCATTCCCTGTTCGGCGGCCCGGGCTTCGCGCCCCAAGTCGTGCAGTACGCCGTTGATGTCCCTGGCAATCTTCTTGATCTCGTCGAGCGCGTCGCCCTTGACGATCAACATCAGGTCATGTCCGAGGTCGGTCAGTGACCCCAGCCCGTTCAACAGGTCTCGTATGTGGTTGTGCGCTTGATCCACCTCGTCAGCGAATTTGTCGAGGCTGGTGGCAAGCGTGCCGGACGCCACGCCGAGCTGCCCCAGGCAGCCGCCGATCTGCGACAAGGCCGCATCGATCTTGTTGCGTTCGGGGATCTGCTGCCCATCCAGTAGCGCCTTTGACGCGTTGAGCGCGCTCTGCATGCCGCTCGCTGCGGTGCCGAAACTGCGCCATCGGGCCGCGGCGGCATGCAGTCCAGCGACGTCGCCGTCGGGCCACACGTCGTCGACGAACGACTCGACCACCGCCCATAGCAGCGGAGGCGGCTCCCCTTTGCCCCACGTGCCCGGCGGCCCGGGCGCCGCGATGGTGGCCGGCTCGGGTGGCGACGACAAGACGCCGGCGCCACCACCCAGCGTCGAAGCCGCTTCGGCCCTCGAATAATTCGCTGCGCCTTGCTGGATACGAGCCCCGGTCTGCCGGCACGCGTTGACGGCGGCCGCAGCGCCCTTTAACAGCTGCTCCGCCGCGTCCTGGTATGCCAGGCCGAACACCGTACCGGCTGCGTCCAAGCCGGTGTGGGCCGCAAAACCCGCCGTCAACACGGCTATCAAACTAAGGCACCCACTCTGCTACGCTTGGGGCATGACCGACATTCGGGACGAATTGACGTCCCTCATCCTGGAATACGACGCCCTGCTCGAATACCTGCCCGACGGCGAGCTGCGCGATCAGGTAACGCAGCGCCGCGCCGAGCTGGCTGACCACCTTCTCACCACGGTCTTGCCGGAAATCGACGCCCTGCAACAGGCCTTTGACGGCGGGCACCGCTGATGCCCGCCCTAGACGACAGAAGTCACACAACACACAAAAGGTCCGCGGCCGTCTACGTCCGCATCAGCCAGGACCGCGGCGGCGCCGGGCTAGGCGTCGAACGCCAAGAGACCGAGTGCCGCGCCCTGGCGAAGCGGCTCGGCTGGACCGTCGCCGAGGTGTACTGCGACAACGACCTGAGCGCCTACACCGGCCGCCGGCGCCCCGAGTACGAGCGGATGCTGAACGACATCGAAGCCGGGAAGATCACCGCGGTGATCGCCTGGCATCCCGACCGGCTGCACCGACGCTCGGCGGAGCTGGAACGCTACATCAGCGTGTGTGAACGCCACCGCGTCGAGAACCAGACCGTGACCGCGGGCATGTGGGACCTGTCCACGCCGTCGGGCCGGATGACGGCCCGGCAGCTGGGCGCGGTCGCTGCGTATGAGAGCGAGCACAAAAGCGAACGCCTTAAGTCAGCTCGGATACAACAGGCCAAGCGCGGCGGGCACCACGGCGGCATCCGATGCTACGGATACACTAAGGGCGACAGCGGCGGCGAAAAGTTCAGCAAGGCACCCAGAGTGATCCCTGAGGAAGCCGCCGAGATCGCGGCCGCGTGCAAAGCGATCGCCGGCGGCGCATCGCTGCGTTCCATAGTTCGCGACTTGAACGCCCGCAAGGTGCCGACAGCTACCGGCAAGATCGGCGGCTGGACATCGATGCGGCTGCGGCAGACGCTGATGAGCCCACGCATCGCGGGATACAGCGCCCACAAGGGTGTGATCGTCGGCACCGCCGCGTGGCCCGCCATCGTCGATGACGCGACCTGGCGCACTGTTGAGGCCATCCTGTCCAACCCGGCGCGGCGCACCAACCACGGGGGCGCCGGCACGGGCGCGGTGAAGTGGCTGGGTTCGGGCACCTACACCTGCACATGCGGGCAGCGCACGCTGCGGGTCGGTGTCGCCAGCGGATCGAAGCGCCGCGCCTACCGCTGCACCAATCCGGATCGCAGCGTCACCCACGTCAGCCGGGACGGCCGCGCCCTGGACGCCTACGTCGAGAGGGTGATCGTTGAGCGCCTGAGGCGGCCGGGGACCGTCGAGAAGCTGCTGCACCGCGACGACACCGCCGACGTCGCAGCACTGCGCGTCGAGCAGGTTCAGCTGGGCGAGCGCAAGGACAAGGCCGCGGCGATGTTCGCCGACGGCACGATCGACGCCGTGCAGTTGGCCACCATCACCAAACAGACCGACAAGCGGGCCGCCGAGATCGCCGAGGTGCTGGCGAAAGCCGGGTGGCGCTCACCGCTGGAGCCGTTGGCCGGCGGCGACATCGCAGCCGCCTGGAGCGTGTTGTCGCTGATGCAGAAGCGCGCCATCCTCGACGCGGTCGCCGAGGTGCACGTACTGCCGGTCACGCCGACCACCCGCGGGTTCGACCCCGACGGGGTGCGCGTGGAGTGGAAAACGGCGCCCTGAGACGCCCGCGAACACGTCTGGATCGCCTGCGCCGACACCCTCGAGGACGGGCGCTGGGTACGCGGCCCGGCAGCCATCTACTTCTGTGAGCCACCCCGCGAGGGCCTGGACGCGGCTGGGGCGACTGTGAGGGCCTGCAAGAAGGCCGCAGTCGCCAGTCGATCTTTCTTCAGGCCGTGCAGCCTCACGCGAACACCGCGTGATTGCTCCGGGGCCGTCCGGCAGTCAGCGCACCATGCCGCGCCAACGTGACGGCGACCAAACCGGGTGATGTAGGTCCTCGCTGGTCAGGAATGTCGGGATGATGCAACCATGTGCGTCGTCCAATTAGTAGAGGTAAACCACAGCGCTATGCCCACCGGCACATGTCACGACGCGGTTCCCGGTGCAAGTCATCTTGAACCACTCATGCGTGACGGGACTCCACGCATCAAGCGTCACCGGTACCCCACGCTGAGACTGGTTGACATACCTTTGTCGAACGTCCTCAGCGAATTCGCACGAGGTCATCGGGATCGTGTCGGCACGCGCCACGGTCGGGAACTCAGCACTGGGATATACCTGGCATGTGGTTGCGCCCGGCGGAACTGTCTCCACGGGCTGCATCGGCGCCGGCGCGGCGGGCGGAGCCGATACAACAGACTGTGACGTTACCGTTCTGGTCTGGGTGAACGTCTCAGTACTCGGAGCCTGGCCCGATTGGGTTTGTCGCACCGAGCGGGTCGAAAAGAATACGACGGCGCCGAGCAGTACCAGCGCTGCGATGACGATCGCGGTCCGCGTCCACGCCTCCGAACCCTCAGCCACTTTCCCGACTTGCACAGCGACGACTATTGCCGTGACGCCAAGCACCGCAGAGGAGACGGCAACCACCCACAAGCCCCACTCGACCTGTAGCCCAGGCAGTTGGGCGCTATTGGATATCACGATGGCGATAGTGATAACCGCGATGAGAAAACACACCAGTGCGGCGATAGGGGCGATCCACGCGAGCGGGACCAGCGACCGGACAGTGGACCTGGTTCTCGCGAGGTTCAGGAGGGTGAACAACGCGATGCCGGCGACCGCCCCAAGAGTCAAGGTCGTCTTCCCCTGCCACCACTGGGCGGCGGAACCGGCGCCGTTCGCAGTAATCCAAGCAAAGCTCGCCCATGGGCCGACGCTGCCGATGATGACGCCCAGGCTCGCGGCGATCGCCGCGAGCAAGTTCGGAAGGTAGTAGGGCGCGGCGTTGAGTTGCCGCGGCGGCGTTGTTTCCAGCTGATCTGCCACGACGGTTCCCCTTTAGCTTTACGCACGCTCAGGTGTCTCGCGGTTCAACCTTGTGCAAGTTCGTGTACCTCCACCAGAAGGTCGCTGACTAGGGTCTTTGGACACCGGACGGCAAAGAGTGGATTGGTCCCCGCTGTTCAACCAGCATGGCGGGTCAGCGATCAGGAGGGCGTGGTAGGCAGCGCAAACCTCAGCCGTGCAGCTTCGTGCCCCGCCGCTCCGAATGATCGGCAGGCGCCGGCCCACCCTGACGCTGCCGCGCCGCCTGCCGCGCCGCCCGCCTCGCCGCAATCACATCCGCCGGCGAGTTCTGCGGCTCACGCTGAAACGCCAACTCGTCAATCTCAGCGGACAGCGCCGCCAACCTGCGAGCCAGCGGCTCGACATCACGCACACAGGTCGACGTGTCGATTGATTCGACCACCCGCGCCCGCAGTTCACGCAGTAGTTTCAGCCGGTCCTCGCTGGCCGCGGCCTTGGCCAGCGCGCTCACTCGTTGAGCCATTTTGTTCGACCTCCTGGGATCTGTTGTGCCGCAAGGGAAATCGCCGCGACATGGGCATTCTAGAGGGAGAGATGCCGCAAAGCGTGAGACGCGGCCGGCCGGCGCGCCGGGGGGCGGTGGCCCACCCCGGAAGCAACCCGGAAAAACGGGCTGCTTTCCGTCTACGCATGGACGCTGCCAGACGGCGTCGGCGGCCGCGGAAAGCGTGGTAGTTCTACCACACTTTACGGTATCCGCGAGTTCGCCCAAATTTTTCCACGGCCGTGGAAAAATTATCCTCGGTCGGATAAACCCCACCCCGCGTCTCCGCCAATTGCCTTGCCGCACATACGGTTTCGCATAACCTCTCCAATTGGGTAGGCTGGAGCCTTGTCGTTACCTAACCTAACGAACATCATGCGGGGCCGCTCCAGTCGATCAGCGTGTCGCCGTGGGTGAGCCAGCCCAACGGATAGACCGCGGTGATGTGGGCGCCGCACAGCGGGCAGTCCGCATGGTCGATGCTTGCCGGGTTTGGCTTGGCGATCGCTCCAGTCACGGCGCCGGCCAGCCACCGGCGCCGTAACTGGGCGCGGCGCCAGCCATTATCCAACCGCGACCATCCGGCCCGTCGGACGGACCGGACTTCTCGGATTGATCGGCGGCAGCACGTTCACAGGGTCGGGGCGGTCTTCGGGGTCGTGCTTATGCTGGCGTGTGACCCCTCGGGCGACCGTCTCGGTGCGCTGCTCCAGCGGGCGCGGAAGGTCGTACGGCGCCCACTCGTCGAGCGGGCAGGCGCGCAGGCGAACGACCTGAGCCAGTGCGCCCCAGCGCCCGCACCGGCCGCCGGTCTCGCTGAAGGCTTCGAACAGCTTGCGGCGGTGCGGTTTGCCCGACCGATCGGCATGGTCTGCGGAGAGGCACACCGAGGTGTCGCAGATCAGCGGCAGCAGACCGGTCGGGTCGTCCACTCCAGGAGACCCTGCCAGGTAGGCAGCGCTTTGCAGCGCGGGCAGCAGTTGACCCAGTTGGTGCGCGAGGGTGCCGGCGTCTAACCACGCCTGCTGCTGCTCGAGCGGCAGGCCGACCACGGCTACCGCGTCTTGCTCGGGGTCCACCAGCGCTGCGGCGTTCGTGAACGTCGTGGCCAGGTCGTTGAAGGTGGCCGCGATCTCGGCGTACGCCTCGGTGGCCTGCGCGGCGTAGATCTTGCGAAGTTCGCGAAGAACTGCTGTCTGGACTTGCGCGATCACCTGATGGGCACCAACGCCGGCGGCCTCAGATAACGCCGACGGCCATAGCGCTGGAAGATCTTTGTAGCCGCGACCGTCGCACACCGCGCTGGTGAGCCGATCAAGCGCTGTGCTGCCCCGGGTGACGTCCTGGAACGACGTCCAGCGTCCGATTAGCTCATCCCACGCCGCGGGCATCGTCACGCCAGCGCTGGTGACCAATTCGACGCGACGGCGGAAGCCGTCGTAGGTGTTCTCGGCGAACCTGCTCATGCCGCTGATCCTCCTGTGGTTTTAGGTGGGTGGTGGCTGACCAGTTCGCGCACCGCTGCGGCGGCCTGCTCCATGCGGTCGTGTCGGCCGTCGGGTTCGTTGGCCAGCGCGACCACCTCAGCGCGCTGGTCGGGGGTCAGCGCAGACAGCTGTTGGATCAGCAGTTCCCGGCGCTGCTCGGCGGGTGTTCTCGGGCGTGTCATGGCTTCTCCTGACGCTTAACGGCGCGGGCGCGGGCCGCGGCGCATTGGGCACAGTGCGGCCGGTTGGGCTCAGCGGCGGCGTCCAGGCAGATGCAACAGATCCGGCGCGCAGCCGTGGCCTGGGCCGTGAATTGCATAGGCAATAGTGTCCCACGGACACGGTCCGGGTGAAAGGTCAACCCGCCCGCTCGAGGCGCTCCAGGCCCATCGCGCCTGGAGTCCGGGTGGATGGATCAGGTCGGCAACTCCAGACAGAGTTGGTCGAACCGGCGGGCGGCGATCTCGCAGTAGTGTTCTTCGATTTCCGCACCGACGACGCGGCGACCGAGATTACGGGCAGCGACGAGCGTTGACCCGCTGCCGGCGAACGGGTCGGCCACCACGCCGGGCGGGCATTTGTCGATCAGCCGCTCCAGGAGAGGCACGGGTTTCTGGTGTGGATGGACGCGCCCGCGGGTAGCAGCTGATTGCACTGGAGCGCAGACGATCACGTCGGAGTCGCGGCGCCCGCGAAACCCAGTACCTAGGACGTAGATCTCTTGGTGGGACGGTTTCCAGGGGATTGACAGGTCACCCATTCCGTTGGCGCCCTTGGTGTCCCACACCAGCAGCGCGCGAGTGTCGACGGGCCTGGAGGCGCGCCACGTTCCGAACACGAGAGCTGGAGCACCGCCCCATGCGGCGAGCGCAGCGTCACGGGCGGCGGTGTCCTCATCGCCGATGATGCTGGAGGCCAAGGGTTTCGCGCCGTGCCCTGGAGTTGTACCGGATGCCGTAGGGCGGATCGGTGACTAGCACATCTGCGGCCAGCCAGGCGTCGATTTCGAGGCAGTCGCCGTGGTAGAGCGTCACGAGTTCATCTTGGTAGTACGGGTCGGTCACGCGGTTTTCCTCTCGGTGGCGCAGCCCGGAAAACATGGACTGACGTCGTGGAATTGCTCGCAGCCCGGGCACCTGTAGCCGGGTGGCGTCAGGCGCGGCTGCGCCAGCAGGGCGGCAAGCGCGGCTTCCTGCTCGTCGGTCATCTCGAACTGTCTGGGCATGGATCACCTCGTTTCGGCGGAAAAGCCTTGTGGCGCAGCGGATCACGGGTGGTCTGCTCGCGGGAGCGCGAGCAGGGCGTCGATTTCGCGGGCTACGTGGTGTATTGCGGGTTCGTGCCCGCGGGCTTCGGCGGCCGCGAGCGTGGCTTCTTGCGCGAGGTAGATGGCGACGAACCGCAGGCAGCGGGGGCAACCCGCGATCTCGTCGAACACGAGTTCCGCCGCGGTGACGTCCTCCTGGAGCGCGGACAGGATGATGCGCAGCGCCCACACCTGGCAGGGGTCGTGCTCGGTCATCGCGGGGTCTCCTTTCCGGGGAAGTTTCCTGGGCGACAAAAGCGACCAAAGGTACAAAAGGCCCCCTTTTGTCGCTTGTGTACCTTTTGTCGTTTAGAGAACCTGCGGATGAATCCGGTAGCGGGGCGATGCCGGGCGCCCGCCGGTCGGCCTCGCCGCGGGCAGGGGCGCGAGGTAGCCGTGGTCGACGAGACGCTGCAACGCGGGCAGCATGTCCGCCTTGGTCTTGAACCGCGACTGCGAGGCCACATGCATGTCCCGCTCGGACAGCTCCTCAACGCACTTGCGCGCGATGCGGCCCAGCAGATACACCGCGTCAGCGGTGGACTCGTCGGCGCCCATCTCAGCGAAAGCGTTGATCGCGCACGCCCTGAAGTACTTTCCGATCCGCCATGCGGCCTCGATCGTGGTTGCCTGGACCGATTCCCGCGCCCCGGCGGGACCGTGCTGGCCGAGGTGCAGAAGACCGGCGATGCGCGCGATTGCGCCGACGTACTTGGCGCCCCAATCCGCCAGCGGGGCCAGTTCGCCCTCGTCACCGGCGAGGGTCGGCTCGACCGCTGTTTCGATCATCAGCATGGCCTCGTGCGCGGCGGGGGTGAGCGTCAGCTTCGCGGGGTCACCGGCCCAGGCCGCCATGCCTGCGGCGAGCTTTTCCATGACCTCCCTGTAGTCCGCCACGATGGTCTGATCCGGTGGTACAGGGGCGATCGCCCGACGCCCGACCTTCGACACCGGGTAGGCGTAGAGGATGCGGGCGAGCAGGCCGCGGCCTCGGAATTGCCGATTGGCGGCTACCGCGTTGAGCACGGCGGGCTGGAGCATCAGGCCCAGCGTCACCGCCGGTCGGCGCACGTATTCGGGTGGGCGGCCTTTGCGGTCGACTTTCATCGGGTCACCGGCATGGCCTTTGAGCCAGACGTCCATGTTGGGGACGTTGCCGCTGTAGCGCCCGGCGATGATGTCGAAGATTCCGCCTTCGGCGGAGATGATCGCCAGCCGTCCCTGTTCGGCGAGCACGGTTGCGGCTGCCTCGGGGGTGATGTCGTCGGCGATCAGTCGCGGCACCGGGGGCACCTCGATCGCGGCGGCGAGCGCGGCGGCCCCGAGCGCGTCAGCCATCGCCTTGTCCCACTGGTCGGGACCGGCTTTGGCGGCGTCCTGCTTGGCCTTTTCGGCGGCCCTGTCTGCGACCTGCCTTCGGGTCTCAGCCTCCAGCCGGGCGGCCAGCCCGGCCTCGGCGAGCTGCTGTTCAGCGTCGAGCAGGGGGCGGACCAGCGCCAGCTGCACCGCCGATTTACGTTCCCCGGGCGCGGCGATCGTCGCCGTGTAGAGGTGGCACGGCTCCAGCCATCCGCCGCGGATCTCGATTTCGGCGTGCCCACCGGTGCAGGCCGACAACACCGACAGAGCACAGGTGCCGGGCATCGCCGGATCGGTCTGGGTGGACTCGGAGACCGCGCGCACCATGTCGGCGATCGGTTTGGGCAGGGAGTCGATCGGGAACGGGGGGATCGGTACCGTCTGCGTCAGCGGGATCGGGTCGCCGTCGAACAGCTGCTCGTCGGTGCCAGCGCCTTCGGTTGGGGGCGCGGTATCGGCGTCGATCATCGGGTGGTTCCTTTCAGTGCACGGACAGCGGCTTTCATGTCACCGCCGCAATTGAGGACCGCGTAGGCGCGGAATCTGGTGTGGCCCTTGGGGTTTCCCGACTCGGTGACGTCGAACGGGGTGTTGGGGCTGTAGACGAACAGGCAGCCGTTGCGCAGCGTGGCCGAACACGCCGACGTCGCGGCGGGGTGCAGCCAGCGGGCGCCGTCAGCGTCAGGATCGGGGTCGAGGCAGCGCCAACCGTGCGGCTCCAGGACATCAGCCCATGAGGTGTTGGCGCTGAATTGGTCGGCGATCGACGACCCGGTAAACGTCTGCACAGTCCGCCACCGAGGCGGCGGGGCTGGCTCGGGCCGCAGCAGATCGGCCAGCCATGCCGGCGGGACCGCTACCGGGCGGTCGATCCGGGTGTACGGCTTGCCGGTCTCGGGGTGGATCGACGGTGCGAGCACCACGTACCCGGTCGACGTTTTGAGGTCGATTCCCGGCCCGAGCCGCTTGGCGGAGAGCTTGCCTGGGGGTCTCCAGAGGAACAGGTGACGTCCGCCGTCGCCGCGCCCTGTGATCGTCTCCAGGGTTTCCGGGAGCGGCCCGTGCTGGAGCTCCAGCGCGGCCAGCGTCTCGTCACCGCCGTGGCGCGGGTCGACGTCGAGGACAAGCATCGACTCCGGGACTCGGCCGCCGATGTTGGCGCCCCGGTACGGCACCGACCACCACGCGGCAACCTGCTCGGTGTCGATGGTGGCGTCGAGGACGCCGCGGCCGCCCGCGATCGCGGGCATCTTGCCGCGCAGTGGGAAGATCGGCCAGTGATGCAGGGCGTACTCGACCGCGTACACACCGATGTCGCTGGAGGACAGGACGGACGCGCCGAGTTCGCGGATTACGAGGGTTTCATAGGCCAGGTCGGGGCTTGATCCACTAGGATCGGTGCTGACTTGATCCTTGTGGTGAGGGTTGGTCTGGTGGCGGTCGGCGGTCCTGTCGGTGGGGCCGCCTTCCGCGTCTGTGGGGGTCATCCGATCGGCACCTCAGTCGCGTGCAGCAGCAGGCGTATCCGGTTGATCTGCTGGGGGGTGAAATCGGGTGCGCCGTCGACTAATTCGCGGATGCGCTCGTCGACGTCGTCGCGTGGGTATTCGATGACCATTGCGGCGACCTCGTCGAGGTCGTAGCGGAAGGGGCCGTTACCGACGCGGACTGCGGAGATCAGGCCCCGGCGTACCCAACCGCGCAGTGTGGAGCGGTTTACGTGGGCGAGGGCGCAGGCGTCCTTGGCGGTGCCAAGGTTCTTGGGGGTGGCATTGGTTGATTCAGGCGGCATGGCAGCACCGGTCCTCACGGGAAAAGTGTTGTGGGGCACCGTGTTTGAAGTCCCGGCGGACTGCCTTGTTTAACGTCCTGTCGGACGACCGCCTGCGCGATGACCTTGTTTAGCGTCCTGTCGGACGACCGCCTGCGCGGATGCGCTACGGGACCTTGTTTAGCGTCCTGTCGGACGGCCGTGTTTATGCCGCCCCGGCCGGGCGTGGCGCCGACGTTAGCACCTTCGGGGCGTGATAGGCGTTAAGGGCCTTCCCGGCTTGTCGGGCGTATAGGGGTGTCTCTACTGCGTACCCGTGAACACGGTCAGGTTGGCGTTCAGGCCGTCTGCAGCGGCACCCACGGCGCTGCCCGCAGCGAACAGCGCCTCAGGATCAACGGCCAACGGAGCCACGGGGCGAATTCTCGTCGACCGCGGCGCCCGTCGCTATTCACCCGGGGCGGGCCGCCAAGGTAGCCCGAACACGGCTGTGGCTACGATTCACACACCAACAAGCAAGGCGATGCGATGACGTCCGGTCGGCACGGTCACCGTCGGACCGGCCGGCTGATCGTCGAGTTGCACCTCTATCCCGGCCGGCAGCCCGGCGAGCGTGACTTGCGCGGCGGTATCGGTGGCCACCGCGATCGTGGACGCCGGCAAGGCGGCCAGCCCGGCACGCTGAACATCCACCTTAAGGCTGGCCACCCCGGTAAGCCGCAGCGTCAGATACGGCAACGGACTGACGGGCGGCCCGACCTTCCAGTCCAGCTCGCTATACACGCCGGGCGTCGGGTTGAAGTTCAGCAGCAAACCGCGATGATGCTCGACGGTGTGGGTCGGGTCCGGCCGAGCATACGAACGCGCGTCGACTTCGGCGATGGCGCCGCGCCGTGCCGTCACGGACGGATCAGCGGTCAGCTCCGAGAGCCACCACGCCTGATGCGGCCCGATACCCAAGTCAGGGCGAACCAATTGCGGATGCCACGCGAACGTGATGTGCCCCGGATCAGCTTGGCGCAGGCCGGTTTCCATGTGGGCGATCGGGTCTTCGAACCTGTCCTGCAGCACCCAGGCGATGTGATCCTCAAGCGGATACACGGTGAAGCGGTACCGGTAGCCCAACCGGTCAAGTTCCAGCACCTGCTCAGCGGCCGAGGCGAACGGCACCAGTTCGTCGACCAGCCCGTGGGCGATGACGTAGGGCAGCCAGCGGGCATTCACCAGCAGCTTCCAGGTATCGCCTTCGCGAGCACAGGGTGAGTCGGGGTCGAGGTCGGCCGGGATGTCGACGTCGGGGAGCAGCCGCACACCGCAGGTGGGCGGACCGGCCAGCACCACGGCTTGCGAAAACACTTGTGGATAAGTCAATCCCAGCTTGTAGGCCGCATAGCCGCCCATCGAATATCCCGAGATGACGGTGCGATTGGGGTCCGTGCCCAACTGTTCGGCCACTCGCGCCCAGACTTCCCAGACGTCGAGTTCCCCGGTGTCGAAGTACCAGGTCGACGGGCCCCGGGCCAGCGGTGTGACCACCACCGAGTCACGAACCTCGCACACTTCATGCAGCAGGCGCGGATCGATCGCGGCGAACTGGCTTTGCCCGAGCGCAAGCGAATGCAGCAGCAAGGTCAACGGGAGAGCGCGACCTGGCGCATAGGTCGACGGCAGGCATATCGAATAGGGCTGTACCCGGCCGAGGAACTGCGGTTTGGTGCTCAACACATCGTCGGCCGCCACGCCCTGGCCGAGCTCGACGGAGGACACGTACCAGCGCGTCGACGCCCCGGTGATCACCGGCTCGGGGGTTGTTTCACCAGACGCGAGCTGATCCCACTGAACGCGTACCGAGAACGCTGACACGTCGCCTTCGGTCAACGCCGCGGCCTGGGCTTGATCCGACCAGAAGTTGAAGTGCGGTGGCTCTTGTGCGTTGGTGCGAAACGCGACGTTGTAGACGTTGGGCTGCCCCGGGAGCGCGCCGCGCTCGGCCGGCACGTCGGCGAACCCGTCGCCTGCGGCGTTGGCCAGCCCCGCCACCAGCCGGACCGTCCAGCCGCCGACGGGCTCCAGCACGGACCGCGGCACCCGGGCGAGGAACGACCGCGAACCCATGTCAACGCGGTGCTCGACGGGCGTCGTGATATGGGTGGTCAGGTCGATCAGTGCCGCGTTGCTCCCCGAGACCAGCAACGCCATGTCGATGCCGGCCGAGCGCACGCCGGCGCCGGCCGGCCATTGCTCCCCGCCGGTCCGGCCCGGATCGGTGTCGAAGGTGAATAGCGCGACGGGTATCGAAGCGTCCAACAGGGTGTTCCAATCGATCCGCCACCACGTGTGGGTTTCGGTGAGGCCGATAGCGACACGGAATATGTCGGCACCGTTGCGGGCCGCGGGTCCGTCCGGATACAGATAGGTGCCGCGGGGCGGCGCCTGAATTTTCAGGTCGCCGATGGGGATGCCGGTCGCGCCGTGGTCGTCGTAGAGAAAGTCGGTCCAGAACAGGGCGCCGCCAGCAACGCGGCCGGCGCCGCAGGTGCGTGGAAACTCCTCGCCGAACGGCCATCCCGACGGCGCGGGAAGGGCAGGCTCGGGGCGCCGCGCCGCCGGCGGCACGCCCTCGGGCATGCCGTCGACCACGATGAGCTCAGCCGGTGGTGCCGGCGCCCTGGGATGTGTTACCGCTTCGACGATGTGACGTGCGATGCGAATTGGAAGCAGTGGAAGATCCAGAATTGACACCACGCCCAACTTACACTGCGGGGGTGTCATGTCGGTTAAGTCACGGGGACCACTATCAGTTCGTGCGGCCGGTTGTTGAGCACTGCAGCGCCATCGTCGGTCACCACGACAATGTCCTCGATGCGGGCACCCCACTGTCCCGGGAAGTAGATGCCCGGCTCGATGGAAAACGCCATGCCCGCCGTCAGCCGCAATTCGTTTCCCGTGACGATGTAGGGCTCTTCGTGAACCGAGAGGCCGATCCCGTGCCCGGTACGGTGCACGAAGAACTCGGCGAGTCCCTGCTCGGCCAGCACGTCGCGGGCGGCGGCATCAACCTGCTCGGCCGTCACGCCCGGTCGGACCGCTTCCAAAGCCGCCCGCTGAGCTCGTTGCAATACCGAATACTGCTGTGCCACCTCGGGTTTCGGCTCTCCGATGCAGTAGGTGCGGGTGGAATCGGAGTGGTAACCGGGCTCATATGCGCCGCCGATGTCGACGACGACGACGTCACCCGCCTGTAGTTCGCGGTCGGAATACCCGTGGTGCGGGTCGGCGCTATGCGGGCCGGAACCGACGATGATGAACGCCACCTGTGAATGCCCCTCGGCCACAATGGCTTCGGCGATGTCAGCGGCCACGTCGGCCTCCGTCCGGCCCGGGCGGAGAAACTCGGGCACCCGAGCATGCACGCGATCGATGGCCGCACCGGCTTTGCGCAGCGCGTCCACTTCACATTGCTCCTTGACCATCCGCAGCTTGCGCAACACATCGGTCGCCAGGACGGGCAGCGTGCCGAGCGCACCGGCCAGCGGCAACAGGTGCAACGCCGGCATCGAATCGGTGACGGCGGTTGCGGCAGGCGCGCCGGCCAAGGCCTCGCCCACAAGTTGGTAGGGGTCCTCGCCGTCGACCCAATCCCGCACCGTCAGGCCCAGTTCCGTAATGGCTGACCTGTTCAGCGAGGCCAGCTCCAGCCGCGGCACCACCACCGTCGGGTCGCCGGTTGACGGCAACACCAGCGCGGTGAGCCGCTCGAACGTCTCGGCGCGCGATCCGGTGAGATAGCGCAGGTCGTAGCCCGGGGTGATGACTAGCCCGTCGAGCCCGGCATCGGCGGCCGCGGCCGCCGCGGCAGCCAGCCGTCGCGCATAGACGCCGGAGTCGAATCGCTGAGATTCCATGGCAGCCAGGCTAACCGCTGGGCCGAACGTCGGATCGTGGTGGCGATTTCCAAAATGCGTCGACAACAACTCGACGTTGGGCGTCGTGAGAGACTTGCCCGCATGCCCGCACCACTAGTGCTGCTCGACGGGGCCAGCATGTGGTTCCGGTCGTATTTCGGCGTGCCGTCCTCGATCACCGCCCCCGACGGCCGGCCCGTCAACGCCGTGCGCGGGTTCATCGACTCAATGGCCGTGGTGATCACCCAGCAGCAGCCCAGCCGGCTGGTGGTATGCCTCGACCTGGATTGGCGGCCGCAGTTCCGGGTTGACCTCGTCCCGTCCTACAAGGCCCATCGCCTGGCCGAGGGCGAGCCGGACCTCGAGGCGGTCCCTGATGACCTGAGACCGCAGATCGACATGATCATGGAGCTGCTGGACGCCTTCGGGATCCCGACGGCGGGGGCGCCCGGCTTCGAGGCCGACGACGTGCTGGGCACGCTGGCGGCGCAGGAACGGACCGACCCCGTGGTAGTGGTCAGCGGAGACCGCGACCTGCTGCAGGTGGTGTCTGACGAGCCCGTGCCGGTACGGGTGCTGTACTTGGGCCGCGGGCTGACCAAGGCCACCCTGCTCGGGCCGGCTGAAGTGTCCGAACACTACGGCGTTCCGCAACATCGGGCCGGGGCGGCCTACGCCGAACTAGCGCTCATGCGCGGCGATCCGTCCGACGGTCTTCCCGGGGTGCCGGGGATCGGTGAGAAGACGGCAGCAACGCTGCTCGCTCAGCACGGTTCGCTGGAGCAGATCCTGGCGGCAGCGAGCGACCCCAAGTCCAAGATGGCGAAAGGTCTGCGGGCGAAACTGCTGGCCGCACGCGACTACATCGAGGCGGCGCAACCCGTGGTGCGAGTCGCCACCGACGCACCCGTCACACTATCGACGGCCACCGACGCGCTACCGCTGGTCGCGGCCCACCCGCAACGTACCGCCGAGCTGGCGACAAAGCTGGGCGTCGGATCCTCGGTTGGCCGCCTGCAGAAAGCGCTCGACACGCTGCCCGCGTGATCGCCATGGATTACTGCGGCCGACCGACTTCGTAGGTGCCCTTGTTGTCTTGGAACGTCACCGTCACGTGCTTGGGAGCGCCGTCGATGCTCACGTCGCAGTCGAAACTGGCGCCCTTCTTGACGGTGGGATTCTGGCCGTGGTTGCACTTGACGTCTTTGACATTCTTGGCGCCGTAGCCGTTGGTCTCATCGGACAGTACTTGCTGCACACCGGCTTGAGCTTTGTTGATGTCCAGCTTGGTGGTGACGAAAAACCCGGGCTGCCAGAATCCGAGCACCAGCACGACGGCGATGAGCATTAAGGCGATCACACCGGCCACGCCCGCGATCAGCCCGACCGAGCGCTTTTTGGCCGGTTGCTCATAGGGCGGGTACTGCTGCGGATACTGGCCCGGCTGGCCGTATTGGCCGGGCTGACCATACTGGCCGGGCTGCGGGTATGCGCCCTGCTGGGGGTACTGGCCCGGCTGGGGATACTGACCGGGTTGGCCGTACTGGCCGGGCTGGCCGTAGTCGCCGGGCTGTCCATACTGGCCGGGCTGGCCGTACTGTCCCGGCTGGGCATACCCGGGCTGCTGAGGGTACTGCTGCGGGTATGTCTGTTCGGCCGGCTGCTGGTACTGCGGGTAGTCGGGGGGCGGCGTATAGGCCGGGGCCTGCCACGTAGCCTCCTGGCCGGGCTGCTGCTGCCAGGGCGAACCCACCTGGGTCGGTTCTGAGGAGCGGTCACCACCTTGGCCGGGCGGTTGCCACTGCTGGTCGGATCCGTGCGGTCCGCTCATCGTTTCTCCTCAGCCCCTTAGGTCTTGGCGTCTCGGTACGAATCTAACCGTAGCTCCGGCTCAGCCTACCCGGCATCAACTGCGACGACGCCGCGCCGAACATCGTTGATAGCGCGCTTGGCGGTGGCCCGCAGCTCGGCATCCGGGGCGGCGTTGCGAACCTGGTCCAACAAGTCGAGCACCTGGCGGCACCAGCGCACGAAATCGCCCGCCAACAAAGGTGAGCCGGTGCCGGTCGGATCGAAGGCCGCCAGCGCCGCAGCCAGATCTCCGGTTCTGGCCCAGCGGTAGATGACGCTGACAAAGCCGTCGTCGGGTCCACGACTCGGTGCGAGCCGGTGCGTCTGCTCATCGGCGCGTAGCGCGTGGGACAGCCTCGATGTTTGTTGCAGCGCCTGCCGTACTGGCCGGGTCGGCGCCTCGGCGGCGAACGCCGCACCCGGGCCTTCGCCGCCCCGGCTTTCGTAGAGCACAGCCGAGACGACGGCGGCCAGCTCGGCCGGCTTCAAACCCGCCCATGCACCGGTGCGCAGGCATTCGGCGACCAGAAGGTCGCTCTCGCTATAGATGCGGGCCAACAACCGGCCGTCGTCGGTAACGTGCGGATCGGTGTCCGGGCCTTGGATGAAGCCGCGCTCGGTGAGCAGCCCCACAATCCGGTCGAAGGTCCGGGCCAGCGAATTGGTCGCTGCGGCAACCTTTTTCTCCAGTTGCGCGTTGTCGCGTTCGATGCGCAGGTAACGCTCGGCCTGCCGGATCTGGGACTCGAGTCCCGGACTGTTGTGAGAAGGGTGCCGCCGCAACTGCTCTCGCAGCGACCCCAATTCCGGGTCGTGAAACACACCATCCTCATCGCCACGCTTGCTACGGCGCTTGGCCGGAATGACCAGCCCAGCGGCCGCCGACTGCAGCGCCGACGCCAGGTCACGCCGGACCCGCGGCTGGCGGTGCTCGACGCGCTTGGGCAAGGACATCGCGCCGACCGGTGCCGACGCACCCGAATAGTCGGCCGTTGAAATCCTTCCGGCCCAACGGTTTTCGGTGAGCACCAACGGGCGCGGGTCCGAGCTGTCACGCGCCGATTCGAGCACCACCGCCAGCCCGCCACGCCGGCCGTGGGTGATGTTGATGATGTCGCCGCGGCGCAGCGCGGCCAGGGCATCGGTGGCCGCCTGGCGGCGCTGCAGCCGCGACGCACGAGACTGCGCTCGCTCCATCTCCGAAATCCGCGCGCACAGCCGGGCGTATTCCACGATTGGCGCGTGCGGCCCACCAAGCTCTGCAGCGATCTCGTCGAGCATCCGCTGCCCCCGCTCGATACCACGCACCAGGCCGACGACCGAGCGATCGGCCTGATACTGGGCGAACGACTGTTCCAGCAACCGGTGCGCCTGCTCCGGGCCCATCTGGTGCACCAGGTTGATCGTCATGTTGTAGGACGGAGCAAACGAGCTGCGCAGCGGGAAGGTGCGGGTGGAGGCCAGGCCGGCCACCGCGGACGGCTCGGTGGTTTCATCGGCGGGATGCCAAAGGACCACCGCATGGCCCTCGACGTCGATCCCGCGCCGGCCGGCACGTCCGGTGAGCTGTGTGTACTCCCCCGGCGTCAGCGCCACGTGTTGCTCGCCGTTGAATTTCACCAGCCGCTCCAGCACTACCGTGCGCGCGGGCATGTTGATGCCGAGCGCCAAGGTTTCGGTGGCGAATACCGCCTTGATCAGGCCGGCGGCGAACAACTCCTCGACGGTGTGCCGGAACGCCGGCAGCATCCCGGCGTGGTGGGCCGCCAGCCCGCGCAGCAGCCCCTCCCGCCACTCGTAGTAGCCCAGCACCGCCAGGTCGGAATCGGCGAGATCACCGCACCGGTGCTCGATCACCTCGGCGATCTGCGCGCGCTCCTCTTGGGTGGTCAGCCGCAGCGGGGACCGTAGGCACTGCTGGACGGCGGCGTCACAGCCGGCCCGGGAAAACACGAACGTGATCGCCGGCAACAGGCCTTCGGAATCCAGGGTCGCGATCACGTCGGGCCGCCCGGGGGGCCGGTAGAAACGCGGTCGTCCGGCGCTTCCTCTGCCCGCCTGCCGACGGGGACCACGCCAGTCCGACATCCGCTCGGCCTCGCGGCGATGCGCGATGTGACGCTGCAGATCCGGGTTGACGCGGGGCTGATTTCCGGTGCCCGGCTGCTCATGACCGTCGGAATTGCGATAGTCGAACAGGTCGAACAGGCGCTTGCCCACCAAAACGTGTTGCCATAGCGGCACTGGGCGGTGCTCCTCGACCACCACGGTGGTATCGCCGCGCACGGTCTGGATCCAGCCACCGAACTCCTCGGCGTTGCTGACCGTTGCCGACAAGCTGACCAGCCGCACCTCTTCAGGCAGGTGCAGAATCACCTCCTCCCACACCGGACCCCGCATCCGGTCGGCAAGGAAATGCACTTCGTCCATCACCACATAGGAAAGTCCCTGCAGCGCAGGAGAATCCGCGTAGAGCATGTTGCGCAATACTTCGGTGGTCATCACCACGACAGGCGCATCGGCGTTCACAGACATGTCACCGGTCAGCAGGCCGATTCGGTCACGGCCGTAACGCGCGGTCAGGTCGGTGTGCTTCTGGTTGCTCAGCGCTTTGAGCGGCGTCGTGTAAAAGCACTTGCCACCCGCGGCTAGCGCCAAGTGCACGGCAAATTCTCCGACCACCGTCTTGCCCGCACCGGTCGGCGCGCAGACCAGCACACCGTGGCCTCGTTCGAGCGCCGCACACGCCCGCTGCTGGAAGCCGTCGAGCGCAAAGGGCAGTTCCGCGGTGAACCGGGCCAGCTCGACCAGCTCGACCACGCCCTGCGGCGTCGACGGTTCAGGTGACATCGTCATGCTGCCCGGCGATGAACGACGGCTCCGGGGTGGGCTCTGTTATCGGCGCGGGCGCCTCGATCACCGATGCTTCGTCGTCGGGTATCACGGCCTGGGCTTCGCGCTTGGCTTTCCTCTTGTCGTGCACTCGGGCGATTTGAATGGCGAACTCGAGCAGCACCGACAGCGCCACGCCGAGCGCGGTCATCGAAAACGGATCGGACCCGGGCGTGAATACCGCCGCGAACGCGAACATCCCGAAAATCAGGCCGCGCCGCCATGATTTGAGCCGCTCGTATGTAAGCAGGCCGGCCATGTTGAGCATGGTGATCAGCAACGGGAATTCGAAGCTGACCCCGAAAACCACCAGCAGGTTGATCAGGAAGGCGAAGTACCGGTCCCCGGACAGCGCGGTCACCTGCACGTCGCTGCCAACGGTCAACAAAAAGCCCAGCGCCTTGGACAGCACAAAGTAGGCCAGCACGGCACCCACGACGAACAGCACCGCGGCGGGGATCACGAACGCGATCGCGAAGCGGCGCTCTTTGCGGTACAGCCCGGGCGTGATGAACGCCCAGAGCTCGTAGAGCCACACCGGACAGGCCAGCACCACCCCGGCCGTCATCCCGACCTTGAGTCGCAACATGAACTGGTCGAACGGCGCGGTGGCCAGCAGCCGGCATTGCCCGTCGGCGCTGATGTCCGCGCGCGCCGACTGCGGCAGTGAACAATACGGGTGGCGCAGCCATTCGCCGAGGCTTTCCAATCCGAAGATCGAATGCGAATACCAGAAGAACCCGAAAATCGTGGTGATCAGGATGGCGCCGAGGGAGATCAGCAGCCGGGTGCGCAGCTCGGTCAGGTGGTCGACGAGCGACATCGTCGCATCGGGATTGGTGCGGCTGCGCCTGTTACGAGGGTTAAGACGCTTCAGCAAGCCGGCAGTGCGCGCTGAAACCTTGAGAAATTTCACGACGCTCGGTCAGTGGCGCTCGGGCACCGCGACGATGGGTGCCGCGCTACGCCGGGCGTGCTTCGCTGTGCCCCTGCTCGGTAGCCGCGGGAGCGTCGACTCGCTGCGACTGCACGGGAGTGGGGTTCGCCGCGGCGGTGTCGATAGCAGACGGTTGGGTTTTGTTCTCGCTCTGCATTTCGCGGAGTTCAGACTTGAAGATGCGCATCGACTTGCCCAGCGAACGCGCCGCATCGGGGAGCTTTTTGGCACCAAACAGCAAAATCACCACCACAGCGAGGATCGCCCAGTGCCACGGACTAAGACTGCCCACTTTGATTACCTCCAGACGTCTACCCGATGCTACCGCAGCGGAGCGATACCCTGGGCCGCGCGCGCCGTGGCCTCAGGGGGTAAGCGCCCGGTAGGACTCCAGCGCGGCCGTCGCGGCATTCCGGACACGTTGTGCGAGGGGCTCCGGTTCAAGCACTCGCACGGCCGACCCGAAGCCCAGCACCAGCCGCGTCATCCAATCTTCAGAGGCATAGGTCATCACCGCTTCACAGGACCCATCCGCCAACTCGCGGACCTCATGCATCGGGTAGTACTCGAACATCCACGACGCCGACGGCGCCACCAGCAGCTTGGCCGACGGCAGTGACGGGTCGCCGTCGAACAGTGACGTGTCCGGCGGCGCCTGCAGCGCCAGTTCGGGCGGCGCGGCAGGCTCGTCCAACTCGGTGGCGTCCACGATCCGGTCGAAGCGGAACAGCCGAACCCCTTCGGCTTCGCGTGCCCAGGCCTCCAAGTAGCTGTGACCCCCGATCAGCAGTACCCGGATCGGGTCGACGATTCGGCTGGTCAGCGTGTCGTGGGAGGCGGAGTAGTAATCGATGGCCAATGCGTGTTTGTCCTGCACCGCAGCGCGCACTGCCGCCGCGGCCCGGCTCTCGGCGGGCGCGGGCTCGTCGACGGCCGCTGCCGAACCCGTGGCATCGTGCCCGATGGCACCGGCGGCGGCCTCGATCTTGGCGATTGCGCTGCGCGCCGCTTCCGGATCGACCACGCCCGGAATGTCGGCCAGCGCCCGCAACGCCACCAACAGGCCGGTGGCCTCCGGCGAGGTGAGCTTGAGCGGCCGGTCGATGCCCGCGGAGAACGTCACCTCGATGGTGTCACCGGAGAACTGGAAATCGATGAGATCACCCGGGTAGTAGCCGGGTAGGCCGCACATCCACAGCTGGTTGAGGTCCTCCTCGAGTTGCTTGGCGGAGACCCCCAGGTCGGCGGCGGCCTTGGCGCGGGTGACCCGCGGATTGGCCTGGAAATACGGCACCATGTTGAGCAGCCGGACCAAGCGGGTGGAGACGGCTGTCATGCGTCCACCTCCTTGATCTCTGCTTGGCCACGCAGCCGGGCCACCACGTCATCACGCAGGGATTGCGGCTCCAGCACCACGGCGTCTGGCCCATAACCGGCGACGTCGCGGGCCAGCTGGTCGGTGGATCCGATGTCGAGTTCTATCACCTCGCCGTCGCGACCCCCCACTTGGCGCGCGCCGGCGGACCTCCCGGCACGTCGCAGCGCGGTGGCGCGCCCGTCGGCGACCCACACCCGGGCGTGCCCGCCCGTCGGCCACTCGCTGACCGTCTGGGCCACGATCTTGCGCAGGTCAACCCCTTCGGGCACGGTGACCGCGCCGAGCGGGCCGATCGGCTTCACCTCGGCACCGATCCGCGACAGCCGGAAGGTGCGGACGGCGTCGCGGTCGCGGTCGTGGCCCACCAAATACCAGCGGCCCTTTTGGGTGACCACCCCCCACGGCTCGACGGTGCGCACGCTGTACGGCTCGGCCCGCGACGGCCGGTGTGGGAACTGCACCGCCTGCCGAGAGTCGATGGCGGACAACAAGATCCCGAGAACCTCTTCTGACCCACGCAGCCCCGGCACGCCGGCCGGTGAGGCGATGGCCACTGGGGCGTCCGGGTCGACGTCGACACCGGCGGCGCGCAGCTTGAGCAATGCGCCCTGGGTCGCGGTGATCAGCTCCGGGGACTCCCACAATTGCGTCGCGACCGCTACCGCGGCTGCCTCATCCGGAGTCAATTCGACTGCCGGCAGCGCATAAGCATCGCGGTTGATCCGGTAGCCCTCGCATGCGTCCCAGGCCGACACCCTGCCTACCTCAAGCGGGATGCCGAGGTCACGCAACTCGTTCTTGTCACGCTCGAACATGCGCGAGAACGCCTCAACGCTGGGGCTGTCCGCATAACCTGCCACGCTGGACCGGATCTTGTCCGCGGTGATGTAGCCGCGAGTGGACAGCAGGGCGATGACGAGATTGACCAACCGCTCGACTTTCGAGGTCGCCATTTGCACCAGGTTATAGATGGTGCTCGCCGGGCGCGTGCACCGGTTCCGCTGCGTCGCACTTTGCACAGCCGCCACATCAGTCACTAGATTGCCGGGACCGCGTTGCCTGAAAAGTCGATAGTGCCGGCGCTAGCAGGTTTGGAAGTCGCGCATGGGCAGCAACGGCGGTGCTGGTGTGACTGTTGGTGCGCCGACGGCGGCTACATGCTGGCGATCAGCCGTTTGACCCGCTCATCGACCGATCGGAAGGGGTCTTTGCAGAGCACCGTGCGCTGCGCCTGGTCGTTGAGCTTAAGGTGCACCCAGTCGACGGTGAAGTCGCGGCCGGCGGCCTGCGCGGCGCTGATGAACTCCCCCCGCAGCCGCGCGCGGGTGGTCTGCGGCGGAGTGTCGACGGCCTCGGCGATCTCCTCATCGGTGGTCACCCGCGCGGCCAGGCCTTTGCGCTGCAGTAGATCGAACACGCCGCGCCCGCGTTTGATGTCGTGGTAGGCCAGGTCCAGCTGGGCGATCTTCGGGTCGGACAACTCCATGTTGTAGCGGTCCTGGTAGCGCTGGAACAGCTTGCGTTTGATGACCCAGTCGATCTCGGTGTCCACCTTGGCGAAGTCCTGGCTCTCCACCGCGTCGAGTTGGCGGCCCCACAGGTCGACGACCTGCTCGATCTGCGCGTTGGGCTCGCGGGTCTGCAGATGTTCGACAGCGCGGCTGTAGTACTCACGCTGGATGTCCAGGGCGCTGGCCTGACGTCCGCCGGCCAACCGCACCGGCCGCCGGCCGGTGATGTCATGGCTGACCTCGCGGATCGCCCGAATCGGGTTGTCTAGCGAGAAGTCGCGGAACGGAACACCGGCTTCGATCATCTCCAGCACGAGCGCCGCGGTGCCCACCTTGAGCATGGTGGTCGTCTCGCACATGTTGGAGTCGCCGACGATGACGTGCAGCCGCCGGTACTTTTCGGCGTCGGCGTGCGGCTCGTCGCGGGTGTTGATGATCGGCCGGCTGCGAGTGGTCGCCGAGGAGACGCCCTCCCAAATGTGCTCGGCTCGTTGGGACAGGCAGAAAGTGGCGGCTTTGGGCGTTTGCAGCACCTTGCCGGCCCCGCAGATCAGCTGGCGGGTGACCAAGAACGGCAGCAGCACGTCGGAGATTCGGGAGAACTCGCCGGCCCGCACGATCAGGTAGTTCTCGTGACAGCCGTAGGAGTTGCCCGCAGAATCGGTGTTGTTCTTGAACAAGTAGATGTCGCCGCCAATGCCCTCGTCGGCGAGCCGCTGCTCGGCGTCGATAAGGAGGTCTTCCAGCACCCATTCGCCCGCCCGGTCGTGGGTGACCAGCTGCACCAGGCTGTCGCACTCGGCGGTGGCGTACTCCGGATGGCTGCCCACGTCGAGGTAGAGGCGGGCACCGTTACGCAGGAAAACGTTGGAGCTGCGACCCCACGACACCACACGCCGGAAGAGGTAACGGGCCACCTCGTCCGGGGACAGTCGGCGGTGTCCGTGAAAAGTGCAGGTGACACCGAACTCTGTCTCGATGCCCATAATTCGTCGCTGCACGTAGTCGAGGGTACTGGTTGTGTGACCGTGACGGTGAGCGAGCCGCACCTATGGGTTCCGACGAAGTTTCGCGGCCCCGCGCGGGGGTGGGCCGAGCGGGCGCGACCACGGCCCGGCGGTGGGGTATGCCCGGCGATGGGTCACCAGCGGCCGGAGTTACCAGACCGTTGCAGCCCCGGTTCAGTCCGACGAAGCGCCGTTTGAACCCGAGACTTTGCCATCAGATTCCGGCTGCTCCGAATCCAGCTCCTGCAGCAGGTTTTCCAAGGTGCTGCGGTTGATTCGCCGGAACGCCCGCCGGGGCCGGTTGACGTCCAGAATGGCGACTTCCAGGCTGCCCACGTCCAGAGAGGGCTGCTCGCCGCCCGAGGCCTCGGCACTGCCGGCACGCAGCGCCTTCACCGCGATCCGGGTAGCGTCGTGCAAATCGGCGTTCTCGGCATAGGAATCCTTGAGGGCGGCGGTGATCGGCTCGGTGGTACCGCCCATCACCACGAAATGCGGCTCGTCGGCGATCGATCCGTCGTAGGTGATCCGGTAGAGCTCCGGCGGTTTCGTCTCGCCGTAGTGGGCGACCTCGGCGACGCACAACTCCACCTCGTATGGCTTGGCTTGCTCGGTGAAGATGCTGCCCAGCGTCTGCGCGTAGACGTTGGCCAGCTGGCGTCCCGTGACGTCGCGGCGGTCGTAGGCGTAGCCGCGGGTGTCGGCAAACTGGATTCCGCCGCGGCGTAGATTGTCGAACTCATTGAACTTGCCGGCGGCCGCAAAGCCCACGCGATCGTAGAGTTCGCTGATCTTCTGCAGTGAACGCGACGGGTTCTCCGCAACGAACAACACACCGCCGGCGTAGGCCAGTGCGACCACACTTTTGCCGCGCGCGATGCCTTTGCGTGCGAGCTCGCTGCGCTCGCGCATCGCCTGCTCAGGCGAGATGAAATACGGGAAGCTCACTTCTCACCGCCATCTGGGCCGAAAGTGTCGGCGCGCGAGCGGCTTTCGATCACTTCGCGGGCCAGTTCGGCGATGCGGCCCTCGGGGACTTCTTCTGCTCCCTCGGCACCGATGGTGACCGCCGTGGGATAGATACCGCGGACCAAATCCGGTCCGCCGGTAGCCGAGTCATCATCCGCGGCGTCGTAGAGCGCCTCGACCGCCACCCGCACTGCGGAATCGGCATCGGTGACTTGCGAGTACAACTTCTTCATCGACGACTTGGCAAAGATCGAGCCCGAGCCCACCGAATGGTAACCCTCTTCTTCCACATTCCAGCCGCCGGCGGCGTCGAAAGAGACTATGCGTCCCGCACTTTCCGGCTCCGGCGCATCGATGTCATAGCCGGCCAGCAGCGGCACCGCTACCAGCCCTTGCATCGCGGCCGCCAGGTTGCCGCGCACCATGATCGCCAGCCGGTTCACCTTGCCGGCAAACGTGAGCGGCACGCCTTCGAGTTTCTCGTAGTGCTCGAGTTCCACCGCGTACAGACGCGCGAACTCGACGGCGATGGCGGCGGTGCCGGCGATGCCGGTCGCCGTGTAGTCGTCGGTGATGTACACCTTTTTCACGTCGCGCCCGGCGATCATGTTGCCCTGGGTGGAGCGCCGGTCGCCGGCGATGACGACGCCGCCGGGGAATTTCACCGCGACGATGGTGGTGCCGTGCGGCAGCTGAGTCCCGGCACCGCCAGGCTGGGCGCCACCGCCGAGGCTTGCCGGAAGGAGTTCGGGAGCCTGGCGTCGCAGGAAGTCCGCAAACGACGACAGGTTTACCGCAGGGGTTGCCGAAAGTGGGGAGTTAGTGGACAGGCGATCAGAGAAGGGCCAGGTCACTGGCCGCCCTTTTGGACATACGCCCGGACGAAGTCCTCGGCGTTCTCCTCAAGGACGTCGTCAATCTCGTCGAGCAGATCGTCTGTCTCCTCGGCTAACTTCTCACGGCGCTCCTGGCCCGCGGCCGTGCTGGGGGCGAAGTCATCTTCGTCGCCGTCGCCACCGCCACGCTTGGTCTGCTCCTGAGCCATCGCCGCCTCCTGCGTCGTCTTAACTTATTCAGCGGCTGGTTTGGTCCTACGCCAAACTGCCGCTGGTATTTCTCTACCCTACCGTTCAACGCCGACGTTCCCCGGGTAACTGGCCTTAGCTGGTGAGTTGTTCCACAAGTTCGGCAGCGCTGTCCACCGAGTCCAGCAACGCTCCGACATGCGCCTTGCTGCCCCGCAGCGGCTCCAGCGTCGGGATGCGGACCAGTGAATCGCCGCCCAGGTCGAAAATCACCGAGTCCCAGCTGGCCGCGGCGATGTCGGCTCCGAACCTGCGCAGGCATTCGCCCCGGAAGTAGGCGCGGGTGTCCGTCGGAGGGTTGTCGACGGCGTCCAGCACCTGGTGCTCGTTCACCAGGCGCTTCATCGAGCCGCGGGCGACGAGGCGGTTGTACAGGCCCTTGTCAAGCCGCACATCGGAGTATTGCAGGTCGACGAGATGGAGGCGCGGTGCCGACCAGCTCAAGTTCTCCCGGTGCCGGAAACCATCGAGCAGGCGCAGCTTGGCCGGCCAGTCCAGCAGCTCAGCGCATTCCATCGGGTCACGCTCGAGCTTGTCCAAGACGTCCGCCCAGGTCTCGACGATATCGGCGGCACGCGGGTCGGGGTCGCGGCTATCGACCAGCTTCGCCACCCGATCGAGGTAAAGCCGTTGCAGCGCAAGGCCGGTGAGTTCGCGACCGTCGACCAGGGTGACCGCGGCCCGCAGCGACGGATCACGGCTGATGGCGTGGACGGCATGCACCGGCCGGGCCAGCGCCAGATCGCTCAGGTCTATGCCGTGCGCCGGGCCTTCTTCGATCAAATCGAGCACCAGCGCCGTGGTGCCCAGCTTGAGATACGTCGACGTCTCGGCGAGGTTGGCGTCCCCGATGATGACGTGCAAGCGGCGGTAGCGGTCGGCGTCGGCGTGCGGTTCGTCGCGGGTGTTGATGATGCCGCGTTTGAGTGTGGTCTCCAGACCGACCTCGACCTCGATGTAGTCGGAGCGCTGGGACAGCTGGAAACCCGGCTCGTCACCCGAGGGCCCAATCCCGACCCGGCCGGAGCCGGTCACCACCTGCCGGGACACCAGAAACGGCGTCAGCCCGGCGATGATGGCCGAAAACGGCGTCTGCCGAGACATCAGGTAGTTCTCGTGCGTCCCGTAGGACGCGCCTTTGCCGTCGACGTTGTTTTTGTAGAGCTGCAATCTCGCGGCTCCGGGCACGCTGGCGACGTGCCTGGCAGCAGCCTCCATAACCCGCTCGCCGGCCTTGTCCCAGATCACCGCGTCCAGCGGGTCAGTGCACTCGGGCGCGGAATACTCCGGGTGGGCGTGGTCGACGTAGAGCCGCGCCCCGTTGGTCAAGATCATGTTGGCCGCGCCCACCTCGTCGGCGTCGACCACCGGCGGCGGGCCGGCCGAGCGGCTCAGATCAAAGCCGCGGGCGTCGCGCAGTGGTGATTCCACCTCGTAGTCCCAGCGGGTGCGCTTGGCACGCTGGATGCCGGCGGCCGCGGCGTAGGCCAGCACCGCCTGGGTCGAGGTGAGGATCGGGTTGGCGGTCGGGTCCGACGGCGACGAAATGCCGTACTCGACCTCCGTCCCGATAATCCGTTGCATGACCTAAGCGTAGGCCCGCCGACGATGCGGCCCGCGAAGCGGGGCGTTGAGGGGCGGTGCCGGACAAACCCTCGGCCGCCTTCCAGTCACCAAACGCCCGGCGGGGGTGACTGACCCGCCGTAGGGTGGACCGGCATGGACCTAACCATCCGCCGCAAGCCGCGCCGCCAAGGTTCAGTCACCGCGGCTGAAAGCTGGTTCTTAGAGCGGGGTTTGCCCTCGGTGCTGACCCGGCGAGCCCGCTGGCGACGACTCTGGCCGCGGACGGCGCCTGTGCTGGCGGCGTACGCGACGCTGCAGGCCTGCGTCCTGGCGCTGTATCTGATCACCGGGGGTCACGACGTCGAAATCACTGGGACACCAACGACATCCGAGTGGATAGTATTGGTGATAGTCGGCGTTAGCCTGCCCCTGACGGCGATTGTCGGCTGGCTGGCGTCCCGGTCGCGAAGCGGGCGGGCACGCGCGGGGATAGCGACGGTCGCGGTTCTGCTGGTCGCATGCGTCGCAGCTGTGACGGACGGCGCCCCGCAACTACTGCAGCAAGCGGTCGTGATATCCGTCGTGCTGATCCTCACCGGCTGTGGTGCCGGCGCGGTGCTCGGGTGGGCGGTGCGCATGATGCTGTCCCACTTCGCAATGGTGGGCGCCTTGGCGGTGCGAGCGTTGCCGGTCGTCTTGCTGACGGCATTGGTGTTCTTCAACACCTATGTGTGGCTCATGGCCGCGACGATCAGCGGCAACCGGTTGGGCCTGGCGATGGCGTTCCTGGTGTCCATCGCCGCGGCCTTCGTCACCTCCGCCACGGTGGAAAGGGTCAGGCCCATGTTGCAGTCGGCTGCGGTTCTGCCCAAAGATGCCAAGCGCCTTGCCGACACGCCGTTCGCGACGATTCCGGACACCCGCGACTGCGCCCCGCTGAAAAAGGCCGAGCGCCTCAACGTGGTGTTCGTGCTGGCCGCCTCACAGCTGGCCCAAATCCTGGTGGTGGCGGTGGTTACCGCCACGATCTACTTGATTCTCGGCCTGATCGTGCTCAGTCCCGATCTCCTCAACGAATGGACCCACACCTACAAGAGCACCGCGACGGTGCTGGGATTCACCCTTCCGGTGCCGGATTCGCTGGTGCACATGACTCTCTTTCTCGGCGCGTTGACCTTCATGTACATCAGCGCCCGCGCCGCCGGGGACGCCGAATACCGCTCCACGTTCCTCGACCCGCTGATCGATGACCTGCACACCACCCTGATCGCGCGGAATCGCTACCGCGGCGCGGTGGCACCGGCCGCGTGTGATCTTGACGGCACCGACCTCAGTGATTAACTTCACCGTGTGTCCGCCCCTGAATCCGACCGCGTCGCCGGCGCGCCGGCATCCAACGTGTCTGGCAAGCGTTACGGCGAAGTGCTCCTGGTGACCGCTGGTGAGGCGGGTCCGCAGGCAACGGTTTACAACAGCTTCCCGCTCAACGACTGTCCCGCCGAGCTGTGGTCGGCACTCGACCCGCACGCTCTCGCCACCGAAAACGGCGTCGCCGCAGCCCTGCTCAATGGTCCGCGCTACTGGCTGATGAACGCCATCGAAAAACAACCCCAGGGTCCGCAGATGACGAAGACCTTCGGAGGCATCGAGATGATCCAGCAGGCGACGGTCCTGTTGTCCTCGATGAACCCCGCGCCCTACATCCCCAACAAGGTGAACCGCAACACGGTCTTCGTCTTCAACGCCGGTGAGGAGATTTACGAACTCATCGACCCCCAGGGGCGCCATTGGGTGATGCAGACCTGGAGCCAGGTCAGCGACCCCAACCTGTCGCGTGCTGACCTGCCCGGCCTCGCCAGCCGGCTCGACCTCCCGGCCGGGTGGACCTACCAACCGCGGGTGCTCACCAGCGAGCTGCGGGTGGACACGAAAACCCAAGCCGCGCAGGTGCTGCAGGACAATCTGACCAACAGCTATTCGCTGGTGACCGACTGAACCTCGAGCATCAACACCGCCGCGAGACTTAAACCACGGCGCCGCTAAGCGGCGTGTCGTGTGCGTGGTTTAAGTGTCGCGGCGGCGTGGCCCCTACAGGTACTGGCCCAGGTTGCTTTCGGTGTCGATGGCCCGTGACGCACTCGACGACTTGCCGGTGACCAGGGTGCGGATGTAAACGATCCGCTCGCCCTTCTTGCCCGAAATCCGTGCCCAGTCATCCGGGTTCGTGGTATTGGGCAGGTCCTCGTTCTCGGCGAACTCGTCGACGATCGAGTCGAGCAGGTGCTGGATGCGCAGCCCCGGTTGGCCAGTCTCCAGCACCGACTTGATCGCGTTCTTCTTCGCCCGGTCGACGACGTTCTGGATCATCGCCCCGGAGTTGAAGTCCTTGAAGTACATGACTTCCTTGTCACCGTTGGCGTAGGTGACCTCCAGGAACCGGTTGTCGTCGATCTCGGCGTACATGCGCTCGACGACCTTCTCGATCATCGCCTTGATGCAGGCGGTGCGGTCGCCGCCGAACTCGGCGAGGTCGTCGGCGTGCAGCGGCAGGTCCTCGGTCAGGTACTTCGAGAAAATGTCTTGTGCCGCTTCGGCGTCGGGGCGCTCGATCTTGATCTTGACGTCGAGGCGCCCGGGCCGCAGGATCGCGGGGTCGATCATGTCCTCGCGGTTGGAGGCGCCGATCACGATGACGTTCTCGAGCCCCTCCACCCCGTCGATCTCACTGAGCAGCTGTGGGACGACCGTCGTCTCGACATCGGAGGAGACCCCGGTGCCGCGGGTGCGGAAGATCGAGTCCATCTCGTCGAAGAACACGATCACCGGCGTACCTTCCGACGCCTTCTCCCGGGCGCGCTGGAAGATCAGCCGGATGTGCCGCTCGGTCTCACCGACGAACTTGTTCAGCAGCTCCGGACCCTTGATGTTCAAGAAGTACGACTTGGCTTCCCGGGCGTCGTCGCCACGCACCTCGGCCATCTTCTTGGCCAACGAGTTGGCCACGGCCTTGGCGATCAGGGTCTTCCCACAGCCGGGCGGACCGTACAGCAACACACCCTTGGGCGGCCGCAATGCGTACTCCCGGTACAGCTCTTTGTGCAGGAACGGCAGCTCCACGGCGTCGCGGATCTGCTCGATTTGCCGCGTCAGGCCGCCGATGTCCTCGTAGCTGACGTCCGGCACTTCCTCGAGCACCAGGTCCTCGACCTCGGCCTTGGGGATGCGTTCGAAGGCATAGCCCGCCTTGGTGTCAACCAGCAACGAGTCGCCGGGCCGCAGCTTCCGCGGCCGCGTGTCGTCGTTGAGGGCGTCGGGCTCGCCGTCGGGCAGGTTCTCAGCCACCAACGGCTCAGCAAGCCACACGATGCGCTCCTCGTCGGCATGCCCGACGACCAGTGCCCGGTGTCCGTCCGCCAAGAGCTCCCGCAGCGTGGATATCTCACCGACCGATTCGTACGTTCCGGCCTCGACGACAGTCAACGCCTCGTTCAGGCGGACCGTCTGGCCCTTCCGCAGCAACCCGACATCGATGTTCGGCGAGCACGTCAGGCGCATCTTACGACCCGAGGTGAAGACGTCGACCGTGTCGTCGTCGTGGGTGGCCAGCAGGACCCCGTAGCCACTGGGCGGCTGTCCCAGCCGATCGACTTCCTCCCGCAGCGCCAGCAGCTGCTGGCGGGCCTCTTTGAGGGTCTCCATTAACTTTGAGTTACGAGCCGCCAGGGAGTCGATACGGGCCTCGAGTTGGTGCACATCGCGGGCCGAGCGGACGCTGTTCGCGCCGAGCGCATGCTCGAGTTGCTCGCGCAGCAGCGCTGCTTCGCGGCGTAGTTGTTCCAGTTCGGCAGCATCGCCGCTGGACATGCCTGATTCGCGGGGGGTACCGAATGCATCAGAAGGCTCTGAGCCACCCATGTTGCGCTCCTTTCCCACACCTAATTGGCGCGGCGGATACTTCAAAGCTACCGGCGATCGCCGATTGATGTAGGGAGTCAAATACCCAGGAAAAGTTAAGATTTTCGTCACGCTGGTAATCTCGGCCACTAATCGCGATGATCGAAAGGGCCGTGAAGGGACACCGTGACCCGAAAAAGCCTCGCCACACGTGCAGCCGGCGTCGCTGTGGTCGGCGCGACAACCGGGGATGTGACTTAGATTGCACCTGTTGGCCCGACGCCACCGCCGGTCGCGCTTCAGAAAGCGGCCCTGACCCCCGAGCCTGACGACCCACCGGATGCACCCACACCTGTCCGTAGCGCTGAGCGCCGCCACAATCCTGGCTACGCTCGGGCTCTCGGGGTGCACGTCGAATCAGCCCAAGATCGCTTCATCGATCACTCCTGCGCCGCCGGCTACGTCGACTCCGGTCACCGTGCTTCCGACTGCTCCCCCGCCTCCGCCCGAAACCCTTACCGACACCCTGGGCCGGCTCGCGGACCCGAACGTGCCCGGCATCAACAAGGTGAGCCTCGTCGAGGGCGCGACGCCGGAGAGTGCAGCCACCCTGGACAAGTTCACCAGCGCATTGCGGGATAACGGCTATTTACCGATGACCTTCGCCGCGCGCGACATCGCTTGGTCGGACAAGACTCCGTCGAACGTGGTGGCCACCGTCGTCGTCAACACCGCCCAGGCGAACAACCGCACCTTCACCTTCCCGATGGAGTTCACGCCCTTCCAAGGAGGGTGGCAGCTATCCCGGCGAACTGCCGAAATGCTGTTGGCCCTGGGGAAGCCGGAGGCGGGGACGACGCCGGCTCCCGCACCAGCACCCACCCCGTCCCCCTCCCCGGCCCCTCCGACCCAAACGCCACCCGGTTGACGCGCAGAATGTGGATCGGCTGGCTGGAATTCGACGTGTTGCTAGGCGATGTCCGATCACTCAAACAGAAGCGGTCGGTGATTCGCCCAGTTGTCGCCGAGCTGCAGCGCAAGTTCAGCGTCTCGGCGGCCGAGACGGCCTCGCACGAGCTCTACCGGCGGGCAGGCATCGGCGTGGCCATGGTGTCGGGCGACCGCAATCACGCGGTCGACGTACTGGATGCGGCCGAACGGCTGGTGGCCGCACATCCGGAGTTCGAGCTGCTGTCGGTACGACGCTCGCTGCTTCGCAGCGAGGACATGGCCTAGCCGTCGCGGCCCTCGCGTTTGCGGCCCAACGGCGCCGGAGCGACGACGCCGGGCGCCAACCGTCGGGTGGAAATCAAGAAGGCGGTGTGCCCGCGCATCGAATGCTGCGGCCGAACGGCCAGGCCGACGACATTCCAACCGCGTTGCAGCGTCTCCCACGCGCGAGGTTCGGTCCAGCACTGCTGCACTCGCAGGGCCTCGACGACGCGCGACAACTGGGTGACGGTGGCGACGTAGATCATCAGTACACCGCCCGGGATCAGCAGCCGCGCCACCGCATCCAGCACTTCCCACGGCGCGAGCATGTCGAGCACGACCCGGTCGAAGGAGGCGTCGGGCAAGTCGGAGTCGGCAACGTCGCTGATGATCAGCTCCCAGTTGCCGGGTACCCGGCCGAAGAACACCTCGACGTTGCGACGGGCGTGCTCGGCATGGTCGGGGCGCTGTTCGTAGGAGACCACCCGTCCGTCGGCCCCGACCGCGCGCAGCAGTGAGCAGGTCAGCGCCCCGGATCCCGCTCCCGCCTCCAGCACCCGCGCGCCCGGAAAGATGTCGCCCTCGTGCACGATCTGCGCGGCGTCCTTGGGGTAGATCACCTGCGGCCCGCGCGGCATCGACATCACGTAGTCCACGAGCAGCGGACGCAGCACCAAAAACGGGGCGCCGTTGCTGGACTTGACGACGCTGCCCGATTCCAGCCCGATCACCGCATCGTGGGCGATCGAGCCGCGATGGGTGTGAAATTCGTCGCCGGCAGTGAGCAACATCGTGTAGTGCCGACCCTTGGTGTCGGTGAGCTGGACGCGTTCACCCGCGGTAAACGGGCCGGTTGCGGACACGCGGTCTAGCGTGCCAGCCGACTCGCCGTAGCCGGTGCTCGGGGTTGTCGGTGACCGGTCCTACGCTGCGGGCATGATCGTCGAGCCGATGGGACGCGCACGGCCCGCGCTGTCACCGTCGCGAGCGGCCGATTTCAAACAATGCCCGTTGCTGTACCGGTTCCGGGCGATCGATCGGCTACCCGAGGCGCCGTCGACGGCGCAGCTGCGGGGATCGCTGGTGCACGCCACGCTGGAGCGGCTCTACGGTCTGCCCGCCGCTTCGCGGGGGCCCGATGCCGCGATGTTCCTGGTGGAGCCCGCCTGGGAGCAGGTGATCGCCGCGGAGCCCGATCTGGCCGCCGAACTCGACTCCGTGCAGCGAACCGAACTGCTCACCGAGGCCCGCGCGTTGCTGTCCGGCTATTACCGGCTGGAAGATCCGACACGGTTCGACCCGCAAAGTTGCGAGGAGCGCGTGGAGGTGGAACTCGCCGACGGGACGCTGCTGCGTGGCTTCATCGACCGCATCGACATTGCCGCCACCGGCGAGCTGCGGGTGGTCGACTACAAGACCGGCAAGGCGCCGCCGGAAGCGCGAGCGCTGGCCGAGTTCAAGGCGATGTTCCAGATGAAGTTCTACGCGGTGGCGCTGCTGCGTTCCCGCGGTGTGCTACCCACCCGGCTGCGACTCATCTACCTGGCCGATGGCCAGATGTTGGACTACACCCCGGACCATGACGAGTTACTGCGCTTCGAGAAGACGCTGATGGCGATCTGGCGGGCCATCCAATGGGCCGCTCCTACAGGCGATTTCCGTCCCAGCCCGTCGCGGCTGTGCGACTGGTGCCCCCACCGGCAACTCTGCCCGAACTTCGGCGGCACCCCACCGCCCTACCCGGGATGGCCGGATCTCCTTGGCGCACAAGCCATTCCGCATCCGACCGAACCAGCGGCATAACGGGCCGCCTAAATTGACGGTGGCGACCCGCCGCGCCCGGCTACGCCGCGTGCGATCGCCCACGAACCGACGGTGGCGACCCGCCGCGCCCGGCTACGCCGCGTGCGATCGCCACTAGTCGAGCGGCGACATTTCCTGCAGCATCGTGGGAATGAGCTCACTGACGGTGGGATGGATGTGCATGGTGCGCGATAGCGTGGTGTACGGCGCTTTGGCTGACATGACGTCCAAGATGGCGTGAATCGCCTCGTCGCCGCCGACGCCGAGGATGGCGGCTCCCAGGATCTCCTGAGTGTCGGCGTCCACCACGACCTTCATAAAACCTTGCGTCTCACCCTTTTCCACGGCCCTGCCGACCCGGGTCATCGGCCGCTTACCGACCAGCGCTTTGCGCCCGGACGCGCGGACTTGGCCGACGCTCATGCCGGCTCGCCCCAGTGGCGGGTCGATGTAGAGCGCGTAGGTGGGGATGCGATCGCTGACCCGGCGCAAGTCGTCATCGAGGAGATTGGCGGCCACAATCTCGAAATCGTTGTACGAGGTATGGGTGAATGCGCCCTTGCCGTTGCAGTCACCCATCGCCCAGACGTGATCAACGGCGGTCTTGAGTTGGTCGTCGACGACGATGTAGCCGCGGGCGTCGGTCTGCACACCGGCCGCGTCGAGACCCAAGTCATCGGTGTTCGGTCGCCGCCCCACCGCCAGCAGCAAATGGGTTCCGGCAATGGGATCCGCGCCGGCGCCAGGAGTGAGCTCGAAGCCCTTGTCTGTCTTGGTGATTTGTACGTCATCGGCCCTGACGACGACGTCGATACCCTCACCTTCCAGGATGTCGCGGACCGTGGCGGAGACGTCCTCGTCTTCGCGAGAGGCCAGCCGCGGGCCTCTCTCGACGACGGTCACCCGGGCGCCGAAACGGCGGTACATCTGCGCGAACTCCAGCGCGATGTAACTACCTCCGACGATGACGAGATGGTCTGGGACGGTGTCGAGTTCGAGGATCGACACGTTGGTGAGGTAATCGACGTCCGACAGCCCCGGGATGTCGGGCACCACAGCGCGGCCACCGACGTTGAGGAAGACCCGGTCAGCGTGCAGCTCGTCGTCACCGACTCGCAGCGTGTGCGGATCGGTGAACCGGGCGTGACCGCGAATCAAGCTGCAGCCATCCATACCCTCCAACCAGTCTTCAACACCTTTGCGGTCGCCCAGCATGATCTCGTCTTTGCGGGCCTTGACTTTTGCCATGTCCACGGTGATGGCCCCGGTCCCCACACCGTATTCGGCGCCGCGCCGCGCCAAGTGCGCGGCGTGCGCGCTGGCCACCAGCGTCTTTGTGGGGATGCATCCGGTGTTGACGCAGGTGCCGCCGACCAGTTTGCGCTCCACCAGCGCGACACGCTGCCCGGCCGATGTCAGTCGACCGGCCAACGGCGGGCCGGCCTGCCCGGCCCCAATGATGATCGCGTCGAAATGCGCGGTCATCTGACCGCCGTCAGTAGGTACTCGGTGAGCACGTGACCCGTCGCCGCGACGATAGCCAACCCGCCCAGGATGGCGACCGCATCCTCGAGCAGCGCGACGGGCAGGTCCTTACCAACCGCGGCGGCCAGACGTTTGCGTGCCTGATAGCCACCGAGGGTGCCAAGCACCGCGCCGATGACACCGGAGCCAAGCGCGGTAAAGGTCCAGTGGGGCCAGGCGCCCAGCGCCGCGCCCGCCAGCCCGCCCATGATGATCCGGGCGGCGAAGATCGGCGGCGCGGTGCGCGCCGGCGTCTTGGGCAGCTTGTCGTTGACCAGTTCACCGACGGCTGCAACGGTGAAAACGACGACCGTGATGACGTTGGCCATCCAGGATGCCCACGTGCCATGCAAGTCGATCCAACCGAGGAAGGCGCCCCAGGCGACCACGGCAGGTGCCGTCAGCGACCGCAGCCCCGCGACCACGCCGATCAGCAAAGCCAGCAACAGAATCAGGGAATGTGTCACGAACCCTCCTGAGTCGAATGAACAGTCCGGCGACGAGACAAGGGGACTACCGGCGCCGTAGCTCAGGCGGTCTCCTCCAGGGCGGACGCTAACACAGCGAGGCCGTCAACCGGCGCGCCGATCAGAATCGGCAGAACCTGATGTCGGAAGCCAGGATCGCTTTGGCGCCGATGGCGGCGAGCTCGTCCATGATCTCGTTGACCCCGCGACGCGGCACCAGGGCCCGGATGGCGACCCAGTCCGGGTCGGCGAGCGGAGCGATGGTCGGTGACTCCAGTCCCGGTGTGATGGATGTGGCTTTGTCCAACACCGAGCGCGGACAGTCGTAGTCGAGCATCAGATATTGCTGGCCGAACACCACACCCTGGATACGCGCAACCAATTGATCGCGCGCCGCTTCGCCGCCTTGCCCGCCATGGTCGGCGCGCTCGATCAGCACCGCTTCCGAATCGCACAGCGGTTCCCCGAAGGCGACGAGGTCGTGCAGGCTCAGGGTGCGCCCAGAGCCGACCACGTCGGCGATGGCGTCGGCCACCCCAAGCTGGACCGAGATCTCCACCGCACCGTCAAGCCGGATGACGATGGCCTCAACCCCTTTCTCGGCCAAGTCTTTTCGAACGAGATTCGGGTAGGCGGTGGCGATCCGTTTGCCGGCGAGGTCGGCCGTCGTCCAGTCACGCCCGGCCGGGCCCGCATACCGGAAGCTCGACGACCCGAACCCCAACGCCAGGCGCTCGCGCACCGGCGCATCGGAATCACGCACCAGGTCGCGTCCGGTGATGCCGAAGTCCAGCTCTCCCGAACCCACGTAGATTGCAATGTCTTTGGGGCGCAGAAAAAAGAACTCGACTTGGTTGACGGGGTCGATGACGGTGAGGTCCTTGGCATCGGTGCGGCGGCGGTAGCCCGCCTCGGCCAGGATTTCGCTGGCCGGTTCGCTCAGCGTGCCCTTGTTGGGAACGGCAACCCGCAGCATGCTCACAACTTCCGATAGACGTCGTCGAGGGATAGTCCGCGCGCGATCATCAGCACCTGCGTCCAATACAGCAACTGGCTGATCTCCTCGGCGAGTGCGTCGTCGGTTTCGTGTTCGGCGGCCAGCCACACCTCACCGGCCTCCTCGAGAATCTTTTTGCCCAGCCCATGCACACCGCCGTCCAGCGCCGCCACCGTGGCGCTGCCGGGAGGCCGGGTGCGGGCACGCTCACCCAATTCGGCGAACAAGTCCTCAAAGGTCTTCACGGCCAGCGATTGTTTCATGCGGCCCCGAGCAAAGTCACGGCGGTTTCAGCCGGCCCGACGCTAGACGTTGAAGTATTTGGCCTCGGGGTGGTGCAGGATGAACGCGTCGGTGGACTGCTCGGGATGCAGCTGCATCCCCTCCGACAGCGTCACCCCGATGCGCTCCGGCTGCAGCAGGGCCATCGTCTTGACCCGGTCCTCGAGATCGGGACAGGCGCCGTAGCCGAACGAGTATCGGGCGCCGCGGTAGCCGAGCTTGAAATAGTCCTCGACCGCTTGCGGATCTTCGCTGGACATCGCCCGATCGCCGGAGAACCGCAGCTCCTCACGAATGCGCCGGTGCCAGTACTCGGCCAGCGCCTCGGTGAGCTGCACCCCGATGCCGTGCACCTCGAGGTAGTCACGGTAGGAATCCGACGCGAACAGCTGGTTGGCGAAGTCGGCGATGGGCGTGCCCATCGTCACCAGCTGGAACGGCAGCACGTCCACCTGGCCGCGCTGGGTGGCCAGCTCGCGCGAGCGGATGAAGTCGGCGATGCACAGGAACCGGTCGCGCTGCTGGCGCGGGAAGGTGAAGCGGAACCGCTCGTCTGCGTCGGGCCGCGGCTCGGTCAGCACGATGACGTCGTCGCCCTCGGAGACCGCCGGGAAGTAGCCGTACACCACCGCGGCATGGGCCAGGATGCCGTCGGTGGACAGCCGGTCCAGCCAGTACCGCAGCCGGGGACGGCCTTCGGTTTCGACCAGTTCGTCGTACGACGGCCCGTCACCACCGCGGGTGCCGCGTAATCCCCACTGCCCCAAGAACAATGCCCGCTCGTCGAGGAGTTGGCTGTAATCGGCCACGGCAAGTCCCTTGACGATGCGCGCCCCCCAGAACGGCGGCACGGGGACCTCGACGTCGGCCGCGACGTCCGAGCGCGCGGGCACCACGACCGGTGCTTCGGCGGCCTTACGCTGTTCGGCGACGCGCTTGGACCGCTCGTGGCGGGCCTTGCGCTCGGCTTCCTTCTCGCGCGCCTTGACGGCCTCCGGGCTGTCGACATCCGGCGCCTCGCCCCGCTTGGCGCTCATGATAGTGTCCATCAGCTTCAGGCCCTCGAAAGCGTCACGCGCGTAATGCACTTCGCCTTCGTAAAGTTCGGCCAGGTCGTTCTCCACATAGCTGCGGGTCAGCGCCGCACCGCCGAGCAAGACCGGGAACTTCTCGGCCACCCCCCGGGTGTTCATCTCCTCGAGGTTTTCCTTCATCACGACGGTGGACTTCACCAGCAGGCCCGACATCCCGACGACGTCGGCACTCTTGTCCTCGGCCACCTCCAGGATGTTGGAGATCGGCTGCTTGATGCCGATGTTGAGCACTTCATAGCCGTTGTTGCTCAAGATGATGTCGACGAGGTTCTTGCCGATGTCGTGCACGTCGCCCTTGACGGTGGCCAGCACGATCCGACCTTTACCCGAGTCGTCGTCCGACTTCTCCATGTGGGGTTCCAGGTAGGCGACGGCGGCTTTCATAACCTCGGCCGACTGCAGCACGAACGGCAGCTGCATCTGGCCGGAGCCGAAGAGCTCACCGACGGTCTTCATGCCGGCCAACAGGTCCTCGTTGATGATGGCCAACGGCGCCTTCTGCGTCATCGCCTCGTCGAGGTCGGCCTCCAGGCCGTTGCGCTCCCCGTCGACGATGCGCCGGGCCAGCCGCTCGAACAGCGGCAACTTGGCCAGTTCGGCCGCCCGGGTTTCCTTCGACGACGCCGCCGACACGCCTTCGAACAGCCGCATCAGCTCCTGCAGCGGGTCATACCCCTCGCGGCGTCGGTCGTAAACCAAATCCAGCGCCACGTTGCGCTGTTCTTCGTCAATCCGGTTGATAGGCAAAATCTTTGACGCATGCACGATCGCCGAATCCAGCCCGGCCTGCTGGCATTCGTGCAGGAACACCGAGTTGAGCACCTGGCGCGCAGCAGGGTTGAGGCCGAACGAGATGTTGGACAACCCGAGCGTGGTTTGCACGTCGGGGTGGCGTTTCTTCAGTTCTCGGATCGCCTCGATGGTCTCGATGCCGTCTTTCCGGGACTCTTCCTGTCCGGTCGCGATGGTAAAGGTCAAACAGTCGATGAGAATGGAGGATTCGTCGACGCCCCAGTTCCCGGTGATGTCGTTGATCAGCCGCTCGGCGATCTCCACCTTTTTCTCGGCCGTGCGGGCCTGGCCCTCCTCGTCGATGGTCAAAGCCACGACGGCGGCTCCGTGCTCGGCGACCAACTCCATGGTCTTGTAAAAGCGTGATTCCGGGCCGTCGCCGTCCTCGTAGTTCACCGAGTTGATGGCGCAGCGTCCGCCCAAGTGCTCCAGACCGGCTTGCAGCACCGGGGTTTCGGTGGAGTCCAGCATGATGGGCAAGGTCGACGCCGTTGCCAGCCGGCTGGCGAGTGCCGTCATGTCGGCCACCCCGTCGCGGCCCACGTAGTCCACGCACAGGTCCAGCAGGTGCGCCCCGTCGCGGGTCTGGTCCTTAGCGATATCGAGGCACCTCTGGTAGTCCTCGGCGATCATCGCCTCACGAAAGGCCTTGGAGCCGTTGGCATTGGTCCGCTCTCCGATCACCAAGACGGAGGCATCCTGGGCGAACGGGACGGAACTGTACAGCGACGACACCGACGGCTCGAAGGTCACCTGCCGCTCGCCGCGCTGCTTGGACCCGTCGTTGAACGGGGCGACCGCCGCGGCGACCTGCCGAATGTGCTCCGGGGTGGTACCGCAGCAACCGCCGACCAGCGACAGGCCGAACTCGGCGATGAAGCCGGACAGCGCCTCGGCCAATTCGTCGGGCTGCAAAGGGTATTCGGCGCCGTTGGGGCCCAGCACCGGTAGCCCGGCGTTGGGCATCACCGACACCGGGATGCGAGCGTGCCGCGACAGGTAGCGCAAGTGCTCGCTCATTTCGGCGGGCCCGGTGGCGCAGTTCAATCCGATCATGTCCACGCCCAGCGGCTCGACGGCCGTCAGCGCGGCGCCGATCTCGCTGCCCAGCAGCATGGTTCCGGTGGTCTCCACGGTGACGTGGGCGAACACTGGGATGTGCCGGCCGGCCTGCGCCATGGCGCGCCGCGAGCCCAGCACCGCGGCCTTCAGCTGCAGCAGGTCCTGGCAGGTTTCCACCAGGATGGCGTCGGCGCCGGCGTCGACCATGCCGAGGGCAGCCTCGGTGTAGGCATCGCGAATCAGCCGGTACTCGGTGTGGCCAAGGGTGGGCAGCTTGGTGCCCGGTCCCATCGACCCCAGCACGTAGCGCCTGCGGTCGGAGGTGCTCAGTTCGTCGGCGACCCGTCGCGCGATCGCCGTGCCGCGCTGGGCAAGGTCCCTGATCCGGTCGGCGATGTCGTAGTCGCCGAGGTTGGACAGGTTGCAGCCGAAGGTGTTGGTCTCCACGGCGTCGGCGCCAGCCTCGAAGTAGGCACGGTGGATCTTTTCCAGCACGTCCGGACGGGTCTCGTTGAGGATCTCGTTGCAGCCCTCCAGGCCGCGGAAGTCGTCCAGTGTCAGATCGGCAGCCTGCAGCTGGGTGCCCATCGCGCCGTCGCCGACCACCACCCGCTGCGCCAAAGTGTCCAGGATGTCCGTGTCGTAGCGGTGTTCGTTAGCGGCAGTCACCCTACAAGGATAGTCGGGCTATGAAATACGCCCATGGGTTGACAGGTCTCTGACTGCCAACGTGCGCCGCCAAGACCAACAGCCGACCAGGTATCAGAGGCCACACCAGTATCGTCCCTGGGCGAACCGGCCGTAGCTCTCCGGAGTCCGCGTCGTCGCGGGGCGGAAGGCCGTACGCTGATTCTGTGACTCCGCCTGATGGCAGCGCCGCACTGCCCGAACTGCACCACACGGTCGTCGTGGCGGCGTTCGAGGGCTGGAACGACGCCGGGGACGCGGCCAGCGACGCACTTGAGCACCTGGAAGCCATTTGGGAAGCTGACCCGATCTTGGAGATCGACGACGAAGCGTATTACGACTACCAGGTGAATCGCCCGGTCATCCGGCAAGTCGACGGGGTGACTCGGGAGCTGGTGTGGCCGGCGATGCGGATCTCGCACTGCAGGCCGCCCGGCAGCGACCGTGATGTGGTGCTGATGCACGGGGTCGAGCCCAATATGCGTTGGCGCACATTCTGTGCCGAGTTGGTGGCCATCGCCGACAAGCTCAACGTCGACACCGTGGTGATCCTGGGCGCTCTGCTGGCCGACACGCCGCATACCCGGCCGGTTCCGGTTTCGGGTGCGGCCTACTCCCCGGAGTCGGCGAAGCGCTTCGGTCTCGAGGAAAGCCGCTACGAGGGCCCCACCGGCATTGCCGGGGTGTTCCAGGACGCCTGCGTGGCCGCCGGAATCCCGGCGGTGACGTTCTGGGCGGCGGTGCCGCATTACTTGTCGCAGCCGCCCAACCCCAAGGCGACGGTGGCGCTGCTGCGCCGCGTCGAAGACGTGCTCGACATCGAGGTTCCGCTGGCCGACCTGCCGACGGAGGCCGAGGAGTGGGAGCAGGCGATCACCGAGATGGCCGCTGAGGACGAGGATCTGGCCGAATACGTGCTCTCGCTGGAACAGCGTGGCGACGCCGAGGTGGACGTGAACGACGCGCTGGGCAAGATCGACGGCGACGCGCTGGCCGCGGAATTTGAGAAGTATTTGCGCCGCCGCCGCAAGTGACCCGCGGTCCGCTAACTCGGCGGTGCCGCAGGGGTTTCCGGCATCAACTCGACGTTGGCCGCCGACATGGATCGCCCGAGTGCGGCGACTTCGGCGTCCATTCGGGGTAGCACCTCGGCGGTGGTCTTTTCGATGGGAGTCTCGCCGACCGGGGTGGACAGCACCGGCTTGAGCCACCGGAACGCCCCCACCCAGCCCGGGCAGTAGACGCGGCGCTGGCGTTTCTCGATGCCTTTGACGAAGGCGTCGGCGCATTTGTCGACGGTGGTGGTCTTGTTCAGTGGCCACGGCAGCATGGCGAGCAGTTCGCCGAACGAGAGCAGGTCCGCCTTGGTGTCGTTGACCAGCGCGGTGTTGATCCAGGACATGTGGGCCGAGCCGACACTGACGCCGTGGTGGGCCACCTCCAGCCGCAGCGCATTCGCGAGCATCTCGACGCCCGCCTTCGCCGCGTTGTACGGCGCCAGCCCCGGGGCCGCGGCATACGCGGCCAGCGACGAAACGATCAGCACGTAGCCGCGGCGCTCGATCACCGCGGGCAACGTGGCCCGCACGGTGTGGAAGACGCCCAGCACATCGACATCGAGCACCCGCTTGAACGCCTCGGGATTGACCTGCAGCACCGACCCGTAGCTGGCGATGCCGGCGTTGGCCACAACGACGTCGATGCCGGCGAAACGTTCCACGGCCTGCGTGGCGGCGGCCTGCATGGCCGGCAGATCGCGCACGTCGGCGACCACGGTCAGCACCCGATCTTCACCGAGCTCGACGGCCAGTGCGGTCAGCTCGGCCTGGTTCAGATCCGTGAGCACGAGTTTGGCGCCCTGATTGCGCAGCCGACGGGCTACCTCGGCCCCGATTCCCCGGGCACCGCCGGTAATGAAGACGACTTTGTCCTGCAGCGATGTCATGGCCACAAAATACTCTTGCCGGTAACCGTATGGACGCTTAGAGGTCCACTCCCAGCAGCGCATCGATCGCCGCAGCGACTAACTGCGGCGCAGCGGCGTCGTGGCCGCCGTACTCGAGCGAGTCGGTGACCCAACCATCAAGTGCGGCAAGCGCTTTCGGAGTGTCAAGGTCGTCGGCCAAGTACTGGCGCACCCGCGCGATCACGTCGCTGGCGTCCGGACCGGCGGGTTGCGCGGTGGCGGTGCGCCAGCGCTGCAGCCGAGCGACGGCTTCGTCGAGCACCTGCTGGCTCCAGAACCGGTCCGCGCGGTAGTGCCCCGCCAGCAGCCCCAGGCGGATGGCCGACGGCTCGACACCTTGCGCGCGCAACGTCGACACCAACACCAGGTTGCCCCGGCTCTTGGACATCTTGTGCCCGTCCCACCCGATCATCCCGGCGTGCACATAGTGGCGGGCGAATCGCCGCTCGCCCCGCACGCATTCGGCGTGCGCTGCGGTGAATTCGTGATGCGGGAAGATCAGGTCGCTGCCCCCGCCCTGGATGTCCAGACCGCTGCCGATGCGGCTGAGCGCGATCGCCGCGCACTCGACATGCCAGCCGGGGCGACCGGGACCGAACGGTGCCGGCCAACTGGGCTCCTCAGGCCGCGCCGCCCGCCACAGCAGAGCGTCCAGCTCGTCATTCTTGCCGGGCCGGCGCGGGTCGCCGCCGCGCTGCTCGAACAGCCGAAGCATCGTTTCGCGGTCGTAGCCGGACTCGTAGCCGAACTGCGGCGTGGCATCGGCCCGGTAGTAAATATCCGGGTAATCACCGTCGAGGACGTAGGCCGCCCCCGACGCCAGCATCTTCTCGACGAGTTCGATCACTTCCGGAATCGCCTGAGTGGCCGCGACATACTCACGCGGGGGCAGCACCCGTAGCGCTGCCATGTCCTCGCGGAAACGGTCGACTTCGCGCTCGGCGAGCTCATGCCAGTCGACGCCGTCGCGATCGGCGCGCTCCAAAAGCGGATCATCGACGTCGGTGACGTTCTGCACATAGTGCACCTCATGACCGAGGTCCAGCCACTGGCGGTAGACCAGGTCAAACGTCAGATAGGTGGCCGCGTGCCCCAGATGGGTGGAGTCGTAGGGCGTGATCCCGCAGACGTACATGGTGGCGGTCTTCCCGGCGGCCACGGGGCGTACTTGTCGGTCCGAGGTGTCATACAGCCGTAGCTCCGGGCCGCGTCCAGGCAGCACCGGAACCTGTGCGGAAGGCCACGTCTGCATATCGTCGACTCTAAACGCGCAGGCGATCAGCGAAATTCCTGGCGGATGGCGCCAAGCAGAATTGTTGCCAGCTCGGCGCGACACATCACGAAGTCGGGTAGGTACGGGTCGCGCTGGTTGTAGCGCAGCGGCGAGCCGTCCAGCCGCGATGCGTGCATGCCGGCGGCCATCACCACCCCGGCCGGTGCGGCCGAATCCCATTCCCATTGGCCGCCCGCATGGACATATGCGTCGACATGACCATTGATGAGGGCCATCGCCTTGGCGCCCGCCGAGCCGATCGCCACGGGCAGGATCGGCACCGTCTCCCGGATGCGGTGCAGCACCGCGGGCGGCCGGGTGGCGCTGACCGCTATCCGGATGGTGCTGGGCACACCGACCCGCGCGGCGTCGGCGGTCACGGTGTCGCTGCGGTAGACGGTGTTCGCGCGGGCCGGCAGCGCCACGGCTGCGTCGGTGATCTCGCGCTGGCTGTTGGTGGGGCGCTGCCACAGCGCGACGTGCACCGCCCAGTCGTCGCGGCCCGGCGTAGAGAACTCGCGGGTGCCGTCCAGCGGGTCGATGATCCACACCCGGTCCCGATTGACCCGGGATAGATCGTCGTAGGCTTCCTCGCTCAGCACCGCGTCGTCCGGCCGCTCGGCCCGTAGCCGCTGCAGGATCAGCGCATTCGCGAGGCTGTCCCCCGCGTCACCGAGCTCCCATGGATGGCCGAAACCGATTTCGTCGCGGACCTTCAGCAGCAGCTGCCCGGCGTCCGCGGCGAGATCGGCAGCCAGCTCGGCATCTGTCATCTCGTCCCTATTGTCAGGCGAGGCCACCGCTTCAGTATCGCCGACGACGAAGCCGGCCCTAACCAATGGCGGCGACCCGCTTCGCCCGGCAGCGCCGCGCTTGCGACCGCCGCTAACCAATGGCGGCGACCCGCTAGAAAGCCGGCCAGGGAATGGGACGGTGCCGGTTGGGTCCCGGCATGACGGGGTTGTTCAGCAGCCCGTAGGCGCGCCTGCGCAGCGCAGCGACCTCGGCCTGGGTGATGTGCCCCGCCAGTTCCTCGCCGAGCGAGCCGGTGAGAGCCTCGGCGAGGCCGGCCACCGCTTCCAGGTTTTCGTCGTCGACGGGTTTGCCGGCCCACCCCCACAACACGGTGCGCAGTTTGTTCTCCACGTGCAGACACACGCCGTGATCGACTCCGTAGACGCGGCCGTCCAGACCGCACAAGATGTGCCCGCCCTTGCGGTCGGCGTTGTTGACCAGCACGTCAAACACCGCCATCCGCCGCAGCTGGGCATCGTCGGCGTGCATCAAGATGACCTCGTCGCCGGCGTAGTCGTGGGCCCGCAGCACGGGCAGATAACCGGGCTGCAACTTGTTTGCCGGAAACAGGTCGACCAGGTCCGGACCCGGCGGTGGATCAGAGTCGGCCGCGTCACCGGGTTGCTGAATCCACAACTGCAGCATGCCGAGACCCGCCGGCCCGTCCCGAACGACGGTGTAGGGCACGATGTTCCAGCCCAACTGCGCCGACACCAAGTAAGCGCCGAGTTCGCGGCCGGCCAGCGTGCCGTCGGGAAAGTCCCACAGTGGCGCTTCGCCAGAGATCGGCTTGTAGACACAGTGCACGGTGCACTCGCCGAGCGTGGACTCGCACAGAAAGGTGGCGTTGCTGGCTGAGCGGATGCGCCCGATGACCGTCAGCTCGCCGTTTCGCAACACCTTACGGTCGTCATGCCCTTTATTCCGTGGGGTCATCGTCGGGCCCGAGCAGCGCGCTGCGCCGATACCCGTTGGTGCGCGCGCAGATGTGGCCCTCGGGGTCCAACGGCTCGTCGCACAGTGGGCACGGCGGACGTCCCGCTGAGATGACGCGGTTGGAGCGGGTGGCGAACTGCCGCGCCGACTCCGGGGTCAAGAACACCCGTACCGCGTCGGGCCCCTCTTCGGTGTCGTCGAGCACCACCGACGCGTCGAACTCGGCGTCGGTGACGGCCAGCAACTCGACCACCACGGTCTGAGCCTCGGAATCCCAGCCCAGCCCCATGGTCCCGACCCGAAACTCCGCGTCCACCGGAGTGATCAACGGGTTGAGATCCTCGATCTCGGTGGGCTCCGGCGGCACCGGTGTGCCGAACCGGCGATGCACCTCGAGCAGCAACGCACCGATGCGTTCCGCGAGCACCGCAACCTGTTGCTTCTCCAACACTACCGACACCACCCGCGAGTCATGCACCGCTTGGATGTAGAAGGTGCGATTTCCGGGCTGGCCGACGGTCCCGGCCACGAAGCGGTCGGGTGTGCGGAAGACATGAATTGCGCGGGCCATGGCACCTCCAAAATACCGGCTGTTGCCGCCGCCGTGCGATCCGATTCCGGCCCCGATGCGGTGGGCCGGTAAATCCATCCGCATTAATCCGTGGAACCGCCCACCACTGCGTCGCTCGACGGCACCGCAGCGGCTGGTTGTGCTTCCGGCTCCGCCGTGGACTCACCGTCCGTGGTCGCTTTTGACTCATCTTTCGGCGGCGGGCCGGCGCGCAGCGGCGCAGCCAACCGCGCGCCGGTGTGGTTGACGTGCAACACAAACGGCCGCAGTTCGGTGTAACGGATCACGCTCACCGACCCCGGGTCGGCGGTGATGCGCTGGAAACCGTCGAGGTGCATGCCGCAGGCGTCAGCGACCACCGCCTTGATGACATCACCGTGCGTGCAGGCCACCCACAGCGCGTCGCCGCCATGCTCTAAGGCCAACCGCCGGTCGTGTTCACGGACGGCGGCCACGGCGCGCGCCTGCACCTGCGCCAAACCCTCCCCGCCGGGGAACACCGCGGCGCTGGGATGGGCCTGCACAACCCGCCACAACGGCTCGCCCGTCAACTCGCCGATCTTGCGGCCGGTCCATTCCCCGTAGTCCACTTCGGCGAGCCGCTCCTCGATCAGCGGCTTAAGGCATAGCGCTTCAGCTAGTGGTTCGACGGTGCGCCGGCAGCGCAGCAGCGGGGAACTGACCAGCGCCCGGATGGGTAGATCACCGATCCGGTCGATCAGCCCGGCGGCTTGATCGTGGCCTTTTTCGTCGAGGTCCACGCCTTCGGAACGACCGGCCAGGATGCCCGCGGTGTTCGAGCTCGAGCGACCGTGCCGCAACAGGATGACAGTCATGCCACGGCGTCCGAAACCCCAGTCACGACCACGACCGTACCTGGTAGAGGTGCCCGCTACCGGCGGTGACTAGCGCGACACCGGCACCGCGTGAGCCACCAAGTCGCGCACCGCAGCCGTCAGGCTGCGTTCGTCGGTGAGGTCGATGTCGACCAGGCTGCGGACGGCCCGGGCGACCACCTCCTCGGCCTGCGGAACTGGCCCAGCCAGCCGCGGCCGGTAAATTTCGACGACGAGTGATCGGTGCTCGATGTGGAACGAAAAGCTCCGTCCGTCACCGACTTGCCCATACCCGCTAGCAAAAATTCCTGTCGAGATGTCTTCGACAGCAAACTCTTTTTGCGCGATATGCCGGTCAGCGGTGACGGCCATGAGCCGACGATACCTCGCCCGTCCGGCCTGATGTGTGCAACATGGCCATATTGGGCGCAAAACCGTTCCTTAGAATTTAGATTTCACCGTCGCCACTCGAGGGATGATCATTGCTGTCACGGCACAGAAGCCACAAACTGCCTGCTCATGCCCTCTGGTTTGGCTTTTCGCTTTTGCTCGTCGCGGCCCCGGCATGTTCGTCGCACCCGCTTGACACCGTGATTTCCGCCCACCCGCCCACCATCGAACCGGCGCGGGCGGCTGTGTCGCCGCCGGCGTCGCAAAACCCGGCCGGCACGGTGCGAGCGCTGGCCGCCAGCGCTGCGGCGGCGCTCTTCGATGGCGGCACCCACCAATTGGCGATCCTGGCCTTTGGCGCCGCTCCGGCGGCGCCCGCCAGTATCACCGTCTTCGGTGATCCGCAGGCGACGCCGCATGTCATCGATCTGCCGGGACCGGCGACCGCGTTGACCGGTGACGACCGTGGCACCGCCTACCTGGCCACCCGCGGCGGCTACTTCGTCGTCGACCTGGTCACCGGCCACACCGCGCAAGTCGCCGTCGCCGATGCCCCGCAGGTGGAATTCACCGCGGTCGCGCAACGCGCCGACGGCAAGCTGGTTTTGGGCAGCGCTGACGGCGCCGTCTACACCCTTGCCTCCCCGGCCCCCGGTGCCGTTGGCGCCGCGACCGTCGTCAGTAGGAATACGATCTTCGCACGCGTCGATTGCCTTGCCACCCAAGGGAATACGACGGTGGTCCTAGATCGGGGACAGACCTCGGTGACGACAATCGATGCCGACGGCCATACCCAGCAGGCACTGCGGGCAGGCGAAGGGGCGACCACCATGGCCGCCGATCCCCTGGGCCGGGTGTTGGTCGCCGACACCCGCGGCGGCCAACTACTGGTGTACGGCGTCGACCCGCTGATCTTGCGTCAGGCCTACCCGGTGCGGCAGGCCCCCTACGGCCTGGCCGGCTCGCGCCAACTCACCTGGGTGTCCCAGACCGCTTCTAACATGGTCATTGGTTACGATCTGTCAACCGGAATCCCCGTCGAAAGGGTGCGATACTCAACCGTGCAGCAACCCAACTCGCTGGCCTTTGACGAAGCGTCGGACACCTTGTACGTGGTGTCGGGGTTGGGTGCGGGCGTCCAGGTCATCGACCATGCGGCGGCCGGCCGGTGACGGCGCCACACTGGATCCGGTTGCCGGCAGGCTGGGAAACCGACATGTCCGACGAATACGAATGGATACCTTTGCGGTTGCCTCCTGAAGTGACTCGGCTCAGCGCGTCCACCCGGTTGTCCATCGAGGCCGAATACCGCGGCTGGGAGCTGACGCGGGTGCGGCTCTATAGCGACGGCAGTCGGCGAGTACTGTTGCGCCGCAAGAAATCTCGTTTGAATAACCGGCGGCCCGACCAGCCGGAGCTGTGATGTACCGGCTGCTACGCCGGCTATTGTTCTTGTTTCCGCCCGAGCGCATCCACACGCTGGTTTTCGCGGTTTTGCGGGGCGTCACAGCTGTCGGGATCGCACGGCGTTTGTTGCACCGGCTGCTTGGGCCGACCGATCCGGTACTGGCGAGCACGGTATTCGGGGTCCGTTTCCCGGGACCGCTGGGGCTGGCCGCCGGCTTCGACAAGGACGGCTTGGGGCTGCTGACCTGGGGGGCGTTGGGCTTCGGATACGCCGAAGTTGGGACCGTCACCGCGAGCCCGCAACCCGGCAACCCGGCCCCGCGCATGTTCCGGCTACCCGCCGACCGGGCGCTGCTGAATCGGATGGGCTTCAATAATCTCGGCGCCGGCGCGCTGGCGATGCAGCTCGCGCGTCACCGTCCCGAGATACCGATTGGGGTCAACATCGGCAAGACCAAGACGACACCGGCGGCCAACGCCGTCGACGACTATCGGGCCAGCGCTCGGCTGGTCGCCCCGTTGGCCTCCTACCTGGTGGTCAACGTCAGCTCCCCAAACACGCCGGGGCTGCGCGATTTACAGGCGGTGGAGTCGCTGCGGCCCATCCTCAAGGCCGTCCTGGTCGAAGCCTCGGCGACGTCGACGCCGGTGCTCGTCAAGATCGCCCCGGACCTTTCCGACGCCGATGTCGACGAAATCGCCGATTTGGCAGTCGAGTTGGGCCTGGCCGGCATCGTGGCGACCAACACCACGGTGTCGCGTGACGGCCTCGAAACACCCGGGGTTGACGCGCTGGGCGCGGGTGGTGTTTCCGGGCCGCCGGTCGCGCGCCGCGCCACCGCGGTGCTGCGCCGGCTCTACGGCCGGGTCGGTGACCGCTTGGTCTTGATCAGTGTCGGTGGTATCGAAACCGCGAACGACGCGTGGGAGCGGATCACCGCCGGGGCGTCGCTGCTGCAGGGCTATACCGGCTTCATCTACGGAGGAGGCTTGTGGGCCAAGCACATTCACGACGGCATCGCGCGCCGCCTGCACGACGGCGGCTTCGCCTCGCTCAGCGAGGCGGTTGGGTCGGCGGCACCGGAACCGGGCATGCCGGAGGGTTAGGCCGCTCCTTCTTCATCGTCGTCCTCTTCGGCCAGGATCTTTTCTGAGTGATGGAAGCTGTTGGTTCTCGGTTGGCCGCGGTCTGAGTGGGGTGGTGGGATCCATCCGGTGTCGCCGTTGGCGTTCTTGCGGGTGGTCCAACCTTGTTCGGCCAGTGGGTGATGGCAACCGCAGGCGAAGGTGAGTTGGTTGACATCGGTGGTCGGGCACTGTGCATAAGGAGTGAGGTGATGAACCTCGCTGTAGTACCCGGAGACCTCACAGCCCGGATGCGAACAGCCACGGTCCTTGGCGTACAGGACGATTCGCTGCCCCGGAGAGGCCAGGCGCTTGGTGTGATACAGCGCCAGCGCTTTGCCCTTGTCGAAGATCGCCAAGTAATGGTATGCGTGGCGGGCCAGGCGAATCACGTCGGACATGGGCAGGATCGTCCCGCCTCCGGTCAAGCCTTTGCCGGCGGCGGCTTCCAGCTCCTTAGCGTGGTAGTCACGATGACGGTGGCCGGTAACCCGTTGTGCTGTCCTAACTTTTTGCTGGCCAACATCACGCGCAGGGCCGCGTTGAGGGCGTCGTGGTGGGTAATAAACGAGTTTTTAAGCTCTCGGGTGCTCGACATGCGACACTCAAGCAATGCCTCACGAACGACCAAACAAGATGTACGAGCTATACCTCCGCGTGGCGCGGCGGCTCGGTCACTACCGATGGTTCTCGCTGTTCATGAAGCACGGCGGCTCACAGGCAGACCGGGCGCTGATACATGTAAGCCGAGGCCGACTGTCGATTAGCGGTCCTGCGATGCCGACGATGCTGCTCACTACGAAAGGCAGAAAGAGCGGAAAAGAGCGAACCGTGCCGGTCTACTATGTGCGCGACGGCAAGAATCTCGTGGCTGTTTGCGAGAACTTCGGCCTCGATACAGCTTCGAGCTGGCCTAAAAACCTGCTCGCCGACCCAAAGGCACGCGTCGAGATTGACGGCACGACTGCAAGCTATCTCTCGCGACCCGCCACAGAGGAAGAGGTGGCCCGCAACATGCCGAGGCTGATCGAGATGTGGCCTGCGCATGACACCTACGTCAAACGGAGCGGCACGCGCAAAGTCTTCGTCTTCGCGCCGGTCGACGTGTAAACCTGAACGTCTCGATCCACCGGCTAATGAGCGGGCTTAGGTGTGTCATATTTTGCATTCGGCATTGAGGCCGTCGTGGTTGCCCTGGGCGGCAGTGCGGGCATCGCGCTGCACGGCCTGCTCGGACGGGTGGCCGTCGACGACCGGCGTGTCGTCGTCGGGGTTGGCCATCCCGGGAGCGGCCAGCTTGGCCAGCACTGCCTCCAAGCCGGCCCGCGCCTCCGGTGTCAACCACCCAGTTAGCCGTGACATGCCGTTGGCTTAATGGTTTCCCAGCACCAGCCCGCGCAGCCGGGCCCGGTCCTCATCGGTGTGGATGCCGTCGGGGTTCAGGCAATCCATCAAGCGGCGGGCCAGTTTTGCGAAGTGGTACGACAAGCCGGTGACCGCTACGTCTGTTCGTAGGTGCCGTGGATGACCGCGCGCGCTATCGCATGCTGGAACAGGTTGAATCCCAGAAACGCCGGACTGGCGTCCTCGGGCAGATCCAGTTTTTCGACACCTACGGCATGCACCGCGATGTAGTAGCGATGTGCGCCATGGCCCGGGGGCGGCGCGGCACCGATGTAGCGACGCATCCCGGCGTCGTTGACCAGCGTCAGCGCACCGCCGGGCAGTTCGCGGCCGTCGCCGGCGCCGGCGGGCAATTCGGTGACGTCGGCCGGCAGGTTGGCCACCGCCCAGTGCCAGAACCCGGATGCCGTCGGCGCGTCGGGGTCGTACACGGTGATGGCGAAGCTGCGGGTCTCTGCCGGGAATCCCGACCAGCTCAGCTGGGGGCTGACATCTTCTCCGCCCGCACCCATGATCCCGCTGACCTGAGGCTTCGCCAGCGGTTGGCCGTCGGTGACCGACTCCGAGGTCAGGGTGAACGTCGGCAGTTGCGCGAGCGAGGCGTACGGATCGGGCGGGGTGCTCATGGGCAGTCCTCTCGGGTAGGTGTCTGATCTTTCGAACTAGCAGTGCGTCAGAAAGTGGGCCAACACATCGGTGCCGAACCGCAGCGCGTCGATGGGTACCCGCTCGTCGACGCCGTGGAACAGTGAGGTGAAATCCAAGTCCGGCGGCAACTGCAGCGGGCTGAAGCCAAAGCAGCGAATACCCAAGCGCGCGAAGGATTTCGCGTCAGTACCACCGGAAAGCATATAGGGCACCGTGCGGCCGTCCGGGTCGAGCACCAACACCGCCGCGTTCATCGCATCCACTAGGTCGCCGTCGAAGCTGGTCTCATAGGGCGAAAAGTCCCTGATCCACTCCCGAGTCACATGCGGGCCGATCAGCTCGTCGACCTCGGCCTCGAACGCCGCCTTACGCCCGGGAAGGATTCGGCAGTCCACCACCGCTTCGGCCACCGCCGGCACGACGTTGACCTTGTAGCCGGCCTTGAGCATCGTCGGGTTTGCGGTGTCGTGCAGCACCGCCTTGAGCATGCGAGCCATCGGGCCCAGCTTTTCGATCGTCCCGTACAAGTCGGGCGAATCAGTGTCAAACGTCAGCCCGGTCTCCTCGCTGACGGCGGCCAGAAACTCGGCGACCGTTTCGGTCAGCACGAACGGGAAGCGATGGCGTCCCAACCGGGCAACCGCCTCGGCAACGGCGGTGACGGGGTTCTGGTCATGCACCATCGAACCGTGTCCGGCCGGGCCGCGCGCGGTCAGCCGCATCCACGACAGCCCCTTCTCGGCCGTCTCGATCAAGTAGAGTCGGCGTTCGCCCCCGTCACGGCGCGGCACCGTCAGCGAGAACCCGCCCACCTCACCGATCGCCTCGGTGACACCGTCAAACAGCTCGGGCCGATTGTCGACCAACCAGTGCGCCCCGTAGTGACCGCCGTGCTCTTCGTCGGCAACGAACGCGAATACCAAGTCGCGGGGCGGCACGACACCGGCCCGCTTCAGCTGCCGGGCGACCACGATCATCATGCCGACCATGTCCTTCATGTCGACCGCACCGCGGCCCCAGACGAATCCGTCCCGGACCGCGCCCGAAAAGGGATGCACGGTCCATTCGGCCGGCTCGGCGGGCACCACATCGAGATGCCCATGGATCAGCAACGCGCCACGCGAACTGTCCGCGCCTTTCAGGCGGGCGAACACATTTCCCCGGCCGGGGGCGCCGGATTCGACATATTGGGGCAAGTAGCCGACCGCTGCCAGCTGTTCGGCGACCCACTGCGCGCACTCAGCCTCGCCTCGCGTCGTCTCCGGTTCGCCGGTGTTGGTGGTATCGAATCGGATCAACCTGCTGACCACCTCAACCACATCGTCGCTCGGGTTGGCGGGAAGCTCGGTCGCCCCATTTTCAAGGGTCACAACCACCTTTCCTACCATTGCCGCGCCGTTGGGGCTTGACGCGGAGCCACCGGCTGGGTTGGGTTCCCGCGCGCCCATCCGATAGCCTTAGCTGCCAACTCTCGTTTGGTCTTGTCCGAGTGGCGGAATGGCAGACGCGCTAGCTTGAGGTGCTAGTGCCCTACTAATGGGCGTGGGGGTTCAAGTCCCCCCTCGGACACATCCGGCGACACGACTCAGGTCGGCCGTCGCCTTGACCCGTCGCAGATACGGGTCGTAGTCAAGACGCAAGCCTAGGCTTGCGTACACCTGTGCGCGTTCCGCCCCGGTTGCCTGACCAAGCACGGCTGACAGCCCGCCCAACTCCTCGACCAATTCGCTGATCTGCGCGGCAGACATGGCGCGCGGTCTTTCGGCTCGCTCAAGGCGGGCCTTCAGCTCGTCGCGCTCGGCGGTGCGGCGACGCAATGCAGCGGTCAAGTCCTCAACGGCCACGCCAGACTCCAGGGCGGTAACTAGGGCAGCGACCTTGCCATTGGCCTCGCTGAGCTGGCGCTGCAGGGCGGCATAGCCAGCTGCCGGGTCCACCTCCTGCCCGCGCGCCAGGTCTTCCGGATCGGCCAGGGTGGCGATCCATTCGTCGAGTCGCGCTGTCACCTCGTCTTCACGGAGGTATACGGTGCGCGGGTGATCGCTGAGGTCTGCAGGTACAGAACGCGACTTACCTAGACGATATGAGGGGCTGGGGCCCCACTCACATGTGAACGTGGGTTGCCGACAGGAATCAGGTCCTGGCCGGTAGAGCCACAAGATGTGGGAGGCCCCAGTGAAGATTCAGCGTACGAGCGTTGGCTTGGATGTGCAC
>DATJQO010000075.1:0-47306 GCA_035505695.1 Mycobacterium sp.
TGTTTGTCGTGTTGCACCCAGTCGTGTGGGTGGTCAGGCGGCCTGGATCGGGTCGAAGCGGACGGTGAACCCGAGGATGTTGGCTTGGCGGACGATGCGGCGCATGGCGCGTTGGGGGTCGAGGCGGGCGAAGTAGTCGCCGCCGAGATCGGTATAGTACCCGCGGGTCGCGTTCACCATCGATCAGCGCGGTCAGCATCGCCCGCCCGGAGACTCCGAAGATGTCGGTGGCCACCGACGACAGCTTGATCCCGGCGTCTTCGAGTTCCTTCTCCAACCGTTGCGCCTCGCAGGTGCGTTCGGTGGTCAGCGTGGTGCGGTAGCGGGTCAGATCCCGCAACTGGCGGATCGGCTCGGGCGGTACGAACGAAGCCCGCAGCAGCCCGCACTCACCCAGCTGGCACAACCAGGCGGCGTCGCAGACATCGGTTGTGCGCCCGGGAAGCCCCTTGGCGTGGGCGGCGTTGACCAGGATCACGTTCAGGTCGTCCTCCAGCAGGTAAAACGCGCCGCGCCAGTAATCGCCGGTTGCCTCCATCACCACCAGAGACACACGCTCGCCCAGCAGCCAGTCCCGCAGCTCCAGCAACGCATTAGTGGTGGTGGCGAAGGTGCGGATCTCCTGGCGCCGTGACCGCTTGCCCGTCGGGCTAGGTGTCCTCACGCACGCCTTGAGATCCTTCTTGCCGATATCCAGCGCGGCGCACCGCTCATGCAACAGTTCCATCGAATCCCTTCCGGACACAACAACTGCCAACCAGGCACGCCCGTCCGGAGGAACCACAGGGCCTAAAGAATCTGGTCCGCGTGCTCACGGCAACAATCGACAGTTCCTGTCGGCGGCTCCCAACGCCATACTGACCCAACGAGCTCAAACGGCATCACAGACATATCGGCGTGCCGGACGGACGCGACGCCCATTTTCCCGCCTCGACGGCGGCTGCCAGCGGCGGGGTTTACTGAGGCCCCCACCTCTGGTCCGACCGACCATGTCGGTCGAGTCCCCTGCGCGGCATGCGCACCCTCCGGGACTACCACCGCACAAGTGCGGCCAAACGCCGCGGGGCAGGGTGCGATAAGCAGGGGAAAAGGCGGCGAATCCTGTTGCCGTATCACTCAGCTCAGCGCATACGGCGGCGCGCCCACTCCGGCAACCGAGTGCGTGCCCCACGGAGTTTTCTCGATGATGCGCGCGGGTGCGCTGCGCGCGCCGACCGTCAGCGTGGCGGTCCGCGCCTGCTGGCACACCTCGTCGGGCAGCGGGCGTGTCGGCGGACTGAATACCGTTCCCTGCCAGTGGTAGTGGCCGTCGATCGGGTCGAGGTGGCCGGTGAGCCGGACCCGCACGGGATGACAGGCACCGGCGACCTCCAGCATCGCGGCACCGTCATAGGTGTCATCGCCGTCCGGCGCGCTGGATGACAGGTCGAACGCGGACGCCACCGGGGGGGGTTGGGCCGGCGCCAGTTGGGCGCGCTCGTTGAACACCTGCTGGCTGCTGCCGCGCACCTCGATGCGGCTGCTGGCGGTGCGCTCCATGAGCGTCAGGCACTCGGCGATGTAGCGTGCCTGCGCGCCGGTATCGGGGCCGGTGATGAAGAAGTAGTTGGGGAACCCGCGCACCGCCACCCCGTAGAAGGGCTCCATGCCGTCGTGCCAGGCCTGCCGGATCGGCGCTGCGCCGGCGCCGACCAGCGTCTGATCGGCGACGTGGTCGGGGATCGTAAATCCGGTGCCGTAGATGATGGCGTCGACGTGGTGGTCGAAGCCATCGCCGGTGCGGATGCCGGAGGCGGTCACCGCCTCGATCGCCGACCCCGCCACCGCGAACGACGGCCGCGCGGCGGCCGGTCGGACACGGCGGCGCAACCACCGGTTGGCCCGAGTCGACCAGGTTGGCAGCTCGGGGACAACCCGGCGCGGAGAGTGGGCGAACACGGTGACTGACGCCGCCGTCTCGACCAGCCGGCCGAGGTGGTAACCGGCGGCGGCGTCGGTGCCGACCACCGCGATGCGCTTGCCGGACGGATCGAACTCGCAGTCCCAAGCCGCGGCGTGAAATGACTCGCCCAAGAACTCGTCGCGTCCGGCGATGTCGGGGAGCCACGGGCTTTGCACCGGCCGGTCGGCGGCGATGACGACGTCGGTTCGCAAGACCTCTCCACTAGACGTTGTCAGCAGCCAGCCATCGGTGTCGTCGTCGAACCTGTAACTGAGGACCTCATAGTCGAGCAGCACAAGATGACCGACACCGCCTGCGGCCAATGCCGCTCGAGCGTTTAGGCCGACGGCTCCCGCGCCGATGATCGTGACGTCGGCGCGGCCGCCTGGCTGCGTCACAGAAACCTGCTGCGCTTCCAGCCGCGGCGTGCGATCGGACCCATCAGGCCCACTTCGGTCAAAAACGCCGCCAGCGGCGCGAAACCGGCAACCTGCATCTCGCGGCGATGCGGGCTGGTGCGTGCGATCCGTCGCGCCCGCTTTGCGTCGAGACCCGTCCGGGCATACGGGATCGGGTTGCTGAACAGGTAGTTGAAGAAATACCCGCCCAGCCCGTTGATGTTGGCCATGAACCAGCGGTTGAACCGGAGCATTTCGGCGACACGTTTGCGCGCACCATCACGGGCGAATTGGATATGGCGCGCCTCCTCGGTCACGTGGATGCGCATCAGCCGTTGGATGATCGGCTGCAACTCCGGGTCGTCCATCATCTGCCGCTGCAGTGAGTCAAAGATCTCTTCACCGATCAACGCGGCCACCCACAGCATTGCGCCGCGCTGAAACGCCAGCGGAAGCGTGTTGATGACCATCCGGTGAAACAGCCGGGGGCGTACCGGTTTCGCGCCGATGCGCTCAATGGCCTTGCCGAACATGACCATGTGGCGGGTCTCGTCGCCCAGCTCGGTCAGCTTGTAATGGGTCGAGCGGCTGGTCGGATCCTCGTGCAGGATGGTGCGCAACAACGATTGATTGAGCATGTTCTCGAACCAGATCCCGGCCGAAAGCGTGTTGACCAGTTCCTGGCGGGACAGCTCGATTTGTTGCTCGCGAGTCATTTCATCCCACATCGGCGTGCCGTAGAGCGACACCAGCCGCGGCGGCAGATAAAACTTGTCCGGGTCCAGCGGTGCATCCCAGTCGATGTCGACGACCGGCTCGTAGGACTTTTTCACCGAGCCCCTGAGCAGACGCTCCGAGAACTCCTCACGACTCGGCCCACCCGGCTTCACCGCAGTCGTCATCGCTGGCGTCCCTCCGTTGGGTGCTGCAGACGGTACCCATGGTACTGGGTACTTTTGGTCCCGACTAGGCCCTTTAGGTTTCGATTCGGCAATCTGACTACGAACAGTTCGCGGGCAGGAGAGGGTATGGGCCGGCACATCCACGTCATCGGCATCGGCGCCGGCGACCCCGACTACGTCACGGTCCAGGCGATCGAAGCGCTCAACGACACTCAGGTGTTTTTCGCGATGGATAAAGGCGACGCGAAAAGCGGCCTGGTGACGCTGCGACGACAGATCTGTGAGCGGTTCATCCGCGAACCGGGCTACCGCTTCATCGAGCTGCCCGACCCGAAGCGATCCGCCGACGCCGACTACCGCGCGGCGGTGTCCGATTGGCACACGGCGCGCGTGCGGATTTGGGCGGCGGCCATCGCCAACGAGTTGGGCCCTGACGGCATCGGGGCCTTCCTGGCGTGGGGTGATCCGTCGTTGTACGACAGCACCCTGCGGATCCTCGACGCCGTAGCCGCGCAAACCGACTTCACCTACGACGTGATCCCTGGAATCACCGCGATACAGGCGTTGACCGCTCGCCACCGCATCCCGCTCAACGAGGTCGGCGAACCGGTTCTGATCACGACGGGCAGGAAGCTGCGCGAGCAGGGGATGCACGGCTCGGCGCTCGTCATGCTCGACGCCGAGTGCTCTTTTCAGGCGTGCCCGCCCGATACCCGGATCTGGTGGGGCGCCTACCTGGGTACCGACGAAGAGCTATTGGTGGCGGGCACCGTCGGCGAGGTGGGTGCCCGCATCGTGGCGGTGCGGGCCGACGCCCGGGCACGGCGCGGCTGGATCATGGACACCTATTTGCTTAGACCGGCAGACTGAAAGGCGTGCCGGAACTGCCCGAGATCGAAGCACTGGTCGACCATTTGCGGCGCCATGCCGTGGGGTTGCCGATCGGCCGCGTCGATGTCGGCGCGCTGTCGGTGCTGAAGACCTTCGATCCACCGACGAGCGCCCTGCACGGACAGACCGTTGTCGGAGCCGACCGTTGGGGCAAGTACCTGGGCTTGCGGACGGACACGCTGGTGCTGATCGCCCATCTGTCGCGGGCGGGCTGGTTGCGGTGGTCGGACCAGCTGGCCGCGGCGCCGCTGCGGCCGGGCAAGGGCCCGATCGCGCTACGCGTCCATCTGGGCACGCCCGGTGCGGCGCCGGGGTTCGACCTCACCGAGGCAGGCACCCAGAAGCGCCTGGCGGTGTGGCTGGTCGACGACCCGAACCGGGTACCCGGCATCGCCGGCCTCGGCCCCGACGCGCTGGAGCTGGGCCCCGACGATCTCGCCGGCCTGCTGACGGGCAACACCGGCCGGATCAAGACGGTCATCACCGACCAGAAGGTGATCGCCGGTATCGGTAACGCCTACAGCGACGAAATCCTGCACGTCGCAAAGATTTCGCCATTCGCGACAGCCGGGAAGCTGACCGGCGAACAGGTCGTCGCCTTGCACGACGCGATGGTGTCTGTCTTGACCGACGCGGTGAGCCGGTCCGTCGGTCAGGGGGCGGCCACGCTCAAAGGCGAAAAGCGCTCCGGGTTAAGGGTGCATGCGCGCACCGGATTGCCCTGCCCGGTGTGCGGAGACACCGTGCGTGAAGTTGCCTTCGCGGACAAGTCTTTTCAGTATTGTCCGACCTGCCAGACCGGTGGCAAGGTGCTGGCCGACCGGCGGATGTCGCGGCTCCTCAAATAACCGCGGGCCCAGGTCGCTATGCTGCCCGGGTGACTCGTCAGAAGATTCTCATCACGGGTGCCAGTTCCGGCTTAGGTGCCGGCATGGCGCGCGCCTTCGCCGCCAAGGGCCGCGACCTGGCGCTGTGCGCCCGTCGCATTGACCGCCTCGACGAGCTGAAAGCCGAACTGTCGCAACAGTATCCAAATATCAACATCGCTGTGGCGGCGCTGGACGTCAATGACCACGAGCAGGTGCCGAAAATCTTCGCCGAACTCAGCGATGGGCTCGGCGGCATCGACCGCGTTATCGTCAACGCGGGCATCGGCACGGGGGCGAAACTCGGCTCGGGCAAATTGTGGGCCAACAAAGCGACCATCGAGACCAACCTGGTATCGGCGCTGGTGCAAATTGAAACCGCGCTGGAGATGTTCGCCAAAAGTGGTTCGGGCCATCTGGTGCTGATCTCGTCGGTACTGGGCAACAAAGGCGTTCCCGGCGTCAAGGCCGCCTACGCCGCAAGTAAAGCCGGATTGAGCTCGCTGGGCGAATCATTGCGCGCTGAGTACGCCAAAGGTCCTATCAAGGTTTCGGTCATGGAGCCCGGCTATATCGAGTCGGAGATGACCGCAAAATCGGCGAGCACAATGTTGATGGTGGACAACGAAACCGGGGTCAAAGCACTCGTCGCCGCCATCGAACGCGAGCCCGGCCGAGCGGCGGTACCGCGGTGGCCATGGGCGCCGCTGGTGCAGGTGATACGGGTGCTACCGCCACCGCTGACCAAACTGTTCGCCTAGCGATCAGCTGGTACGTCCTCGTTCGGTCCGGTAACGGCGGACCAACGCGTCGGTCGAGCTGTCTGATTGCGGGTCCGGCGAGGAGTCCGAGGTGATCACCGGAAGCAGCGCCTTGGCCTGCGTCTTGCCCAGCTCCACACCCCATTGGTCAAAGGAGTCGATACCCCAGATCACGCCTTCGGTGAAGACCTGATGCTCGTAGAGCGCGATCAGCTGGCCCAACACCGACGGGGTAAGCCGGTTGGCCAGGATCGAGGTGGACGGCCGGTTTCCGGGCATCACCTTGTGCGGCACGATGTCGGCCGGCGTGCCTTCGGCCGCGATCTCCTCAGCGGTCTTGCCGAACGCCAGCACTTGGGTCTGCGCGAAGAAGTTGCTCATCAACAAGTCGTGCATGCTGCCGGTGCCTTCGACGGTGGGCAAGTCGTCGGTGGGCTGGCTGAAGCCGATGAAATCCGCCGGCACCAACCGCGTGCCTTGATGCAGCAACTGGTAGAAAGCGTGTTGTCCGTTGGTTCCCGGCTCGCCCCAAAAGATTTCACCGGTATCGGTGGTGACCGGAGTGCCGTCGGCGCGGGTCGACTTGCCGTTCGATTCCATGGTCAGCTGTTGCAGATAGGCGGCAAAACGGGCCAAGTCATTCGAATACGGCAGCACCGCCCGCGATTGTGCGCCCATGAAATTGGAGTACCACAGCCCGATCAGGCCAAGCAGCACAGGCGCGTTGGACTCCAGCGGCGCCGTCTTGAAATGCCGGTCGACGATGTGGAATCCGGACAGAAAGTCAGTGAAGGCTTCCCGCCCGATGACGGCCATCACCGACAGGCCGATCGCCGAATCGACCGAGTAACGCCCACCGACCCAGTCCCAGAACCCGAACATGTTGTCGGTGTTGATACCGAAGTCGTCGACCAGACGTTTATTGGTGGACACCGCCACGAAATGTTTCGAGACCGCGGCGTCGCCGAGCGCGTCGGTCAGCCAGCGGCGTGCCGCGGTTGCGTTGGTGAGGGTCTCCAGCGTGGAAAACGTTTTCGACGCGACGATGAAAAGCGTTGTGGCAGGATCTCGGTCGGCCAGAGTGGCGATCAGGTCGGCCGGATCGACGTTGGAGACGAAGCGCGCCGAAATCCCCGCGTCCGCGTAGTGGCGCAGCGCCTGATAGACCATCACCGGACCGAGGTCCGACCCGCCGATGCCGATGTTGACGACCGTGCTGATTCGTTCTCCGGTGGCTCCGGTCCACTCACCGCTGCGCAGCCGGTCGGTGAAATCACCCATCGCGTCCAGCACCGAGTGGACGTCCTCCACCACGTTACGGCCGTCGACGATCAGTTCGGCGTCGCGGGGCAGCCGCAGCGCGGTGTGCAATACCGCGCGGTCCTCCGAGGTGTTGATGTGCGCACCGGCGAACATCTGGTCACGGCGCTCTTCGAGGTTAGCCGCGCGTGCCAGTTCGATCAGTAGCCGCAGTGTCTCTCGGGTGATGCGGTGTTTGCTGTAGTCGATGTACAGGTCGCCGACTGAGACGGTCAGGTCGCGGCCGCGATCGGGGTCTTCATTGAAGAACTGGCGCAGATGGGTTTCGCCGATTTGTTCGTCATGCCTACGCAGGGCGTCCCACGCCGGGGTGGAGGTGATATCGGGGAGGGCTTGCACGGAAGTCATAGTTCGACCCTAATGCGGTTCGATGCCACTGAGCCAGGCAAAGAGACCGCCGAAACGCGCTGAATCAGTGACCGAGCCGGCCACGGCCCAACCGCAGCAGGAGGATCGCCAGATCCTTACCTTCGGGGCCCAGCTCGCTGTAGCGTTCGATCACTTTCATCTCGCGGCTGTGGACCAGCCGGGTGCCGCCGGATGCCATCCGCACCTTGCCGATCGCTCGGGACACCTCGGTGCGCCGCCTCACCGCGGCGAGGATCTCGGCGTCTAACCGGTCGATCTCGTTGCGCAAGTCGTCGATGCTCAACTCGTCGGCCTCGGTGGCCGCCACCGTCTCAGCGTTCATCTCTGCTAGCTCCGCGTTCTCGTGATGTGGGGGTTGTGGTGTCATCCGGTTTCGGCCTCACAAAAGAGAGGAGCCCCGATTTCCGGAAGCGGACCACGGGGCTCTTGGAAGCAGCTAAACCACGGGCACCGCTCACCGGTACCCATAGAAAAATGGGCGGTCCCTATTGTCGGTGAAGGACTGCCGCCAGTACTGCGCGTTGAGCACAAGACGAGTGTGCCACCAAAAACAGTGCCCGCGCAAAATGCCTGGTTTGAGCGGCCATCACCGCGCCAAGACACCCGGACGTCCGGCTTCATTCCTCACGACGTTGTGGCCGTGGTGTGCTGCGACGTGCGGATTCCCCGGCGGAGCAAGCAAATGGGGCGCCGTGGCTAGAGCGTACGCCCGTGCGGTGGCGTGACCGCGAGAAACGGCTTGGGCCCCAGAGATTGCGGCGGAGAATACTCGGTCGGGAAAATATCGGGTCTTTTTAGACGCAGCTCTCTTTTTTCGGCAATTCAAACATGGGCCATCATGAAGTGCGCAACACACCTTTGCGGCTGTCGCGATTATCCGGGTGCGGGCCCGCTGGTGCCACTAGCCTGGGTTGACGCCGGGGCGCTCGCGTCGGTGGGCGGCGGTAAGTTTGGACTGACATGAGTGTGTACGCAACCGATGCCAAGCCGGCCTCTGAAGCAGATCAGCTACTTGACGGCCTCAATCCTCAACAGCGCCAGGCGGTGGTGCACGAAGGTTCGCCGCTGCTGATCGTGGCGGGTGCCGGCTCCGGCAAGACCGCAGTCTTGACGCGCCGTATCGCCTACCTGATCGCGGCGCGTGGCGTCGGCGTTGGTCAGATCCTGGCCATCACCTTCACCAACAAGGCCGCAGCCGAGATGCGCGAACGGGTGGTGCGGCTGGTCGGCAACCGGGCCCGGGCAATGTGGGTGTCCACCTTTCACTCGACCTGTGTGCGCATTCTGCGCAACCAGGCCTCCTTGATCGACGGGCTCAATTCCAACTTCTCCATCTATGACGCTGACGACTCACGGCGTTTGCTGCAGATGATCGGCCGCGACATGGGGCTCGACATCAAGCGCTACTCGCCCCGGCTGCTGGCCAACGCCATCTCGAGTTTGAAGAACGAGCTGATCGGCCCCGCGGACGCGGTGGCCAACCTGACGGACGGTTCGGATGACTTGACCCGCGCCGTGGCCGGCGTCTACGGCGAGTACCAGCGGCGGCTGCGGGCGGCCAACGCGTTGGACTTCGACGACCTGATCGGCGAAACCGTCGCGGTGCTGCGGGCCTTTCCGCAGATCGCCCAGCACTACCGGCGGCGGTTCCGCCATGTGCTGGTCGACGAGTATCAAGACACCAACCACGCGCAGTACGTGCTGGTGCGGGAATTGGTCGGTCACGGCGCTGCGGATAATGAGTCCGACGATGTGCCACCCGCGGAATTGTGCGTGGTCGGTGATGCCGATCAGTCGATCTATGCCTTCCGCGGCGCCACCATTCGCAACATCGAAGATTTCGAGCGCGACTACCCGGACGCGACAACCATTCTGCTGGAACAGAATTACCGCTCGACGCAAAACATCCTTTCGGCGGCCAATTCCGTGATCGCCCGCAACTCCGGACGCCGCGATAAACGACTGTGGACCGACGCCGGGGCCGGCGCGCTGATCGTCGGCTATGTCGCGGACAACGAGCACGACGAGGCCCGGTTCGTCGCCGAGGAGATCGATGCGCTCGCCGGGCGGGGGGAGATCACCTACAACGACGTGGCCGTCTTCTATCGCACCAACAACTCGTCGCGGTCATTCGAAGAGGTGTTCATTCGCGCTGGAATTCCTTACAAAGTCGTTGGGGGAGTGCGCTTTTACGAACGTAAAGAGATTCGTGACATCGTCGCCTATCTTCGGGTGCTGGACAACCCGGGTGATGCGGTCAGCATGCGGCGCATCCTCAACACCCCGCGTCGCGGCATCGGGGATCGCGCCGAGGCATGCGTGGCGGTGTACGCCGAGAACACCGGAGCCAGTTTCGCCGACGCGCTGGTAGCCGCGGCCGAAGGCAAAGTGCCCATGTTGAATTCGCGCGCCGAGAAGGCGATCGCGGGTTTTGTCGAGCTGCTCGATGACCTCAGGGGCCGTCTTGACGACGATCTTGGTGATCTGGTCGAGTCGGTGCTCGAACGCACCGGATACCGCAGGGAACTGGAATCCTCCACCGATGCGCAAGATCTGGCGCGCTTGGATAACCTCAACGAACTCGTCAGCGTGGCACACGAGTTCAGCACCGACCGGGCCAACGCCGAAGCGCTGGACGAGTCGTTGCAAGCCCCGGACGACGAGGACGTGCCGGACACGGGGGTGCTGGCGGAGTTTTTGGAACGGGTGTCGCTGGTCTCCGACAGCGACGAGATCCCCGACGACGGCGCCGGCATGGTCACCTTGATGACGTTGCACACCGCCAAGGGGCTGGAGTTCCCGGTGGTGTTCGTTACGGGCTGGGAGGACGGGATGTTCCCGCACATGCGGGCGCTGGACGATCCGACCGAGCTCTCCGAGGAGCGACGGCTGGCCTACGTCGGCATCACCCGGGCCCGTCAGCGGCTTTACCTGAGCAGGGCCATCGTCCGCTCGTCCTGGGGGCAGCCAATGCTCAACCCCGAATCAAGGTTCCTTCGCGAGATCCCGCAGGAACTCATCGAGTGGCGGCGCGCCGCACCGGCGCCGTCATTCAGCGCGCCGGTGAGCGGTGCCGGCCGATTCGGCACGCCGCGTGCCGCGCCGACCCGCTCGGGGATGAGCAAACGCCCGCTGCTGGTGCTCGAGCCCGGCGATCGGGTGACCCACGACAAGTACGGTCTGGGCCGGGTTGAGGAAGTTTCCGGCGCCGGCGAATCGGCGATGTCGCTGATCGACTTCGGCAGCGCGGGACGCGTGAAGCTGATGCACAATCACGCCCCGATCAGTAAGCTCTAGCCCGGCGCCACGTGCCCGGCGAATGCCCTTGAGTCACAACGGTACCGCAGAGAAACCGTTATCCGTTGCGCTAATTCGATAGCGCATGTGATAGCTACTTTGAAAGTTGCCGTATGGTCGGCCGCCCGGCCCGCAGCCCCTAAAGGCGCGGGTCAGCCCTCCAGCCAGCGTTTGGTTCGCGGGTGCATCGCCAGCACCACGCTGGCGATCGGCAGCAGCGGCAGCGCATGCACGATCCACGCGACACGGGCGCCGGCGATGAAAATTCCGCCGTAGGTCAACACCGCGACGATGGCGCCGGCCACGATGAGGTAGCGCCCGAGAGGGCGGTGCTGCAACAACATGATCACGCCCGAGACGGTGGTCGCGGCGAACACCAGGGCGAGAAACGCCACGGCGATGCAAAACAGGCGGTCCGTCCGCCACCAGCCGGCGATCAGGTCGGTCGCCACCACCGACGTAGCCCACCCGCTGACGATGCTGACGGCGCAGGCAGCGACGGCTGTCCGCTCGCTCGGCGCATCGGTAAGCACTCCTGCAAGACCGCCGCGTGCGGCGCGACCGGCCTGATACGGCGGCAATTGCGGGGGGAGGTGGCTGGTCGTTGACTCGGGTGCGGTAGGGATGGGTCCGGTGGGCGCACGCCGGATGATGCGGGTCCGAGAGTCGGAGGGTGACGTCGCCTCGGGCGGCTGCGGAACGGGTGCTGGCTGGTTTGGCTCGGTCACCTCATCCAGCGTAGTTGCCGACGAAAAGACCCCGCTTGGCCAGCCACGGCACGGGGTCGATTCTTTCGGTGCCACCTTGCAGCACCTCGAAGTGCAGGTGCGGACCGGTGGAATTACCGCGGTTGCCCATGGTGGCGATCTGGTCACCCGCCATCACGCGCTGCCCGACGCTGACCAGTGTGGTGTTGACGTGGCCGTAGAGCGTCACCGTCCCGTCGGCGTGGCGGAGCTTGACCAGCGCCCCGTAGCCGGCGGCCGGCCCCGCGTCGATGACCACACCGTCGGATACCGCGTAGATCGGGGTCCCGATCGAGTTGGCCAGGTCGATACCGGCGTGCAGGACGCCCCAACGGTACCCGAAGTTAGAGGTGAAGATGCCCTTGGTGGGCATGACGTAGAGCGGCTGCTGCAGTCGCGCCTCACGCTGCGCGCGATCGTTGGCGTACGCGACACCCTTGGCCAGTTCTTGGTTGTGCAGTGCGGCACTCGCGGCCGGCTCTACCGCGATCACCTGGGCACCGCGGATGGTGGTGGTGCCCGCTCCGCCGGTGAGCGCGGATGCATTGGCAGTCAGCACGGCCTCGGTCTTGGGTGTGTCGGCGTGGCTGGTGGCCGTGTGAGCCGCCGCAGCCGCCGCACCGGCGGCCATCGCCGAGATCAGCATCCTGCCCCGGGCCGCGCTGGTCGGCTGCTTGCGATGCTGCCCGCCGCGCCGTGCCACACCCGTGACGTCGACGGCATGGGAGCGAATCACCCGCGACTCGAAGCCGGATCCGATGCTTACCCGCGGCAGCACCTCGGTGGGCTCGGGGGCTTTAGCCAGCCACAGCGGAGCCAGGTTGTCGGTTTCGTTCAGATCATCGAGCTCAGGAGCGAGCAGCACTTGCGCCGCATTGCCGAAGGTGGAGTCATTGCTGAAATCCAAGTCACCGAGATCGCCGACGTCGTTGTGGAAGTCGAGCTCGTCGAAGTCAAAGCCGTCGAGCGGCAGGATTTCGGTGACTTCGTTGCGGTGGGGCTCCATCCGTCGGCCGCCTGCCGCGCGACCTACCCTCACTACGCCAAATGTTTCGGCAGAAGGACGAGCCAAACGGTGCTGGGACAAGCTGAAATGTCCTCGTATCGTGACCATAACGTTATCTGAACCCTAGGAAGGTATCCGCTCACCTGCGGTACTGGCAACCTCGTCGCAAAAACCAACGGAAATTGTGATTTGGCTCACGCTGCCCTCGGCAGTCGGTGAGCTGTGCCACATCGATGGATGCGGCGGTAATCGCCGTTTAGCGGGTGGATACAGTTCCTCCGTGCGAGTTGCCGACCGCGGTACCGCCGTACAGGCCTAGCAGTAAGCCAAGTGAAGACAGTGAGCTCATGGACCTTTTCGAGTATCAAGCAAAAGAATTGTTCGCCAAGCACAACGTACCCAGCACGCCCGGTCGGGTGACCGACACCGCCGAGGGCGCACGGGACATCGCCACCGAGATCGGCCGTCCGGTGATGGTCAAAGCCCAGGTCAAGATCGGCGGGCGGGGCAAGGCCGGTGGCGTCAAATATGCGGCGACACCCGAAGACGCCTACGAACACGCCAAGAACATCCTCGGCCTGGACATCAAGGGCCACGTCGTCAAGAAACTGCTGGTCGCCGAGGCCAGCGACATCGCCGAGGAGTACTACATCTCTTTCTTGCTCGACCGCGCCAACCGCGCCTACCTGGCCATGTGCTCAGTCGAGGGCGGCATGGAAATCGAGGAAGTGGCCGCCACCAAACCCGACCGGCTGGCCAAGGTCCCGGTCAACGCCGTCAAGGGTGTCGACCTGGCCACCGCGCGTTCCATCGCCGAGCAGGGCCACCTGCCGGCCGAGGTGCTCGACGCCGCCGCGGTCACCATCTCCAAGCTGTGGGAGCTCTTCGTCGGCGAGGACGCGACGCTGGTCGAGGTCAACCCGTTGGTGCGCACTCCCGATGACAGGGTCCTGGCGCTGGACGGCAAGGTCACGCTCGACGCCAACGCCGATTTCCGCCACCCCGACCACGCCGAATTCGAAGACCGTGAAGCCACGGATCCGCTGGAGCTGAAGGCGAAAGAGAACCACCTCAACTACGTCAAGCTGGACGGCGAGGTCGGGATCATCGGTAACGGCGCGGGCCTGGTGATGTCGACGCTCGACGTCGTCGCCTACGCGGGCGAGAAGCACGGCGGAGTCAAGCCGGCCAACTTTCTCGACATCGGCGGGGGCGCCTCCGCGGAGGTCATGGCAGCCGGGCTGGACGTGGTCCTGGGCGACGAGCAGGTCAAGAGCGTGTTCGTCAACGTCTTCGGTGGGATCACCGCCTGTGACGCGGTGGCCACCGGGATCGTCAAGGCGCTGGAGATTCTTGGTGACGAGGCCAACAAGCCGCTGGTGGTGAGGCTCGACGGCAACAACGTCGAGGAAGGACGTCGCATCCTGGCCGAGGCGAACCACCCCCTGGTGACGATGGTGCCGACGATGGATGAGGCCGCCGACAAGGCCGCCGAGCTGGCGAGCGCCTGAGACGTGGCGATCGCAAGAGCGGCGCAGCCGGTCGCAGCGGGTCGACACTAGAAAGGATTTGCAGATATGTCGATCTTCTTGAACAAGGACAACAAGGTCATCGTCCAGGGCATCACGGGCAGCGAGGCGACCGTGCACACCGCCCGCATGCTCAAGGCGGGCACTCAAATCGTGGGTGGGGTGAACGCGCGCAAGGCCGGCACCACCGTCACGCATGAGGACAAGGGCGGCCGGATCACCAAGCTGCCGGTATTCGGCAGCGTCAAGGAGGCGATGGAGAAGACCGGCGCCGATGTGTCGATCATCTTCGTCCCGCCGAAGTTCGCCAAGGACGCCATCATCGAGGCCGTCGACGCCGAGATCCCGCTGCTGGTCGTCATCACCGAGGGAATTCCGGTGCAGGACACCGCATATGCCTGGGCGTACAACGTGGACAAAGGGCGCAAGACCCGCATCATCGGGCCGAACTGTCCCGGCATCATCACCCCGGGCGAGGCTCTGGTGGGCATCACCCCGGCCAACATCACCGGTTCGGGCCCGGTCGGGCTGGTGTCCAAGTCCGGCACGCTGACCTACCAAATGATGTACGAGTTGCGCGATTTCGGGTTCTCGACGTCTATCGGCATCGGCGGCGACCCGGTCATCGGCACCACCCATATCGACGCCATCGAGGCCTTCGAGAAGGATCCCGACACCAAAGTGATCGTGATGATCGGTGAGATCGGCGGTGATGCCGAAGAGCGTGCCGCCGACTACATCAAGGCTCACGTATCCAAGCCGGTTATCGGATACGTCGCCGGATTCACAGCTCCGGAAGGCAAGACGATGGGCCACGCGGGGGCGATCGTGTCCGGCTCGTCGGGCACTGCGGCCGCCAAGAAGGAAGCCCTCGAGGCGGCCGGGGTCAAGGTCGGCAAGACCCCGTCGGAAACGGCGGCGCTGGCCAGGGAACTGTTGAGCAGCCTGTAACGAGGGTCACCATGGATCCGCACACCCCCGTCATCGTCGGGGTCGGGCAGTCGGCCGAGCGCATCGATGACCCGGACTACCGGGCGATGTCGCCGGTGGAGTTGGCTGCCGCAGGCCGCTGCCAGGCGGCGCTGGTCTTCGGCTCGGATGCGACGTCGACGTTGCGCCACTTCGCGAACGCCGAAACCAAGCCGGACTTCACCGAGACCGTCGACGGCGACCTGGAAGACCGCCGCCACGGCATCGAGAAACTGATCTCGCGTTACACGGTCATTCACGGTCTGACCAGTGCGCCGATCCAGTACGGGCTGCTGGAAAACGCCCGCCGGGCCGCGACGGGCCTGGGCCCCGCGGAATACCGGCGGACGATGGGCGAGCTGTTCGCGCCGTTCACCAAGATCGCCGCCAGCAATCCGTTCGCCGCCGCGCCGACCGAGCGCACCGTCGACGAACTGATCACCGTGACCGACGCAAACCGGATGATCGCCGAGCCCTACCCGCGGCTGCTGGTCGCACGCGACCAGGTCAACCGGGGTGCGGCCACGCTGCTGATGTCGATCGAGGCGGCGCGCCGCCTGGGAGTGCCCGAGGAGAACTGGGTGTACCTGCACGGGCGCGCCGACCTGGAGGAGCAGCCGCTGCTGCAGCGCCCGGATCTCGGGCACGCGCCTCGGCGGTGCTGGCGGTGCGCGAGGCGCTGACGATGGCCGGTATCGGCGTCGACGACATCGCCACCTTCGACCTGTACCAGCTGCTTTCCGGTGCCGGTGTTCAACATCTGCGACGGCATGGGCATCGCGCCCGACGATCCGCGCGGGCTGACCCTGACCGGCGGGGCTACCGTTCTTCGGCGGCGCGGGCAACAACTACCCGATGCACGCAGTCGCCGAGACCGTGACCCAAATACGAAGACTGCCAGGACAATTCGGCCTCGTCGGCGCCAACGGCGGCATCCTAAGCAAGTATTTGGTCGGCGTCTACTCGACCACACCGGCGCAATGGAAGCCGGACCGCAGCACGCAGTTACAGGCGCAGATCGCCAGCTGGCCGACCCAAGCGGTGACCGAGAACGCCGACGGCGCCGGCACCGTAGAGACCTGCACGGTGCGGCGCGACGACGGGCGGCCCATCGGGATCATCATCGGCCGGCTCGACGACGGCACCCGGTTCCTTTCGACCAGCGAAGACGACGAATTGATCGCCCTGCTGATCGAGGGCGAGCCCCTCGGCCATGCGGTGCGGGTGTGCTCCTTCGACTACGGCAACCAGTGCTTCGCCCGCTGAGCGGCCCAGCCGACACACCGCGACGGTCGCGATGGTTCAACTCGGTGGGTTGGGTGCGTTAGACCAGAGCCGCTAGTTTGCCGGCCAGCCGCTCGACGTAGGCGGCGACCTCGTCGTCGGAGCGGTCCGGCAAGCCGAACAGCACCTCGGTCACCCCCAGTTCGGCCCACCGTGCCAGCTTCTCGGGGACCGGCTTGAAATCCAGCGCCACGATCTGCGGAGCGCCTTCGCGACCGGCGGCCGCCCACGTGTCCTGCAACAGCTTCACCGGCTCGTCGATGTCGAAGTCACGCGGAGTGGTGATCCAGCCGTCGGCGCTGCGCGCGATCCACTTGAAGTTCTTCTCGTTTCCGGCCGCGCCCACCAGCACTGGAATGTGTGGCTGCACGGGCTTGGGCCAGGCCCAGCTGGGCCCGAAGTTGACGAACTCGCCGTCGTAGGCGGCTTCTTCTTTGGTCCACAACTCCCGCATCGCCTCGATGTATTCACGCAACATGGTGCGCCGCCGCCCGGGTGGCACGCCGTGGTCGGCCAGCTCGTCGGTGTTCCACCCGAACCCGACACCCAGGCTGACCCGTCCGCCGGACAGATGGTCGAGGGTGGCGACGCTTTTCGCCAACGTGATCGGGTCATGTTCGACCGGTAGCGCCACCGCGGTAGACAGCCGCACACGCGACGTCACGGCACACGCCGCACCCAGGCTCACCCATGGGTCCAGCGTGCGCATATAGCGGTCGTCGGGCAGCGACGCGTCACCGGTCGTCGGATGGGCGGCCTCGCGCTTGACTGGGATATGCGTATGTTCGGGCACGTAAAACGTCTGGAAGCCGTGGTCGTCGGCAAGCTTGGCGGCCGCCGCCGGTGATATGCCGCGATCGCTGGTAAAAAGCACAAGCCCGTAATCCATGCAGAGAATTAGAACGTGTTCTACCGACGCTGAGCAACCGCTGCGGCCGGTCGCCACGGCACCGGCAACCGAACGTGCGCTAGCGTGGTTGATCGATCGCGTCGCAACGCAACCGTCGGGACATCACGGCGTTTATGGAGCGGCGCGCCTGCAAGCACAGCGTCGCACTGCAGCTGTGGGGCCCGCCAACGCACGTCAAGGCATAGAAGCAACAGGAGGAGCCATGACCTACTCTCCCGGGAGCCCCGGATATTCACCCGCGCAGCCCGGCGGTTCCTATGCAGGCACCACACCGTCGTTCGCCAAAGACGACGACGGTAAGAGCAACCTTCCGCGGTATCTCAACATCGCGGTGCTGGTCCTGGGCTTGGCGGTGTACCTGTTGAACTTCGGGCCGACGTTCACCATCAGCGCCGATCTTGGTCCGGGCCTCGGTGGGCGTGCCGGCGACGCCGGCACTGCCGTCATCGTTGCATTGCTCGCCGCACTGCTAGCCGGGCTGTGCCTGCTGCCCAAGGCGAAAAACTATGCGGGCGTTGTCGCGGCGGTCGCGGTGCTCGGTGCGTTGCTGGCCATCGCCGAGACGATCAACATCCCCGCCGGTTTCTCGATCGGCTGGGCGATGTGGCCGCTGGTGGCCTGCAGCATTCTTCAAGCGATCGCCGCTGTGGTTGTGCTGCTGTTGGATTCGGGCGTGCTCACCGCGCCGGCGCCGCGCCCGAAGTACGACCCCTACGCCCAGTACGGCCAATACGGCCAGTACGGCCAGTACGGGCAGTACGGCCAACAGTCCTATTACGGCCAGCTGGGCGCCCAGCAGCACGCCGGCGAGCAGCATCCCGGGTACGGGTCGCAGTACGGCGGTTATCCGTCGGGCCAGGGTCCGACCCAAACCGCGGTCCAAACCGGCGGTTTTGGCGCCCAGTCAGGGCCGCAACCGGCAGCGCAGCACGGGCCTTCCACGCCGCCCACGGGTTTCCCGAGCTTCAGCCCGCCCCCGTCGGTCGGCGCGGGCAGCGCGGGTTCCGAGGGCGTTTCAGCCCCGGCCAATTACTCCAGCCAGGGTGGGAGCCAGCAGTCTTACGGCCAGGAGCAGCAGCAGTCGCCGTCGTCGCCGTCTGGACCAGCGCCCTCCTAATCGTGCGCTCTCGCGCCTAGTTCGGACATGCGCCAAGAGTGACACGGGTGGAGGACGACCGGCCAGCGGGCGCTCGCCAGGCGCGTGACCTTGTCCGGGTCGCGTTCGGCCCGGCGGTGGTGGCTCTGGTCATCATCGCGGCGGTCACGTTGCTCCAGCTGTTGATCGCCAACAGCGACATGACCGGTGCGTTGGGTGCCATCGCCAGTATGTGGCTGGGCGTGCACCAGGTGCCGATCTCGATCGGCGGCCGCGAACTGGGAGTACTGCCGCTGCTGCCGGTGCTGCTGATGATCTGGGCGACAGCGCACAGCACGGCCCGGGCCACCTCTCCGTACTCGTCATGGCTGGTGGTCCGCTGGGTTGTCGCGTCGGCACTGGGCGGCCCACTGCTGATGGCGGCGATCGCTCTGGCGGTCATCCATGACGCGTCCTCGGTGATCACCGAGTTGCAGACGCCCAGCGCCTTGCGTGCGTTCCTCAGCGTGCTCGTGGTGCATGCCATCGGTGCCGGCATCGGGGTGTGTTCGCAGGTGGGACGACGGGCATTGGCGGCCTTGTCGCTGCCCTACTGGCTGGGTGATTCCCTGCGCGCCGCCTCCGCTGGTGTGTTGGCGTTGTTCGGGCTTTCTGGTCTGGTGACGGCGGGCTCGCTGATGGTGCATTGGGCGACGATGCAAGAGCTCTACGGGATCACCGATTCGATATTCGGCCAGTTCAGTCTCACCGTGCTGTCGATCCTGTACGCGCCCAACGTCATCGTCGGCACCGCGGCGATGGCGGTTGGGTCCAGCGCTCATCTTGGCTTCGCGACGTTCAGTCCGTTCACTGTTTTCGGCGGCGACATCCCGGCCCTGCCGGTTCTGGCCGCGGCGCCCCGGCCGCCGCTGGGGCCGGTGTGGGTCGCGCTGCTCATCGTCGGTGCGTCATCCGGTGTCGCGATCGGACAACAATGCGCTCGGCGTGCGCTGCCACTGGTTCCGGCGCTGGCGAAACTTCTGGTCGCCTCGGTCGTGGGGGCGTTGGCGATGTCATTGCTCGCCTATGGCGGCAGCGGTCAGCTCGGAAACTTCGGTCATGTCGGCGTCGACCAGGGCACGTTGCTGGGCGGCGTGTTCTTCTGGTTCGCGGTCGTCGGCGGTATCACCGTGGTGATGACCGGCGGGATCAGGCCGCGGACCAGCCGGCCCAGAGCCGCGCCCGCGGCGGTTGCGGCGCCCGAAGAACCGGCGGATTTTGCCCAAGGGTTTGACGAGCCAGGCGAGCAGCCGGGTGACGATCAGCAGGAGGAGCAGCCGCCGGGCGATCGGGACGGCCTTGAGGCCTCCGGTGACGAGGTGCCCCAGTCCTCGTCGGAGGAATCGCAGCGGGACGCGAGCGCGCCGCGCGAGGAATAGCCTTTGCCGGGCTTCTCCGCGCGCCGTGCCGGCGCGCATCGTCGCCCGGCTGTGTCGAATTGCCGGGCTTCTCCGCGCGCCGTGACGGCGCGCATCGTCGCCCGGCTAGGCTGCGCGATGTGGCCGAACCGCTCCATGTGCCCCCGTGTGCGCCGGCGCGGGTAGTGGTGTTGGCATCTGGCACCGGTTCGCTGCTGAATTCACTGATTGACGCTGCCGTCGGCGACTACCCGGCGCGCGTGGTCGCCGTCGGCGCCGACCGCCACTGTCCGGCCACCGAGATCGCCGCCGCGGCGGCGGTGCCCAGCTTCACCGTCCGACTCGGCGAGCACCCTAGCCGCGACGCCTGGGACGCCGCCATCACCGACGCGACCGCCGCGCATTCGCCCGATTTGGTCGTATCGGCGGGATTCATGAAAGTCCTTGGCCGACAGTTCCTTTCACGGTTTTACGGACGCGTCATCAACACCCACCCGACGCTGCTGCCCGCGTTCCCGGGCGCCCACGGAGTGGCCGATGCATTGGCCTACGGCGTGAAGGTCACAGGCTGTACGGTGCACCTGGTAGATGCCGGGACGGACACCGGGCCGATATTGGCTCAGCAATCCGTTCCGGTGCTCGACGGCGACAGCGAAGAGACTCTGCATGAACGCATCAAGGTCACCGAACGGAAACTTCTGGTGGACGTGGTGGCCGCGATCGCGACCGGTGGTCTGACCCTGGTCGGGAGAAAAGCGACGATCGGATGAAAGGCGACCAACCGATGAGCACCGACGACTGGCCAGAGACGGCGAAACGGCCCATCCGCCGCGCGTTGATCAGCGTGTACGACAAGACCGGGCTCATCGAACTTGCCCGGGGGCTGACTGAGTCGGGCGTCGAAATCGTCTCGACCGGATCGACGGCGAAGGCCATCGCGGAAAAAGGGATCGCGGTCACGCGGGTCGAGGAGCTGACCGGTTTTCCCGAAGTGCTCGACGGCCGGGTCAAGACGCTACATCCCCGAGTGCATGCCGGTCTGCTGGCCGATCTTCGCAGACCCGAGCACGCCGCCGCACTCGAGCAGCTGGGAATCGCGGCGTTCGAACTCGTCGTGGTCAACCTGTACCCGTTCAGCGAGACCGTGGATTCCGGCGCGAGCATCGACGAATGCGTCGAGCAGATCGACATCGGGGGACCGTCGATGGTCCGGGCCGCCGCCAAGAACCATCCCAGCGTCGCGGTGATCACCGACCCGCGCGGCTATGACGGAGTACTTGCCGCGGTACGTCACGGCGGCTTCACTCTCGCCGAGCGCAAAAAGCTGGCGTCGCTGGCATTTCAGCACACCGCGGAGTACGACATCGCGGTGGCGAGCTGGATGGAGTCAACCCTGGCGCCCGAGCATCCGCCAACGGCGTTTCCCAAGTGGTTCGGCCGCAGCTGGCGCCGCGCGGCGATGCTCCGCTACGGCGAGAACCCGCACCAGCAGGCGGCGCTCTACACTGACCCAGGCGCCTGGCCTGGTCTGGCGCAGGCCGAGCAGCTGCACGGAAAAGAGATGTCCTACAACAACTTCACCGATGCGGATGCGGCCTGGCGCGCTGCTTTCGACCAAGAGCAGATATGCGTGGCAATCATCAAGCACGCCAACCCATGTGGGATTGCCATCTCATCGATATCGGTTGCCGACGCACATCGCAAGGCCCACGAATGTGACCCGCTGAGCGCCTTTGGCGGAGTGATCGCGACCAACACCGAAGTCAGCCTGGAGATGGCCGAATACGTCAGCACCATCTTCACCGAAGTGATCATCGCGCCGGCCTACGCGCCGGAAGCCCTGGAGGTACTAACGCGGAAAAAGAACATCCGGGTGCTGGTCGCGTCCGAGCCGCTAACCGGTGGTAGCGAATTGCGGCCGGTCAGTGGCGGACTTCTGATGCAGCAGCGCGACGAGCTGGACGCGCACGGTGACAACCCGGCGAACTGGACGCTGGCGGCCGGATCGCCGGCGGATCCGGCGACGTTGGCCGACCTGACCTTCGCGTGGCGAACCTGCCGCGCGGTCAAGTCGAACGCGATCGTGATCGCCGACGGCGGCGCCACCATCGGCGTCGGCATGGGTCAAGTGAACCGGGTGGACGCTGCCCGGCTGGCCGTCGAACGCGGTGGTGACCGAGTCCGCGGCGCGGTGGCGGCTTCGGATGCCTTTTTCCCGTTCCCGGACGGGCTTCAGACGCTGACGGCTGCCGGAGTGAAGGCCGTCGTGCACCCGGGTGGATCGGTGCGCGACGACGAGGTGACCGCGGTGGCCGCCGACGCCGGCGTTACGCTATACCTCACCGGCGCACGTCATTTCGCGCATTAAGGCGCTGGGCGCGGAGCCCATTGCAGCGCTGGGCGCGGAGCCCATTGCGGCGCACTGACGCCGTCAATACGCCTGCAGTGAACACCGTGCGCATGACGCGGGTTCGCATGCGTCGTAGCGTGGAGTGGTGACATCACCGAGCAATCTGCCCCGCACCGTCGGCGAACTACGCGCGGCCGGTCATCGCGAGCGGGGAGTCAAGCAGGAAATCCGGGAGAATCTGCTGACCGCGCTGGCCGCGGGTGACGAGATCTGGCCCGGGATCCTGGGCTTCGACGACACCGTCTTGCCGCAGCTTGAGCGGGCGCTCATCGCCGGTCACGACTTCGTCTTGCTCGGTGAACGGGGTCAGGGCAAGACCCGGCTGCTGCGCGCGTTGGTCGGCCTGCTCGACGAATGGACTCCGGTGATCGGCGGGGCGGAACTGGGCGAGCACCCCTACTCGCCGATCACCCCCGAGTCGATCCGGCGGGCCGCCACGCTCGGCGATGACCTGCCGGTGGAGTGGAAACACTGCAGCGAGCGCTACACCGAGAAGCTGGCCACCCCGGACACCAGCGTCGCCGACCTGGTCGGTGACATCGACCCGATCAAAGTCGCCGAGGGCCGCAGCCTCGGCGACCCGGAGACAATCGCCTACGGACTGATTCCGCGCGCGCACCGCGGCATCGTCGCGGTCAACGAACTGCCTGACCTCGCCGAGCGTATCCAGGTGTCGATGCTGAACGTCATGGAAGAGCGCGACATCCAGGTCCGCGGCTACACGCTGCGCCTGCCGCTGGATGTGTTGGTAGTCGCCAGCGCCAACCCCGAGGACTACACCAACCGGGGGCGCATCATCACTCCCCTCAAAGACCGCTTCGGTGCGGAGATCCGCACCCACTACCCGCTGGAGCTCGACGCGGAGGTCGGCGTCATCGTCCAGGAAGCGCACCTATCCGCGCAGGTGCCCGACTACCTCATGCAGCTGATCGCCCGGTTCGCGCGATATCTTCGGGAATCCAATTCGATCGATCAACGCTCCGGAGTGTCGGCACGGTTCGCGATCGCCGCGGCCGAGACCGTCGCAGCCGCCGCCCGGCATCGGGGCGCGATGCTGGGCGAGACCGATCCGGTGGCCCGAGTGGTCGACCTGGGCACCGTGATCGAAGTCCTGCGCGGCAAGCTGGAATTCGAGTCCGGTGAGGAAGGCCGCGAACAGGCCGTGCTCGAGCACCTGTTGCGTCGCGCGACCGCCGACACCGCGTCCCGGGTGCTGGGCGGCATCGACGTCGGATCGCTGGTGGCCGCGGTCGAGGGCGGTTCGGCGGTGACGACCGGCGAGCGGGTTTCCGCCAAGGACGTGCTGGCTGCGGTTCCCGGACTGCCCGTGGTGGACAAGATCGCGGCCAAGCTGCACGCCGAGTCCGAGGGCGAACGCGCCGCGGCGCTGGAACTGGCGCTAGAGGCGTTGTATCTGGCCAAGCGGATCGACAAGGTGTCCGGGGAGGGCCAAACCGTTTATGGCTAAACCTTTTTCGAAAGGCCACTCCTCACGCTACTCGGCCTACACCGGAGGGCCCGACCCGCTGGCCCCGCCGGTAGATCTGCGCGAGGCGCTCGAACAGATCGGTCAGGACGTCATGGCGGGTACTTCACCACGCCGCGCGCTGTCCGAGTTGCTGCGGCGCGGCACCAGAAATATGCCGGGTGCGGATCGGCTGGCCGCCGAGGCCAACCGGCGCCGACGGGAGTTGTTGCGCCGCAACAACTTAGATGGCACCCTGCAGGAAATCAAGAAGTTGCTCGACGAGGCGGTGCTGGCCGAACGCAAGGAGCTGGCCCGCGCGCTGGACGACGACGCGCGCTTCGGTGAGCTGCAGCTGGACGCGCTGCCGGCGTCGCCGGCCAAGGCTGTGCAGGAGCTGTCCGACTACAACTGGCGCAGTCCCGAGGCGCGCGAAAAGTACAATCAGATCAAGGATTTGCTCGGCCGTGAGCTGCTGGATCAGCGCTTCGCGGGCATGAAGCAGGCACTGGAGGGCGCGACCGACGAGGACCGCCAGCGTGTCAACGAGATGTTGGACGACCTCAACGAGCTGCTGGACAAGCACGCCCGCGGTGAGGACACCCAACAGGATTTCGACGACTTCATGGACAAGCACGGCGAGTTCTTCCCGGAGAACCCGCGCAATGTCGATGAGCTGCTGGACTCACTGGCCAAGCGTGCCGCGGCCGCACAACGGTTCCGAAACAGTCTGAGCCCCGAGCAGCGCGCCGAACTGGATGCCTTGGCGCAGCAGGCATTCGGATCACCGGCACTGATGCAGGCACTGAATCGACTGGATGCGCATCTACAGGCTGCGCGGCCGGGTGAAGACTGGGCCGGTTCCGAGGACTTTTCCGGCGACAACCAGTTCGGCATGGGTGAGGGCACTCAGGCGCTGTCGGACATCGCCGAACTCGAGCAGCTGGCCGAGCAGTTGTCGCAGAGTTATCCGGGCGCCACCATGGACGACGTCGATCTCGATGCGCTGGCCCGCCAGCTCGGCGACCAAGCGGCCATCGACGCCCGAACCCTCGCGGAACTCGAACGCGCACTTGTCAATCAGGGATTCTTGGACCGCGGCTCCGACGGCCAGTGGCGGCTTTCCCCGAAGGCGATGCGCAGGCTGGGTGAGACCGCGTTACAGGATGTGGCACAACAGCTCTCGGGCCGGCGCGGTGAGCGCGATCATCGGCGCGCGGGTGCGGCCGGTGAACTCACCGGTGCGACCAGGCCCTGGCAGTTCGGTGACACCGAACCGTGGAACATCTCCCGCACGCTGACCAATGCGGTTTTGCGGCAGGCGGGAACCGCCACGCTGGACGGCTCCGTCGGGCGGCTGAAGATCACCGTCGACGACGTCGAGGTCTCCGAAACCGAAACCCGCACGCAGGCGGCGGTGGCGCTGTTGGTCGACACCTCGTTTTCCATGGTGATGGAGAATCGCTGGTTACCGATGAAGCAGACCGCGCTGGCGCTCAACCATCTGGTGTGCACTCGATTCCGGTCGGATGCCTTGCAAATCATCGCCTTTGGCCGCTACGCGCGGACGGTGACGGCCGCCGAGCTCACCGGGCTGGAGGGTGTCTACGAGCAGGGCACTAATCTACATCACGCCCTGGCGCTGGCGGGCCGGCACCTGCGCCGGCATCCCAACGCGCAACCCGTCGTGCTGGTGGTGACCGATGGTGAGCCGACCGCTCACCTGGAAGACTTCGACGGCGACGGCACGACGGTGTTCTTCGACTACCCCCCGCATCCGCGGACCATCGCCCATACCGTGCGCGGATTCGACGATATGGCCCGCCTCGGTGCACAAGTAACGATCTTCCGGCTGGGCAGTGATCCCGGCCTGGCACGGTTCATCGACCAGGTCGCGCGTCGCGTCGAGGGCCGGGTCGTCGTGCCCGACCTCGACGGTCTGGGGGCGGCCGTGGTGGGCGACTACCTGCGGTCGCGGCGCCGTCGGCGCTGACCGGTCCGCTGCGGGCGCCTCCCCCGGTTGTGCGAGCCGAAGGGGATAGTGCGGTGGCGACTGGGTACACGGACGGAGAAGGAGGAGATGCATGAGCAACGTTCCGACAATCGAACTCAATGATGGAGTACGCATCCCGCAACTTGGTTTCGGCGTTTTCCAGATCAAGCCCGATGAAACCGCGGAGGCGGTCAAGCGCGCCCTGGACATCGGATACCGGCACATCGACACCGCCGAGATGTACGGAAACGAAAGGGAAGTTGCCCAAGGTGTGCGCGACGCCGGTCTGGACCGGGGTGAAGTTTTCATCACCAGCAAGCTGAACAACGGCTTTCACAGACCGGACGACGCGCGCCGCGCTTTCGGCAAAACCCTGGAAGCGCTGGATTCCGATTACGTCGACCTGTTTCTCATTCACTGGCCGCTGCCCACACTGTACGGGGGTGACTTCGTCTCGACGTGGAAAGTCCTCGAAGAGTTCGCCAAGGACGGGCGCTCTCGCAGCATCGGTGTCTCGAATTTCGAACCCGCACATCTGGATCGACTCGCCGCGGAAACCGGCACCGTGCCCTCGGTCAATCAGATCGAGGTGCATCCGCATTTCACCAACGAGTCAGTCCGCGCCTATGGATGCGATCACGGCATCGTCACCGAGGCGTGGTCACCGATCGCCCAGGGCAAGGTGCTCGGCGATCCGGTCATCAACCGCATTGCCGACGCCCATGGCAAGTCACCGGCGCAGGTGGTGTTGCGCTGGCACATTCAGCGCGGCGACATTGTCTTTCCCAAGTCCGTGACCCCCGAGCGGATCAAATCCAACTTCGAGCTGTTCGACTTCGATTTGGATGCCTCCGACATGGACGCAATCACGGAGTTGGACAAGGGTGAATCGGGGAGGACGGGCCCCAATCCGGACACCTTCGACTATCTGCCGGGCTAGCGAAGCCGTCGGCGGGTTGCCAGCCTAGCCGCGCGGCCTGCGGGCTTTGCGTCTGATACTCACGCCGCCCCACAGCGAAAAGCCGTGGATGTTCACCTTCGGTGCGCCAGGGGTGCCCTGGCCGAGGACGTTGCGGTCGAAGGTGCCCATCACGCCGCGGCCGTGAATTTCGACGTTGACCTCGGGCGGCAGCAAAATGTTCTGCACACCCATGATCGACATCGCATGGATGTCGACCTCGGTCGAGGTGAAGTCGGCGTAGCGCAGATCCACCACTCCGTTGCCCCATAGGGTGAACGTGGTCAGCTTCTTCGGCACATTCCAACGGCCGCGCCGCTCGAACCCGCTGAGCAAGGCCAGCAGCAGTGTCGACGGCGCCGGATTGGGTTTGTCGCCCCGGCGCGGGCTAATCGGTGTACCTGGCAGATCGGCCCGGAGTTGATCCAGCTCTTGGTACGTTGTGGCTGCATATGCCCTGGTCAATCGGTCTTCGTAGTCTTCGAGCTGCAGGTGTCCCTGCTCGGCGGCGTACGCCAGCAACTGCGCAAGCTGGATGCGATCGGTGTCGGCCGCACGCTCCGACTCGTCGCGTGTGTCCTTCGCATCGCGTTGCGCTGAATTGCTCATCACCCACGAGCCTACGACGTAGGGCTATCGCCGCAACAGGATTGGCTAAACTGCAATGTTCCCCGGGATCAAGCCGCTGTTGTGCGCCCGTTGTTTGACACCTGGCTAACTTGTCCAGCTGGGTGGGCGCTTCTGCAGGAAAGCCAGCATGCCTTCGTGGGCTTCGTCGGACACGAACAGCCGGGCTGATTCCTCGGCGAGCCGTTCGGCGTCGCGGTCGAACCCTTCCTGCACCGCGGCGGTGGTCAGCGCTTTCGAAGCCGCAAGCCCCTGCGGCGAGCCTCGACCGATATCGGCGATCAACTTCTTTACCGCGGCCTCGACATCCTCGGCTGCGATGGTGATCAGTCCGATGTCGGCCGCCGCGGTGGCGTCGAACGTCTCCCCGGTCAGGTAGTAGCGCGCCGCCGCTCGCGCCGACATTTTGGGCAACAAGGTGAGCGAGATGATTGCCGGGGCGACGCCGATGCGTGCTTCGGTCAACGCGAAGGTGCTGTGCGGGCCGGCGACCGCGATGTCGCACGCACCGACCAGGCCAAACCCACCCGCCCGGACGTGCCCGTTGATCGCCGCGATCACCGGTAGCGGCGACGAGACGATGGCGCGCAATAGTGCGGTCAGTTCGCGGGCCCGGGCGACGGCTATGTCGTATGCCGATGGTGGCGACCCGCTTCGCCCGGCTGCGCCGCCCTCGCGATCGCCACGGTCGTATGCCGATGGTGGCGACCCGCTTCGCCCGGCTGCGCCGCCCTCGCGATCGCCACGGTCGTATGCCGATGGTGGCGACCCGCTTCGCCCGGCTGCGCCGCCCTCGCGATCGCCACTAGGGTCGCCGCCGCTGGCTTCGCTCAGGTCGGCGCCGGCGCAGAAGGTGTTGCCGGTGTGGCCGAGCACCACCGCGCGCACCGCGGGGTCCGCCGCGGCGTCATGCAGTCCCTGGTGCAGCTGGTTGACCAGCGCGGTGGACAGGGCATTGCGGTTGTGCGGCGAATTCAGGGTCAAGCGCGCAACCGGGCCACCGGAATCGGCCGGGCCGGCGTATTCGACCAGCGTTTCCATCAGTACGACCGCGGCAGGCCCAACGAGGTCTGCGCCACGAAGTTGAGCACCATCTCGCGGCTGATCGGGGCGATGCGTCCCAGCCGGGCCGAGGCCAGCATCGCCGCGACGCCGTACTCCTTGGTCAGCCCGTTGCCGCCCATCGACTGCACGGCCTGGTCGACCGAGCGGGTGGCCGCTTCGGCCGCCGCGTATTTGGCCATGTTGGCGGCCTCGGCGGCGCCCATGTCGTCGCCGCTGTCGTAGAGCGTCGCGGCCTTCTGCATCATCAGCTTGGCCAACTCGACCTCGATGTGGCACTGCGCCAACGGATGTGACAGCCCTTGGTGCGCCCCGATCGGGGTGGACCAGACCTGGCGGGTCTTGACGTAGTCGACGGCCCTGCTCAGCGCGAAGCGTCCCATGCCCACCGAGCTGGCCGCGCCCATGATGCGCTCGGGATTCAGGCCGGCGAAAAGCTGTGCGATGGCGGCGTCTTGGGCCCCGACGAGCGCGTCGGCGGGCAGGCGGACGTCGTCGATGAAGACCTGGAATTGGCGTTCGGGGCTGATGAGCTCCATTTCGATTGCAGTGTAGGTGAATCCGGGCGCGTCGGTGGGCACGACGAACAGCGCCGGGCGCAGCTTGCCGGTTTTGGCTTCCTCGGTGCGTGCCACCACCAGCACGGCCTGGGCTTGGTCGATGCCGGAGATGTAGACCTTCTGGCCCTTGAGAATCCAGTCGCTGCCATCACGACGGGCGGTGGTGGTGATCTTGTGCGAGTTGGAGCCGGCGTCTGGCTCGGTGATCGCGAACGCCATCGTCAGGGTCCCGTCGGCAATGCCGGGGATCCACCGCCGCTTCTGCTCTTCGGTGCCGAACTTGCTGATGATGGTGCCGTTGATGGCCGGCGACACCACCATCAGCAACAGCGCACTGCCGACGGCCGCCATCTCCTCCATCACCAACGACAGCTCATACATGCCGGCGCCGCCACCGCCGTACTCCTCGGGCAGGTTCACTCCCAGAAAGCCGAGCTTGCCTGCCTCCGACCATAATTCGGTGGTGTGCTGGTGTGCGCGCGCCTTCTCCAAGTAGTATTGGTGGCCGTAGTTGGACGCCCACTCGGCCACCGCCGTGCGCAACGCGCGACGTTCCTCGTTTTCGATGAAGCTGGTCTCGGTCACCGCGGATCTCCTTCTGCTTCTGCCGCTTCCACTCTTGCCAGGACAGCGCCCACTTCGACTTGCTGACCGGTCTCGACGTTGAGTTCGACAAGTACGCCGTCGGTGGGCGCGGTGATCGTGTGTTCCATCTTCATCGCTTCCAGCCAGATCAGTGCCTGGCCTGCGTTGACGGTGTCGCCGACGGCGGCGCCGAGACGAATCACGTTACCCGGCATGGGTGCTACCAGCGATCCCTGTTCGACGGCCGAACCGTGCTCCGGGAAGCGGGGCAGCGTGAGCAGGTGAACGGGACCGCGCGCCGAGTCGACATAGACGTCGGCGCCGTACCGCGCAACCGCGAAGTCGCACGCCACGCCGTTGCCGTCGGCCAGCACCACCTCGTCCGGGGCGGACGAGACCAGGTGCACCGGCTCGTCATCGGCGAGCACTAATCCCGTTCTGGTGAACCGGTATTCGATCCGGTGCTCGTTGCCCTCGTCGTCGCGGTAGCTTTTGACCTGGTAGCCGGACGCCAGGTTCCGCCAGCCACCCGGTATGGAGCCCAGGACCGGGGCGGTCGCGCGGTTGTGTGCGGCGTCGGCGAGGGCGGCGGCGATCGCGGACAACCGGACGACGGTGTCGTCGGCCAGCGGTGCCGACAGATTCGTCAGGCCGTGCGTGTCGAAAAACGTGGTGTCGGTAGCACCGTCGAGGAATGCCGGGTGCCGCAGCACGTTGACCAATAGCTCACGATTGGTGCGCAGGCCGTGCAGCCGGGTGCGGGCCAGGGCGTCGGCGAGCAGCAGCGCGGATTGCCGGCGTGACGAGGCAAACGCGATCACTTTGGCGAGCATCGGATCGTAGTGAATGGATACCGTGCAGCCGGCGACGATCCCGGAATCGAGCCGGATGCCGGGCCGCTGGCCCAGCGTCCCGAACTGGGTGCGAACTCCTGGCACGTCGATGCGGTACACCTGCCCGGCTTGCGGCTGCCAGCCGTGGGCAGGGTCTTCGGCGTAGAGCCGGGCCTCGATCGAATACCCCTGGGCCGCAGGCGGTTCGGTGCCGAATCGGTCGCCATTGGCGATCGCCAGCTGGAGTTCGACGAGGTCGAGGCCGGTGGTCTCCTCGGTCACCGGGTGCTCGACCTGCAGCCGGGCGTTCATTTCCAGGAAGTAGAACTCGCCGTCATCGTCGGCAAGGAATTCGACCGTGCCGGCGCCGGCATACCCGATCGCGCGTGCGGCTAGCCGGGCCGCATCGAACAGCTTGTCGCGCATGCCCGGTGTGCGCTCGACCAAGGGGGAGGGGGCCTCTTCGATGATCTTCTGGTGGCGGCGCTGAATCGAACATTCTCGTTCCCCGACCGCCCACACCGTACCGTGGGTGTCGGCCAGCACCTGCACCTCGACGTGGTGGCCGGTGGGCAGGTAGCGCTCACAGAACACGGTCGGGTCCCCGAACGCGGATTGTGCCTCGCGCCGGGCCGCCGCGACTTCGCCGGGCAGAGCGGACAATTCGCGTACCACCCGCATCCCGCGACCGCCGCCGCCCGCGGAAGCCTTGACCAGCACCGGCAGCTGCGCCTCGGTGATCGTGTCGGGATCGAGTTCGTCCAGCACCGGAACCCCGGCGGCGGCCATCAGCTTCTTGGACTCGATCTTGGAGCCCATCGCCCGCACCGCCTCCACCGGCGGACCGACCCAGGTCAGACCCGCGTCCTGCACAGCGGCCGCGAAACCGGCGTTTTCGGAGAGGAATCCGTAGCCCGGATGCACCGCGTCGGCACCGGCGGCGCGGGCGGCGGTGACGATCGCCTCCGGATTCAGATAGTCGTTGGTGTTCGGCAGCCGTACCCGGGCGTCAGCTTCGGCGACGTGCGGCGCGCCGGCGTCCGGGTCGGTGTAGACGGCGACGGTGGCCAGGCCCAGCCGCCGGCAGCTGGCGAACACCCGGCGGGCGATCTCGCCCCGGTTGGCGACCAGCAGTCGAGTGACCATGGTGCTCACATCCGGAAGACGCCGAAGTTCGACGTCCCCTTGATCGGGCCATTGGCTATGGCGGACAGACACATTCCCAATACGGTGCGGGTGTCGCGTGGGTCGATCACCCCGTCGTCGTACAGCATGCCGGACAGCACCAGCGGCAGTGACTCGGCTTCGATCTGGCCCTCGACGGCGGCCCGCATCGCGGCGTCGGCCTGCTCGTCGACCTGCTGCCCGCGCGCCTCGGCGGCGGCGCGGGCCACGATCGACAGCACGCCGGACAGCTGGGCGCCACCCATCACCGCGGCCTTGGCGCTCGGCCAGGCGAACAGGAATCGAGGGTCGTACGCGCGCCCGCACATGCCGTAGTGGCCGGCTCCATAGGAGGCGCCGATCAGCAGCGAGATGTGCGGGACGGTCGAGTTGGACACGGCGTTGATCATCATCGAGCCGTGCTTGATCATTCCGCGTTCTTCGTAGTCCTTGCCCACCATGTAGCCGGTGGTGTTGTGCAAGAACAACAGTGGGGTGTCGGAGCGGTTGGCCAGCTGAATGAACTGGGTGGCCTTCTGCGACTCCTCGCTGAACAGCACGCCGCGCGCATTGGCGAGGATGCCGAGCGGGTAGCCGTGCAGCCGGGCCCAGCCGGTGACCAGCGACGAGCCGTACATGGCTTTGAACTCGTCGAAGTCCGAGCCGTCGACGATGCGGGCGATCACCTCCCGCGGGTCGAACGGGATACGCAGATCGGCGGGCACGATGCCGATCAGCTCCTCGGCGTCGAACAGCGGCTCGACCACGGGCCCGGGTGCGGGCCCTTGCTTGACCCAGTTCAGCCGGGCCATGATGCGGCGCCCGATCCGGATCGCGTCCAGCTCGTCGACCGCGAAGTAGTCAGCCAAACCCGATACCCGCGAGTGCATTTCGGCACCACCCAGGGATTCGTCGTCGGATTCCTCACCGGTGGCCATTTTGACCAGCGGGGGACCGGCCAGGAACACCTTCGAGCGCTCCTTGATCATCACCACGTGGTCGGACATCCCGGGCACGTAGGCCCCGCCGGCGGTGGAGTTGCCGAACACCAGCGCGATGGTCGGGATCCCGGCCGCCGACAGCCGGGTCAGGTCGCGGAACATCCGGCCACCCGGGATGAAGACTTCCTTCTGGGTGGGCAGGTCGGCGCCGCCGGACTCCACCAGTGAGATGACCGGTAGCCGATTCTCGAAGGCGATTTGGTTGGCACGCAGTATCTTTCGCAGCGTCCATGGATTGCTGGTGCCGCCTTTGACGGTGGGGTCGTTGGCGACGACCATGCATTCCACCCCGGACACCACGCCGATGCCGGTGACGATGCTGGCGCCGACCTGAAAGGCGCTGCCGTAGGCGGCCAGCGGGCACAGCTCCAAAAACGGCGAGTCGGGGTCGACGAGCAGTTCGATGCGCTCCCGGGCGGTCAACTTGCCGCGGGCGTGGTGGCGCTCCACATACTTGGGACCACCGCCGGCAAGCGCTTTGGTGAGTTCGGCGTCGATCTCTTCCAGCCGTGAGGTCGCCGCGGAAGCTGCCGCGGTGTAGGTGTCAGCCCGTGGATCCAGCGTGGAGTGCAGGACGGTCATGCTTGGAAACCAAGGGTTTTGGCCGCCAGTGCGGTCAAGATTTCGGTGGTCCCGCCACCGATGCCCAGGATCCGCATGTCCCGGTATTGGCGTTCGACTTCGGATTCGGCCATATAGCCCATCCCCCCAAATAGCTGGACGGCCTGGTTGGCCACCCACTCTCCGGCTTCCACGGCCGTGTTCTTGGCGAAGCACACCTGCGCGATCAGGTTGGTCTCACCGGCAAGCTGGCGCTCGACGACGTCTCGTGCATACACCCGGGCGACATCGATGCGGCGTGCCATCTCGGCCAGGGTGTTCTGCACCGCCTGACGCGAGATCAGCGGGCGGCCAAATGTTTCGCGGTCGCGGCACCATTGCACCGTCAGGTCCAGGCACCGCTGCCCACTCGAGTAAGCCTGCGCGGCCAGCCCGATGCGTTCGGACACGAACGCCGCGGCGATCTGCGCGAATCCGCTGTTCTCGGCGCCGACCAGATTGGCGGCCGGCACGCGCACGTCGGTGAACGACAGCTCCGCGGTGTCCGAGGACCGCCAGCCCATCTTCTCCAGCTTGCGGCTCACTTCGAAGCCGGGTGTGCCCTTCTCGATCACCAATAGCGAAACACCGGCCGCTCCAGGGCCACCGGTACGCACCGCGGTGACGACGTAGTCAGCGCGTACCCCCGAGGTGATGTAGGTCTTGGCGCCGTTGACCACATAGTGGTCCCCGTCCAAGACCGCCGAGGTTCGTAGGTGCCCGACGTCGGAGCCACCAGCGGGCTCGGTGATGGCGAGCGCACCGATCTTCTCGCCGGCCAAGGTGGGCCGCACGAACTCCTCGATCAGCCGTGCATCCCCGGAGGCGATCATGTGCGGAACGGCGATGCCGCAGGTGAATAGCGACGCGAAGACCCCTCCCGGCGCGCCGGCCTGATGCACCTCCTCGCAGATGACCACCGAGTCCGCGCCGTCACCGCCACCGCCGCCGACCGCTTCGGGAAACCCTGCGCCCAGCAGGCCGGCCGCTCCGGCGCGCCGATGCAAGTCGCGCGGCAGGTCGCCGGTGCGCTCCCATTCGTCGATATGGGGCAGGATTTCGCGTTCGGTGAAGGAGCGCACGGTCTTTCGCAATTGTTCGCGCTCGGGCGTGGTCCACAGATTCATAGCAGGCTTTCCGGGATTTCGACGTAGCGACCGCGCAGCCATTCGCCAAGCCCCTTGGCCTGGGGGTCGAATCGCGCGTTGTACGCGACGCCTTGGCCCAGAATGCCGTCGATGACGAAGTTGACCGCTCGCAAGTTCGGCAGCACATGACGGGTGACTTCGAAATTGGCCGCCTCGGGTAGCAGCTCGGTGAGCAGCTCTACGGTCATGGTGTTGGCCAGCCAGCGCCATTGCTCGTCGGTGCGGACCCAGACTCCGACGTTGGCCGACCCGCCCTTGTCGCCGCTGCGCGCCCCGGCGATGCGGCCCAGTGGCACCCTGCGTGTCGGGCCGGCCGGCAACGGCTCCGGCAACGGCGGGGGATCGACGGGTGCCAATTCCAGAGTGTCGGGGGCGCAGGCGATCTCGACGTGAGCGCCGTCGGGATGCACCGCGACATGCCGAACCTGCTTGGCGTCGACGTAGCCCGCGGTGAACACGCCGTAGGCCTGCCCCTCGCCGGGCGGGGCGGTCACGTGAAAGCCGGGATAGCTGGCAAGTGCCAATTCCACTGCCGTCGAGGAGATTTGGCGCCCGACGTTGGCGGGGTCGGGGTCGCGCACCACGCAGTGCAGCAGGGCGCTGGCCGTCTCTTCGGTGTCGGCATCGGAGTGGTCGGTGCGGGCCAGCGACCACTGCAGCTCGGCCGGCTTCACCGTCAAAGCGTCTTCCAGCTGCCGGCGCACCAGGTCGGCTTTGGCCTCGATGTCCAGCCCGGTGAGCACGAAGGTCATGGAATTGCGGAACCCGCCGATGCTGTTCATTGACACCTTGCAGGTGGGCGGTGGCGGTTCGCCGCGCACGCCGCTGATGCGCACCCGGTCGGGCCCCTCGGCGGACAGCTCGATGGTGTCCATCCGGGCCGTGACGTCGGGGTTGGCATAACGCGCGCCGGTGATCTCGTAGAGCAGCTGTGCGGTGACGGTGTCGACGCTGACCGCGCCGCCGGTGCCGGCATGCTTGGTGATCACCGACGAGCCGTCGACGTGGACCTCGGCGAGCGGGAAACCCGCGTGCATGAGGCCGGAGGACTCCAAAATTTCCGTGAAGAACGCGTAGTTGCCGCCGGTGGCCTGGACGCCACATTCGATGACGTGCCCGGCGACCACCGCGCCGGCCAGTTGGTCATAGTCGGTGCGTCCCCAACCGAAGTGCGCCGCCGCGGCGCCGACGATCACTGAGGCGTCGGTGACCCGGCCGGTGACGACGACGTCGGCGCCGGCGGCCAGGCAATCGACGATGCCCCACGCGCCCAGGTAGGCGTTCGCGGTCAGCGGCGAGCCCAGACCCAGTTCAGCCGTGCGCGAAAGCAGGTCGTCGCCCTCCACGTATGCGATGCGGGCCGGAACGCCCAAGCGCTCGGCCAGGGCGCGGATCGCGTCGGCCAGGCCGGCCGGGTTCAGACCACCGGCGTTGGCGACGATGCGGACTCCGCGGTCGCACGCCTCGCCCAGGCAGTCTTCGAGTTGGGTCAGGAAGGTCTTGGCGTAGCCGCGCTCGGGGTGCTTCATCTTGTCGCGGCCCAGGATCAGCATGGTCAGTTCGGCCAGGTAGTCGCCGGTGAGGTAGTCCACGTCGCCGCCGGTCAGCATTTCGCGCATGGCCGAGAGCCGGTCGCCGTAGAACCCCGAGCAGTTCGCGATCCGGACAGCGGCACTGCTGCCCGAGCTAGAGGCCATGCAGTCCTCCATTCCTGGAAATGCCGGTCGGCGCAACCAACCAACCACTCGGTAGGTTAGCGGGTGCCGCCGGTGACGCGTCAAGGACACCCGCGTGTGGATGCCCGTTTTGGCGACCAGCAGCTCACCGACTATCCTGGTAGCTAATCGTCGCACGTTCGGCCCGACCGGCCACGCCCCGCGACATGCCCAACTAAGCCCAAGGAGTTAGGCCCGACCATGGCCGTACCCAAGCGCAGGATGTCGCGCGCGAACACCCGTAGCCGTCGCGCGCAGTGGAAGGCCACTCGGACCGAGCTCGTCGGTGTGACGGTGGCAGGCCACAAGCACAAGGTGCCGCGCAGGTTGCTCAAGGCGGCCCGCCTTGGTCTCATCGATCTGGACCGCCGTTAATCTCGGCAAATACCCGGCGCGCCTCTCAGCCCCCTCTCAGGCGTTCGGACAACACTAGGCCCGTGCGAATACTGGTCGTCGACGACGATCGCGCGGTGCGTGAGTCGCTGCGCCGGTCGCTTTCTTTTAACGGCTACTCGGTCGAGTTGGCCCACGACGGGGTCGAGGCCCTCGACATGATCGCCAGCGACCGGCCCGACGCGCTCGTCTTGGATGTGATGATGCCGCGGTTGGACGGCCTCGAGGTGTGCCGTCAGCTCCGCAGCACCGGTGACGACTTGCCGATCCTGGTGCTCACCGCCCGCGATTCGGTTTCCGAGCGGGTCGCCGGCCTGGACGCCGGCGCCGATGACTATCTGCCGAAGCCGTTCGCCCTGGAAGAACTGTTGGCCCGGATGCGTGCGCTGTTGCGCCGCACCAAGCCAGACGACGACGGCGAGTCGGTGGCGATGAAGTTCTCCGACCTGACCCTGGATCCGGTGACCCGTGAAGTCACTCGGGGGCAGCGCCGAATCAGCCTGACCCGCACCGAATTCGCGTTGCTGGAAATGTTGATCGCCAACCCGCGGCGGGTGCTCACCCGCAGCCGCATCCTCGAGGAGGTATGGGGATTCGACTTTCCCACCTCGGGCAATGCGCTGGAGGTGTACGTGGGCTACCTGCGCCGTAAAACCGAAGCCGATGGTGAGCCGCGGCTGATCCACACCGTGCGCGGGGTGGGCTACGTCCTTCGGGAGACGCCGCCGTAATGGGGCAAATCTAACGATGATCCGGTTCCAGCGGCACCAGCGCGCACCGCTCCGAGCCACCAGCTCGTTGTCGCTGCGGTGGCGCGTCATGCTGCTGGCGATGTCGATGGTCGCGATGGTCGTCGTGCTGATGGCTTTCGCGGTGTACGCGGTGATTTCAGCCGCGTTGTACAACGATATCGACAACCAACTGCAAAGCCGGGCCCAGCTTTTGATCGCCAGTGGATCACTGGCCGCCGACCCCGGTAAAGCCATTGAAGGCACCGCCTACTCCGACGTCAACGCGATGCTGGTGAACCCGGGCCATTCGATTTACACCGCGCAGCAGCCGGGCCAAACCTTGCCGGTGGGTTCGCCGGAGAAGGCGGTCATCCGCGGCGATCTGTTCATGTCCCGGCGCACCGCATCCGACCAGCGAATCCTCGCCATCCACCTACCCAACGGCAGTTCGCTGTTGATCTCCAAGAGCCTCAAACCCACCGAAGCGGTGATGAACAAACTGCGCTGGGTGCTGTTGATCGTCGGCGGCATCGGCGTCGCGGTCGCCGCGGTAGCGGGAGGCATGGTCACCAGAGCCGGGCTGCGCCCGGTGGCGCGATTGACCGAAGCGGCCGAGCGGGTGGCCCGCACCGACGACCTGCGGCCCATCCCGGTGTTCGGCAGCGACGAATTAGCCAGGCTGACAGAGGCATTCAATCTGATGTTGCGCGCGTTGGCCGAGTCGCGGGAGCGGCAGGCACGGCTGGTCACTGACGCCGGACACGAATTGCGGACCCCGCTGACGTCGCTGCGCACCAACGTCGAACTGCTGATGGCCTCCATGGAGCCGGGCGCTCCGCGGCTGCCCGAGCAGGAGATGGTCGACCTGCGCGCCGACGTGCTGGCGCAGATCGAGGAATTGTCCACGCTGGTGGGTGATTTGGTGGACCTCACTCGTGACGATGCCGGTCAGGTGGTGCACGAGCCGGTTGACATGTCCGAGGTGGTCGATCGCAGTCTCGAGCGAGTTAAGCGGCGACGCAACGATATTCACTTCGACGTCCAAGTGACGCCCTGGCAGATGTACGGCGACGCCGCGGGGCTGTCGCGCGCGGTGCTCAACCTCTTGGACAACGCGGCCAAGTGGAGCCCGCCGGGCGGTCGTGTCGGCGTCACACTGCGGCAGCTCGACGCGTCGCACGCCGAGCTGGTGGTGTCCGACCACGGCCCCGGCATTTCACCGCACGAACGTCATCTGGTGTTCGAGCGGTTCTACCGGTCGACGACGGCGCGGGCCATGCCCGGTTCGGGACTTGGGCTGGCAATCGTCAAGAAGGTGGTGCTCAACCACGGTGGATTGCTTCGCATCGAGGACACCGTTCCGGGCGGACAGCCCCCGGGAACCTCTTTCTACGTGCTGCTGCCTGGCCGGCCGATGCCGGCTGTCGCCTACCCGGCGGGGGCCACCGACACCGGAACGCCCGAAGCGGAAACCCGGACCGATCCCGCCGTTCCCGTCGCCGACAGCGAGGCGAACTCTCGGGAATCGGCGAACGTTATCTCAGTGGACTCTCAGTCCGCGCGGGCAAGGTAGGTCTGCGACTACTGTTGAACCGAGCCGAGTCGAGCCCGACACAAGCCGAAATCAGAGGAAGAGCGACTTAGCGACATGACGAATGACCCGAGGTATTCGCCACCGCCGCAGCAGCCGGGATACCGTCCCGCGCCGAATCAGGCTGCGCCCATCCCGGGCCACCCCGGGTCGTCTGCTTACGCCCAGGGGCATCAGCAGCCGTACAACCAGCAATTCGACTGGCGCTATCAGTCGCAGCCGTCGCAGACCTCCCAGTTCCGCCAGCCCTACGAGCCGTTCAGCGGCACCGGACCCGGCCGGATACCCGGGGGCACCGGAACCGGCCCGATGCCTGGCGGTCCCGGGACGGGCGCCATCCCCGGGATGCTGCCGCCGATGCACCCACCGGCGCCCGAAAGACGTTCTCGCGCAGGGTTGTTAGCCGTGGGCGCCTTGTCGATCGCGGTGGTTTCGGCCGGTATCGGCGGTGCGGCCGCGACGGTTGTCGAGATGAGTACACACCCCGGCGGCGGCAACAGCCACGTGATCGGTGCGGCCCCCAGCGTTCCCGCGGCCAATATGCCGCCGGGCAGCGTCGAGCAGGTCGCCTCCAAGGTGGTGCCCAGCGTGGTCATGTTGGAGACCGATCTGGGTCGCCAGTCCGAAGAGGGTTCCGGGATCATCCTGTCGGCCGACGGGCTAATCCTGACCAACAACCACGTCGTCGCGGCGGCCGCGACTCCGCCTAAGGGGCCGGGCGCTCCCGGCGCTCCGGGGGCTTCTCCGGCTCCCGGCGGTGGGGCTCCGCCCGCGCCGAAGACGACGGTGACCTTCTCCGACGGCCGCACCGCGTCCTTCACGGTGGTCGGCGCCGACCCCACCAGTGATATCGCGGTGATCAAGGTGCAGGGCATCTCCGGCCTTACCCCGATTTCCCTGGGCTCCTCGTCGGACCTGCGGGTCGGCCAGCCGGTGGTGGCGATCGGTTCACCGCTGGGTCTTTCCGGGACGGTGACCACCGGCATCGTCAGCGCACTGAACCGGCCGGTGTCCACAACGGGCGAGTCGGGCAACCAGAACACCGTGCTGGACGCAATTCAGACCGACGCCGCCATCAACCCCGGTAACTCCGGTGGCGCGCTGGTCAATATGAACGGCCAACTGGTGGGCGTGAACTCGGCGATCGCCACCTTGGGCGCCGATTCACCGGATGCCCAGAGCGGCTCGATCGGGCTGGGCTTTGCCATACCGGTCGATCAAGCCAAGCGCATCGCCGACGAGTTGATCAGCACCGGCAAGGCGTCACACGCCTCCCTCGGCGTGCAGGTGACCAACGACAAGGGCTCGCCGGGCGCCAAAGTCGTCGATGTCGTGCCGAATGGTGCGGCGGCGTCGGCCGGAGTGCCCAAGGGTGTGGTCGTCACCAAGGTTGACGACCGCCCGATCAACAGCGCCGACGCATTGGTGGCCGCCGTGCGCTCCAAAGCGCCCGGCGACAAGATATCGCTGACCTTCCAGGATCCCGGTGGGGCCAGCCGTACCGTGGCGGTCACTCTGGGGAAGGCGGATCAGTGATGCGAGTCGATGAACCCTCGGCGACGGGATTGTCGGAGCTCGGATATACGGTGGCACCCATGGAAGCGGGTGCGGAGTTGGTGGTTGGCCGGGCCCTGGTCGTGGTGGTCGACGATCGCACCGCCCACGGGGACGAGGAAGACCACAGCGGCCCGCTGGTCACCGAACTGCTGACCGAGGCGGGATTCGTCGTCGACGGGGTGGTGGCGGTGGCGGCCGACGAGGTCGAGATCCGCAATGCGCTGAACACCGCCGTGATCGGGGGAGTGGACCTGGTGGTGTCGGTCGGCGGGACGGGTGTCACGCCGCGCGATGTCACTCCGGAGGCCACTCGCGACATCCTGGACCGCGAAATCCTCGGTATCGCAGAGGCCATTCGCGCCTCGGGGCTGTCCGCAGGCATCATCGACGCCGGGTTGTCCCGCGGGCTGGCGGGTGTATCCGGAAGTACGTTGGTGGTCAACCTGGCCGGTTCGCGTTATGCGGTGCGGGACGGAATGGCCACGCTGAATCCGTTGGCCGCGCAAATCATCGGCCAGTTGTCCAGCCTGGAGATCTGACGCCCGCCGTCTCGGCCTGACGAGTCAGTGGGCCTCGGCGTCCGCGCGGGGTCCGTGCTCCGGAGGGGGTGTAGTCGCTGCTCCACCGTGCTTGCCGGACGACTCTGAGTTCGTCTGGGCGAGCAGGTCACGGATTTCGGTGAGCAGCACCACCTGGGCGTCGTCCGCCTGCTCGACCTCGCCCTTCTTGCGCAGCGTGTTGTACGGCAACATGACGAAGAAGTACAGCACGAGCGCGATCAGGAAAAAGTTGATGAAGGCGGACAACAGGATGTTCAAGTCGATGTACTGACCGCCGCCGATAGAGATCTTCAAGGCGCCGATACTGGTCTCCTTGTTGGCACCGACCCGGTTGAGCAGCGGGGTGATGAGGCTCTCGGTGAACTTGGTGACCAATCCGGTGAAGGCGGTACCGATGACGACCGCGACGGCCAGGTCGACGATATTCCCCTGGGAGAGAAACTCTTTGAATCCCTTGAGCACGGAGATGTCCTTTCTGGATCGGACAGAGTTTGCCGCAGGTCGCGGGGCGAGCGGCGGCCAGGCACTCAGTGCAGGGTGAAGGTCACCACCTGACCCAGCACCGAACCCGCCACCGTATTCGCCATGCGAGCCGGCAGCGCGACTAACACTACGCGGTCACCGTCACCGGCCTGGACTTTCGGCTTGGCCGACACGAGCACCACGACGGCGTCGGCCGCCACCACTTTCGGGACGGCCTGGGCCGTCTCCTGGGAACCGGTCGCCGGTGCGGCCAGCACGTCAACGACATCGCCGACGCGAACGAGGTCGATCAACGCGCTGTCCGCCAGGCGCAGCGGGACGATCCGGGCGCCGGGGCCCGCCGTCGACTCGGCCAGCCGGCTGCCCAGTATCCGGACGTCGGTGAGGATCTCGCCGCGCCGTGCCGGGCCAGCCAGCGTCGAGCCGACCACGATGGCCAGGTCAACTTGCGAGCCATCGGGAAGGGTTGACACTAAACGCTTTTCGAGCCGCACATCGGCGGCGGTCAACGCGGTGCCCGGGCGCAGGTCATGCTCAGCCACCAGCACCTGGGCGTAATCGCCGGCCGGATCGGAGCGCACCGCCGCGATACCGGCTAGCACGACGAGCGCTGCTGCCGCGACGCGCCGCGCCAACACCGTGCGTGTCCAATCCGGACGCAGCCAAGCCGAGACCCGGCTAAACACGCTGGGGTTCAGCGATGATTCGCCCATCCCGCAACGGTAAGCACAACGCCGCCGCGGCGAATGTCAGTCAGAGACGATGTGTGGATAACGCGTTAACTCGCGGCAGCCGCGGTGGACGGCGTCGAGGCGCTGGCCGGCTTTTCGCTTGACCCGGATTTCTCGGTCGACCCCGAACTGGATCCTGAGTCGCTCGTCGAGGACCCATTGGCGGACCCATTGGTCGAACTCGCCGATTTCGTCGCGGACTCCCGGCTGTCGGTGCGGTAGAAACCGCTGCCCTTGAACACGATGCCGACCGAGTTGAAGCGCTTACGCAGCCGACCCGCGCAGCGCTCGCAACTGGTCAGCGCATCGTCAGTGAAGGCTTGCACGATGTCGAAGCGGTTGCCGCACTCGGTGCACTCGTAGCTGTAAGTCGGCACAAAAACCTCCGGATGATCCAAACCCTGTTAGCACTCTAGCGTCTTAAGTGCTAGAACCGCCACGCGACATGTCTCATTCCCGATATGTCATCGGGGAACGAGAGTGACCAAACCGGCCTGTGGCGTGAGCGCGTGCGTCATCGGTATGTCGTGCGGCTCAGCCGGCAACTCGTCAATCAACTCGGTGTCGCGCACGACCGCGATCAGGCGCGCTTGGGGGTTGCACCGGTCCAGCGAGCGGTCGTAGAAGCCCTGGCCACGGCCCAACCGCACCCCGGAGCGGTCGACGGCCAGCGCCGGCACCAGCACCAGGCCCGCCTCGGCGACGGCGGACGCCGGCAGCCACGGCTCCGGTGGCTCCAGGAGCCCCCACCGCCCGCAAATGAGCGTCCCCGGCCGGTATTCGGCCCAGCGCAATGGCATTGCGGCGCCGTCGGCACCGAGGCGCGCAACCGGTAGCAGCACGCGCCCCGAGCGCCGCAGCAACATGTCGACCAGCTCGATAGAACCGGGCTCCGAGCCCACCGGCACGTAGGCGCAGACCGTGCTGCCGCTGCTCACCGCCGGCTCCAGCTGGTCGCGCAGCCTGCGCGCCTCAGCGCCCCGCACGTCGTCGGCAACGCCACGCCGGGCCGCCAGCAGCCGTTCGCGCAACGCTGCCTTGCTGGTGGTCGCCATGCCTCAACCATGACAGCCACGGCTTTTCCCGCGCCACATCGCCTCCGCAAACCGGGCGCGGGTTATCGTGGGAGCGATGTCACGCCCAAACGTGGTGGTGCCACGTACCGCGATTGTGCCCGCCGCCGGCCTTGGTACCCGGTTTTTGCCCGCGACAAAAACGGTCCCCAAGGAGCTGCTGCCCGTCGTCGATACCCCCGGCATCGAGCTGGTCGCCGCCGAGGCCGCCGAGGCCGGCGCCGAACGGCTGGTGATCATCACCTCCGAGGGCAAAGACGGCGTCGTCGCGCACTTCGTCGAAGACCTGGTGCTCGAGGGCACACTCGAGGCGCGCGGCAAGAAAGCCATGCTGGACAAGGTGCGTCGCGCGCCGCAGCTGATCAAGGTCGAGTCCGTGGTGCAGGCGGAACCGCTCGGACTGGGACATGCCATCAGCTGTGTGGAGCCGACCCTCGCGCCGGACGAGGACGCGATCATGGTGCTGCTGCCCGATGACCTGGTGCTGCCGACCGGCGTTTTGGAGACGATGTCGAAGGTACGGGCCCACTACGGCGGCACCGTGTTGTGTGCCATCGAGGCGGCCCCCGACGAGATCAGTGCCTACGGCGTTTTCGATGTCGAGCCCGTGCCCGGCGACGACAACCCCGACGTGCTGCGAGTCAAGGGCATGGTCGAAAAGCCCAAACCCGAGGACGCGCCATCGATGTTTGCCGCCGCCGGTCGGTACGTGCTCGACCGGGCCATCTTCGATGCTTTGCGCCGCATCGACCGCGGCGCCGGGGGCGAAGTGCAGCTCACCGACGCGATCGCGTTGCTGATCGCGGAGGGCCAGCCGGCGCATGTCGTCGTGCATCACGGATCTCGACACGACTTGGGAAATCCCGGCGGCTACCTCAAGGCTGCGGTTGACTTTGCATTGGATCGTGACGACTATGGCCCGGATTTGCGGCGATGGTTGGTGACGCGATTGGGCCTGACCGAGCAGTGACCGGGCCAGACAAAGCCGGGCCCGGGGCGTAACCCGGCCGGTCTGTCGCCCGAGCCGGCGCCCGTCAGGTCATTGAGGGCCGCGCCCGTTGGGGCGTCGAGGGCAGAGAGGCGCGCTGTGCGTTCTGTGGAGGAGCAGCAAGCCCGAATAACGGCTGCCGCGGTGGCTCCGCGGCCCATCCGTGTCGCCATCGCCGAGGCGCAGGGATTGATGTGCGCCGAAGAAGTGGTCACCGAGCGGCCGATGCCCGGTTTCGACCAGGCCGCGATCGACGGCTACGCGGTGCGCAGCGTCGATGTGCTGGGTATCGGCGAGGTCGGCGTTGACGCTTTGGGTGAGCCACCCCATGACGCAGAAGGTGACGACGACCGGCGTGAGGGGCTGGTGTTGCCGGTGATGGGCACCATCGAGGCCGGAGCCCGCACCCCCAGCCGCCTGCAACCGCGACAGGCCGCCCGGGTGCAGACCGGCGCCCCGCTGCCCACCCTGGCCGATGCGGTTCTCCCGCTGCGCTGGACGGACGGCGGGAGCGCGCGGGTGCGGATCTATCGGGGCGCTCCGTCGGGTGCCTATGTCCGGCGCACCGGGGACGACGTGCAGCCCGGTGACGTCGCGGTGCGCGCCGGAACGGTGATCGGCGCTGCCCAGGTCGGGCTGCTGGCGGCGGTCGGTCGCGAACGGGTACTGGTGCATCCGCGGCCGCGGTTGGTGGTCATGGCCGTGGGGGGCGAGCTGGTCGACATCTCGCGCACGCCCGGCAACGGCCAGGTGTACGACGTCAACTCCTATGCGTTGGCGGCGGCGGGCCGCGATGCCGGCGCGGAGGTCAACCGTGTCGGCATCGTCAGCAACAACCCCAAGGAGTTGCGGGAAATCGTCGAGGGCCAGATCAATCGTTCCGAGGTCCTGGTGATCGCCGGCGCGGTCGGGGGTGCGGCGGCCGAGGCAGTGCGGTCGGTGCTTTCCGACCTCGGCGAGATGGAGGTGGTCCGGGTCGCCATGCATCCGGGATCGGTCCAGGGCTTCGGGCAGCTGGGCCGCGAGGGCGTCCCGACGTTTCTGCTACCGGCCAATCCGGTCAGCGCGCTGGTGGTCTTCGAAGTGATGGTCCGGCCACTGATCCGGCTGTCGCTGGGTAAGCGCCAGCCGACGCGCCGGATCGTGCAGGCCCGCACGCTGTCGCCGATCACGTCGGTGGCCGGACGCAAGGGCTACCTGCGCGGCCAGCTGATGCGCGACCAGGAAACGGGGGAGTACCTGGTGCAGGCGCTGGGCGGAGGCCCCGGCGCGTCGTCGCACCTGCTGGCCACCCTCGCGGAGGCAAACTGCCTGGTCGTCGTGCCCAGCGGCGCCGAACAGATTCGCACCGGTGAGATCGTCGACGTCGCTTTCTTGGCTCAGCGCGGCTAACCCGGACGACTGCATACGCTCGTGAACCTTCTGCGCTCCAATTCCCGTCATCCCGGTTGGCCCTCGAACGTCGGGCCGTTGCGGGTCCCCGCAGGTGTGGTCCGGCTGCGTGCGGTGCGGATGCGTGACGGCGCCCAATGGAGCCGGATCCGGCTGGCCGATCGCGCGCACCTCGAGCCCTGGGAGCCCAGCGCGGAAGCGGACTGGACAACCCGCCACACCATCGCCGCTTGGCCGGCGTTGTGTTCCGGTTTGCGTTCCGAGGCCCGGCAGGGCCGCATGCTGCCCTATGTGATAGAGCTGGACGGGCGGTTCTGCGGTCAACTGACCATCGGCAACGTCACCCACGGCGCATTGCGGTCGGCATGGATCGGCTACTGGGTGCCCCGGTCGGCGACCGGAGGCGGGGTGGCGACTGCGGCGTTGGCGCTGGGGCTCGATCACTGCTTCGGTCCGGTCATGCTGCATCGCGTGGAGGCCACCGTGCGGCCTGAGAATGCCGCCAGCCGTGCCGTGCTGGCAAAGGTCGGCTTCCGACAAGAGGGCCTGCTGCTGCGCTACCTCGAAGTCGACCGGGCATGGCGAGACCATCTGTTGATGGCCATCACCGCCGAAGAGGTGTCCGGATCGTTGGCGTCGACCCTGGTCCGGGCCGGGCACGCCAGCTGGGCGTGACCGCGGAGCGGCGCGCTAGACCCATGGTGCTTCGGTGCGCAGGCCCCGGGGGGGTCCTCGGCGCGTGGCTATCGCGACACGAGTGACATGTGGTGCTTGTGAGAGCCAAATTACAGGTGTGTAATTGTTCTGGTCGCCTGACCCCGCCGCGCTGGCCACCCATGGGCATCGCGGGGATGGAAACCGAAGAGAGCAGGTCGTCATGCCAAGCATCCCGCAGTCATTGTTGTGGATCTCGCTGGTGGTGTTGTGGCTGTTCGTCTTGGTGCCGATGCTGGTCAGCAAACGCGACGCGGTGCGGCGCACCAGTGATGTGGCGTTGGCGACACGAGTGCTCAACGGCGGGGCCAAGTCCCGTCTGATCAAGCGCAGCGGGCCGGCCGCCGGACATCACAGCGATCCCGACTGGAAGGCGCCGGAAGACTCGGCCGAAACCGAGCTCGACGAGGACCGCGACGTCTCCGAGGACGAGAACGAAGACGACCACGACACCGACGATTTACGTCGCCCGGTTGTCATGAAGGTTTCGCCCGCCGAGCACACTGAGCCGGACTACCTCGACGTCGATGTCGTCGAAGATTCCAATGCGCTTCCGGCCGGCGTCAGCGCGGCGGGTGAGGACGAAGCAGACGGGGCCGACTCCGACACCGAGCAGGTCACCAGAGGCGACGATGACTATGAATACGTCGAAGACTCTTCGGGTTTGGAGCCGGAAGCCGAAGCCGAGGACGAGGAAATGCCGGCGCCGGTGCCGCGCAACGCCTCACGGCGACGTCGGTTCGACGCCAAGACCGCCGCCGCCGTCAGCGCCCGCAAATACGCGTTCCGCAAGCGCGTGTTGATGGTGATGGCGGTGGTCCTGACCGGCTCGGCGGTGGCGGCGTTCAAGGTGTCGCCGAGCGCCTGGTGGGCGTGTGGGACCGCCACCGGTGTGACGGTGTTGTATCTGGCTTATCTGCGGCGGCAAACCTGGATCGAGGAAAAGATCCGTCGCCGCCGCATGCAGCGGATGGCGCGGGCGCGGCTTGGGGTGGAGAACACCCACGACCGCGAATACGACGTGGTCCCGTCGCGGCTGCGGCGCCCCGGCGCGGTGGTCCTCGAGATCGACGACGAAGACCCCATCTTCGAGCATCTGGACTACGCGATGCCGATGCGCAATTACGGTTGGCCCAGGGACTTGCCGCGCGCCGTTGGTCAGTAGTGCGCGCGGTTCCGCGCTTCGTGCCGCGGCTGGTAGCCTGCTAGCGGTCAGGGGCTATGGCGCAGTTGGTAGCGCGACTCGTTCGCATCGAGTAGGTCAGGGGTTCGAATCCCCTTAGCTCCAC
>DATJQO010000076.1:0-2450 GCA_035505695.1 Mycobacterium sp.
TGTGCTTGATCGGGGACTCCGGCACCGGTAAAACCCATCTACTCATCGCCTTGGGCACCCTGGCCGCCGAAGCCGGCTACCGAGTCCGCTACACCCTGGCCTCCAAGCTGGTCAACGAACTGGTCGAAGCCGCCGACGACAACCAGCTGACCAAGCTGATCAACCGCTACGGGCGAGTCGATCTGATCCTGGTCGACGAACTGGGATACCTACAACTGGACCGGCGCGGCGCCGAGCTGTTGTTTCAAGTTCTCACCGAACGCGAAGAACGCTCGGCCATCGCGATCGCCTCCAACGAGCCATTCTCTTCCTGGACAAAGACATTCACCGATCCACGGCTATGCGCCGCCATCGTCGACAGGCTGACATTCGCCGGGCAGATCATCGAAACCGGCAGCACCTCCTACCGACTCGCCCACGCCCGCACCATCAAGGCGCCGTCAAAAGCCTCCACCACGACCGCCATACACAACCAATGAACAGCGTTGCACCCCAACGTCATTGACAGCCGCAGGAGGTCAGAGTTGTTCGCCGGTTACCGCGTAGCCCAGCAGCATACGAGCGAAACGGTCCACCTCAGCGCGCAGTTCGTCCGCCGTGCACACCGGGCCGACATAGTCCGGAACGCCGACGAACTCAAACAACGACGCATCCAACCCGATTAGGGTCGCTGGCCAGCCAGTCGCTGACGAACGCCAGCAACTCGCCCAGCTCCACCGCATCGCCAGGCATCAAGACCCTGAAAAGGACCGACCCCAGACTCCTGCACCACGACAGCCGAGCCTACCCTCCTTCGAAGCGAGCCTGAGGCAACTCCTCGCTCAGCTTGCCATCACGCGGGGGCCACTTCAAGCCGTCCCCCTGGGGCCAATTCAAGTTGACATAGCCAGTGGGGAATTGGGTCATGTCCAGGCCAATTTCAGCGAGGATGATCTGCGCCCCGGATGAGCCGATGCCGGGGATTTCGGTGAGCCGTTCGACGGCGGATGGTTCTTCGCCGGGTGTTGGGGTTTGGTGGGTGGGGTTCTCGGTGTCGTTTTGGCCCGGTTCGGCGGCTGCCAGCAGCTCGTCGATGCGGATGGTCAGCGTGTTGATCTGGGCTGTGAGGGTGTCGATCTGATCAAGCAGCATCCGCGCTAGCTCGCCGTGGTGGTCGTCAAAGCGTCCGTCGAGGGCCTTGATCAGCGCCGAGCGTTTGGTCTTCATCCGGCCGCGGGCCAGATCAGCGAGCCGACGCGGGTCGCGTTCGCCGCCGATGAGGGCCTCGATCATGTCGCGCGTTGAGAGCGTGCTGAGCGTGGAAGCCACCGTCGACAGCTTGATTAGGGCGTCTTCGAGCAGTTTTTCCAACCGCTGCCAGTACCGGGACCGTTCCCGGGTCAAGTCAACGCGCAGCCGGGTGTAGTCACGGAGCTGCCGGATCGGAGCCGGCGGCACGAAACTGGGTCGCAGCAGCCCCTTCTCGGTGAGTTTGGCTAGCCAGACTGCATCGAGCTTGTCGGTTTTGGGCCGTCCCGGCACGTTCTTGACATCACGGGCGTTGACCAGCTGCACGTCGAGCCCGGGCGCCTCCAGTAGGTAATACCAGATCCGCCAATAATCCGACGTCGACTCGATGGTGACCTTCTCCACCTCCAACTCGGCAAGCTGGCCGGCCAATTCACTGACCGCACCGGTGGTGGCCTCCACATCCCAGACCTTGCTGACCCGTCGGCGCTGCCGCGGCGTTCGTACACATACCTTGCCGAACGCCTTGGCCACGTCAATGGCGGCAACCCGCTCGATAACTAACTCATGCTCGGCGTCAGGTATCTCCTCTGGCACCTGCGTAGCCTGCTTGCGCTTCAATTCGCTTGCCCTCCAATCGAATCGACACACCTCTCAGCGGGCTGCCCGGGGGCCTCGGTCAAGGGAACCGAAATTCTGACCGACGTGCTCGAAGCAACAGTGCGTGACCCTTCCAGGTCGGGCCCCGGCGCCCAGGCTCACGTGCGGGCTCTTGGTCCCAAGGAAACGTCGGCGTCGACGGGCAACCCGAGCCCATTTTCACGCCTGCGAGGCGTCCCGGGAACGGAACTTGGGGCTCACGTGAATCTTCTCGTCAGGTGACCGTCGACGGCGCGTTCGGCCTTAGCGATCTGCTGGTCGATGCCGCGCAGGGCGCGGCGGGCACGGTCGTGGCGGTACTGGTAGTAGATGACCCGATCCGGGATGCCGCGAGCCTTCTCACCCGTGGTGGCCGGCCACGGCTGGGTGAAAACCTGTCCGTCAGGGATGTCTTCACCAGAATGTTTCTGGCGCCAGCGGGCCACCGCATCGGGGACGTAGGGAATCTTGGTGCCCAGGATGAACGACAGTCCGGATGCCTGCAGGGCGATCTGGTTGGCCTCGGAGATCATGCCGGCATCGGCGACCACGGTGACATCGGTCAGGTTGTGGGCGGTCTTGAA
>DATJQO010000077.1:0-40423 GCA_035505695.1 Mycobacterium sp.
CTAAGACCGATGGTTGTTCCGGCGGGCCGGATGAGCGCACCGTGCTCTTCGCCGAAGAAGACGTACGTCGTGCCGGCGAATCTCGTTCACCGCCGGTGACCAGATCGTGATGATCTGCGACACAAGCGAATCCTATATTCGCAGCAGACCACTACCGCCCCGGCAGCGATCTGCTTCGCGGCGATCCAGGCACTTTTGTGCGTCTTGGCGTGCGGGCGCAGCGCAACCTTATTGCGCGTCCGGTCGGCCATTCGGCGGATGTTGGCGTCCAGCGCAGCCTCGTCCAGGACAAGTGCGGGTGTAGGCACCCGGAAACGTGATCCCGGCTCGCCAATCATAGTGTGCGCCAACGCTTCTGCTACACCTATCATCCTCATGTTTGAGCGATGGAGGTCAGGTGCTCGAATCCGGCAAGCGGCGCGATCTCCGGTAGTCGCCGAATGGCGCCGTTCTGGGCCCACTGGCCTTCGGGTATCTCATGGATGACGCACGACGTGATCACCCGCCGGTCGCGGCCGTGCTGGGCGGCCGATGCGGCGACGGTCTGCAGCTCTTTGGCGAATCGTGCCTTACGCGCGCCGTCGAGGACTCCGCTGCTGACTTGCCAATCGATGAATACCCCTGCGACCGCGGCGTCCGCGCAAACACCGGCGGAGTAAAAGCATCCGGGTGGCAGCTCGTCCAGCAGGACCAACGCACGGATCCGGTGCTGGGGCTGGTCGGGCACCGATTCGGCACGGCACGCCGCCTCGGTGAGGCCGGCAACCAATCGCTGCTTGCCCGCGTCGTCGAAAGCTCCGGCGGTCAGCGTTACGTGCATCAATGGCATGACATAAACCTTTCGGTTGCTTCCGGTTTTCCTTGCCTTCGTAATCTCCTCCGCTGGCCCCCGCTAAGCCAGTGGCATGGTAGACAACTTTCTTGCAATACTCGCCATATGCTCGGCTTGGATGTTCTAGTCCTCGACGGGGCTAGCGCGAGCGCAGTGGGCGCCACGATCGACGTCGTCTCGGCGGCGAATCGGATCCTCGGCAAGCCCACATTCGATCTTCGGTTCGTTTCCGCGCGAAACCAGGTCGTGGTGCGAGGCGGGCTGGTTGCGGCTGCACAGCCTGTCGACCGCGCCAGAGCGCGTGATGTCGTCGTCGTTCCGGGTTTAGGCGCGGCGGAGCCCCGTGAGATCGCCGAGCGGCTCGGCGAGGCCGACGTCGCCCTCGCCGCTCAGTGGTTAACACGCGCTGATGCCCGGGGCGCCACGATCGCAGCAAGCTGCACCGCCGTGTTCGTCCTCGGTGCGGCCGGGCTTCTTGACCAACGGCGCTGCGTCACGACGTGGTGGCTCGGTGCGGACCTGGCCCGGGTCGCGCCGGGAGCCAATGTCGTCATCGACGAAATGGTTGTTCGCGATGGGCCGATCTGGACGGCTGGCAGCGCCTTTGCCCACATCGACCTCATGCTGGCCGTCATCCGCCATCTCGGGGGCGCGGCCCTGACCGACGAACTCGCGAACCGTCTTGTGGCCGATCAGCGCACGTCGCAGGCGGGCTTCCTGATTCCCTCGCACCTGGCGGCGCGTGACGAGACGATCGCGGCATTGGAAAGCTTTGTGCGCTCCCGGTTGGACGAGCCACATACGCTCGATTCGTTGGCTCGTTCGTGCGGCGTCAGCACCCGAACCCTGGCGCGCCGGACGCGGAACGCTGTGGGTCTGAGTCCGCTGCAGCTGGTGCAAAGAGTCCGCCTCGAGCGCTCTCTGCATCTGCTGCGCACGACCCGGATGCCGCTCGACGAGATCGCCGCTGCAGTGGGGCTGGCTGACCCGGCGACGCTGCACAGGCTGGTGAAGCGGCACACCGGGCAATCCCCCGGGGCGCTGCGTCCAAGTGCTAAGGCCAGGGCGTCATGACCTGGGTAAGGTAGCCGGCGGCGCTGGCACCCAAAGCCATTGCGGTGCCCGAAATGCGCTAGTCTGGCGGAGCCCCAATGGCGCATATAGCGCCCCCGTAGCTCAGGGGATAGAGCGTCTGCCTCCGGAGCAGAAGGCCGCAGGTTCGAATCCTGCCGGGGGCACAAGCACGAAATGGCTGGTGAGAGGCCAATTTTTTGGCGACCTATCGTAAGCGGCTCGTGCGATCTGTGTGCGATCTTCTGCAACACTTGCCAGCGCCAACCAGCGCAAGTCCCGGCTCAGGGCCGAGGCTCAAGGTCTTTGCCGAGAGCGCCAGCCCGTCCGGCCTTGTGCTCCGCTTTATCCAGGGGAGCAAAGCGCGACAGATGCCGAGTGACCGGTGACTTGTTCTACTCTTCGGCAGCTTCGCCTGTCGCCTCAAAGACAACGCGACGTCCTATAGCCACGGCGTGGTCTGCGAAGCGTTCGTAAAATCGACCCAGCAGGGTGACATCCACGGCTGCTGCGACGCCGTGCTTCCACTCCGTATCCATCAAGACGCTGAATAGCTGTTGGTGAAGTCGATCCATCGCATCGTCTTCCCGGCTGATCTGAGCGGCTTGCTTCGGATCACGCGATAGCACCACTTCCTTGGCGCTGTTGCCGAGGTCTACAGCGATCCGTCCCATCTCGCCGAAGTAGCCTTCGACTTCGTCGGGCAGGGCATGGTGGGGATGGCGGCGGCGAGCGATTTTGGCGACGTGCAGGGCCAGAGCGCCCATCCGTTCAGCGTCGGCCACGTTCTGGAAGGAACCGAAGACGAGCCGAAGGTCGCCCGCGACAGGGGCCTGCAATGCGAGCAAAGCGAATGCGGCTTCCTCTGCGCGGATTTGCATGTGGGCAAGCTGGTCATGGTCGGTAATAACCTGTTCGGCCATGATTAGGTCCGCGTGTAACAGCGCCTGCGTTGCGCGGTCCATCGCCAAGCCCGCCAGGCCGCACATGGCACTGAGCATGTGAGTCAGAGCATCGAGTTGTTCATGGAACGCCGTGCGCATGGCATCACCCTAGAAGGCCGTGAACCGAGGACACCAGCTGGTCACGAATGTAACCTTTTGTAATCTTTCCGAATAATCTAAGAAGTTGCCCTGGGCGGTCCAGGGAACCAGTCTTGATCGCAAGGACGATTCGCGATAAGGGGTGACCATGCCGCGATCCGGTTTGCTGGCGCGGATTGTGGCCTTCCTCCGGGCGGGCTACCCCGAGGGCGTTCCTACGAATGACTACATCCCTCTCTTGGCACTTCTTCGCCGCCGCCTGTCCGACGATGAGGTCGTCGCCGTTGCCGCCGAATTAATGTCCACCGGACAAACGCCGGTTGAGGGCACTGACGTGCGACTTGCGATCACCAAGCTAACCGACGAGATGCCCTCGCCCGAAGACACCGAGCGCGTGGAGCGGCGGCTCATCGCGGCTGGTTGGCCGGTGACCGATCCGTTGGGCTTATCGGGGTAGAACCTAGTGCCGTGACAACCAGGGGCGACGAACCATCGACGGGCCGCGTTGCCGTTGCCGAGGTCATTCCCCTGATCCAACCTGCTGAGCGGCTCCAGGCCCAACTCTTCGCCAAAATGCTGCGTCGCGAGATCGCGGCGATGAAGCAGAAAGTGACCAACGCCGAATCAGAGTGGCAACGCCGTCGCGAATCCGGAGGCTACGTCGATCCACCCGAGCGTCTGGCGGTGGTGCGGGAACGCATCACGGAAGCGAGAAGCATGCTCACCGCGCTGAATGCGCGGTTCCCTCGGCCCTGAGCACCTGTCTGGGGTTCTGGCTACGGCGGCGCGGATCTCGGCGCGCTGCTCCGCGTCAGCCGGTCAGTCCGGCGCTTCGGCACATCTGCCGACCGGCCCGGTCACTGCTCTTGCCCCGCACGCTCTCACCAACCCGGCTGCGATGATAAGAGAGCAGAGCGGGTGCAGGAATGGCGGAACATCAAATCGAGGCGAAGCTGGAGGTTGGCGTGGGTCTCACGGCCTCGGCAGAGTCCCGGCACAACCTGGTGCAGCATCACCTCTGGAACGCCCAGCACGCGGCGCGCCTGTGCCGTGATCTAGAAGACGACCTGACGGCGCTGGACTACCGGCTGCCCGATGTCGAGTTGAACGGCACGGCGATGGTCGCAGTCAGTCCTCGGTGGCGTTCCTTGAGGCGCTGGTGAACGAGGTCTACCTCGACGCCGCCGATCCGTTGCTGCGGAAGGCTGGCCTGCTGGAAGGCATTAGCGACGACGCCGCGACGGCGATGGCCGACCGATGGAACGCGGACTCGTCAGTCGAACGTCAGAAGATCCTCGCCAAATTCAAGGTTGCGCTCGAATGTGTGGACAAATCAATGGATTTGGGACGTGAGCCAGCGCAGAGCGTGAAGCTACTTATCGACTTTCGCGACAGCCTGAGGCACTACAAGCCGCAGTGGCAGGGCGATAACCCAGAGCCGCTGTTCGCTGAGCTACACAAGCGTTTGCTTGTTAATAGCCGTTTCTCACAATGTAATCCGTGGTTTCCGCATCAAGCGTTGTCGGCGGATATGGCCGAGTGGGCGTGGAAGACAAGCCTGGCACTCGCGCAGCAATGGTGGCGTGAAATGGGTTTGGTCCGCGACCCGATACCGGAATCTGCCGTCGTGGAAGCGTCCCTGATGGCCAAGAGCGGTAAGCAATCGAAGCAGCAAGGGACGAGTTTGCACCGCAGGCGATCAGCGACGAAGACTTTGTTTCAGGTGCTATTGAATTGGGGCAGAGGCTAACTCGTCATCTCAGCGCACTAGAGAACGGCGAACCGGGAGCAGTTGCCGATGTGGCGGCGGTTCTACGAACGCTGATCGTAAGAGGCGAGGGCGACGACGTTATCCGAAGGTTGTGCAAAAGGAAGCATGTGCCGATACCGAGGTATTGGTCACGAGAGCAGCGCACGACGGCCCCTCGGTCATTCTCTCTGCCGGAGCCATCCCGGTGACGCCGGAGGACCAGGATCACCCGCACCAGATCGCGACTCGCATGGTCAACCTCAACGACTGGTCAGACATGACGGCCTTGGTCGTGCGTGGGGGCACCCCCCGCGAAGGGTAAATAATTGGGATCGAGTTATTTCTATGTATGCCAACACTTTTAGTTCGCACATGAGCGGTACGATACCCAAACACTCTTGGAGACGTCCTCGATTATGAGCGGCGAACTGGACCTGGGTGAGTATCTCATCTTCTGCGCCGGGATCGTCGCCGAGAATGCGCCAAAACCAAGTCTTGGACACATTGGCAAATAAGCCGATCATCGTGCCGCACAAGCTCGGTCGGAAGCCGAATCCGTTAGCCCATCTGACACGTCGACACGACGACCGCGGCGTTGGCGAGCCGGAAGCGGAATCGGAAACTTCACCGGCTGGCCGAGGAAGTCGTAGATGTTCTGCATGTGACGCCCGTTGGGAAGCTGGAAACCGAACTGCTCAATCTCTGTCCCAAGGCGACCCCGGTTAGTCGCCAACACCGCCCGCCCGCACCAGTCGCTGGACGTGGCGACCCCCGTGTGACCGAAGGCCTCTGATGGGAGATGAATTGAGGGCTTACGCTACTTATGTTAGCGTAGCGCTACTGATAGTTTCGTTTCTAGGAAAGAGTGATGACAGCAACCGTTGTCGACCGTCCATCAGCCGCAGCAGCCGGTGTCGACGGAGGTTCGGTCACAGAAACCACGTCGCGGATCAGGCGCAAACCCGCGAGCACTGCCGCCTCAACCGAGTACAGCTCACGGTTGGGCGCGTTGGCCAGGTTCACAGTGCGGCATAAGGCTTTGGTGATCACCGCGTGGATTGCCCTGGCAGGTGTGCTGGCGGTGCTGTTTCCACAATTGGAGACGGTGGTCCAGCGGCAGCCTGTGGAACTCATCCCGCACGACGTCGCGTCGTTTCAGACGGTGGAGCGAATGGGCGCGGCGTTTAGTGAACAAGGCTCCAAGACGATGGTGTTCGTCGCGATGGAAGATTCCTCGGGACTGACCTCGTCGGCGCGGCAGCACTACGACGAGCTGGTGAAACGGCTGCGTGCCGATACCCGCCATGTGCTGCTGGTGCAGGATCTATTGGCCGATTCGAATACCGCTGGCCAGGCACTGAGCAAAGACGGCAAGGCCTGGTATTTGCCGGTCGGTGTGGCCGGCACGCTCGGGGATCCGGTCGCTGCTGAGTCGGTGCGCGCGGTGACCGACATTGCCGCCAACGTTTTCAGGGGGTCGACCACCACGGTGCATGTGACGGGTGCCCCGGCAACGTTCAACGACCAGACGGTCGTCGGCGAACACGACATGCTGCTCATCTCGATCGCCACCTGCGCGTTAATCACCCTGATCCTGCTGATCGTGTACCGCTCGGTGTTCACTGCTCTGTTGCCGCTGCTGGTGATCGGGATGAGCCTGATCACCGCGCGCGGCGTGCTCTCAGCCCTCGGCCAACTGGGAATGCCGGTCTCGCAGTACACCGTTTCGCTGGTGACCGCCATCCTTCTGGGTGCCGGCACCGATTACACGGTATTTCTGATCAGCCGCTACCACGAACAGCGCCGCGTGCAGGTGCCCGCCGATGAGGCGGTTGTCAACGCCACCGCCAGTATCGGGCCGGTCATCCTCGCTTCGGCCGCAACTGTCGCCTTAGCGTTCGCGGCCATGGTGTTCGCACGGCTCAAGGTGTTCGCCGGAGTGGGCCCGGCCTGTGCGATCGCGGTGATCGTTGGCTTCACTGCCACTGTCACGTTGCTGCCACCGGTGCTGGCGCTGGCCGCCAAGCGCGGTGTCTGCGAACCCAAACCCGAACGCACCCGCCATTACTGGAACCGGGTCGCGGTGGCGGTGGTCCGCCGCCCGGTCCGGCTGCTCGTCATCAGCCTGGTGGTCCTGCTAGCACTGTCAGCGGTTGCGTGCACTATGAAGGTCAGCTTCGATGACCGCAAAGGGCAACCGGCCACCACCGCTTCCAACGAGGGCTACCGGCTGCTCGACCGCCACTTCCCCAAAGACGTTGTCTTCACCCAGCTCCTCGTCATTGAATCGCCCGTCGACCTGCGCACCGCCAAAGGGCTGGCCGACCTTGACCAAATGGCCTCTCGCGTCGCCCAAATCCCCGGCGTCACCAAAGTCGCCGGAGTGACCCGACCCACCGGCGCACGGTTGGAACAAAGCGAATTATCCTGGCAGAATGGTCAAATCGGCGACAAGATGGCGCAGGCCGTCGCCGACGGCAACTCCAGAAGGGGTGACCTGGCCAGACTCACCGCAGGCGCCGACCAACTCGCCGGCGGGCTCACCCAACTCGACACGACGTTACGTACCGCGCTGACGCCCCTGACCGGTATCGTGGGCCAAGGCGAGTCCGCCCAAGCTCAGGTCGGCCAGTTCCGGCCGCAACTTGCCCAGCTCGCAGCCGCCGCGCCCGCCGCCGACCAAGCGCTCCGAACCGGGCCAGGGCTGAGGGCTATGGCCGAACAAGCCGAAACCGCCATCGCCACCGTCGAATCCCTCGCCAGCGCCCTTAACAACGCCCCGTGGTGCGCAACGACACCGGAATGTGCCCAGGTCCGTGACCAGGTAAAAGTCCTGGCCACCCTGCGCAGCAGCGGCTTCTTCGAGCAGATCGCCGGCCTCGGCGACAGCTACAAACCCAACAGCAACGCGACAGTTGCTGGCGTCATCACCAATACGCAGGCCGCCTTGGCCTCGCTCGACGGTGCGTTCGGCGCACTGGGCAACCCGGCCGATCTAACGGGCAAAGTCCGCCAGCTCCAAGACGGGGTCAGCCAACTTGCCTCCGGCGCCCAAGCACTCGCCACTGGTGTGCATGCCCTCGCCGACAGCAACATCGACATGCTCAGCGGTATGAGCCAAGTCGCCACCCAATTGCAAAACTCCGCCCGCAGCGCCACGTCTGACTCCGCGAGCGGGTTCTACCTACCCGATGAAGCTATCCGGTCCCGTCCATTCACCGAGTTGGCAAAGCACTTCATCTCGGCCGACGGCAAGACAGCACGATTCGCGATCGATTCGAGCTACAACCCCTACTCCGGTGAGGCCATGGCGCTTGCCGACAAGGTCACCGTCGTCGCCAACGAGGCACGGCCCAACACATCGCTGGCCGACGCCAAGGTATCGATGGCCGGATTTCCCTCGGTCAACGCCGACATCAAACAGCTTTACAGGGCCGACTTTGCGCAGCTGGCCACCACTACCCTCCTCATCGTGGGAATCATCCTGCTGGCCTTGCTGCGCGCTTTGTTGGCTCCGCTCTACCTGCTGGGCACCGTTGTGCTGAACTACGCGGCCGCAATGGGCATCGGCGTGTTAGTTTTTCAGTACGGCCTTGGCCAGCAGATCGCCTGGCCCGTACCACTTCTCGCATTCATTATCCTTGTCGCCGTGGGGGCCGACTACAACATGCTGCTCGTGTCGCGGCTACGCGAAGAGTGCGGCCGCAACGTGCGCGTCGGCGTGCTGCGCACCGTCGCCAGCACCGGCTCGGTCATCACCTGCGCCGGAGTCATCTTCGCCGCGAGCATGTTTGGGCTGATGGTCGGCTCCGTGAACAGCATGGTGCAAGCAGGCTTCATCATCGGTTCCGGCCTGCTGCTGGACACCTTCCTGGTGCGCACCCTCACCGTACCCGCCATCGCCACACTCCTGCGCGAAGCCAGCTGGTGGCCGCAGCGAGCGAGAGTTCAAGAACGCAAAGTGAATAGGAATCAATACACGATTGAAAGGACTGACTGCAATGCCACATTCATTTGAATTGGTGGCCGAATACCAGGAAGACGTCGAACAGGTACATCGGGCCTTCGGACAGGAGTCGTTCTGGCTGGCCTGGCTCGTCAAAGGAGACGTCGATGACGCTTCGCTGGATTCGATCCGGGTCGGGCCTGACGGTGCCATCGAGGTATCGTCCACCCAGAGTGTCAGGCGTGACCAATTGCCCGGAATTGTCGCCCAGTTGCACAAGGGTCAGGTGCAGATCAAGCGCCAGGAGAGCTGGGCCCCGATCACCAATGGCCATGCCACCGGTGCCATCGTCGGAACCGTGCCGGGCGCACCAATCAGTTTGTCGGGCACCGGGGTGTTAGCTCCCAACCCCGACGGGCAGGGCGCGCAGTTGAAATCCCAGATCACCATCGAAGTGCGAGTCCCATTGGTGGGCCGCAAGGTCGAGAAATTCCTCAGCAGTGAGCTGACGGAAATGCTCGCCTCCAGAACAGATTTCACGAACGCGTGGGTCAGAGAGAACAGTTGACACCACAAGTGCACATTGATGCACCTTCGCACGGAAGAAAGGTCATGAAAAGCCAGCTATTGCAGTTCCCTCCAAACGACCATGACTTTGATGACGTCGATCCACGCCGGATTCGGTCACGCAACCGGCTCCTGGACGCGGCGGAAAGCTTGTTGCGCACGGGTGGGGTCGAGGCCGTCACCATCGATGCGGTCACCAAAGCCTCGCGGGTAGCTCGTACGACGCTCTACCGCCATTTCGGCAGCTCGTCGCAGCTACTTGCCGCGACCTTCGAACGGTTGCTCCCGCAAACCACATTGCCCCCACCCGACACCGGCACGCTCCGGGAGCAACTGATCGAACTGCTTACCAGCAGAGCAACCCTGTACGCCAACGCGCCTCTGCAAACAACCATGTTGGCCTGGATAGGCCTAGGCCGCATTGCTAACACAGCCGGGGGCCGAAGTGAAGACCACGGCACCACCAGCACCCTCCGCGCCCATGTACTCGACAGTTACCGCGAGCCGTTCGACGCCCTCCTGCAGGGCAGCGAAGCTCGCGACAAACTTGACGACTTCGACCCCGAACTGGCGTTTTGTCAGTTGGTCGGTCCCATAGCGTTTGCGTGGATAACGGGAGCACGCGACATGACGGAAGAAGATTGCGTACGCATCGTTGACGACTTTCTCGCCGCGCACCTCCGCGACGCGTCAAAGATGCAAACCGACGAGTAGCTTTGACGCGGCCGAACTACAGGCACCTCGACTGAAAAGCCGTTAGGCATCCGACAGCGGGAGAGCGTAGAACCCAACTGCCCCAAAGGCTTTTATGGGTCAGCGGTTAAATCGGTCCCGAGCAGCGCGCCAGGCTCGAATCCTGCCGGGGCCACCCTTTTGACCTGCGGAAACAGGTTATCATGCCGATTGTGTCTGATCCCAGTCGGATGCCCATACCGTCAGGGGTGTTTGCTGGCGCAGGCTCCTTCGGAAGGGAGCCAACCCCAGGAAAACGGCCCTTCGGAAGGCAGCCAGGTGACCGCGCCGACTACTGAAAACGAGGCCGCGCCGGTCACCTACCTGGAAAGCAGGCGATGCAACATACCGGCAGTAATTCTTTCTCCTTGAAAAACCATACTATTCGGCTAGCGCACTGCTACTAATGCTGTCACCGCTGTAACCAGCGGCGGCAGAGCGCCGTCGTCTTCCAAAGAAAAGGAATCCCAACATGAAGACGAGAGTATTGATGGCCACGGTCGGTGCTGCAGCGGCAGCCTTGGCCGCCGGTGTTATGTGGACCGCACCATCGGCCTCGGCTGGTACCCCCTATTGCAATGCGCTTCCCCCAAGGGACGCTCATGAGTGCAACTGCGGATTCGACTTCGCCCCAGGTAGTCAGGAACTTCATGATTGCTTGTATGGAAATGCGGCTGCGCCCGCTGCGCCCGGCGCGCCCGCTGCGCCCGCTGCGCCCGCTGCGCCCGGCGCGTAGAGCGGGTCCGACCACCGACACACGCCGCCAAACCCACAGCGACGTCGGGGTGGGGGTCTTCTCCACTTGCGCTCATCGGTGTGATCGTATGGGCGGCCCCGAGCGCGGCGAAAAGCTGACAGCGGGACGCTGATTCGGTCACCTGGCGTGGTTCACCAGATGGCGGTTTTGGCGTTAATCAGCTTAGTTTCACGCGCCTAGGCGAGGCAGATAGTGACACTCGTTGTGAGACAATGTATTTCATATCAAGCGGTGGGCAGGCATCCGACAGCCATCTGACAGGATCCCGGCACTAACGCTCCGACCTGCGGATATGCGCTCAATCCGGCAGGATTCAGACCTGCCGGTGTCGCACGCTTACGGCGGCTCAATCTGTCCCCACTGCTCTCGGTGAGTGCTAGCGGCTTTGATGTGCTCTGCTCTGCCGCACGAATGTAGGCCTTCCTGGCGCTCTCTTTGGCCTCGCGTTCGTTCGATTTCGCACGCGCGATGTCTTGCGCTGCGCTTCTGAGGCCAGCGTGGATTTCATCTAAACGGTGAGCAAGCTCGTCAACACGTCGTCTAGCCCGCGCAGAGGATTCATCGTGTCCAGTGGCGCTCATTGCGCCAGCTTGCCGGTTGCCAATGCGCTCAACGCTTCTGCGATCACGGCTTGCCGCTCGCTCACCGCAGCCTGATACATCAGGGATGCCTTGCTGGTCGAATGTCCCAGCCGTGCCATCGTTTCCGATATCGAGCCGCACCCGCGCCATCATGGTGCCCGCGAAGTGCCGAAGGTCATGATGCCTAACCGATTCCCTCCCCAATCGATTTCAGCGCGGGCTTCAGATACGAGCCTGCGAAGCTCTTATCGTTGAGATGGCAGCCACCGCGAACCGGAGCGAACAGCAACGCATCCGATTCGGGCCCGGTCCAGGTGTCCAGATGCGCCGTCACGTCGGCCCTGATGTGCGGCGGGATCACGACGGTTCGGTTCGCGTCCGATTTGGTGCTGCCGACCGTGCAAGTGCCGCTTCGGTGCGTGACGCCGCGCGTGATGCTCACCGTTTCGCATCCCGATCCGATGTCAGACCGTCGCAGTTCGGTGACTTCGCCCCAGCGCAATCCGCACTAGGCGCTCAGCAGCACCAGGGCGCGCCAGCGATCCCCGATGGCATCGGCTAGCTTCCCGATTTCGTCAACATCGAGGATGATCGGTTCCCGTTTCCGGTTCGTGTTCATGGCTCGTTTGATCTGGCACGGGTTTTTGGCGATCAGATCGTTTTGGACCGCCGTCGCCAGGATGGCGTGCAGCAATCCGTAAGCGTGGGCGCGCCGTCGTGGCGTCGCCGATCCCAAACCGGAATATCAGGCCCGAATCGTGTCCGATGTCAACGAGCGCAGCGGCATGTCTCCCACGCCGGGACAGATAACGCCGTCACGAAGCGATTCATAGCCTTTCCGTGCGCTTTCTTTGACGTTTCTGTGTTCGATCCAGACCCGCGAGTATTCCGAAAGCGTGATCGATTGGGCCGTCGCCTGAGCCACTCTCTGTTTCGGCGTTGCCCACGCCTCGCCGGTCATGGCGCAGCGTTCGATGAAAGCCCGTTCGTTGGCGAGCCAGCCTTCGGCGCTGTCCCGAAGCGTGAAGGTGGTGGGCGCGTAGTGCCGTACTCGATCCGGCCCGATGAAACTGGCCTCGAAGCGTTTCGATTTGTTGGGCAGTTGCACGATGTATCCCCATCGCCGGTGCCCTTTCTTGGCTGTCACAACCACAAATCCAATCTGTCCGGTTTTGTTTTCCTGCCAGGGAGGCCCGTCACCAGGCCCGTTTGCTCTAAGCCTAGAAGTCGGATGCCAACGCCAGTCTCAGCTAATCTAATCCGGCCCGAGTTAGCCGGAAACGGACTCAGATATTCAAGCCTAAGCCCTTCTTTATCAAGCGATTTGGACTCCATCGCCCGCCTGAGCCATCCCTGACCTGCTGAAACCGGCAAACTCATCCTGAAGGTTCGAATCCTGCCGGGGCCACAACATTTTCGCAGGTAATTGGGCGTGCGCCCGCGCTGTCGGCGCAGGTCAGCGCACTTCAGGCTCCGGGGCTTGCCGGGATGGACGGGTATCCCCGGGGCGGGTTAGATCTCCACCATGGGCGAGCGCGTCACATTCCAAAGCTCCACGGGCGCGAATTTGGCCGGGGTCATCGAGGTGCCGGACGGGGCGGTGCGCGGCTGGGGCGTGTTTGCGCACGGCTTCACCCTGGGCAAGGACTCGCCGGCCGCCGCAAGGATTTGCAAGCAACTCGCCACCGACGGTGTCGGCATGCTGCGCTTCGACGCGCTAGGCCTCGGCGGATCGGAGGGCGACTGGGGCGACGGATCGTTCACGGTCAAGGTCGACGACATCGTTAAGGCATGTGAATTCATGAAAACCAGTGGGATGCCGGCCGACATTCTGGTCGGGCACTCGTGGGGCGGCGCGGCCGTACTCGCCGCGGCCCGAGAGTCGCCGGGCGTGCGGGCGGTGGTCACCGTCGCCGCGCCCGTCGACCCGAGCCACGTCGAGAAGCATTACGACGCCGTCGTCGATCGCGTCTTGGCCGAGGGCAGCGCCGAGTGGATGGCCGGCGGGCGCACCCTGACGCTCAAGCGAGCATTCGTCGAGGATGTCCGCGCGGCCCACCTGCACGACAAGATCAGAAGCTTGCGCCTGCCGCTGCTCATCCTGCACTCGCCCACCGATAACACGGTCGGCATCGAGAACGCCAGCGAGATCTTCCGCGTGGCCCGTCACCCACGCAGCTTCGTCTCGCTCGAGGGTTCCGATCACTTTCTCGCCGCTCGCGGCCAAGCTCACCGAGCGGGGCGCATCATCGGCGCCTGGGCCGACGCATACCTGGGGGCCACAAGCTAGGAGCGCGGCCAGGCGAGGACTCCGCTGCCCAGGGCACAGAAGATTGCGAAGATAGCCACATGCGCCGCATACGACGTTAAGCTGCTGCTCGTGGGGATGAAGGTGTTAGCCAACGGGCGGGGTCGCTGGCTGGCGATCGTGGCCTCGCTCCTGTTGTCTGCCGGCATGGTCTACGCCCAAATCACAGCCCCTCCGAGCAGAGTTCAGACCATCCCGGCAGCGGTCCCCGCCCCCGCCCCGGCAAACGCGGCATCCGTACCAACCACCACTCCGCGCACCGCCAGCCCCGCGGAGATCGAATCGTTGACGGCAAACGCGCCCGCCGCCGCGCAGCCGTTCCATGTCGCGCTGCCGCGTGGTGTCGCGTCAGAGGACCGGCTGCAGGTCAAGACCATCTGGGCGGCCCGTGCCATCAGCGTGCTATTTCCTCAGATCAAGACCATCTACGGGTACCGGGAGGATCCCCTGCCCTGGCATCCCAACGGGTTGGCGATCGACGTGATGATCCCCAACCATGACAGCCCCGAAGGCATCGAGCTCGGCAACCAAATCGCGGGCTACGCCTTGGCCAATGCGAAGCGATGGGGCATCAACCACGTGATCTGGCGCCAAAAGATCTACCCCGGCGTCGGTGGCGGAAGTTGGACGGCCGACCTCGGCAACGAAACGGCCAACCACTACGACCACGTTCATATCGCCACCAATGGTGGTGGATACCCGACGGGCCGCGAGATCTATTACATCGACTCCATCGCCTCTGCGCCGCAACAGTGAAAAATGTTGTGCGACAAGAGGATTACCCTCATCCGGACTGGGCGGGAAACGCGGCCACCGGCATTCCGACGGTTCCTTTGCAAGGCCCGCTAGCGATATCGGTGTGCCAGGCGCCGCGCAACGATCCGTCCGCCTGCGGGGTGTAGAACGCCCACGACCGTGCCGGCGCCCACGCCTTGGGAACGCCTTCACCCAGGTAGCAATCCCACTGAAAATCGAAGCGCTCCAACCACCTGCCGCCGTCCCAGGTGTAGTGCGACGGCTGCGGCAACGTCGGGTTCTTGGGAGTTGGGCCGTTGGTGGCAGTGGCCACGCAGGTGCCTGACGAGCACGCCGTGACGAAAACGTAGTCGGCACGAAAGGTCGGTTCGACTTGACCGGCGGCCATGCTGGTGCCGGACTTGTCAGCGGCGTAGCGCACCAGCGAGTACTGCCCATTCCACGACGGTGGCATCCCGTGTGCCGGTATAGCTGGTGCGCCTACGACCGCGACTGCGACGGCACCGAGCATCGCAACCGCACGAAGCCCCGCTGGCTGACACATCATTGTCAATGGTCGAGGCTGAATGACGCGACGCGATATCGGCGCTGCCACGATCACGCTCACGCAGCGCACCGCTGCTGAGTTTTCGCCAAGAATTTATTGATAAACGGTAAAGCTCCCGTGCTGATTCTGTTGTCAACGCAAACCGCGCCACCCAAAACCCCAGATCAGCACAAGGAGACCCCGATGTTCACTCGCCGTTTCACCGCCTCCGTCGCCGGCACCACCCTGACTGCGGCCGCTCTCGGCTTCGCCGCGCTGGGCTTGGCCGGCACCGCAGGCGCCAGCTCAGTCGATGACGCGTTCCTCGCCCAGCTGGCCGCCGACGGGATCACCCCGCCGAGCGCGACGGTCGCCGTCAAGGATGCGCACGCTGTGTGCAAAGCGCTCGACGCGGGCCACTCGAGCCAAGAGGTCATCAACGCAGTGGCCCAGGCGACCGGGCTAAGCGCCAAGGGCTCCAAGACATTTGCCGTCGATGCCGCTTCGGCCTACTGCCCGCAATACGTCACCTCGAGCTGACGACGACCACCACGATGCGGGGACCCCGGCGGGTCCCCGCATCAGCATCTCGCCAGCAGGAACAAACTGTAGGCGGCGATCGACTGCGCGTCGGCGATCACTCCCGAACGGATCATCTGCTCGACATCTTCCCGCGAGAACCATGCGCTGCGCAGATCCTGTTCTTCGGGCTCGAGGTCCGGGTCCCCCTCGTCGATTCCGGTTGCCAAGAACACCCACCCACGCTGACTGGTCATTCCAGGAGCGACGTCAAGCTGGCCGAGCACTTCAAACGACGTCGCGCTTAAACCGGTTTCCTCGCGCAGTTCACGCCGGGCCAATTCGACCGGCTCGGTCTCCGTCAGACCGGGAGCCGTGCCTTGCGGAAACTCCCACCGCCGCGCCCCGAGCGGATACCGGAACTGCTCCACCAACCGGAAACGCTCCCCGTCGAAGGGCATCACCAGCGCGTAGTGCGGTTTGTCCACCACGCCGTAGATGCCCGGGCTACCGTCCGGGCGACGGATCTCGTCTTCTCGGAGCACCATCCATGCGCTCCGATAGATCTCGCGGGACGCGATGCATTCAATGAAAGGCACCTCACCAGTATCACGACCCACATTGCGATACGGTTCCGTCCTACCCCGGCGAAGGTGTCGCGGTGGCATGAATTGGGAACGTGCCCGATAGTCATAGCAACGAACAAACGCCAATGCCAGTGGAGGTGGGACTTATGCCTGACGACTCACCACGGCGGAACGACCGATGCCGTGTCCCCGACGGCGTCGCGGCGAAAACTGCGTGACCATGCGTCGCCACATCATCGTCAGCGGCGACGACGCACTGGCGACGACGATCGCCGACGAGCTGAACCGCGCCGGCGCCACCATCACCAAGCTCGCCAGCGACGAGCTCGCCAGCGCCGATCTCGCCCGGGCGAGTGCGGTCGTGTGCGCAGGGCATGACGATGCCAAAAATCTCGAAATCGCTTTAATTGCAAGGAAAAAGAATCCCAACGTGCGTGTGGTTGCGCGTCTTGCCAACGATGTGCTGCGTGGAGCGGTGGCCGCCGACAACGGTCCCGGCGCGATTCTCGATGTCGCCGACCTGGCGGCGCCATCCGTCGTCGAGGCGTGTCTCGAGCGCAACACACACCCGGTCGAGGCGGCCGGTATCGAATTCTTCGTGTCCGGCGCCGAGGCACCGCGCGACGCCACCCTTCGCGAGATCTACGGCGACCTGGCACCGGTAGCCGTGATCTGTGGCAAGAACTCCCCGACCCCCGGCGATGTGGTGGAGTGTCCCGGCCGAGATCATCAGGTGCACGCTGGCGACTGGACCGCCATGATCGGCACCGCAGACGAACTAGCCGCCCGCGGCATCAAGGTCCCCCGATCGACCGCGAAACGCTCCCGCCAACCCTGGCTGCGGCGGATATCGGACGCCGCCCGCGCAATGCGCGACGACGTGAACCCGATGCTTTTCCCCGCATTGATCGTCGCGCTCATCCTGCTGCTCGGGGCGACGGTCGTGGTGCGCTTCTCCTACAAAAATCCCCGGCTGTCCTGGCTCGACGCCTTCTACTTCACCTCCGAGACCATCACCACGGTGGGCTACGGCGAATTCAGCTTCGCGCAACAAGCCGCCTGGCTACGCGTATTCGCCGTCGGGTTGATGTTCGCCGGCGTCACGATTACCGCGCTGCTCGTCGCCTTCATCGCCGATCTGCTGCTGTCGCGTCGCTTCCTCCAGTCGGCCGGGGTCCGGCGGGCACGCCATCTTCGCAACCACATCATCGTCGTCGGGCTGGGTTCGTTCGGCAGCCGCGTGGTCAGCGATTTAACGGCGGGCGGCTACGACGTCGCAGTCATCGAGCTCGATGAAAACAACCGCTACCTGTCCTCGGCGGAGGAACTCGACGTGCCGGTGATTTTCGGCGACGCCACGCTGCGCCAGACGCTGGAGGCGGCGCGCGTCGATCACGCCCGTGCGGTGGCGGTGCTGACCCAGGACGACATGGTCAACATCGAGACCGGGATCGTGCTGCGCGAGATGTTGGGTCCCCGGGTGATGCCACACGTCAATCGGCCCGATGTGCCGATAGTGCTGCGGATATATGACCGGTCGCTGGGCGGCGCGGTGGCACAGCGTTTCGGTTTCGACGACGTTCGGTCAACCGTCGACCTGGCCGCACCCTGGTTCATCGGTGCCGCGATGGGCCTGCAGGTGCTGGGGACGTTCTCGGTCGGACAGCGCTCCTTCATGGTCGGCGCCATGCACGTGGCCGCCGGCAGCGAACTCGATGGGCTGCGGATGTTCGAGCTGTCCACCCAGACCCGGGTCATCGCGATCACCCGTCACGACGCCCCCGTCGAGCTGCACCCGCGCCGGGATGCCTGGCTTCGGGCCGGCGACACCGTATACCTGGTCGGGCCCTACCGCGAGCTGTTGGCAACCCTGCGGAAGGGGCAGCCGCCCGCGCCCGCTTCCGTCAACGAGCGCGCCTCGTGAGCTAAAGCCGCCCAACCACGTCGGATGCCCGCCGGAGCTGGTCGACGTCCGAGCTGGTCGGGATGAGCTGCACCTCGTCGGTACCGATTCCCTCAAATTGCCGCAGCACCGCGACGAGCTCCTCTTCGCTGCCGGCCCAGCCCGTCATCGGGGCCATGGCGTCGACGTATTCCGCCGGTATCCAATTCATGTAGCGCCGCAGATGACGGTGCACCTGCCCGCGGGCCTGCTCCGGCGAGCCGAACGCGAACCAAAACGACGTCACCAGGTGGGGTTTCGGCTTTCCCGCTTGCGCCCACGCTTGGCGCGCCACGTCGAACAACTCGTTTTGCTTGGCCACGTCGAGGTCCAAGGTGGTGCCCGCCAACCCGTCGGCCCAGGCGGCAGCGCTGCGCACGGACCTGGGCCCGATACTGCCCACGAACAGCGGTGGACCGCCCGGCTGAACTGGCGCCGGCCCGACCGGCAGCACCGAGTCGGTGAGCTTCTCCCCGGCCCACACCCGTTTCATCACCGCCACGCGCTCGGCCAGGCCGCGGCTGGTCTGCGTCGCCGGGTCGGCGCCCACGGCATGGTAGTCCTCGTGCCGGCCGCCCACGCCGATGCCCACGGTCAGCCGCCCCCCGCACAGCATGTCCCCGGTGGCCAGGGCCTTGGCCAGCATGACCGGGTGATGCAGTTGCGGGACGATCACGGTCGTCAGCAGCCGGACTCGACGGGTCCAGGCGGCCAGCGCGCCCAGCAGCGTCAAGTTGTCCGGATTTTCGAAAGCGATGCGCTCACCCCAGCACAGCGACGAGAACGGGCCCTCGTCAATGGCGCGCGCCCAGTGTTCCAGCACCTTGGCATCCAAGTCCGGCTCCATCACCGGCATGGTCATGGCTATCTGCACGACGGCGATTCTGGCATGCCTTCAACATGACGCTCTGGAGTGGAAGCATGGAGCGGGTGGGCCTCACCAGTACTTCCATCGCACACGTCCGTCTCACGGTCACCGATATCGAGCGCTCCCGCCGGTTCTACGAAAGCGTGTTCGGGTGGCCGGTGTTGCTGGGGGTTCCCGAGAACGCCGACGAAGCAACGCGCAACCAGTTGAGCTTCCTGTTCGGCGGCGTCGTCTACGACCTCGGCGGCACGCTGCTCGGGTTGCGGCCGGTCGCCACCGACCGCTTCGACGAGGACCGCGTCGGACTCGACCACATCGCGTTCCGCGTCGCCAGCAAGGCCGAATTAGACTCCGCTGCAGCACATCTCGACAAGCTCGGGGTGGCGCACGGGCCGGTCAAGGACATCGGGCCGTCATACATCCTTGAGTTCCGCGACCCCGACAACATCGCCTTGGAGCTGACGGCGCCCAGGTAGGCCGGCGACACTTGGCGCGTGGTGTCGCGAATGGTTGACTGGAAAGCACTATGACCGTCAGTTTCAATCACACCATCGTCGCCTCACGCGACAAACGCGAGTCCGCGGAATTCCTCACCGAGCTCTTCGGCCTGCCCAGCCCAAAGCCGTTCGGCCACTTCATGGTTGTCGAACTCGAGCACGGCGCCAATCTCGATTATGCGGACGTCCCCGAGGGTGAGGACATCCGACGACAGCACTACGCATTCCTGGTTTCCGACGACGACTTCGACGCCATCTACGGCAAGATCACATCACGTGGTTTGCCGCACTGGGCAGACCCGCGTCAACAACGGCCGGGCGAGATCAACCACAATCACGGCGGGCGCGGCGTGTACTTCCTGGATCCTTCGGGGCATGCCATGGAGATCCTGACTCGGCCCTATGGCTCGGGGGCCTAGGCGCCGGAGTGGGGCTTGCCATGCCGCACGCTTTCCTGCAACCGGTAGTCGTCGGCCAGTTCCGCGACATGCTTGGGCAACGCGCCGCTGGCGACATCCGCCAGCGTCGTTTCTTCGAGCACCGACCGCATGCTGGCGCGCAACGCTCTCCAGACGTCGGTCAGCGCCGCGGTTGGCCCCGAATATGGCAAGTCGCCCAGACCAATGTCGCGGACACTGGCCAGCGGTCCGTCGATACACCGGAGCACGTCGGCGATGCTGATCTCATTTCCAGGACGGGCCAGCTCATAGCCGCCTTCACGGCCGCGGTGGCTGCGCACCAGCCGGTCGGTGCGCAGGTTGGTGAGAATGTCGACGAGAAATTGCGGCGGTATGCCTTGGGCGTGGGCCAAGTCGTCGGTCCTGACCAGGGTCCCGGCGGGGACCGTGGCGAGCTCGATCATGGCCCGCACCGCGTACTCCGCCTTCGCTGACATGCGCACTCTGAGGATTGTGCCACTCGGCCCGGGAAATCAGCCGCACCTGGCTGGGTATGGTGCGCTAGGCCCGCGACCCAAGCAGGTCGATGACGCTCTGCGCCTGCTCCTCGAGGGTCAGGTCCGGGGTGAGCCGCAGGTCGGGACGGGCCGGCGGCTGATACGGGCTGTCGATACCGGTGAACTGCCTGATCTCCCCCGCCCGCGCTTTGGCATACAGACCCTTGGGGTCGCGTTGCTCGCAATCCTCGATTGGGGTGTCGCAGAACACCTCAACGAAGTCGAAGCCGGCATCGGCGTGCACTTTACGAGCCAGTTCCCGTTGCTCGGCCAGGGGGCTGATCGCCGGTACCAGTACGACGTTGCCGCAGTCGGCGAGCAGGGCCGCGACATGCGCCAGCCGGCGCAGGTTCTCCGCGCGGTCGGCCATGGAAAAGCCCAAGTCGGCGTTCAGGCCCTGCCGGAGGTTGTCGCCGTCGAGAACATAAGCGGGAGTGCCGTTTTGGAGGAGCTTCTGCTGGACCAGCACGGCCACCGACGACTTGCCGGAACCGGACAAGCCGGTGAACCACACCGTCTTGCCCCGGGGCCGGGCTTCGGCAATAGCGGATGCTTTGTGGCGCACCGTGTTCGGGCTGGCTGCCTGCGCCGAGACGTCGCGCAACACCATGCCTGCCGCGACGGTACCGTTGGTGTGGGGATCGACGAGGATGAACGAGCCGGTGCTAGAGTTGCGGGTGTACTCGTCGAGCAGCAAGGGCACTTGGGTGCGGAGCGAGATGCGGCCAAGTTCGTTGAGTTGCAATGCCGTTGCTGTCTTGTCGCGGTGCAGGGTATTGACGTCGAGTCGGTAGTCGAGCGCGGTCACCCTTGCGCGCGTGGTTCGGGTGGTGTGCTTGATGACGTAGTCACGGCCGGGCTCTAGCGTCGCGTCGTCGGCCATCCAGCACACGGTCGCGTCGAACTCCTGGGCGACCCGGGGCTGGTTGTTGGTGCGGGCGATAAGGTCGCCGCGCGAAATGTCGATCTGGTCGGCAAGGCCGACCGACACGGCCATGGGCGGAAACGCTTCGTCGACCGGACCGTTCGGTCCGTCGATGGCGGTGATGCGGGTGACCTTGCCGACCGGCAGCACAACGACTTCGTCTCCCGGACGCATCACCCCACTGGCCACGGTGCCGGCGTAGCTGCGGTGGTCTTGGTGTTCACGGGTGTGGGGCCGGATGACGTACTGGACCGGAAACCGCACATCGACCATGTTGCGGTCACCGGCGATGTACACCTCCTCAAGGTGTGACAGCAGCGCCGGGCCGTCATACCAGGCCGTGTGGGCCGACTTGGTCACCACGTTGTCGCCGTGCAGCGCAGAAATCGGGATGGTGGCCACGTCGTGCACATCTAAGCGCGCGGCGAAGGCGTGGAATTCGTCCCGTATCGCTTCGAATTTGCTTCGGTCCCAGCCGATCAGGTCCATCTTGTTGACGGCGAGCACAATGTGCTGGACGCCCAGCAGCGACGCCAGGAAGGCGTGCCGGCGCGATTGCTCCAGCAGGCCGTGCCGGGCGTCGACCAGCACGATCACCAGTTGGGCGGTCGATGTACCGGTCACCATGTTGCGGGTGTACTGGATGTGTCCCGGGGTGTCGGCGATGATGAATTTCCGCTTGGGAGTGGCGAAGTAGCGGTAGGCGACGTCGATGGTGATGCCCTGCTCGCGTTCGGCGCGCAGGCCATCGGTCACCAGCGCCAGGTCGGTGTAGTCGTGGCCGCGCTCCTTGGACGTGCGCTCCACCGCCGCCCACTGGTCTTCCATCACGGCCTTGGAGTCATAGAGCAGACGGCCGATCAAGGTGGACTTGCCGTCGTCGACGGAACCTGCAGTGGCCAGTCTCAACAACGTTGTCATCAGAAATATCCCTGCCGCTTGCGGTCTTCCATTCCGGCCTCCGAGATGCGGTCGTCAGCCCTGGTCGCCCCGCGTTCGGTCAGCCGCGACACCGCCGTCTCGGCGATGACCTCCGACACGGTGGCGGCGTACGACTCCACGCACCCGGTACAGGTGACGTCCCCGACGGTGCGGAAACGCACCGTCGCCTCGAACACCGGTTCGTCGGGGCGCGGGTGCATGTGCCGGTCGACGGCCAGCAGCATCTCGTCGCGGCGAAAGACCTTGCGGCGATGCGCGAAATAGATCGAGGGCAATTTGACCCTCTCGGCGCCGATGTATGACCAGATGTCGAACTCGGTCCAGTTGGACAGCGGGAAAACCCGGATGTGTTCGCCCTTGTGGTGCCGTCCGTTGTAGAGGTTCCACAACTCGGGGCGTTGCGCCTTGGGGTCCCATTGGCCGAACTCGTCGCGAAAGCTGAACACCCGCTCCTTGGCACGCGCCTTCTCTTCGTCACGCCGCGCCCCGCCGAACGCGGCGTCGAACTTGTTCTCCCGAATGGCCCGCAGCAGCGTCACGGTCTGGATGGGGTTTCGCGACGGGATGGTCTCGATGACGCGGCCGGCGTCGATGTCGTCCTGCACCGAGGCCACCACCAGGCGCACCCCGTGCTCGGCCACCAACTCGTCGCGGGTCGCGATCACCTCGTCGAAATTATGGCCGGTGTCGACATGCATCACCGGGAACGGCAACCGTCCGGGCCGAAAAGCCTTGAGCGCCAAGTGCAGCATGACGATGGAATCCTTGCCACCCGAGAACAACAGCACGGGCCGCTCGAACTCGGCAGCCACCTCCCGAATGATGTGGATGGCTTCCGCCTCCAGCGAGCGAAGATGGCTCAATTCGTATTGGCCGACCGCCGGGCCCGCCTTCAGATCACTGGTCATGGCTTCCTTGCATAAACTTGGTTGAGTTGACCATATTTAGCCGCTTTGCCATTTATAGCACCAGCTGCAGTCATCGGTGTCAAGTCCCGCTGTGTGGCGCGAACGCTCGCCCTCGCACGCATCGCGTCAGGCGCGGCGCCAGCCCTTTTTCCGGCCGGCGAACGGTGCGAAGGCATGGCGTGATGGCACCCGAAACTCAGAGCGGCCGCGACGTCATCGCGCAGTTCCTCCCCCCAGTCACCGTTCGTCGCCAAGCTCGGCACCGTCGCCGATCGGCTCGACGCGGACGAAGTCAGGCTGCGGCCGCCCTGGGATCCCTCCAATGTGACCATCGGTGACATGGTGCACGGCGGCGCCATTGCCACCCTCGCCGATCTCACGGTGATGACGGCGGCGTGGTGCGGCGCCCAAGCTCTGCCCGAACTGCGGGGGCGTGACGGTGTCGCTCATGCTGGATTTCCTGGCGCCGGCTCGGGCCACCGACTTGATCGGCGTCGGCCGGGTCCTGCGGCGCGGGCGCTCGCTAGTGAACTGCGAGGCGGAGATTGTCGACCCGGATGGCAGGCTGGTCGCCAAAGCCCTCGCCACCTACAAGGTCGGCTCACCGGGCGAAAGCAATCGCCCGCCTCCTCAACACCCCGCTCCGCGGGCTGTATCGTCATGGGGCTAAAGCGTGACTTCTTCCAGCTCGCCGGAGGCGACGTCGAAGATGAAGCCGCGCAGCGACTCGTGCTTGGTCACGAAAGGGCTTTTTTCGATCCGGCGCAGCGACTGTCGAACATCCTCGGCGAGATCCGGGAATGCCTCGGCCGCCCACGGCGGTTTGACTCCAGTCTCGGCCTGGATGGCGCGCTTGAAGTCGTCGTCGGTGAAGGTGAGCATCCCGCAGTCGGTGTGGTGAATCAGGATGATCTCCTGGGTTCCCAGCAACCGTTGGCTGATGGCCAGCGAGCGAATGACATCGTCGGTGACGACGCCCCCGGCGTTGCGGATGACGTGCGCTTCTCCCTCGTTGAGACCCAGGATGCGATAGACGTCAAGCCGGGCATCCATGCACGCGACGACTGCCACGTGTTTGCTGGGCGGCAGCGGCAGCGGCCCGCTGAAGGTGCTCGCATACTCGGCGTTGTTGGCCAGGTAATCGTCGGTAACCGTCACGCAAGCCTCCTCGGGGTGTCGCGGCGGGAAGACTCGCCGCATTTGCTGCACCGCTCGGTGCCGCGGTGGATTTTAACAACCGGTTAGGCGTATTTCACCCATGAAAATCATTCGGATCGCAACGCGAAGTACCAGGCCAGGCGGCATCGGCGCGACGCTATGCCGCTCGCTCGCTAACCTGTCCCAATGCGAGACGGGCAGTGCGGTCGGCGATGATTCGCTTCTTGGCACGCCGGTTGCTCAACTATGTCGTTCTGCTGGCGCTGGCATCCTTCTTGACGTATTGCCTCACCTCTTATGCCTTCCGGCCACTGGACAGCCTGCTGCAGCGCAGTCCACGCCCCCCGCAAGCGGTCATCGACGCCAAAGCCCACGCGCTGGGTTTGGACCAACCGATAACGATCCGCTACGCGCACTGGGCCTCGCACGCCGTGCGTGGTGACTTCGGGACGACCATCACCGGCCAGCCCGTCGGCGCCACACTCTGGCGCCGCGTCGGAGTGACCCTGCGGCTACTGGTCGTTGGCTCAGTGGTGGGGACCGTACTGGGCATCGTGGCCGGGGCATGGGGCGCTATCCGGCAGTATCGACTCAGTGACCGCATCGTCACCATGCTGGCACTACTGGTGCTCAGCACCCCGTCGTTCGTCATCGCCAACCTGTTGATCCTGGGCGCCCTGCGGGTGAATTGGGCGCTGAGCGTCCACCTCTTCGACTACACCGGAGAGACGTCGCCGGGGGTGGTTGGGGCCGGCCCCCAGTTGCTCGACCGGTTGCGGCACTTAATCCTGCCCTCGATGACGCTGGCGCTGATCGCCGCCGCCGGATACAGCCGATACCAGCGCAACGCGATGCTCGACGTGCTGGGCCAGGATTTCATTCGCACCGCGCGGGCCAAAGGGCTCACCCGCCGGCGTGCGCTGGTGAAGCACGGGCTGCGCACGGCGCTGATACCGTTGGCGACCCTGTTCGCCTACGGGGTGGCGGGGCTGGTCACCGGAGCGGTGTTCGTGGAGAAGATCTTCGGCTGGCATGGGATGGGTGAATGGCTGGTGCAGGGTATCACGGCCCAGGACACCAACATCATTGCGGCGATTACGTTGTTCAGCGGCGCGGTAGTGCTGTTGGCCGGCCTGCTCTCCGATGTCTTCTACGCGGCTCTCGACCCGAGGGTCCGGGTGTCATGAGCTCTGAGGCCGACATCGATGCCGCCCACCGGCATCCCGCTGCCGACGTAGCGGGATTCACCTCCCGGCGCACCTTGGTGCTGCGCAGGTTCGCGCGCAACCGATTGGCGGTGGCGTCGCTGGCCTTGCTGGTGCTGCTGTTCGTCGGCTGTTACGCGCTGCCCGCGGTGCTGCCGTATTCCTACGACGACCTGGATTTCAACGCATTGTTGCAGCCGCCGAACACCCGTCATTGGTTCGGCACCAACGCACTGGGCCAAGACCTGTTGGCGCAGATTCTGCGGGGAATGCAGAAGTCGATGCTGATAGGTGTTTGCGTGGCGGTCATCTCCACCGGCATTGCGGCAACGGTCGGGTCGATCGCAGGATATTTCGGCGGTTGGCGCGACCGGGTCCTGATGTGGATCGTGGACCTACTGTTGGTGGTCCCCAGCTTCATCCTCATCGCCATCGTGTCACCGCGGACCAAGAGCTCGGCCAACATCCTGACGCTGGTTCTGCTACTCGCCGGATTCGGCTGGATGGTGAGCTCGCGCATGGTGCGGGGTATGACCATGAGTTTGCGGGAACGCGAATTCATCAGAGCAGCAAGGTATATGGGTGTGTCCAGCCGCCGGATCATCCTCCGCCACGTGGTTCCCAACGTGGCCTCCATCTTGATCATCGACGCCGCACTCAACGTCGCCTCCGCGATATTGGCCGAAACGGGGCTGAGCTTCCTGGGTTTCGGCATTCAGCCGCCAGATGTCTCGCTGGGCACCTTGATTGCCAACGGCACCCAGTCCGCGACCACCTTTCCGTGGGTGTTTTTGTTTCCGGCGGGGGTCTTGGTGTTGATTCTGGTGTGCGCCAACCTAACCGGCGATGGCCTGCGCGATGCGCTCGATCCCGGCAGCGCGATGCTGCGAGGCGACGCTCGGTGAGCCCGCTGCTGGAAGTCGACGACCTTGCGGTCACCTTCCCGGCGGAGGGCGACGCGGTTACCGCGGTCCGTGGCATCAGCTACTGCATCGACCCTGGGGAAGTCGTGGCGATGGTCGGCGAATCGGGATCGGGCAAGTCGGTTTCGGCGATGGCGGTGGTGGGCCTACTGCCGGAGTACGCGCACGTGCGCGGCTCGGTCCGGTTACACGACACCGAACTGGTCGGTCTCGGCGACGACGCAATGTCGCGGCTACGCGGCAAGACGGTCGGCATGGTGTTCCAGGATCCGATGTCGGCGCTGACGCCCGTCTACACCGTCGGCGATCAGATCGCCGAAGCCATCCAAGTCCACCAGCCGCACGCCGGAAAGAAGGCCGCCCGTAGACGCGCGGTGGAACTGCTTGACCTGGTTGGCATTGCGCAACCAGAGCGACGTGCCCGCGCGTTCCCCCATGAGCTGTCCGGCGGCGAACGGCAACGAGTGGTCATCGCGATCGCGATCGCCAACGATCCCGATTTGTTGATCTGCGATGAACCCACCACCGCACTGGATGTCACCGTGCAGGCGCAGATCCTCGAGGTACTCAAGACGGCGCGCGACATCACCGGCGCCGGAGTACTCATCATCACCCATGACCTCGGCGTGGTCGCCGAGTTCGCCGACCGGGCGCTGGTGATGTACGCCGGGCGGGTCGTCGAGTCTGCCGCTGTGCACGACCTTTACCGGGATCGCCAGATGCCCTACACGGTAGGGCTATTGGGCTCAGTTCCGCGGCTGGATGCCGAACAGGGCACCCGGTTGGTGCCCATTCCGGGCGCACCGCCGTCGTTGGCCTGCCTGGAGCCCGGATGCCCGTTCGCGCCGCGTTGCCCGCTGGCCATCGACGAATGCCGGTCGGAGGAACCCGAATTGGCGTTGGTCGGCGCGGATCACCGGGCAGCCTGTATCCGCACCGACCAAGTCAACGGGCGCAGCGCCGCGGACATCTACGGGGTCAACACCGAACCTCGGGTAGCGCCATCCGGCGACTCGTCGGTCGTGGTGCGGGTGCGGGATCTGACCAAGATTTATCGGCTGACGAAAGGCGTGGTGCTGCGCCGCACGGTCGGCGAAGTTCGTGCGGTCGAAGGCGTCACCTTCGAGTTGCGGCAGGGCCGCACGCTGGGGATCGTGGGCGAGTCCGGTTCAGGCAAGTCAACGACCTTGCACGAGATCTTGGAACTCACTGCGCCGCAATCGGGTTCGATCGAGGTGCTCGGCGAAGACGTCGCCACCCTGAGCGGCGCGCGCAGACGATCGCTACGGCGCGACATCCAGGTCGTATTCCAAGACCCGGTCGCGTCCCTGGACCCGCGGCTGCCCGTGTACGAGCTGATCGCAGAGCCCCTGCAGGCCAACGGCTTCAGCAAGACTGAGACCAACTCGCGGGTCGCCGAGCTGCTCGGGATTGTGGGATTGCGCCGCGCCGATGCGACGCGCTACCCTGCCGAGTTCTCCGGTGGGCAAAAGCAGCGCATCGGCATTGCCCGGGCGCTGGCGTTGCAGCCAAAGATCCTGGCACTCGACGAGCCGGTCTCCGCTCTCGACGTCTCCATCCAGGCCGGCATCATCAACCTGCTGCTCGACCTGCAAGAGCGGTTCGGTCTGTCGTATCTTTTTGTCTCTCATGATCTCTCCGTGGTCAAACACCTCGCGCACCAGGTGGTTGTCATGCATGCCGGCACGATCGTCGAGCAGGGCGACAGCCAACAGGTCTTCAGCAATCCGCAACACGATTACACCCGCCGACTCCTGGGCGCGGTGCCGCAACCGGATCCGAGCAAACGTGGCTAGCCGGCTCGCGACAACGCTGCTCATCGTTGCACTCGTGGTCTCCGGGTGTTCGCCGGCCATCAACCTCGCCCCGGAAACCGGACACAGCGCTGAGATCGGCACGACCAGGGACATCAACCCACAAGATCCCGCCACGCTGCAAGAGGGCGGCAATCTGCGGCTCGCACTCAGCGACTTCCCGCCCAACTTCAACATCCTGCACATCGACGGCAACTCGGCAGAGGTCGCCGCAATGATGAAGGCAACCTTGCCCCGCGCCTTCATCATTGGGCCGGACGGCTCGACCACGGTGGACACCGACTACTTCACCAGCGTCGAACTCACCGGAACCGACCCCCAAGTGGTTACCTACACGATCAACCCCAAGGCGGTCTGGTCCGACGGCACACCGATCACCTGGCAGGACATCGCCAGCGAGATCCACGCTTTGAGCGGCAGCGATAAGACTTTTGAGATCGCCGGGCCAAGCGGTGCCGACCGCGTCGCGTCGGTGACTCGTGGTGTCGACGACCGTCAGGCCGTTGTGACCTTCGCCAAGCCCTACGCCGAGTGGCGCGGCATGTTCGCCGGCAACGGGATGCTGCTGCCCAGAAGTATGACGGCCACGCCAGAGGTGTTCAACAAGGGTCAACTGGAAGGACCCGGCCCCTCGGCCGGTCCATTCGTCGTTACTTCGCTGGATCGGACCACGCAGCGGATTGTGTTGAGCCGCAATCCTAAATGGTGGGGCGCCCGCCCGCGCCTGGACGGCATCACCTACCTGGTGCTCGACGACGCCGCTCGGCTGCCCGCGCTGCAAAACAACACGATCGACGCCACCGGCGTCGGCACGGTGGACCAACTGACGATCGCGGAGCGCACCAAGGGAATCTCGATCCGGCGTGCTCCCGCCCCGTCGTGGTCTCACTTCACGTTCAACGGTGCGCCCGGGTCGATCCTGGCGGACAAAGCGCTACGTATCGCGATATCCAAGGTCATCGACCGGCGCACCATCGCCAAGGTCGTCCAATACGGCCTCACCAGCGATCCGGTGGCCTTGGGCAACCACATCTATGTCGCCGGGCAGAAGGGATACCAAGACAACAGCGCCGTCGTTCCCTACGACCCGGACGAGGCCAAACGAGAACTGGACGCTTTGGGCTGGAAGCAGGCCGGCCAGTTCCGGGAGAAAGACGGCCGCCAGCTGGTCATCCGCGACTTGTTCTACGACGCGCAAGGCAGTCGGCAGTTCGCGCAGATCGCACAGCACAACCTCGCGCAAATCGGCGTCAAGCTCGAATTGGTGGCCCGGGCCGGCAGTGGCTTTTTCACCAACTACGTCAACGTGGGGGCTTTCGACATCGCCCAATTCGGCTGGCTCGGCGACGCGTTCCCACTGTCCGCGCTGACCCAGATCTACAAGTCGGACGGGGAAAGCAATTTCGGCAAGATCGGCAGTCCGCAAATCGACGCCGCAATCGAGCAGACCCTCGAAGAACTCGACCCCGGCAAGGCCCGGGCACTGGCCAACGACCTCGACAAACTCATCTGGGCGGAGGGATTCAGCTTGCCGCTGACCCAATCTCCCGGCGACGTCGCGGTGCGCAGCACGCTGGCCAATTTCGGGGCGCCGGGTCTCGCGGACCTGAACTATACCGCCATCGGGTTCATGCGGAGCTGACCCGCCGCCGCAGCAGCGCAGGCACCGGTAGGGCACCCTCGACGGCCGCAGCCACGCCGATCGCCTTCCACAACAAGCGCAATTCGGGACGCGCCGGAAGCGTATCCAGCTCCGCCGCACGCGCGGCGAGGCTGTGCAATTCACCGCGCCACACCGCTCGGGCGATGGCGAGTGCCGCGGGCTCACGAAAGTCCAACGCACTGTGCGCCATGTTGGGCAGCTTCAGCAGCATCGCATTGGGCAGCAGCGACACGACGCGCTCAGCCACCGCCGGCGGTGTAATGAGATCCCGGCCGCCGGAAACCACCACGGTGGGCCAGCCGAAGTGCGGCATTTCGGCCGCCAGGTCATAGGGCTCATCCTCGAAACTTATTGTCTCGGTGCGAGCTTCACGTTCTACCACGGCCGGGTCAAGCGGTAGACCGTCGGGTTCGGCTGCATAGTCGAGTTCACGGAACGCGATGCGGCTGACCAGGTCTTCTTCGTAGCGATACGGCAGATTGCTCAGCATCGCGAACCGGGACAGCGCCCACCACATCAGCTTTCGTCCCTCCAGCAATAGGTCGAGCTGTCGCTCCAGTAGATCGGCGCCACCGTAACCGTATACTGTTGCGACGACCTGAGTTGCCGCCCCCGTCATGACTCCGGAATGGACGAGTTTGCGCATTTTGGGTGCCAGCGCGGCGGTTTCGCCGCTGTCGCCCTTGAGCAGTAGCCGACGGATCGCGCGGCGGACGATCACGATGTCATGCCGCGACAGCAGCGGCGAGTCAAGAACCATCGCCCGGATCCGACTGGGATGGCGGACGCCCAGCCCGGACGTGATGTAGGTTCCGTACGACGCACCATAGATGACGGCGGAGTCCACCTGAGCATCGTCGAGTACCGCAGCGATGTCGTCGACAACCTGGTTCACGGTGATCGCTTCGGGGGGCAGGTCGGCACCGGAGTCGTCATGGCGCGACATCCCCACCCCACGGTGCTCGATCATGATGACGTCGAGTCCGGCTGCGGCGGCCCGCCGTCGCAGCCCTGTGTACATCTGCACCGACGCCACGCCCGGACCTCCGGGGATGATCACCAGCGGGTGTGCCGACTTCCGTCCCGCGCGCACGTAGTAGAGATCGAACTCCTCGGCGCTATCCGGCGAAATCGGCCGCCGTATCGGGCGCACACCAGGCAGTTTCGCCAGCTTTTCCTGCGCCCGGCGCCGCTTCTCCGTCATCGTCATGGGTGTCGGGCCCCCATGACCCCATTCTGCAGACTAGGCACACAAGCACCGATCGAGCTTCGCACCTCGGGTATCGACGCTGGTCAGGCGCGAATGCTAGGCGCTGAGATCGATGCGGTGCGCTCCCTTGACACCGTTGTACCGGTCGGGGCTACAGGTCAGGACGATCACCTGACCGTGAGCGCCGACGGCGTCGAAGACCTTCCCCATTTTGGCCAGCCGGTCCGGGTCGGTGAAACCCAACGCATCGTCGACCATCACCGGAACGGTGTCCTCCTTGGCGACCAGCGCGGCGCCGGCCAGCCGCGCCAGGATGCCGAGCTGCTCTTTGGCCCCACCCGACAAGGACTCGTAAGGCACCGTAACGCCGTTCAGCGTGCGGCTGCGGATACACAGGTCGCTGTCGATGTCGACCTCGAAAGTCGGCCCAAAAACCGGGCGACCGAGCCGCTGTAGTTCCGTGCGGTAGGGCTCGACATAGCGTTGCCGGGTGGTGTCGCGGTGGCGTGCCATCACCGAGCGCAGCAGCTGTGCGGCGCGGGCCCGTCCGCCGACCCGAGCGTGCTCGCTGGCGGCGTGCTCGCGTTCTGTTTCCGCGGCATCAAGCTTGCCCTGGCGCCCCTCGGTGCCGAAGACCGAAAGTTCGATACTGACCTCACGCAAAGCGCGCGCCGCAGCTTCGTAGCGTTCAGCCAGCGACTCGGCCGCTTCGGTTGCATTGGCCAATTCGGCGGCCACCGCGTCTGGCGCCGCCGCTGCCAGCGCGTCGGTCAGTTCGGTGAGCTCCCGCTCGGCGGCTCGGGCGGCTCGCAGCGCCGTGTCGGCTGATGTCGCGAGATCCTCATCGCTGACCGACGACCGCTCTTGAGCAAGCCGGTCGGCTGTCGCCTTCAGCTCGGCCCGCTGTGTGTCCAACTTGTTCTCGAGCACCGTTGCACGCGTGGATAACTCGGCGAGCTCGGCGGCCGCGGTGGCAGCGATCCGCCGCCGAGCCTCGCATTCGGTGATCGCGGCTGCGCGGGCCGTCTCGACCGCATCGAGTTCGCAGCGGGCGGTGGCGATGTCAGTTACGAGAAGATCGGGTTCGGCGGGCTGATCGGCGTGCAATTGCGCCAGCCGCGAGCGCAGCTGGTCGATTTCGTCGTCCCCGCACAGACCGGCCAGCGCGGCGCTCAGCTGGTCGCGACTGCCCTGCAATTCGCGCCGACGCTGGTCGGCCGCTCGCGCGGCGGGCAGGTCGGCCACTTCGCCGGCGGCTAACGCCGCGGCGAGTTCTTGTTGTGCGCCAGCATATTTCGCTTGGATATCGAGCGTGGTCGCGCCTGGAGTGACCCGTGTTGTCAGCACACCGGGAATCTCGACGGTCGTGGGGCCGGTAGCCGTGATAGACCAGCTTTGACCTGCCGACAACCAGACGTGTTGGCCGCCGACGGCGAGTTCGATGTCTGCGGCGGCGGTGAATTCAACCGCCGCAGAGGTCAACGCCAACTGGCCACCGATGCGATCGACCGCTGCCGTGGCATCCTCGATTCGCCGCATTAATTCCGCGGTGACCGTAATCCCGCGGAGCTCATCGCACACCCGGACACGCTCCCGTTCGACGGCCTCGATCTTGGCCAACCGGGCGCTCAACCGGTCAGCCTCCTGCCGGCCGGCGAGTTGGTCGACGGTGCGCCGGGCGGATTCGGCGCGGCGCTGCAGATCTGCAAGGGCGTCGGTGGCCTGCTGGACCGCGGCCTCGGCGTCTTCGGCGATGGCGCGCGCCGCCGCCTGTGCACGGGCGGCTTCGTGCGCTTGGGCCTGCGCGGTGGCGACAGCGGTGGTGCGAGTATCGATTTCGGCGAGCAACTGCAAGCGTGCGTTGTGGGCGGCCGCCGTCGCCGCGCTGGTGGCTGCTGCGGCCGCGGCGACGAGCTTAGCCTCGTACGCCTTGCTGGTGAGTTCGGCGATCTTGTCGGCGGCGTCCTGCGCCGCGGACAGCCGAGGGGCGGCCGCGATCCGCTGCTGGGACAGCTCTGCCACCTGTTCCGTCAGCAGGGCGTGCGCAGACACCCGATCGTCGACCTCGGCGACCGCCGCCGCGCATTCGGCGACCGCCGCCTGTGCGTCGGCCAGCCGGGAGATAGCGGCGGCCCATTCGCCGGTGGGACGTTCGGTCGAGGTGAAGTAGCGCCCATACTCCGCGTCGATCCGTTCGATGAGTAACGGCTCGGTGCCCAGCAGCGCAACGTCGCTTCCGGAATGCTCGGCTGCGACGTCGAGCGCACGCGAGAGCGCGTCGCAGCCAGACAGGTCCACCGCGGCGGTCGATGCCGCCTGCAGCACCCGCTGGGCGCGCCACAGATCGTTGTCGACCGTCTCGGCCAGCATCGCACGGACCCGTTCGTGCGCTTCATCGCCGGTCAGCTGTTTCCGTCGCGGCGTCAGTACCGTCAGTTCCGTCTCGCATTTTTTGTGGAACCGCTTGCGATATACGAAACGATATGGCCCACAGCTTATTTCGGCAGTCACCTCGGAGCCGACGTCACTATTGGTGGGCTTGACTTGCTTGACTTCTTTCTTCATCGAGCGGTCCCTGGATTCCAAAAGCAAATCCAGGGCTTCGATCATCGATGACTTGCCGATTTCGTTGGCCCCGCACACCACTACCACACCCTGGTCGGGGAACTCGATGTCGCGGTGCGCGATGCCGCGATAGTTCGTCAGCACCAACCGATGCAACTTCATGCCGCCCCCCGATCGGCGAGGCGCAGCAGCAGCGCCAGCGCCGCCTGTGCGTCGGCGGCCGCCTCGGAGTCCTCGCGCGCGGTTGCCACCAGCTCATCGACAGCCGCCGCGGCGAATCCGCCGATACCGAGATCACGAAATTCGCCGTCGGCGGGAATGACCGCGAGATCGGTGTGCCGTTCCCACAGGCCCAGCCAGCCGAACAGCCGCGCGTATTTGTCCAGGCAGGCGTCCAGTGCGGCGCGGTCGGTGACCGTCAACGAACCGGTCAGCGCCAACCGCACCACGGTGCGGTCCTTCTCGGTCATCAGGTCGAGGTTCATGTCGAGGTCGGCGATGTCGCGGCTGGTGTCCACCTGGCGACGCAGGGTGCGGAACCGCCAGTGGCCGACCCGCCGGGACTCCACCGTCACCGGGCGGCGCGGGTCGCCTTCATCGATGTCGACGACGAGAACATGGCCGGGGTCTGCTTCGACGTCGTCGAAGTTGGTGACCTCCGGCGAGCCGGAGTACCACACCCGGCCACTATCGCCGACCCGGGTGAGCGAATGCTTGTCCCCCAGCGCCGCATAGTGCAGCGTGCCGCGGGCCAGTGCGTCATCGAGAGCGGCGAGGCGGATCAACGAAGGTTTGTCGCGATCGGGATCAAGGACGTCGACGCCGCCGTGCGCCACCAGTATTCGGGTGACCGGGGCCGGCGACAGAGTCTGGAGAACTTGGGCGACCAGGTCGGTGGTTGGGGCCTTGGACCGCCATGGCGCCGCGACGATCTCCAGACCGGGCCGAACCGGATGGACACCGGCCTGGTCGAGCACGACGACGTTCTCGGGACATTCGGCGGTGAACAGTGCGCCGGTGTACACCGCTGAGGCGTCCAGCGGATCGTGGTTGCCCGGAAGCAGGTAGACCGGAATTCCGATGGTGCGCATGGCTTCTAACGACGGCCCGATCACCTTCGGCGGGAGCTGATTGTGTTCGAAGACGTCACCGGCCACCACAACGAACTCGGCGCCCACCTCGGCCGCCAAGGCTCCCAGACCGGCTACTGCGTCGCGGCGCGCCGCCGAATAGCACGGCTGGGCGTCACCGGCGAGGAAGTGCCGGGTCATGCCCAGCTGCCAGTCGGCGGTGTGCAGGAACCGCATGCCGCTGACCCCCTTTCGAATGACGTCGCTATCAGGGCACCGCGAGTTTAGGTCTGCACACCGACAAGACGCGGGACCTCGCTCGGCAGGTCTTCGGTGCGGCCTAGAAGTGGCGGATTAGCCGCGCTGGAATGCTATATCCGCTGAGGTTCTGAGCCGCGTTTTTGAGTCGGTAGGTGGCGATAGTTTGGCGGTGTGAGTCCAATTGGTTGCCAGGATATTGATCGAGGCGTTGACTACTGAAGAACGACTGGTGTTATTGGAGCGCTGCGAGAAACTGCGCCGGCGCAGCCCCCTGGGCCATCGACTGATCAATTCCCTTGCCCGCCAAGCCACGCCAGAAGAGGTGAGCGGCAAACCGTCTCACGCGATCGCCGAATGGACGCTGACCAGCCGTGCGGAAGCAGCGCTGCGCATTCGGGAGGCGGCCGACCTCGGCCCACGGCACGGGGTGACCGGCGAACCGCTGCCCCCGGTCTTAGCGGCCACCGCCGCACGCCAGCGTGACGGCAAACTGGGCGGCGAACATATTGCGGTAATCCGCAAGTTCTACCACCAGCTACCCGGCTGGGTAGACGTGGCCGCGCGCGAGCACGCCGAGTCCCAGCTGGCCAAACACGCGACCGAGTTTCGCCCCGAACAGTTGGCCGAGCTCGCCGCTGGACTGGCCGACCGGCTCAATCCCGACGGCACCTACCGCGACGAGGGCCGCGCCCGGCGCCGCGGGGTGACGTTGGGCAAGCAGGGCCCCGATGGCATGTCCGAGCTGCGTGGCATGCTCACCCCCGAGGCCCGTGCCACCCTCGAGGCCGTGTTGGCAAAGCTGGCCGCGCCGGGCATGTGCAACCCCCTCGACGACACGCCGTGCGTGGACGGCGCGCCCAGCCAGCAGGCGATCGACAGCGACATCCGCACGCCCAGCCAGGGCAACCACGACGCGCTGCTCGCCGCGCTCAGAGCCTTACTGGCCTCAGGAGAATTGGGCCAACACAATGGGTTGCCCGCCTCGATCATCGTGACGACCACCCTCAAAGAGCTCGAAGCCGCCACCGGCAAGGGACTAACCGGCGGGGGAACCATCTTGCCGATGAGCGATGTGATCCGGCTGGCCCAACACGCCCACCATTAATTGGCGATCTTCGACAAAGGCAAAGCCTTGGCGCTCTACCACACGTCCGTCAGCGGATTGTGTTGTGCGCCAAGAAATGTGAGAGTTATGCACATCGAGCGGAATTCGCAGGTCAGCAGGTGTTCTCGCCGTGTCGGCGGCCATTCAGACGCAACGCGTGGGGTCGTCGGCGGGAAGTAGCTCGGCGGCCCAGCTCAACGGGACGTCCCTGCCGCTCGCCTCGGAGGCTAGCTCACGGGCCGCATTAGCAGGGGTCGCCATCAGGCGTGTAATATGGCACACCCTCAACCGTGTAGCACGGCACCTGGCCATCCCAGTAGGGGTGGTCAGCCGCCGCTATGGCTGCGCCGACCGCCACGTCACCGGCTATGTGGCTGCAGCCACCCGCCGCGAAATGGCGTCCGTCTGCGCCAGCGCATATCTCGGCATGCGCTATCGGTGCTATGGCCACCTGCGCTACCGCCATCGCCATGGCTGTCGATAGCACTGCTGCCAGCTTCTTCATGCCATACACCCCTTTTGCTAGCCCGGGCTACTGTGAGTATCGACCCAAGAACGGCGCTGGGTCCAGGGAAAAGAAGTAGATGGTCACTAAATGCTTCGTGACGAGCGGCTACTTCGCCTTGTCAGTGCCCGGCTCAGAACGTGTTGACCCACGTCACGTCCAAGTTCGGCGGGACAAATTCTGTTCAGAGAAGGAGCGGTAACAGACATGGCAGACGACACGAGCTCGTTGAGCTTCCTCGGGCACACCACTTTTGGTGGTTCGTGATAGCCTCGGCTGGCGCTGCTGGCTCGGTGTGGGTGAAGCGCTTAGGCGAGGACCCATCCCCTTCCGGGTCATATCGTTTTCATCCTAGGCCTGGTGCTTATCGCGATTGGTCATGACTGGGCCATCGACTGGGCGTACGTTTGACTTGCCGGTCATCATCGGCTTGATCAGCGATGCGCGTAAACGCAAGTAGTACGGACACCTGCGCATCATGTTGTACGCCAACGAGCTCGGGTGCTCGGCACCGGGTTGCACGGTGGCCAGCTACTACTGCGAAGTCCACCATGTCACCGACCACGCCAGCTGCCGCAGCACCCAACATCAACCAACTGACCTTCGCCTGCGGACCCCATCACCGCATCCTCAAACCCGGCGGCTGGACCACCCGCAAAACCAGCAGGGGCGACACCGAATAGAAACACCGCCAACGCAATTCGACCGCGGGCAACCGTGAACTTCTGAAGCACCCTTTTGAGCGTTGACGCGGCCATATACCTCCGGATCAGCGAAGACAGGTCGGGCGAACAGCTCGGCGTCACCCGGCAACGCGAGGACTGCCTTGCGTTGTGCCAGGAAAGGGGCTGGACCCCCGTGGAGTACCTGGACAACGACACCAGCGCGACCAACGGAAAACCCCGACGCGCCTACGAGCGAATGCTGGCCGATGTGCGTGAAGGTCGCCTCGGTGCGGTCGTTGTGTGGGACTTGGACCGGCTGCACCGCTCCCCGATCGAACTGGACTCGTTCATGGCGCTGGCCGACGACAAGCACCTGGCGCTGGCCACCGTGTCCGGTGATGTGGACCTGTCCACGGCTCAGGGCCGGTTGGTGGCCCGGCTTAAAGGCAGCGTGGCCGCGCATGAGGGTGAGCATCGCCGGGCGCGCCAGTTACGCGCGACCCGCCAGCTCGCCGAACGCGGGGTGCCGAACTGGACGCGGGCTTTCGGGTACCTCGGTGACACCCGCGAGCCAGACCCGGCGACCGCGCCGCTGGTGAAACAGGCGTACCTGGCGGTCCTGGCCGGGGCCAGCTTGGGCGACGTGTGCCGGTTGTTTAACGAGGCCGGCGCGCTGACCGTCAACGGTAGGCCGTGGACGCCGACCGTGGTGTCGAAGTTTCTGCGTAAGCCCGCAACGCGGGTCTGCGAACCTACGGTGTGCGCTACGGCCGGGTCACCCACGATTCGGTTGTCGGCAAAGGTAATTGGCCCGCGCTGGTGGACGAGCAGACGTTCTGGGCGGCCCAGGCCATGCTGGACGCCCCCGGTCGCGCACCGGGCCGCAAAAGCGTACGCAAGCACCTGCTGACCGGTGTGCTGGGTTGCGGCAAGTGCGGCGGGTACCTCTCGGGTGCGTACGTAGGGAAGACCACGAAACAGCTGACCTACATTTGCAAGGGCTGCCACGGCATCAACGTCCGCGCCGAGTACGTGGAACCGCTGCTGTCGGACATCGTTGGGGGGCGGCTGGCCATGGACGATGCCGTGGACCTATTGAAAGCCGAAATACAGGACCAGGAACAGGCCGAGGCCATCCGCGCTGAAATCAACGCCCTGTATGGGGAGTTGGACGCTCTGGCGGTCGAGCGTGCCGAGGGCCTGATGACGGCGCGACAACTGAAGATTAGCAGCGACATTATCGGGGAGAAAATTGCGAAACTTGAACGCCGCCAGCAGGATCAGGAACGTGTGCGGGTGTTCCGGGACCTACCGCTGGGCACCCCGGAGGGGTGCACGCGGTGCACCAGCTGTCCCCGGACCGCTTCCGCGCTGTGGTGGACGTGCTGATGACTGTGACTGTGGCACCTGTCGGTAAGAGTGGGTGCGCGTTCAATCCCGAACGGGTACAGGTGAATTGGCGATGAGATAGCTGGAACGTTTGAATAGCTGGCGAAGATTGTCCTTCGCACGGCCATACTTCTTGTTCGTCTGCAATCACGGCGACCCTGACCCCGACGCACCGCTGGACCGGGTGGGGCTGTTGCCGTGGTTCCCCGGCCGGCCCGGTTGGGCACCGGCAGAAGGCGTGGATGAACGCGCCTTTTGTGCTCTGGCCGATGGAAGGTGACCAACGTGGTCACGACCCCAAGTGGCTGCCGGTGCCGGGCTGGACGATCGGCCCCGATGAGCCCGACCTGAGACGCGATGCTATCGAGATCTGCTGTCTGACAGAACATTGCACAACTTGGGCGTATCGGTGCGATGAGGACAGCCTGCAAACCTTACTCACCAAAATCGCTACCGACGACAAGTTCCGCAACGCGGTCACGGTGTCGGCCGAGAAGCTGATCGTGATGAAGCTACAGGCGCTGCACCTGGCGCGTCGACAAGCCAGAAAGTATTACGGGTTGCGAGTGTAGGTCGCTGTTACTATGCGGGTGCCCGGAACTTCGATCACCGGGCATTTCGACATGCCAAAGGATCGAAGTTGTCCACCCAAGCCCACGAGCGTGGCCGTGTTGGAGCGTTAAGCCGTTACCGCGCACCCGGCCACCCCGAACTCGTTGAAGCCCAACAGAACCTGGCCGTAGCACGGATTAGCGACTGCATCAAGGAGACGCTAGCCAAGGCCCCACCCCTCGCGTTAGAGCAGCGCGCCAAGTTGGCCGAGCTACTGAAGCCCGTGCGACGTGGAGGCAGCGCGACAGGCGATGCCTGATGGGCAGCCTGATCGACTACGACCGCAGCGCGTGCCTGTGTGATGTTGGGTTGCCCGAATACGCGGCGGCGGTGTGTATTACACCGGACGGGGAGGACGTACTGTGGCTGATTTCGAAAACGGAACTGGCCGCCGAAGACACGCGCTGCGGCACCGCCAAGCAACACCACGAAGGCCTAGGCCGTTTGCCCCAGGCGGTCCGGGATCGCATCTGGGGTGACCAGTTGCGCTGCGGGCGGCCGACCGCGTCCGGCCGTCCCTGCCGCCACCGGGTAGCCCAACCCGGTCGCACCTGCGCTCACCATCGAGGTGCCTGATGGGGTTCGACAAGTTCGTATGGATCAAAACGCTTGCGGCCGATCCTGACCCGAGGCTGACGAGCAGCGACAAGTTCAGAACATCCGCCAGGTGATCGAATCCGATACCTCCCGACACAGCGACTCGTAGCCCAGCCGGTAACGGAACTTCAACAACATCAACCGCAGGTAGGTCTCCATCGGCGTGGACGGACGCCCGATCCGCAGGTCGAAGAACGGCACGAACGGCCTAACGAACGCAGGATCGTCCAGCAACGCGTCCACCCGGGCCAACTCCTCAGGCAGCCGCCGCACCTCCTCGGGCAGCAGCGATTCCCACAACGAGCACTGATCGCCTACAGTACGAAACACGATGGCCTCAATCCCCTCCTGCATAAGGGGTTTGAGGCCATCTTTGCTGCTCAGCACCGTCCAACCGCGGATCAACGCGCCGACTTTTTCAGGTCGAAGTAGCTACAGTCGGCTAGCCTTGTGCGAGACTGCCGACACTCGACCAGCCCTACGGTCGACCGTCGTAGGTGTTGTCGCCCCTGCGGCCGGACACGGACGATTCGTTAATCGACCTCGCCGGCCAGGTCGAACTCAGCCAGCGTGCGCGCGGTCAGCTCACGTAAAGCGGCCTTTGTGTTCTCCGCGCCCGGTTGGTAGGCCTCGACGGTGATGGCAATC
>DATJQO010000078.1:0-98161 GCA_035505695.1 Mycobacterium sp.
GGCACACCCGGACCAGTTCGTCGCGGCCCGCTGCTGGTCGGGGGCGAACTGCACGCCGATCGCCGAAATGACGACGTCGAACTCGCCATTGCCGAACGGCAGGGCGTGCGCGTTGGCTTCGCGGTAGTCGATGGTCAGTCCATGTGCTGCCGCCCGGGCCTGCGACCGCTGCAACAGCTCGGGTGAGGTCGCTGGAAACTAGGGCGGCGGCCGGAAGCGAGCTGTTGCCGGAGCCGGCGGCGACGTCGAGTACTCGCATCCCGGGCCCGATACCGGTGGCCTTGACCAAAACGGGTCCCAGGGGAGCCATCACTTCTTCGGCCATCAGGGCGTAGTCACCCAGCGCCCATACCGTGCGATGCCTGGCGGCAACGTCGTCGCTGATCGTGTCGAGACTCATCGGACCTCCTTCTAGGTAAGGAAAAGGCCGTACTCGACGTCACCGTCAAACATGACCGCCAAACATAGTATGCATTAAAAATAGTAGTCATGTGCAAGTTGAGCCCGGGATCGGCCCCGACCGGACGGTATGGATGCTTTCTAGACTGTGCCGGTGCGTCTCGTCTTCGCCGGCACTCCCGAACCCGCACTCCCCGCGCTGCGCCGCCTCATCGACTCCCCGCGGCACGAGGTGATCGCCGTGCTGACCCGGCCCGACGCCGCCGTCGGCCGGCGCGGCAAGCCGCAGCCGTCACCGGTGGCCCGGGAAGCGCTCAACCGTGGCATTCCGCTGTTACGGCCGTCGCGTCCCAACTCGGAGGAGTTCGTCGCCGAGCTGTCGGCGCTGGCACCGGACTGCTGCGCCGTGGTGGCCTACGGCGCACTGCTGCGCGACGCGCTGCTCGCGGTGCCCCCGCGGGGATGGATCAACCTGCACTTCTCGCTGCTGCCCGCGTGGCGGGGCGCGGCACCGGTGCAGGCCGCGATCGCGGCGGGCGACACCATCACCGGGGCCACCACCTTCCAGATCGAGCCCAGCCTGGACTCGGGGCCGATCTATGGAGTCGTCACCGAAACCATCCGCCAGACCGACACCGCGGGCGAACTGCTGGGGCGATTGGCCGTTTCGGGTGCGGCGCTGCTGTCAACGACACTGGACGGCATCGCCGACGGCGTGCTGACGCCGCGACCGCAACCCGCGGAGGGGGTCAGCGTGGCGCCGAAAATCACCGTCGAGCAGGCCAGAGTGCGCTGGGATTTGCCCGCAGTCGTCGTCGAGCGTCGCATCCGCGCCGTCACGCCCAACCCGGGCGCCTGGACTCTCATCGGTGACCTGCGGGTCAAACTCGGGCCGGTGCGCATCGACGAGACGCCAATCCCGTTGTCGCCCGGCGCTATTCACGCAGAGCGCAACGGTGTGTGGATCGGCACCGGCTCTGCACCGGTGCGGCTCGGCCAAATTCAGCCGCCCGGAAAGAAATTGATGAACGCTGTCGACTGGGCGCGCGGCGCCCGGCTCGACTCCGCGGCGCGGGCAACATGAGCCCGCCACAGCGCAAGCGGCGACGGCCGCTCGACCCGGCGCGTGCCGCCGCGTTCGACGTGCTTCGCGCGGTCAGCGAGCGCGACGCGTACGCCAACCTGGCGCTGCCCGCATTGTTGCGCGAACGCGGGATCACCGGGCGCGACGCCGCTTTCGCCACCGAGCTGACCTATGGCACCTGCCGGACCCGGGGCCTGCTCGACGCGGTCATCGGCGCGGCCGCGGGCCGCCCGCCGGAAGCCATCAATCCCGTACTGCTCGACCTGCTGCGGCTCGGCAGCTACCAGCTGCTGCGCACCCGTGTCGACGCACACGCCGCGGTGTCCACCACCGTCGAACAAGCCGGAATCGAATTCGATTCGGCGCGAGCCGGTTTCGTCAACGGCGTGTTGCGGACCATTGCCGCCCGGGACGAGAAGTCCTGGGTGGACGAGCTGGCTCCCGATCCGTCCCGGGATCCGATCGGGCACAAGGCGTTCGTCCATGCCCACCCACGTTGGATCGCGCAGGCCTTCGCCGATGCGCTGGGTGCTGCCGCGACAGAACTCGATGCGGTACTGGCCAGCGACGACGAACGGCCTCAGGTGCATCTAGCGGCCCGCCCGGGGGTGCTGACAGCCGCCGAACTGGCCGATGCGGTCGGTGGCACGGTCGGCCGGTACTCGCCGTATGCGGTCTACCTGCCGGGTGGCGATCCGGGGCGATTGGCGCCGGTGCGCGAGGGCGTGGCGCTGGTCCAGGACGAGGGCAGCCAGCTGGTGGCGCGAGCGCTGGCGCTGGCGCCGGTCGAGGGCGACACCGGACGCTGGCTGGACCTGTGCGCCGGGCCGGGCGGCAAGACCGCCCTGCTGGGCGGACTCGCCGCCGACTATGAGGCGCACGTCACCGCGGTGGAGCCGGCGCCGCGTCGCGCCGACCTGGTCGCGGAGAACACCCGCGGCCTTCCAGTGGACGTGCTGCGGGTCGACGGCCGGCATACTGGCCTCGAGCCGACCTTCGATCGGGTGCTCGTCGACGCGCCCTGCACCGGGCTTGGCGCGTTGCGCCGTCGACCCGAGGCCCGGTGGCGGCGTCAACCGGCCGACGTGCCCGCGCTCACCAAGCTGCAACGCGAACTGCTGGCCGCGGCGATCGCCCTCACCCGGCCTGGCGGGGTGGTGCTGTATGCGACCTGTTCGCCCCACCTCGCTGAAACCGTCGGGGTGGTCGCCGACGCGCTGCGCCGCCACCCGGTGTGCGCCCTGGACACCCGGCCGCTGTTCGAGCCTGCGATGGAGCTCGGGGAGGGGCCACACGTCCAACTCTGGCCACATCGGCACGGCACCGACGCCATGTTCGCGGCCGCGCTGCGCCGCTTGCCGGCGTAGCGCGGCCGCGACTCAATGGACTCGGCCGCGGCCGCGCTAAGCCGGTTGGGATGAACCGGGCCGCCAGGCTCAGTAGTGTGGCGCACATGCCAGGCAACACCGGTAGGCCGCTGATCGCGCCGTCGATCCTGTCCGCCAATTTCGCGCGGCTGGCCGATGAGGCGGCCGCCGTGCGCGGCGCCGACTGGCTGCACGTCGACGTGATGGACAACCACTTCGTGCCGAACCTGACCATCGGCCTGCCCGTGGTGGAGAGCCTGCTGGCCGCTACCGACATCCCGATGGATTGCCATTTGATGATCGAGGATCCGGACCGCTGGGCGCCCGGATACGCCGAAGCGGGCGCTTACAACGTCACCTTCCACGCCGAGGCCACCGGCAACCCGGTCGGGGTGGCCCGCGACATCCGCGCGGCCGGCGCCAAAGCGGGCATCAGCGTGAAGCCAGGAACTGCGCTGGAGCCATACCTGGAAATCCTGTCGCACTTCGACACCCTGCTCATCATGTCGGTGGAGCCGGGTTTCGGCGGCCAGAGCTTCATCCCGGACGTGCTGAGCAAGGTCCGGACCGCCCGCAAAATCATCGACGCCGGAGAGCTGACCATCCTGGTCGAAATCGACGGCGGCATCAATGAAGACACGATCGAGCTGGCCGCCGAAGCCGGCGTCGACTGCTTTGTCGCCGGGTCGGCGGTATACGGGGCCCACGACCCCGAGGCCGCCGTCGAGGCATTACGGCGGCAGGCCGCTGACGCGTCACCGCACCTGCGCCGATGACCGTTCCCGCGGTCGCCGACCTCAATGCCGCGATGCGCTTGGCGATCGAACAGTCCAACCAGGTCAAGGGCACCACGTATCCGAATCCGCCAGTCGGAGCGGTCATCACGGACGCCGCCGGCCACGTCGTCGGCGTCGGCGGCACCGGGCCGGCCGGTAGCGACCACGCCGAGGTGGTGGCCCTGCGCCGGGCCGGGGGATTGGCGGCCGGTGGCACCGCGGTGGTCACCCTGGAGCCGTGCAACCACCACGGCAAGACTCCGCCGTGCGTGGACGCCCTGCTGGAAGCCAAGGTCGCGGCGGTGTTCTACGCCGTTTCGGACCCGAACCCGGTGGCCGCCGGCGGCGCGGCGCGGCTGGCGGTGGCGGGCGTGCGGGTGCAGTCGGGACTGCTGGCCGATGAGGTGGCCGGCGGACCGCTGCGGGAGTGGCTGCACAAGCAACGGACCGGGTTGCCGCATGTGACCTGGAAGTACGCCAGCAGCGTCGATGGCCGCAGCGCGGCCGCTGATGGCTCCAGCCAATGGGTCTCCAGTGAGGCGGCACGGCTGGACCTGCATCGCCGCCGCGCGATGGCCGACGCGATCGTGGTCGGCACCGGCACCGTGCTGGCCGACGATCCGGCGTTGACCGCCCGGCTACCCGACGGCTCACTGGCCAACCGGCAACCGCTGCGTGTCGTGGTCGGCATGCGTGAAATCCCTGGTGAGGCAACGGTTCTCAACGACGATTCGCGCACCATGGTGATTCGCACGCACGACCCCATGGAGGTGATCAAGGCGCTTTCCGACCGCACTGATGTGCTGCTGGAGGGCGGCCCGACGCTCGCCGGCGCCTTTTTGCGGGCGGGGGCGGTCGACCGCATCCTGGTCTACGTCGCGCCAATCCTATTGGGCGGCCCCGTCACCGCGGTCGACGACGTAGGGGTGCCCACCATTGCGCGGGCTAGGCGCTGGCAGTTCGACGGGGTCGAAAGGGTCGGCCCTGATCTGGTGCTCAGCCTGGTGCCGCGCGGCTAGCGCTCACCGAGCGGGACGGCTTGCGGCTCGGGCAGTTCGGATTCATAGGCGTGTTCTTTGCGGCTGGTGATCAGCAGACCCAGCAGCGCTCCGGCGATACAGATGAGCACGGTGGCCTTGAAGATGTCGCCGTACATCATGGCGAATGCCGTCAGGTACATCGTCGCCTGTTTGGCGAGTCGCTCCAACAGGGTGGCGTTGGCCGGGATGTTGGCCGAGAGGCCCGCCACGATCTGGTTGAACCGGTACAGGCCCCACGCGCTCAGAGCGGCCACACCGATCAGCATGCCCGTCATCCGGGCCACCACCACCGCCGCCGAGGCGATGCCGTGTTGCGCCGCGGGAACGACCCGCAACGCGGCGGAAGTCAGCGGCCCGATCACCAGGCCGAGGCCCAGACCGGCCACCAGCAGGTCGGCATGCAACACCGGCACGCTGAACACCCCAAAGATGTTGTAGCGCTGACTCATTACGTCTTGGCGCCAGTAGTGAATCAGCCAGTAACCGTAGGCGGCGATGAGCAGCCCGACAAAGGTCATCGCACGGTCGCCGACCCGGGTGGCGATCCAGCCGCCCAGCACCGCACCGATCGGCAGCGCGATCAGAAACCACAGCAACAGCCCGGCGGCCTGAGTCTGGTCCATTTGCAGCACGCCCTGACCGAACAGTTCCACGTCGACCAGGGTCACCATCAGTGCCGCACCCGCGGCCAGCGATGCGCCCAGCGAGGCCAGGAAGGGGCGGAAGTGCACCCCGGCCGGTTCGATGAGCCGGGTGCGGGAAAAGCGCTCCCAGAGGAAGAAAATCGCGGCGGCGACGACCGCGCCGATGACCAACGGCAGCCCATAACTGGGGAGTATCTGTTTGCCGTCCGGCTGCGGGTTGTAGAGGCCGATCACGGCAAGACCCAGCGAGATGGCCAGCAGCACACCACCGACCAGGTCGACCTTCTCCGGTTCCGCGGAGCGGTCGTGCGACGGCAGGCTGAACTGGATCATCACCATCGCGATCAAGGTCAGCGGGACGTTGATCCAGAAGACGTAGCGCCAATCGTGGAACAAGTACACGATGAAGATCCCGTACAGCGGCCCCAGCACGCTACCGAGCTCCTGGGCGGCACCGATGCCGCCCAGCACGCCGGCGCGGTTGCGTTGCGCCCACAAATCGGCGCCCAGGGCGAGGGTGACCGGCAGCAGCGCGCCGCTGGCCACACCCTGGATGGTGCGGCCGGCGATCAGCAGGTGGAAATCACCCCAGTGCCCGGCCAGCGCGGTCACCACCGAGCCGACCATGAACAGGGCCAGGCTGACCTGCAGGACCAGCTTGCGGCCGAACCGGTCGGAAGCCCGTCCCAGCAGCGGCATGGCGGCGATGTAGCCCAGCAGGTACATCGTGATGATCCAGGTGATGCGCTGCAGCTGGTTAATCGGGATATGAACGTCGTTCATGATGTCGCGCATGATCGTCACGACGACATAGGCGTCCAAGGCGCCCAGCAGCACGGCCAGACTGCCCGCGCTAATGGCGACCCGGCGTCCGGTTTGATTGCTCATGAGCTCACCGGGGGCTTGGTGACCTGAACCGGCTCGCCCCAGTTGGACAAGGTGATCTGCACGGAATTGCCCGAGCTCTTCTGCAGGTTGGCTTGGACCAGCAGATGATCACCGGTCTCTTGAACCCACAGCGTGCTCGGCACCGGCTGCGTGGCGTTGAACTGCGGCGCGATCTTGTTCACCGCATCCGCCGAGACATTTCCGCTGATGCGAATCGTGTTCTGGCCGTTGATGTTGTCGCGGCCCCCGGCCTTGGCGTTGGTGAAGTTCGCCAGGCAGTTGGCCAGGCCGGTGTCCGGGTTCAACAGCACCGAGACGTCGTAGATGTCGGAGGCCGGGCCAAAGTCGCTCCACTTGTTGGGCGTCAGGGTGGCATAGAGCGTGCCGTCGACGACGGCGAAGTTCGCGTCGATATCGGATCCACCGAGGGTGATGGTGGCGTCGCCCTTGGCGGCGGTGGCCGGCGCGGTGGTGAGGTCACCGGTCAGTGTTTTGATGGGCAGTCCCTGGATCTTGCCCTGAATCGAGAGCACCAGGTGTGCGCTCTTGACGTTCCGCGTGGCGTCGGCCGATTGCTTGACCAGTGTGGTGGCGTCGGGGAGCGGTGCGCCGCTTTGTTTCGAGCCCGACGAGCAGCCGGCGATCAAGGCGGTGGCGAGGGTCAGGGATGCGAGGACGGCCGATAGTCGGCGGCGGGTCTGCATAACTGCATCGTAGAGGGTGCTGGCGACCAGCTTTCCGAACGCGGGGACCGGTCGCCTGCACATTGACGGATTAACCTGGTCGAATGTTCACCGGAATTGTCGAGGAACTCGGAGAGGTGACCGGTCGTGAGGTACTCGCCGATGCGGCGCGACTGACCATCCGCGGACCCGTCGTGACCGCCGACGCCGGCCACGGCGATTCGATTGCCGTCAACGGTGTGTGCCTGACCGTCGCCGAGCTGCGGCCCGGGGGGCAGTTCACCGCCGACGTGATGGCCGAAACGCTGAACCGGTCCAACCTGGGTGAATTGCAGGTCGGCAGCCCGGTGAACCTGGAGCGCGCCGCGGCCGTCAACAGCCGGCTGGGCGGGCACATCGTGCAGGGGCACGTAGACGGGACCGGCCAGGTGGTGGCCCGCGAGCCATCCGAGCACTGGGAGGTGGTGCGCATCGAGATTCCCGCGGCGGTGGCTCGCTACATAGTCGAAAAGGGATCGATCACCGTCGACGGGATCTCCCTGACGGTCTCCGGGCTGGGCAGCGAGCCGGCGGACTGGTTCGAGGTTTCACTGATCCCGACCACCCGGGAACTGACCACCCTGGGCCGCGCCCCGGTCGGAACGCAGGTCAACCTCGAAGTCGACGTGATCGCCAAATACGTCGAGCGGCTGATGGCGGCGAAATGAGGCGGTGCGCGGGCGTGGGGTCTACTTCGCCAGCGTGAACTGATTGATGTCGATATAGCCGGTCCGGAATGCCTTGGCGCAACCGGTCAGATACTTCTTCGAAATCGGTTTCAGCTTTTCCACTATGACGGTTACACGCCTTTCCGGGCCGGGGGTTCACCACTGCTTCCCAAAAATGCGATTCTGAAACCGCACGGTCATAGCATGACGCATGTTCGGCCGTCGCAGCAGCCCCCGTGATCAACCGGCGGCAATAACGGTGCCCGCTCGGTGGTTCATACTGAATGGCGACACCAGGGCTCCGCATGTGGACCCCCGACACCTAGGTAGCAACGATGACGAGGTTGGACTCCGTCGAGAGGGCGGTTGCCGACATAGCGGCCGGTAAGGCCGTCGTCGTCATCGACGACGAGGAGCGGGAGAACGAAGGCGACCTGATCTTCGCGGCCGAAAAAGCGACTCCGGAGATGGTGGCCTTCATGGTCCGCTACACCTCGGGATATTTGTGCGTCCCGTTGGATGGTGCCATCTGCGACCGGCTCGGGCTGCTGCCGATGTACGCGGTGAACCAGGACAAGCACGGGACCGCCTACACCGTCACCGTTGACGCGAGAAATGGTGTGGGCACTGGGATTTCGGCGTCCGATCGGGCCACCACAATGCGCTTGCTGGCCGATCCCACCAGCGTCGCCGACGATTTCACCCGCCCCGGTCACGTGGTCCCGTTGCGCGCCAAGGACGGCGGCGTGCTGCGCCGCCCCGGCCATACCGAGGCCGCCGTCGACTTGGCCCGAATGGCGGGCCTGCAACCCGCGGGTGCGATTTGCGAAATCGTCAGCCAGAAGGACGAAGGCGCGATGGCCCAGACCGACGAATTGCGGGTCTTCGCCGACGAACATGATCTCGCGTTGATCACCATCGCCGACCTGATCGAGTGGCGGCGCAAGCACGAGAAGCACATCGAGCGGATCGCCGAAGCGCGCATACCGACTCGGCACGGAGAGTTTCGTGCCATCGGCTACGCCAGCATCTATGAAGACGTCGAGCATGTGGCGCTGGTTCGTGGAGAGATCGCCGGTCCGAACGCCGACGGTGACGACGTGCTGGTCCGCGTGCACTCTGAGTGCCTGACCGGTGACGTGTTCGGGTCTCGCCGCTGCGACTGCGGACCTCAACTTGATGCCGCGATGGCGATGGTCGCGCGGGACGGACGCGGCGTGGTGCTCTACATGCGCGGCCACGAGGGCCGCGGCATCGGCCTGATGCACAAGCTGCAGGCATATCAACTGCAAGACGCCGGCGCCGACACCGTGGACGCCAACCTCAAACTCGGATTACCTGCAGACGCACGGGATTACGGAATCGGTGCGCAGATTCTCGTCGACCTCGGGGTCCGCTCGATGCGGCTGCTCACCAACAATCCCGCCAAGCGGGTCGGGCTCGACGGATACGGCCTGCACATCATCGAGCGGGTGCCGCTTCCGGTGCGTGCCAACGCCGAGAACATCCGCTACCTGATGACCAAGCGCGACAAGATGGGCCACGACCTGGTTGGGCTGGACGACTTTCACGAATCGGTGCATCTGCCAGGTGAATTCGGCGGTGCTCTGTGAGTCCTGCCGGCGGCATTCCCGAGATACCGGCAGTTGATGCATCCGCTGTGCGGCTCGGCATCGTGGCAAGCACCTGGCACATCGAAATCTGCGACGCGCTGCTGGCCGGCGCCCGCAGGGTAGCTGCCGAGTCGGGTATCGAGGACCCGACGGTGGTCCGCGTGCTCGGCGCCATCGAAATCCCGGTGGTGGCACAGCAGCTCGCGTCCAACCACGACGCCGTCGTCGCCTTGGGTGTCGTGATCCGCGGCGAGACACCACATTTCGAATATGTCTGCGATTCGGTCACCCAAGGGCTGACCCGGATTGCCCTGGACGCCTCGACACCGGTTGCCAACGGGGTGCTGACCACCAACACCGAGGAGCAGGCCCTGGCCCGAGCCGGTCTGCCGACGTCGGCCGAGGACAAAGGGGCCCAGGCGGCCGGGGCGGCCCTGACTGCGGCGCTGACCCTGCGCGAGCTGCGCGCTCGGTCGTGACGTCGCCACCGAACCATTGGGATGTCGAGCTGCGTCCTCACCGCACACCGATATTCGTTTACCTCGCAGCGTTCATCATCGCTGCGCTGCACATTGCGGTGGGCTTCGCGCTCAAGATCAAATCCAGCGGGGTGATCTTTCAGACCGCCGATCAAGTGGCGATGGCCGCACTGGGACTGGTCATCGCTGGCGTGGTGCTGCTGTTAGCGCGGCCCCGGCTTCGGGTCGGGCCGGCCGGGATGTCGGTGCGTAACTTGTTGGGCGACAGGCTAATCGGTTGGCCGGACATCGTCGGTGTGTCGTTCCCCGTGGGTCATCGCTGGGCACGCATCGACCTGCCCGACGACGAATACGTCGCCGTGATGGCCATCCAGGCCGTCGACAAGCAGCGCGCAGTCGACGCTATGGACACCGTGCGGTCCTTGCTGGCGCGCTACCGGCCGGACTTGACCGCGCGCTGAACTAAAGCGCTCTAGTAGTTTTTGCAGTCCGTCATCATCTGCTGGAAGATCGGCAAAGCCTGCTGTGCCTCCTGGTTGTGCTCGATCGCGTGCAGCAGGTTCACGCGCTGATCTGGCGTCGAGGCGAGGTACTGCTGTAAGAACTGCTGGTTAGGCGGCGACTGGTCGAGGTATCGCCCTGCCATCGGGTTTTCCGCGTGCACCGCCCGCATCGCCTGGTCGTACGTGCAGGGCGTGTTGATCATCGGACCGTAATCGGGAGCAGCGGAGGCGACTGAAGCTGCAGCGGTCGACGCCAGTGCCAGACCGCCGATCCCGACAGCCAGCCTGGTCAACGAGCGTTTGATCATGTGTGGACTCCCTCCAGTGGTTGCAATCACTCTAACGTCAACTAGAACCTTGGTAACCCGAACCGATGTTCAGCAAACCGTCGGACGCTTCTGTGCGATCGCAATTTACCTCGAACGAAGGTTCGATTAGTGGGCGCGTCCGTGCGGTCACCGGCGGCGATGGCGTGGCGATGCGTTGCGCTCTCGACCCCAAGCCAGCAAACGCGGTTCCATAAGCGGTAGCGTCACGGTTGTGGCTGGGCCGTCGACGGTGTTCATGCCAGAGCACTCTGCACGCCCCAGCGGCGATGTGACGGGAGGCAACCATGAAGCGCGGCATCGTCGGAGGATTGGCTGCCCTGCTGATGGCCGCACAGCTGATCGCCTCGGCGCCGCCTGCCGGCGCCGGCTGCCAGTACGGAGGACCGGTTCTCAGCAAGTGTGACGGACCCGTCCAGCCTGACGGCACCTGGCAACGTTGCGTGGCAGTTCCCCGCTTGATTCCGAACGGCGCCAGTTCCTACCTGGTGCCGGACGGGCACTGCGAATTGATGGGTCCCGACCAGCACCCTTCGGATTTCGCCTTCGCTGACCCACCAACGCACATCGACGGCTGAGTCGCGGCTACTAGCCTGGACAGGTGCCAGATCCCGCCACCTATCGCCCCGCGCCCGGGTCCATCCCGGTCGAGCCCGGGGTCTACCGATTCCGGGACCAGCACGGCCGAGTCATCTATGTGGGCAAGGCCAAGAGCCTGCGTAGCCGGCTGACGTCATACTTCGCCGACGTCGCCGGCCTGCACCCGCGCACCCGCCAAATGGTGACCACCGCGGCCAAGGTCGAGTGGACGGTGGTCAACACTGAAGTCGAGGCGTTGCAGCTGGAGTACAACTGGATCAAGGAATTCGATCCCCGCTTCAATGTCCGCTACCGCGACGACAAGTCCTACCCGGTGCTGGCCGTCACCTTGGGCGAGGAGTTCCCCCGGCTGATGGTCTATCGCGGCCCGCGCCGCAAGGGGGTGCGGTACTTCGGGCCTTATTCGCACGCGTGGGCCATCCGCGAAACGCTGGATCTGCTCACTCGGGTGTTTCCGGCGCGCACCTGCTCGGCGGGAGTGTTCAAGCGGCACAAGCAGATCGACCGTCCCTGTCTGCTCGGCTACATCGACAAATGCTCGGCTCCGTGCGTCGGCCGGGTGAGCGCTGAGCAGCATCGGCAGATCGTGGACGACTTCTGTGACTTCCTGTCCGGCAAGACCGACCGGTTCGCCCGCGAGCTGGAACAGCAGATGAACGCCGCGGCCGAGGAGCTGGACTTCGAGCGGGCCGCGCGGCTGCGTGACGACTTGGGTGCGCTCAAGCGCGCGATGGAAAAGCAGGCCGTGGTGCTCGGCGACGGCACCGACGCCGACGTGGTCGCGTTCGCCGACGATGAGCTGGAAGCGGCGGTGCAAGTGTTCCACGTCCGCGGTGGCAGGGTGCGCGGACAGCGCGGCTGGATCGTCGAAAAGTCGGCGGACCCCGGCGATTCCGGTGAGGAGCAGTTGGTCGAGCAGTTTCTGACGCAGTTCTACGGCGAGCAGGCCGAATTGGGCGGCGCCGCCGACGAAGCCGCAAACCCGGTTCCCCGCGAGGTGCTGGTGCCGTGCCTGCGGTCCAACGCCGAGGAGCTGACCAGCTGGCTGTCCGGCCTGCGTGGATCGCGGGTCGTGCTGCGGGTCCCGCGGCGCGGCGACAAACGCGCGCTCGCCGAAACCGTGCGGCGCAACGCCAAAGAAGCGCTGCAGCAACACAAATTGAAGCGGGCCGGCGACTTCAACGCCAGATCTGCTGCGCTGCACAATATCCAGGAAGCCCTCGGCCTGGCCGACGCGCCACTGCGCATCGAATGCGTCGACATCAGCCATGTGCAGGGCACCGACGTGGTGGGCTCGCTGGTGGTGTTCGAGGACGGGCTGCCACGCAAGTCGGACTACCGGCACTTCGCGATCCGGGAGGCCGCCGGAGAGGGGCGCTCCGACGACGTGGCCTCCATCGCCGAGGTGACCCGCCGCCGCTTCCTGCGGCACCTGAGCGATAAGAACGACCCGAATGTGCTTTCACCGGAAGGCAAGTCGCGCAAGTTCGCCTACCCGCCCAATCTGTACGTCGTCGACGGCGGCGCGCCGCAAGTCAACGCGGCCAGAGCCGTGCTCGAGGAACTGGGCATCACCGACGTCGCGGTGATCGGCCTGGCCAAGCGGCTGGAAGAGATATGGGTGCCCTCGGAGCCGGACCCGATCATCATGCCGCGCAACAGCGAGGGGCTCTACCTGTTGCAGCGGGTGCGGGACGAGGCGCACCGCTTCGCCGTCGCCTACCATCGCAGCAAGCGATCCAAGCGAATGACCGCCTCAGCGCTGGATTCGGTGCCAGGATTGGGAGAACATCGCCGCAAGGCGCTGGTAACCCATTTCGGATCGATAGCCCGGCTCAAGGAGGCCACCGTCGAACAGATCACCGCCGTTCCGGGCATCGGCGTGGCCACCGCCACTGCCGTCCGGGAGGCGCTACGACCCGAGCAGCCCGGAGCCGATGAATGACGGGCCGGGGTGATTTGGCCGAGGGCCACCCGATGGACGCGGCCGCCGGTATCGACGTTGTCCTGGTGACCGGATTATCGGGGGCCGGACGGGGTACAGCGGCCAAGGTGCTCGAAGATCTGGGCTGGTATGTGGCCGACAACTTGCCGCCCCAGCTGATCACCCGGATGGTCGATTTCGGGCTGGCCGCCGGGTCGCGGATCACCCAGCTCGCCGTGGTGATGGACGCGCGTTCGCGCGGATTCACCGGCGACCTCGACGAGGTCCGCAATGAATTGGCCACCCGCAACATCGCGCCCCGGGTGGTGTTCATGGAAGCGTCCGACGACATGTTGGTGCGCCGCTACGAACAAAACCGCCGCAGCCATCCACTGCAGGGCGACCAGACATTGGCCGAGGGCATCGCCGCCGAGCGCCGGATGCTGGCGGGGGTGCGGGCCACCGCCGACCTGATCATCGACACGTCGACACTGTCGGTGCGGGGCTTGCGCGAGAGCATCGAGCGAGCGTTCGGCGGCGATGCCAGCACGTCCACCAGCGTCACAGTCGAGTCGTTCGGCTTCAAGTACGGGCTGCCGATGGACGCCGACATGGTGATGGACGTGCGCTTCCTGCCCAACCCGCATTGGGTGGACGAATTGCGTCCGCTCACCGGACAAGAGCCGGCGGTACGCGATTATGTGCTGAGCCAGCCGGGCGCGGTGGAGTTCCTTGACGCTTACCATCGATTGCTGTCTCTGGTTGTCGACGGCTACCGCCGGGAGGGCAAACGCTATATGACGGTCGCCATCGGCTGCACCGGCGGTAAGCATCGCAGCGTCGCGATCGCCGAGGCTTTGATGGACCTGCTGAAGGCCAACCCCCAACTGTCGGTGCGGGTGCTGCACCGGGACCTGGGTCGCGAATGAGCCCGGCAACGAACCAGTGCATCGTTGCGCTGGGCGGCGGCCACGGCCTGTACGCGACGCTGTCCGCGGCGCGCCGGCTGACTCCCTACGTCACCGCCGTGGTGACCGTCGCCGACGACGGCGGGTCGTCGGGCCGGCTGCGCAGCGAGCTGGACGTGGTGCCGCCCGGTGACTTGCGAATGGCATTGGCGGCCTTGGCATCTGACAGCCCGCACGGGCGACTGTGGGCGACCATCCTGCAGCACCGATTCGGGGGGAACGGCGCCCTGGCCGGACATCCGATCGGTAACCTGCTGCTTGCCGGCCTGTCCGAGGTGCTGGCCGACCCGGTGGCCGCCCTCGACGAGCTGGGACGCATCCTCGGCGTCAAAGGCAGGGTGTTGCCGATGTGCCCGATCGCATTGCAGATCGAGGCCGACGTGTCCGGCCTGGAGGCCGATCCGCGGATGTTCCGGCTGATTCGCGGCCAGGTGGCGATCGCCACCACACCGGGCAAGGTGCGGCGGGTGCGGCTGCTGCCCGCCGATCCGCCGGCGACCCGGCAGGCCATCGACGCCATCATGGCTGCCGACCTGGTGGTGCTGGGTCCCGGCTCATGGTTCACCAGCGTGATCCCGCATGTGCTGGTCCCGGGGCTGGCGGCGGCGCTGCGGGCCACCACTGCCCGCCGTGCCCTGGTGCTCAACTTGGTGGCCGAGCCGGGGGAGACGGCGGGCTTTTCGGTGGAGCGTCATCTGCACGTGCTGGCCCAGCACGCCCCGGGCTTCACCATGCACGACGTCATCATCGACGCCGAACGGGTGCCCAGCGAGCGGGAACGCGACCAACTGCGCCGCAGCGCAACACTGCTGGAAGCGCAGGTCCACTTCGCTGATGTGGCCAGACCTGGTACACCTTTACATGATCCGGGCAAGCTCGCGGCGGCCTTGGACGGTGTCCTGGCGGGCCACACGGGCCCGGGAGCGCCTCCGGTCACGGCCCCCGCGGAGGTTCGGGTCGACGCTGAGACGAGGGGTGACGACGCGTGGCGATGACGACCGAAGTCAAGGACGAGCTGAGCCGTCTGGTAGTGAAATCGGTCAGCGCCCGGCGCGCGGAAGTCACGTCCCTGCTGCGGTTCGCCGGCGGGTTGCACATCGTCGGTGGCCGGGTGGTCGTCGAGGCCGAGGTGGACCTGGGCAACGTCGCACGACGGTTGCGCAGGGACATCTTCGAGCTCTACGGATACACCGCGGTCGTGCATGTGTTGTCGGCCAGCGGGATTCGCAAGAGCACCCGCTACGTGTTGCGGGTCGCCAACGACGGCGAGGCGCTGGCCCGCCAGACCGGCCTGCTCGACAACCGGGGGCGTCCGGTGCGCGGGTTGCCGGCCCAGGTCGTGGGCGGCAGCATCGCCGACGCGGAAGCCGCGTGGCGAGGAGCGTTTTTGGCGCACGGTTCGCTGACCGAACCGGGACGTTCCTCGGCTTTGGAAGTCAGTTGCCCCGGCCCGGAGGCCGCGCTGGCATTGGTGGGCGCGGCGCGCCGGCTCGGGGTCAGCGCCAAGGCCCGTGAGGTGCGTGGTGCCGATCGGGTGGTGGTGCGCGACGGCGAGGCGATCGGCGCATTGCTGACCCGGATGGGCGCCCAGGACACCCGGTTGATCTGGGAGGAGCGCCGGATGCGGCGTGAGGTGCGGGCCACCGCCAACCGGCTCGCCAATTTCGACGACGCCAATCTGCGCCGCTCGGCGCGGGCCGCGGTGGCGGCGGCTGCCCGGGTGGAGCGTGCCCTGGAGATTCTTGGCGACACGGTGCCCGACCATCTGGCTTCGGCGGGCAAGCTGCGCGTCGAGCACCGTCAGGCGTCGCTGGAGGAGCTTGGCCGGCTCGCCGACCCACCGATGACGAAAGACGCTGTGGCAGGCCGTATTCGGCGGTTGTTGTCGATGGCTGACCGCAAGGCGAAGATCGAGGGTATCCCGGACACCGAGTCGGCGGTGACGCCAGACCTGTTGGAGGATGCCTGATCGGGGGCTACGGTCAGGTCATGAAACGGCTTTCCAGCGTTGATGCGGCGTTTTGGTCGGCAGAAACTGCGGGCTGGCACATGCATGTGGGGGCGCTGGCGATCTGCGATCCAAGCAATGCGCCCGAATACAGTTTCGCCCGACTCCGTGAGCTGATCATCGAGCGGCTGCCGGAGCTGCCGCAGTTGCGCTGGCGGGTCGCCGGGGCGCCGTTCGGGCTGGACCGGCCGTGGTTCGTCGAGGACGAGGAGTTGGACGTCGACTTCCACGTGCGTCGTATCGGGGTTCCCGCGCCCGGCGGGCGCCGCGAACTCGAGGAGCTGGTGGGCCGGCTGATGTCCTACAAGCTGGATCGCTCGCGACCGCTGTGGGAGATGTGGGTGATCGAGGGCGTCGAGGGCGGGCGGATCGCGACCCTGGCCAAGATGCACCATGCCATCGTCGACGGGGTCTCGGGCGCGGGGCTGGGCGAAATCCTGTTGGACGTCACCCCGGAACCGCGGCCGCCACAGCGCGAGACGGTCGGATCGCTGGCCGGATTTCAGCTTCCCGGCCTGGAACGGCGCGCGGTCGGCGCGTTGATCAATGTCGGCATCAAAACGCCGTTCCGCCTGGCGCGACTCGTCGAGCAGACGTTGCGTCAGCAGATCGCGGCGCTGGGCCTCAGCAGCCGCCCGCCGCGCTACTTCGAAGCGCCCAAGACGCGGTTCAATGCGCCCGTCTCGCCGCACCGGCGAATTACCGGCTGCCGGGTCGAGCTGGCGCGGGCCAAGGCCGTCAAGGACGCGTTCGACGTCAAGCTCAACGACGTCGTGCTCGCGCTGGTGGCCGGCGCCGCGCGGGAATACCTGCAGAAACGTGGCGAGTTGCCGGCCAAACCGCTCATTGCGCAGATCCCGGTCTCCACCCGTGGCGACGACGACAAGAGCGACGTCGGCAACAAGGTGAGCTCGATGACCGTATCGCTGGCCACCGATATCGAAGACCCCGCCGAGCGGCTGCAGGCCATCTACGAAAGCACCCAGAGCGCCAAACTGATGGCCAAGGCGTTGTCGGCGCATCAGATCATGGGGCTGACCGAAACCACGCCGCCCGGACTGCTGCAGCTGGCCGCGCGCGCCTACACCGCCAGCGGGTTGTCACGAAATCTGGCCCCAATCAACCTCGTGGTATCCAATGTCCCCGGACCGCCGTTCCCGCTGTATATGGCTGGCGCCAAAGTCGATTCGCTGGTCCCGCTGGGTCCACCGGTCATGGACGTTGCCCTGAACATCACTTGCTTCTCCTACCAGGACTACCTCGACTTCGGCTTCGTGACGACCCCCGAGGTGGCCAACGACATCGACGACATGGCCGATCGCATCGAGCCGGCGTTGACCGAACTCGAGAACGCCGCGGCGCTGGAGTAATGGCGGGCCGGCCAAGCGGTGCGCGGTCTCGGTCGACCACCGACAGCTACCACCACGGTGATCTGCGCCGGACGCTCTTGGACACTGCCGTGGAGTTGGCAAGGTCCGGTGGCCCTGATGCGGTAGTGATGCGTGACGTTCAGCGTCGCGCAGGTGTCAGCAATTCCGCGGCTTACCGCCACTACGCCGATCGAGATGCGCTGCTGGCGGCGGTGATCGCGTATGCCCTGCGGCAGCTGGCCGCCAGGATGCAGGAATCAGTCGACGCGGTGCCCAATCGTGGTCCCCGGAATAAGCGAGCGCTGGCCCGATTCCGCGCCACCGGGCAGGCCTACCTTGACTTCGCGCTCGCCGAACCCGGGCTGTATCGTGTGGCCTTCGCTCGCCACCCGGCCGGCAGAGTTCCGGTCTCGGATGCTGAAGCTGCGGGCGCGCAAGACCATCCGTTCCAGGTATTGCGCAGCTGTGTGGACGACCTGGTGGCGAGCGGAGTGATTTCGGACCGTCGGCGCAACGGCGTCGACGAGGCGGCCTGGGCTGCGGTGCATGGCCTGGCGACGCTGTTTCTGGACGGGCCCCTGAACACCCTGGGCGCCGCGCAGAAGCAGCAGATCGCCGACCGCCTGCTGGACGCCATCACCCGTGGGATCGGCTAGGGAGGCCGCTGATGTTGACGCTGCTAACATTCTCGCGCTATTCTCGAGGACATGAGCGATACCAACCGGTTCCGGGCCCGTTACGGGCCTTGGGCGTTGATCACCGGCGCCAGCGATGGAATCGGCAAATCGCTTGCCAATGAGGTCGCTCGTCGCGGCTTGAACGTGGTGCTCGTTGCCCGGAACACGGAGCGGTTACACGCGATCGCGCGGGAACTGCGCGCCGCCCACAACGTCGAAACCGAAGTGATTGCAACAGATTTGGCGCAGCCAGCGGCCGTGGACCGGCTGGCTGACGAGGTGCGGGATATCGATGTCGGGCTGGTGGTGCTGGCGGCAGGATTCGGCACCAGCGGCCGATTGACCGAGTTGGCGCTGGCCACGGAACGGGAGATGCTCGCCGTCAATGTCACCGCCGTCGCCTCCCTTGCGCAGACGTTCGCGCGTCGGCTGGCGTCGCGCGGTCGCGGCGGGATGATGCTGTTCGGTTCCATCCTTGGCTGGCAAGGGGTTCCGGGGCAGGTGGGTTATGCGGCAACCAAGGCCTATGTGCAGGTCTTCGCCGAAGGCCTGCACGCCGAGCTGCGCCCGTGCGGAGTCGATGTGCTGTCGGTCGTGCCCGGCCCGGTGCACACCGGCTTCGGTGCCCGCGCCGGCCTGACCATGAAGTCGGCTACCACGCCCGACGTCGTCGCCAAGGCCGCCATTGCCGCGCTGGGGCGGCGAACCACCGTGGTGCCGGGGCTGCGGGCGAAGTTTCTGACCTCAGCGTTGGCGCTGCTGCCGCGGGGCTTTCGCACGCGAATCCTGGGTGGCGTCATGCACCGAATGCGCACGCCGTCGCCGGAACTTCTCCCCAGTGGGTAGGCAGGTCCGCTGCCGCTATCGTCGCGTATGACACCGACATCCCGCCGAGACGGCCGCGCAGGCGGCGATAGATTTCGCGGTGCGGGCTGCTGGTGACGAAGTGGTGCATTGAGTCTTCCGTATCGAATGCGGCGAATGTTCTGAAACGTAGCCGCCACCACGATATTTCGAATCCAAACCGATGAAGACCCGGGTGGTGTCGAGCTTGGGCGATCACGGGTGCGATGGCGGCAACGAAGCGCCGCAGATGCCAGACCCGCCACACCCGAATCTGCAGCCATACGGCGGCGTACCGCTCGGCCGCATGTGCCGGAGGGCTTTCCTGCTCAGCATCGAACATCACCCGCATGCCAGTACCCTCCCGTCGAGGCCGGTTGAAGAGAGCTTTACACACCGATGTTATCGATGTCAACATAGTCGAGCGTCAGCGGGCGCGCGGGTAGCTGGTCGCGTATACCCAGGACAAGAACCGGGCCACCGCCCCGGCGGACCGGTGCGCCCGCGGGGACCCGAAGATGTCGAAAGCATGTTGCGCGTTTGGCAATTCGGTGTATGCGACCGGGGACTTGGACACCGCACGCAGTTCGTCGACGAACTCCTGCGCCTCACCGACCGGGATCAGCGAATCGTCGCGGCCGTGCAGGACGAAGAACGGGGGCGCCTCGGCATGCAGCTTGCGGATCGGCGACGCATCCACATAGACGTGCCGGTGCGTGGCGAACTTCCGCTTGACGACGAACTTTTCGAGGAGTCCGACGAACTCGGGACGACCCTCGCTCTTGGTGGAAAACCAGTCGTAGCGCCGTACACCGGAACCGCGGCGGTTACCGAGGTGTCGGCTTCCTCGAAGCCCGGCTGGAATTGCGGGTCGTTGGGCGTCAGTGCGCCAGCGCGGACAGGTGCCCGCCGGCCGAACCGCCGGTGATCGCGACGAAGTCCGGATCTCCCCCGTAGGCCGCGATGTTCTCCTTGACCCAGGCCAGCGCCCGCTTGACGTCGACAATGTGATCGGGCCAGGGGTGGCGGGGGGACACGCGATAGCCGATTGACACGCATACCCAGCCGCGGGAGGCGAGATGGCTCATCAGCGGATAGGCGTGGGGACGGCGCATGCCGATCATCCAGGCGCCGCCGGGGACTTGCAGCAGCACCGGCGCCTTGCCGTCGCGGGGCAGGCCGCGGCGGCGCCAGATATCGGCGACGTTCGCGCCGTGCGGGCCGTAGGGCACCACGTTCGTCTTCTCGACATACAGCCGGCGCGCCACCGTCGTGCGCAGCGGCAGGTTGCGCCGCCCCACGCGGGTCGGGGTCATGGGCAGCTCGGCGATCTCATCGGCGTATTCAGGGCCCAGCTGATCGCGCAGCCCCGCCTCTAGCACGGGGCCCGGGGTGGTGACGCCGCGGTAGCGGATCACCGCCAGGATCACCCAGGAGAGCGCCGTCAGCGCGAGCGCGACCTTGCCGCGCCGCCCGGCGAAGTCACCGCGCCGACCGCGGCGCAGCGCATCCAGCAGCGACACCGAAAAGTACAGACCGGTCACCTCCGACGTCGGCCAGCCGAACCAGAACACCAAAACGGTGCTCTAGCCCTTCCGGGCCAGCGGGCGTAATCCGTTGGCGGCGTTGACCAGTTCCAGCACCGCGCGGGCCAGCGGCCTCGGGCGTCGCAGCCAGCGAATCATCAGCCGCTCAACCCGGGACTGCAAACTCGTTGCGCAAGATCTTCCCGGTGCTGCCGCGCGGGAGTTCGTCGAGCACGGTGATCTCTCGGGGCACCTTGTGTTGGCCAGGTCTTCCCGGACGTGTTGCTTGAGTGAGTCGGAGGTCGCCGACGCTTGGGCCGCCAGCACCACGAATGCCGCCAACCGCTGGCCGTACTGCTGGTCGTCCACGCCGATCACCGCGGCCTCGGCCACCTCCGGATGGGCCGTCAGGGTCTTCTCCACCTCGACCGGATATACGTTCTCTCCGCCCGAAACAATCATCTCGTCGTCGCGGCCGACGACGAACAATCGCCTTGCCTCGTCCAGATACCCGACGTCGCCCGACGCCATGAACCCGGCATGGAAGCTTTTCCCTTTGCCGGTGGACCCCTCCGTATAGCCGTCGAACTGGGTGTTGTTGCGGACGTAGATGCTGCCGACCTCGCCGCTGGGCAGCTCGTTGAATTCGGGGTCGAGGATGCGGATTTCGGTTCCGTCCGCGGGCCGGCCGGCGGTGTCGGGCGCTGCGCGCAGGTCCTGCGGGGTGGCGGTGGCGATCATGCTGGCCTCGGTGGCGTTGTAGTTGTTGTAAATCACGTCACCGAACTGGTCCATGAAAGCGACGACGACGTCGGGTCGCATCCGTGAACCGGATGCGGCGGCGAACCGTAACGACTTGCCGCGGTAACGCTTCCGCACCTCGGCGGGGAGTTCCATGATGCGGTCGAACATGACCGGCACCACCACCAGGCCGGTTGCCCGGTGGCGGTCGATGACGCGGCAAGCAGCAGTTGGGAAAAGCCCCACGCGTGGAACATCGGCGCCACGATCACGATGGGTTCCTCGGCCCGCCATGGTGTGCGGTCCAGAATCGCCTTGAGCGTGCCGATTCTGGCGTTGCCGCCGGACTGCTTGGCGCCCTTGGGAGTTCCGGTGGTGCCAGAGGTGAGCAAGATCATCTTGCCCTTGCGGCCGGTGCGCTCGGGCTGTTGCCCGGTGTGGGCGGCGATCAGTTTTTCGACCGTCACCTCGTGCGGCCGGTCGGCCCACGCCACGATGCGGGTGGCCTCGGGCGTGTCGGCCAGCGCCCGGTCCATGGTGTCGGTGAATTCTTCGTCGTAGATGACGGCGTCCACGCCTTCCCGATTCAACACATCGGCCAGCGCCGGCCCGGCGAAAGACGTGTTGAGCACAACGATGTCGCAGCCGATCCGGTTGGCGGCCACCAGCGACTCGACGAAACCGCGGTGATTGCAGCACATGATCCCGACGACCATCGGAGCGCCGCCGGGCAAGCCTTGCAGCGCCGAGGCCAGCGCATTGCACCGCTCGTCGAGCTGCCGCCAGGTCAGCGTGCCGAGCTCGTCGACCAGGCCGGGGCGGTCCGGGCAGCGTTGTGCGGCGCTGGCGAACCCAGAGGTCATCCCCATGCCTTCGCGGCGCATGGCCGCGGCCATCTGTAGGTATCGGACCGGGCGCATCGGCGCGATGAGGCGGGCGCGGCGCATGGTAGCGATCAAGCCGAGGGTCTCGCCGAGTCGAGTTGCCATAGCTTAGCCCAGAATCGGAAAACGGCGATTGTCGGCGAGCTCCGTGAGGGCTTGCTGCATCACCGAGCGCACGTGCTCGTCGACCTCGTCGACGTCCGGGTCGTCACCGAACTCCGCCGCGATGTCGATCGGCGGGAGTACTTGCGTCACGATCTTGGCGGGCAGCGGCAAGTTGGGCGGGATCACGGCGCTGAACCCGAACGGGAAGCCGAACGACAGCGGCAGAATGGCGCTGCGCAGTAGGCGTTTCACGCCCAGCCTCTCGGCCAGCCAGGTGCCGCGGGACAGGTATAGCTGGGTTTCCTGCCCGCCGATGGACACCGCGGGCACGATGGGGACGCCGGCGTCGATCGCCGTGCGGACGTATCCCTTGCGGCCGTTGAAGTCGATGACGTTCTCCGACAGGGTGGGCCGGTATGCGTCGTAGTCGCCGCCGGGAAAGACGATGACGACCCCGCCGGATCGTAAGGCCTTGGCCGCGTTCTCGCGGTTGGCCCGGATGTATCCGGTTCGCCGGAGCAGCTGCCCGGTGGGGCCGGTCATGAGAATGTCGTGGCTCAGCGTGTACACCGGGCGGTCGTAGCCGAATTTGTCGTAGAAGTGCACGGTGAAGATCGGCACGTCCATCGGAAGCATGCCGCCGGAGTGGTTACCGACGACCAGCGCTCCACCGGGCGGGAACGAGTCCAGGCCGTGCACCTCGGAGCGGAAGTAGGTTTTCAGAAACGGGCGCGTCACCGCCGTCAGACGTGGGTCAGGACGGGGTCGAATTTGCCGATGTCCCCGCCACCTGCGCTATGCTGTCGGTCACGTTCCTCCCTCGACGCTCCCGCGAGGCTGCATTGCCGCTTCAGTCCCTCGATGGTAGCGACCGGTGCAGTGCCGCTGGCATGGCGTTTGCCCTTTTCTGGCCCATGCATATGGTGCCGCTCCGATTCGGGCGCTATTGTTACGACGCCCTGAGCCAATCCTTAAGAAATGGGTACCCCGATGGACGTGGCTGATTTGCCTCAAGAGCGCGGCGCGCGCCCGGGCGCTACCCGCAGGCCGGCTAACGCTCGTGACCGCCGCGCCGCCCATCGTCCTCGCGCCAGCATGGTGCGGCCCGCGGTGCCCGCCGACTCGCAGCCCGGTGAGCTCGATCCTGCCGCAGCCGCAGCCGACGCGGCCGATCGCCGCCAGGCCGAGTACTTCGTGCGTCTGCTCATGCAAAACCGCCGTCTCATGGACCACCGGATCGATGAGTATCAGCAGGCGATCGCCGCCGCCGAGGCTGACGGCGACGCCGACGCCGCCGGTAACTTCCGGCGCTTGTCGCGGCTGGAACAACAGGATCGACAGAGCATTGACGGCATGCTCGAAAAGCTGCGGAAGCGATTTCCCCGTCGGTCTCGGGGCGAGGTGACGGCACTTTCCCCGCGGGCGCGGCTCGCGGTCCGATAGGTAGCGTCACCCCGGTGTGAATCGACTTTTGCCGCAGCGGTTCTCGTTACCGATACACCGGCTGGGAGAGCGGGGGCGACCATGGGATTCATGACACCAGAGCTTCCGGATGTCGATCGCGACACCTGGCAGACGGAGCCGCGGGCAACGCGACTGCAAGTTGTGAGCCGGCACTGGGCCGAGCACGGCTTCGGCACTCCCTACGCGGTGTATCTGCTTTACCTGCTCAAGATTGCGGCCTACATCACCGTTGCTGCCGTGGTCATCTCGCTGACGCCCGGCCTGGGCGGGTTCGGCCGCATCGGTGACTGGTGGACGCAACCAATCGTGTACCAGAAAGTCATCGTCTTTACCCTGCTCTTCGAGGTCTTGGGGTTGGGCTGCGGATCCGGCCCGCTGACCGGGCGGTTCATGCCGCCGATCGGAGGCATCCTGTATTGGTTGCGGCCCAAGACGATTCGGCTACCGCCGTGGCCGGGAAAGGTCCCGTTCACCAGCGGTGACACCCGCAGCGCCGTCGACGTCGCTCTGTATGCCATCGTGCTGGCCGGCGGGGTGTGGGCGTTGTTGGCGCCCGGTCGCGGTGGGCCGGTCACCGGCGCCGGCGATGTCGGCCTGATCGACCCGGTCCGGGTCATCCCGACCATCGTCGCGCTGGCGCTGTTGGGTCTGCGGGACAAGACCATCTTCCTGGCCGCCCGTGGCGAACACTACTGGCTGAAGCTGTTCGTGTTCTTCTTCCCGTTCACCGATCAGATCGCGGCGTACAAGCTCATCATGCTCTGCTTGTGGTGGGGCGCAGCCACTTCCAAGCTCAACCACCATTTCCCCTACGTGGTGGCGGTGATGACGAGCAACAACGCGCTGCTGCGGCCCCGGCTGTTCAACCCGATCAAGCACATGCTCTACCTGGACCACGTCAACGATCTGCGGCCGTCCCGGCTGCCGAAGCTGATGGCCCACGTCGGTGGCACCACGGCGGAATTCGTGGTCCCCACACTCCTGGTCTTCTTCGCCGGCGACCACCCGTGGCGATGGTTCCTGATCGGGTTCATGGTCATCTTCCACCTCAACATCATTTCCAACCTCCCGATGGGGGTCCCGTTGGAGTGGAACGTGTTCTTCATCTTCTCGCTGTTCTATCTGTTCGGGCACTACGGCGCGATCCGGGCCACCGACCTTCGCTCGCCGTTCCTGCTGGCCCTGGTGATTGCCGCGGTGCTGATCGTCATCGCGGGAAACATGTTCCCCGACAAGATTTCGTTCCTCCCCGCGATGCGGTATTACGCCGGCAACTGGGCCACCAGCGTGTGGTGCTTCCGGGCGGCCGCTGAGGATAGGATCGACACCGACATAGTCAAGAGCTCCGCGCTGGTGGTCAATCAGCTGGCCCGGCTGTACGACCCGCAGACCGCCGAGATCATGGCGGACAAGACCGCCGCGTTCCGTGCGATGCACGTGCACGGCCGGGCGCTCAACGCCTTGGTGCCGCGCGCGATCGAGGATGAGGCCGACTACAAGATTCGCGAGGGCGAAATCGTCGCCGGGCCGCTCGTCGGATGGAACTTCGGCGAGGGCCACCTGCACAACGAGCAACTCGTGGAAGCGGTGCAACGGCGCTGCCACTTCGAGGACGGCGACGTTCGCGTGATCATCCTGGAAGGGCAACCGATCCACATCCAAAAGCAGTGGTACCGCATCGTCGACGCCAAGACTGGCCTGATCGAGGCCGGCTACATCGACATCAAAGACATGCTGACCCGCCAACCTTGGCCGGAGCCCGGCGACGAGTTCCCCGTCCACGTCACGACACAACGCAGCGCGCGATGACCAGCGCGGTGGTGGTCGGCGCCGGGCCCAACGGCCTGGCCGCCGCCCTCCACCTGGCCCGGCAGGGCGTCGACGTCCAGGTCCTCGAGGCGCGCGACACGATCGGCGGGGGAGCGCGCTCGAGTGAGCTGACGGTGCCGGGCGTCATCCACGACCACTGCTCGGCGTTTCATCCGCTGGGCATCGGTTCGCCGTTCTGGAAAGAGGTGGACCTGCAGCGCTACGGCCTGAGGTGGCAATGGCCGGAGATCGACTGCGCGCACCCGCTCGACGACGGCACTGCCGGCGTGCTGTATCAGTCGCTCGATCGGACGACGGCCGGCATGGGACCGGACGCCGCCCGGTGGCGCCGCGCCATCGGGGACCTCGCCTCCGGATTCGACGCCCTGGCCGAAGACCTGCTCCGCCCGTTCATCAACGTTCCGCGTCACCCGCTTCGCCTCGCCGGCTTCGGGCCCCGCGCGCTGCTCCCGGCCACCGTGATGGCCCGCTGGTTTCGCACTGAACAGGCGCGCGCGTTGTTCGGCGGATCGGCCGCGCACGTGTACACCCGCCTTGACCGGCCGCTCACCGCGTCGCTGGGGCTGATGATCCTGGCCAGCGGGCACCGGTACGGGTGGCCCGTCGCCGAAGGCGGCTCGGGCGCGATCACCAGGGCGCTAGCCGCTGCTCTCGCGGAGCACGGTGGCGCCGTCACCACGGGGGTGACCGTCACCAGCCGTCGCGACATTCCCGACGCCGAGGTCGTCATGCTCGACCTCAGCCCGGCGCTGGCGCTACAGATCTACGGCGATGCCATGCCCGCCCGCATCAAGCGGTCCTTTGAGCGTTACCGCGAGGGATCGTCGGCGTTCAAGGTCGACTTCGCCATCCAGGGCGACATCCCGTGGACCAACCCGGACTGCGGCCGCGCCGGCACCGTCCACCTGGGCGGCACGTTCGCCGAGATCGCCGACACCGAACGTCAACGCGCACAAGGCCAGATGGTGCAGCGGCCGTTCGTGCTCGTCGGGCAGCAGTACCTGGCCGACCCGTCGCGCTCGGCGGGCAACATCAACCCGATCTGGGCGTACGCGCACGTACCGTTCGGCTACACCGGCGACGCGACCGGCGCCGTCGTCGACCAGATCGAGCGGTTCGCCCCGGGTTTCCGCGACCGCGTCGTCGCCACGGTCAGCAAGAGCACCACCGAACTGCAGGCCTACAACCCCAACTTCATCGGCGGCGACATCATCGGCGGCTCCAACGCCGGGCTACAGCTGATGTTCCGCCCGCGGATCGCCATCAATCCCTACGCGACCGGCGTGCCAGGGGTTTACCTCTGTTCGCAGTCCACGCCGCCCGGGGCCGGCATCCACGGGCTGTGCGGCTACTACGCCGCCGAGTCGGCGGTGGGATGGCTGCGGAAGCAACGCCGCGCCTGATCTAGGCTGACCATGAGCGGATTATCAGCGGACTCAGGAAGACAGGGAGAGACACGTGACGGTCCGAGTGGGTATCAATGGCTTCGGCCGAATCGGGCGCAACTTCTACCGGGCCTTATTGGCTCAACAGGAGCAGGGCACCGCCGACATCGAGGTGGTGGCGGTCAACGACATCACCGACAACCACACGCTGGCGCACTTGCTCAAATTCGACTCCATCCTGGGCCGGCTGCCCTACGACGTCAGCCTCGAAGGCCAGGACACCATCGTCGTCGGCACCCACAAGATCAAGGCGCTCGAGGTCAGGGAAGGCCCGGCGGCCATGCCCTGGAGCGATCTCGGCGTCGACGTCGTGGTCGAATCCACCGGGTTGTTCACCAACGCGGCCAAAGCCAAGGGGCACTTGGAGGCCGGTGCGAAGAAGGTGATCATCTCCGCGCCCGCCACCGATCCCGACATCACCATCGTGCTGGGCGTCAACGACGACAAGTACGACGGCAGCCAGAACATCATCTCCAATGCCTCCTGCACTACGAACTGCCTTGCGCCGGTGACCAAGGTGCTGCAGGACGAATTTGGCATCGTGCGGGGCCTGATGACAACCATTCACGCCTACACCCAGGACCAGAACCTGCAGGACGGGCCGCACAAGGACCTGCGCCGCGCGCGCGCCGCTGCGCTGAACATCGTGCCGACCTCCACCGGCGCGGCCAAGGCGATCGGTCTGGTGATGCCCGAGCTCAAGGGCAAGCTCGATGGGTACGCGCTACGGGTCCCGATCCCGACCGGCTCGGTCACCGACCTGACCGTCGAGTTGTCCAAGTCTGCCGGCGTCGAGGAGATCAACGCGGCGTTCAAGGCCGCCGCGGAGGGCCGTTTGAAGGACATCTTGAAGTACTACGACGCACCAATCGTGTCCAGCGACATCGTCACCGACCCGCACAGTTCCATCTTCGACTCCGGACTGACCAAGGTGATCGACAACCAGGCCAAGGTGGTGTCCTGGTACGACAACGAATGGGGCTATTCCAACCGCCTCATCGACCTGGCCGTGCTGGTCGGCAAAGGGCTGTAGACCATGTCTGTTCCAAGCCTTAACGACCTTCTGGCCGAAGGGGTTTCGGGCCGCGGGGTGCTGGTGCGCTCGGACCTGAACGTGCCGCTGGACGGTGGTGTCATTACCGACCCCGGCCGGATCACCGCGTCGGTCCCTACACTCAAGGCGCTGCTCGACGCCGGCGCCAAGGTGGTCGTCACCGCCCACCTGGGTCGTCCCAAAGACGGGCCGGACCCGAAGCTGTCGCTGGCGCCGGTCGCGGCGGCGCTCGGCGAACAGCTGGGCCGGCACGTGCAGCTGGCCGGCGATGTGGTGGGCGCCGACGCGCTGGCCCGGGCCGAGGGGCTCACCGACGGCGACATCCTGCTGCTGGAGAACATCCGCTTCGACCCGCGTGAGACCAGCAAGGACGACGGCCAGCGGCTGGCCCTGGCACGGCAACTGGCCGAATTGGTCTCGCCGGGAGGCGCTTTCGTCTCCGACGGCTTCGGAGTGGTGCACCGTAAGCAGGCCTCGGTGTACGACGTTGCCACCCTGCTGCCGCACTACGCCGGCACGCTGGTGGACAAGGAGATACGGGTGCTTCAGAAGCTGACCAGCTCGACCAAACGCCCGTACGCGGTGGTGCTCGGCGGGTCGAAGGTGTCCGACAAGCTCGGTGTCATCGAGTCGCTGGCGACCAAGGCTGACAGCATCGTGATCGGTGGCGGCATGTGCTTCACTTTCCTTGCCGCCTACGGCCTTTCGGTCGGCACCTCACTGGTGGAGCCCGAGATGGTCGACACGTGTCGCAGGTTGTCGGAGACCTACGCCGACGTGCTCCGTCTTCCGGTGGACATTGTGGTGGCAGAGGAGTTCGCTGCGGACTCACCGCCGCAGACGGTGGCCGCGGACCGGATTCCCGAAGGCAAGGTGGGGCTGGACATCGGGCCGGAATCGGTCAAGCGGTTCTCCGCGCTGCTGTCCAATGCCGAAACCATCTTCTGGAACGGCCCGATGGGCGTCTTCGAGTTTCCCGCCTTCGCCGCCGGCACCAAGGGGATTGCCGAGGCGATCGCCGCCGCCACCGGCAAGGGCGCTTTCAGCGTGGTGGGCGGCGGTGACTCCGCGGCCGCGGTCCGTGCCCTCGGCATCCCGGAAGACGACTTCTCCCACATATCGACGGGCGGTGGCGCGTCGCTGGAATACCTTGAGGGCAAGACGCTTCCCGGCATCGAGGTCCTGGGTACGGCGCAGCCGACCGGAGGGGACTCGTGAGCCGCAAGCCGCTGATCGCCGGCAACTGGAAGATGAACCTCAACCACTTCGAGGCGATCGCACTGGTGCAAAAGATCGCGTTCGCGCTGCCGGACAAGTATTACGACAAAGTCGACGTCACGGTGCTGCCGCCGTTCACCAACCTGCGCAGCGTGCAAACCCTGGTCGACGGCGACAAGCTGCGGTTGACCTACGGCGGCCAGGACCTGTCCCAGCACGACGCGGGCGCCTACACCGGTGACATCAGCGGGGCGTTTCTGGCCAAGCTGGGCTGCGGCTTCGTCGTGGTCGGGCACTCCGAGCGGCGCACCTACCACAACGAGGACGACGCGCTGGTGGCGGCCAAGGCCGCGGCCGCGCTCAAGCACGAGCTCACCCCGATCGTGTGCATCGGCGAGCACCTTGAGGTCCGCGAGACCGGGGATCACGTCATCCACAACGTCGAGCAGTTGCGCGGCTCGTTGGCCGGGCTCTCCGCTGAGCAGATCGGCAACGTCGTCATCGCCTACGAGCCGGTCTGGGCGATCGGAACCGGACGGGTCGCCAGCGCGTCCGATGCTCAAGAGGTGTGCGCGGCGATCCGGTCGGAACTGGCCGCGCTGGCGTCGCCGCAGGTTGCCGACAGCGTGCGGGTGCTCTACGGCGGCTCGGTGAACGCCAAGAACATCGGCGACATCATCGCCCGCGACGACATCGACGGGGCGCTGGTGGGTGGGGCGTCCCTGGACGGCGAGCAGTTCGCGACGCTGGCTGCGATCGCCGCCGGGGGCCCGTTGCCCTAAGCCCGCCCAACCTGCTTGGGGCGCTGGACAACGAGCGAGTACTCGCGCGAGAGTACTCAAGTGTCGTCAATTCGGATCTTCATTTTGGCGGCGCTCGAGGAGCGCGGGCCGATGCATGGCCACCAACTTCGGCTGCTCGCCGAAGAGGAGCACGTGGGCCTGTGGACGCACATCACGGTCGGTGGCCTGTACGGCGCGATCAAGCGGCTGGCCGCCGAGGATCTCATCGAGGAACTTCGGGTCGAGCGCGCCGGCGCCTACCCGCAGCGGCAAGTATGGGCGATCACCGACGCCGGACGCGAGGCCGTCGGCGCTCTACGGCTAAGGGCCTTACGCGAGATCGTGATCAAACCGGACCCTTTCGACCTGGTGATCACTCGGGTGCACCCAGACCACGTCGACGATTTGCCGACGATTCTGGAAGCCTGCATCGGATCGCTGAACGCCATGCTCACCGAATGGGAAGCGCACGCCGCCACCATCGACCGCTATCTGACCGCAGGGGAGAAGCTGGTGATGAAGCACCGGGCTGATCGGCTGCGCGCCGAAATTGCTTGGCACAATGAACTTTTGGAAATGTTACCCACGATCACAGCTGGGGAGCGATGAGACATGGGCGGTCCAACCACGAAAACCGTTGCCACCGAACGCCGTAACTGGTGGGCGCTGGCGGTGCTGCTGGTCGGCGCGTTCATGGCGTTGCTGGACACCACGATCGTCAACGTCGCCATTCCCACCATCCGCACCAATCTGGGGGGCGTCGAACGCCACGCTGTCGTGGATCGTTTCGGGCTACGCGCTGGCCTTCGGGCTGGCTTTGATACCGGCCGGCAGAGTGGGGGACCGGCTGGGACACAGATGGGTGTTCGTCGCCGGCTTGTCGCTGTTCACCGCCGCGAGTCTGGCGTGTGGCCCGGCCCATGACGACGCTCAGCTCATTGCTGCACGCGCGATCCAGGGCCTGGCGTGCGGCATGTTTTTCACGCCGATTACCGCCTTGATCCAGCTGATGTTCGCCGACCGGGCGCGGGCGCGCGCATTCGCGCTGATGGGAGCGACGATCGGCTTCTCCGTGGCGCTGGGACCGCTTGTCGGCGGCCTGATCATCGCGGCCTCGGGCGCGAACGGGGGCTGGCGGCTGGTGTTCGACGTCAACGTCCCGCTCGGCATGCTCGCGGTGATCGCCGCGGTGCTGCTTCCTCCGGCCGGGGCCGAAGATGGAAAGACTACGGCCGATTGGCCCGGCCTGGTGTTGCTGTCGGCGGGACTGGTCGCGTTGCTGACACCGCTGATCCAGGGGCAGCAGGAAGGCTGGCCGCTGTGGACTTATGCGTCGACGGCCGGGGCCGCCGCGCTACTGGCGCTGTTTGCGGGTTGGGAACGCCACGTCGAGACCAGCGGTGGTAATCCGCTCGCGCCGCCGCGATTGTTCGCTCGTGCCTCTTTCACCGGCGGGGTGCTGCTCGCGCTGGTGTATTTCGCGGCGTTCACCAGCATCTTCTTCACCATTGCGCTGCTGTGGCAGGCCGGCTTGGGCCACACGGCGCTGCAATCTGGCCTGGTGCTCACCCCGTTCGCGATCGGCTTGATCGCCGGAGCGTCGCAAAGTGACGCGTTGGCCGCGCGTTTCGGCCGCGCCGTGCTGGTGGCTGGGTTGGGCCTGGTGGCCCTGGGTATTACCGCGGTCTGGCTGGTGCTGGCGATGACGCCGTCGGCCGGGTTCAGCGACTGGCAACTGGTCGCGGCCGCTATTGACCGCGGGTGTCGGCAGCGGTCTTTTCATCGCACCCAACGTCGACTTCATCGTCGCGACCGTCGACCGGCAAGACGCCGGCGCGGCCAGCGGTGTGATCGGCACCGCCCAGCGCATCGGGAGCGCCATCGGAATCGCGATCATCGGCACCATCCTCTTCGGCACCCTCCGGTTCTCACCCGGTCCCAATGCGGTGGCCCTGGCGTTTGCTCATAGCGCCACCCTGGCGATGGCCGCCAGCGCCGGGCTCAGCGTCGCGGCATTCGCTCTCGTCTTTGCTTTGCCCAGGCGAGCCGAATAGGCGGCGCCGGTTACGGGCGATCGGGTCTTAACCGGTAAGCTGCCTGTCATGGAGTTGGCCCTGCAGATCACCCTGGTGGTCACCAGCATCCTGGTGGTGTTGCTGGTGCTGTTGCACCGCGCCAAGGGTGGCGGCCTGTCGACGCTGTTCGGCGGCGGTGTGCAGTCCAGCCTGTCCGGGTCGACGGTGGTCGAGAAGAACCTGGACCGGCTGACGCTGTTCATCACCGGCATCTGGCTGGTGTGCATCATCGGCATGGAGTTGTTGATCAAGTACCGCTGACCGGTCGGCGGGCGCACGACGCGGTCCGCACCGATACTGGGACGCATGGTCGAGGTTTCTGACACCGCCCTCGAACCGATCGGTGCCGTGCAGCGCACCCAGGTCGGTCGCGAGGCGACAGAGCCGATGCGCGCCGACATCAGGCTGCTGGGCACCATCCTGGGCGACACGGTGCGCGAGCAGAACGGTCGCGAGGTATTCCACCTGGTGGAACGCGCCCGGGTGGAGTCGTTTCGGGTGCGGCGCTCGGAGATCGACCGGGCCGAGATGGCGCGCATGTTCAAGGGCATCGAGATCGGCCGGGCGATCCCGGTCATCAGGGCGTTCAGCCACTTCGCGCTGCTGGCCAACGTGGCCGAAGACATCCACCGGGAGCGCCGACACGCGATTCGCGTCGCCGCCGGTGAGCCACCGCAAGACAGTAGCCTGGCCGCAACCTATGCGAAACTCGATGGCGCACAGCTAGATTCGGCCACTATCGCCGAAGCGTTGCAGGGCGCTCTGGTCTCCCCGGTGATCACCGCCCATCCCACCGAGACCCGTCGACGCACCGTCTTCGTCACCCAGCACCGGATCACGCAGTTGATGCGGCTGCACGCCGAGGGACACACCGAAACCGACGCCGGCCGCAACATCGAAGCGGAGTTGCGCCGCCAGGTCCTCACGCTCTGGCAGACCGCGCTCATCCGGTTGTCCCGATTGCAGATCACCGACGAGATCGAAGTGGGGCTGCGGTACTACCCCGCCGCCTTCTTCAAGGTGGTCCCCCAAGTGAACGCCGAGGTGCGCGACGCGTTGCGGGCTCGCTGGCCCGACGCCGGACTGCTGGCCGGACCCATCCTGCAACCCGGCTCCTGGATCGGCGGTGACCGCGACGGCAATCCGAATGTGACCGCCGACGTGGTGCGGCTGGCCACCGGCAGCGCCGCGTTCACCGCGCTGGCACACTATCTGGCCGAACTGACCGCTCTCGAGCAGGAGTTGTCGATGTCGGCGCGGCTCGTCTCCGTCTCCCCGCAGCTGGCCGAACTGGCCGAGGGCTGCCGGGAAGTGGCGCGTGCCGACGAGCCGTACCGGCGGGCGGTGCGGGTAATCCGGGCTCGGCTCACCGCGACCGCCGCCCAGATCCTGGACTGGCGACCGCAGCACGAGCTCGACCTGGGCCTGGCACCGTATCCCACTTCGGGCCAACTGCAGGCCGACCTCGACACGATCGATGCGTCACTACGGGCCCACGGCAGTGCGCTGCTGGCCGACGACCGGCTGGCCCTGCTACGAGAAGGCGTGCGAGTCTTCGGGTTTCACCTATGCGGGCTGGACATGCGGCAGAACTCCGATGTGCACGAAGATGTGGTCGCCGAACTGCTGGCGTGGGCAGGGGTGCATCCGGACTACCGCTCACTGCCTGAAGAGCAGCGGGTGGCGCTGCTGGCGGGCGAATTGAGCACCCGGCGCCCACTGGTCGGCGATCGCGGCCAATTGTCCGAGCTGGCCCGCGGCGAGCTGGGCGTCGTCCGGGCCGCCGCCGAGGCCGTCGAACGCTACGGCCCCGCCGCGGTGCCCAACTACGTCATCTCCATGTGCCGCTCGGTTTCCGACGTCCTCGAGGCTGCCATCCTGCTGAAGGAAGCCGGCCTGTTGGACGCCTCCGGGCCGAAACCCTACTGCCCAGTGGGTATCTCGCCGCTCTTTGAGACGATCGCCGACCTGCATCACGGCGCGGCCATCATGCAGGCGATGTTGGAGCTTCCGCTGTACCGCGCGGTCGTCGACGCTCGAGGCGGATGCCAAGAAGTGATGCTGGGTTACTCCGACTCGAACAAAGACGGCGGCTACCTGGCGGCCAACTGGGCGGTCTACCGCGCCGAGCTGGCCCTGGTCGAAGCGGCCCGCAAGGCCGGAGTTCGGTTGCGGCTGTTCCACGGTCGTGGCGGTACCGTCGGCCGCGGCGGCGGCCCCAGTTACCAAGCCATCCTGGCGCAACCGCCGGGCGCGGTGAACGGCTCGCTGCGCCTCACCGAGCAGGGTGAGGTGATCGCCGCCAAATACGCCGAACCGCAGACTGCGCGGCGCAACCTGGAGAGCCTGGTGGCCGCCACGCTGGAATCGACGCTGCTGGATGTCGAAGGGCTGGGGGATGCCGCGGAGCCGGCCTATGCGGTGCTGGACGAAGTGGCCGCTCTCGCCCAGCGCGCTTACGTCGAATTGGTGCACGACACACCGGGTTTCGTCGAATACTTTATGGCCTCCACTCCGGTCAGCGAGATTGGGTCGCTGAATATCGGCAGCCGGCCGACATCACGCAAACCCACCGCCTCGATTGCCGACCTGCGCGCCATCCCGTGGGTGCTCGCCTGGAGTCAGTCACGGGTGATGCTCCCCGGTTGGTACGGCACCGGATCGGCGTTCGAGCAGTGGATCAAGTCCGGCCCCGAAAGTGAAACCGAACGGATACTGGTGCTGCGCGACCTATACCAGCGGTGGCCGTTCTTTGCCAGCGTGCTGTCTAACATGGCGCAGGTTCTGGCCAAGAGTGATCTCGGCCTCGCGGCCCGTTACGCCGAACTGGTGGCCGACGAAGCGTTGCGGCGGCGCGTTTTCGACAAGATCGTCGACGAACACCAGCGCACCATCGCCATGCACAAGCTCATCACCGGCCAAGACGACCTGCTCGCCGACAATCCCGCCCTGGCCCGCTCGGTGTTCAACCGCTTCCCGTACCTTGAGCCACTGAACCACCTGCAGGTGGAGTTGCTGCGCCGCTACCGCTCCGGCGACGACGACGAACTGGTGCAACGGGGCATCCTGCTGACGATGAACGGATTGGCCAGCGCCCTGCGAAATAGCGGGTAATCGCCCGGCCAACCCCTGGGTTAATCCGGCCGCGCGCAGATTCCTGCGCCAATACGCTGGCCTCGATGGGTGCGTCTGGGCCGCCGCTTTGGCTACTGGTGCTTGCTGTCATCGCCGTCGCCGTTGTGATCGCGGTGGGCTGCATCAGCGTGGCGAACGCACGTTGCGCGGCATCGGCAGAGAACACAATCCGACGATGTCGCCGTTCATCGCCATCGTCGCGCTCGTCTACGGCGCTCTGCTGGGATTCACGGTGGTCGTCGCCTGGCAACAGTTCTCCTCCACCGAGTTGATCGTCGCCAACGAGGCGTCGGCGCCGACGACGATGTACCGGCAGACCGTCGCCGTGCCCGAACCGGAGCGCACACAAATTCACCAGCTGCTGCGTAAGTACGCGACCGCGCTGACTCCCGACCCGGACAAGCAGACCAGCGACGACGCCATCGGTAATGCAAGAGCCGGCATCACCCAGATGTACCGCATCATCGGCGGTCAAACCTCCTAGTGTCGCGTCGAGCTCGGTCAAAGCCGAATTCCTCAACCAGTTAACCGTTTTGGCTTCTGACCGTACCCAGCGCATCGTCGATACCCGGCCGCGCATGCCCGCACTGCTCTGGGCGGCAGTGGTTTTCGGTGCCATCGTCTTGGTCAAGCTGATGGGTTTCCTGCGCCTGGACAGCACCACCGGGCACGCAATAGTTTCCAGCGCGATCGCAGTTCTACTCGGATTGCTGCTGTGCATCGTCTTCTCGTTCGACCATCCATTTGCCGCCGAGCGCAAACTCACCTCGGGCCGTTCCAGCATCCTCTGGAGGTGTTCGACGCGGTCGACCGCGGGACATAGGAAGCGACATCGAAACCGGGACGGTTCAGTCAATAGCGGGTAGAGTTTGGTTGCTACACCTAGCGAAGTGTGCCTGCGGCAAGAGGCAACATAATGAGGAACGTCGAGATCGTCGCCATCGTCGCGATTTCCACTGTCTTCACGACGGTTCTCGACACCGTTGCTGGATTTGCCGCGCGCGCAGACGATCTCGGAAGTGTCGTGTACAGCGGCGTCAACCGGCTTCGCCAAACGTGCGGGGTGATCGGCGACGACCCGCGTTTGCAGGTAGCGGCGCAGCGGCACGCCAACGACATGCTGACGAACGGGGTGAACGGCCATATCGGTTCGGACGGCTCCTCCCCGCAGGCACGGATGGCGGACGCGGGGTACTCGCGGGCCGGCTCCACCGGTGAGGTCGTCTACTGGGGCACCGGATCGGCGGCGGCTCCCAATGTGGCCCTCGACTTGTGGATGCAAAGTCCTGCACACCGAGCGGTCATTTTGAACTGCGCATTTACCGCGGGCGGCTTCGCCACCGCCTCCGACGGCAACAAAATGACCGCGGTCGGTGACTTCGCGGCTCCCTAATACGGTGCGGGCGAAGCTGTTTGGGATAGGGGCGGCGCCGTAGCGTTAGCGTGCCGTACGGTTGCGCAGCCGGTCCAGCATGCCGCGCACGGCGTGCTCGGTGGCCGACAGCGGGGACAACATCGTCTCGCCCACCTTCACCATGTCCTCGATCCGGACGACGCTGGCCTCCATGGGTTCGACCAGCACGATCAACCGCCGCGCGAGATCATCCAGGCTGGACAGCGTGCCGTCCAAGTGATCGAGTCCGCTTTCCATGCGTTCCACCGTGGCGTTCAAGGCGGAACGGGAGCTGTTGAGCTCCTTCATGGTCTTGCTCAAACCGTCGAGGACGTCTTCGACATGCTCCACGTTTTGTCGGCGTTCAACGCGGCCTGGGTGAGGGTCTTGATCCGGCTTCGCTCTTGTCCGCCGCGCACGGTTCTGTCTGCCATGACGGTCATTATCGCGCGTATCGGTCAACGCGGAAGCTTGGCCGCCGCCTCCTCGTCGAGCAGCCACAGCGTGGTCTCTTGCCCAATCGCCCCGGCGGCGGGCACCGACACCGGTGGTGCACCTCCGATGGCAGCGGCCACCGCGTCGGCCTTGGAACCGCCGGACACCATCAGCCACACCTCGCGAGAACGCTGAACGGCCGGCAGCGTCAAGGTGATTCGTTGCGGCGGCGGTTTGGGGGAGTCTTCGACCGGCACCACCATACGCGCGGTTTCCAGCACGGCAGGAGTGTCCGGGAACAGCGAGTTGATGTGGCCCTCTGGTCCCATACCCAGCAGGTGGACATCAAAATTCGGTACCTGCTGGCCCGGTTCGGCGTTGGCGGTCAGCAACTGTTCGTAGGCCAGCGCCGCCGCGGCGATATCGGTGCCGAACTCACCGTCACTGGCCGGCATCGCGTGCACATGGCTGGACGGGATGTCGATCCGATCCAGCAGCGCCGCCCGCGCCTGCTTGTCGTTGCGCTCGTCGTCGTCTTCCGGGACGTAGCGTTCGTCGCCCCAGAACAGATGGACCTTCGACCAGTCGATCTGCCGTTCATCGGTGCCGAGTGCCTCGAGCAACCCGATGCCGTTACTGCCGCCGGTGAGCACGATGAGTGCCCGGCCCCGGGCCGCCGCGGCGGCCCGAATGGCATCGGTCAGTCGCGTCGCGGCGGCCGCGACCAGGGCCTGGCTTTCCGGGAAGACCTCGACAACGGTGCTCACACGTACTGCACCTTCTTGATGCCTTCCAGCGCTGTCAGGTAGATCTCGTCCGCATCCAGCCGGCGCAGGTCCTCGGCCAGGCATTCACCGGTTTCCCTGCGCGCCAAGGGAACCAGGGCCTCGGGCCTGGCTGTCCGGCTCAGCGTGGCGGTCCTGCCATGCTGCGGCCGGCTCAAGACGATCGTCTCGCTCTTGCGTACCAGCTCCACTTTGAGATCGCCCACCGCCCGGCGCACCGGACCATCGATTCGGCTGGCCAGCCAACCCGCCAGGATGTCGAGGGCGGGCTCGGTCTTCAGGCCGGAAACCAGCGCCGACTCGAGCGGTTCGTGCGGCGGCTGGTCGACGGCAGAGGTCAGCAGCGCGCGCCAGTAGGTGATGCGCGCCCAGCACAGGTCGGTGTCGCCGTCGGTGTATCCGGGCAGGCGGCTCTTGATCGCCGACAACGGATCGACGCCGTTGGTGGCGTCGGTGATGCGCCGGATCGCCAACTTGCCCAGCGGGTCTTCGGCGGGCTTGTCCGGGGCGATGTCGGGCCACCACGCCACCACCGGGATGTCGGGCAGCAGAAAGGGAATGACCACGCTCGACGCGTGCCCGGCCAGCAGCCCGGACAGATTCAGAATCACCACTTCACTGGCGCCGGTGTCGCCGCCCGAGCGCAATTGCGCGTCCAGGCGCGGGGCGTCAGCATACGGGTCGCCCCGCATCGTCACAATGATCCGGGCGGGGTGTTCGTGGCTGGCATCGTTGGCGGCCTTGAGCGATTCCTCCAGCACGTCCTCATTGTCGGGCGCGATGATCAGCGTCAGCACCCGCCCCATCGTGATGGCACCGGCCTTCTCGCGTAGCTCACTGAGTTTCTTGTTGATCGCCGTGGTGGTGGTGTCGGGCATATCGACGATCATCGGCGCCACTCCTCAGCATCGCTGCGCTCTGCATCGTCGCCGGCGCGGATCACGGCCGCCGCCATTCCCGGCCGGTGCGGCGCAGCATCTCGAACGCCGACTCCGGTCCCCAGGTACCGGCCTCATACGGCTCGGGCTTGCCGTGGGCAGCCCAGTTCTCGAGGACGGGATCTAGGATCTCCCAAGCCAATTCGACCTCCTCGTTAACCGGGAACAGGGACGGCTCGCCGAGCAGCACATCCAGGATCAGCTGTTCGTAAGCTTCGGGTGACTCTTCGGCGAACGCCGATCCGTAGGAGAAGTCCATGTTGACGTCACGGACCTCCATCGCGGTGCCCGGAACCTTGGACCCGAACCGCAACGTGGTGCCTTCGTCCGGCTGGATGCGGATGACCATGGCGTTGGCGCCCAGTTCGTCGGTCATCGTGGCGTCGAACGGCAGGTGTGGCGCCTTCTTGAAGATCACTGCGATCTCGGTCACCCTGCGGCCCAGGCGTTTACCGGTTCGCAGGTAGAACGGCACGCCGGCCCAGCGTCGGGTGTCCACCTCCAGCGTGATGGCCGCGAAGGTCTCGGTGGTGGACTCCGGGGAGAACCCTTCCTCGTCGAGCAGCCCGACGACTTTCTCCCCGCCCTGCCACCCGGCGGTGTATTGGCCGCGGCTGGTGGTCTCATCGAGCGGTTCGGCGAGCTGCGTCGCCGAGAGCACCTTGATCTTCTCGGTTTGCAGCGCCGACGGGTTGAAGCTGACCGGCTCCTCCATAGCGGTCAGCGCCAGCAACTGCATGAGGTGGTTCTGAATGACGTCGCGAGCGGCGCCGATGCCGTCGTAGTAGCCGGCCCGGCCGCCCAGCCCGATGTCCTCGGCCATAGTGATCTGCACGTGGTCGACGTAGTGCGAGTTCAAGATCGGGTCGAACAACTGGTTGGCGAAGCGCAGCGCCAGGATGTTGCGCACTGTCTCCTTGCCCAGGTAGTGGTCGATCCGGAACACCGACTCCTCCGGAAAGACGGCGTTGACCGCCGTGTTCAGCTCTTGTGCGCTTTTCAGATCATGACCGAACGGCTTCTCGATGACCACCCGGCTCCACCTGTCGCCCTGCGGGCGGGCCAAACCGGACTTGTGCAGCTGCTCGCACACCACCGGAAACGCATTGGGTGGGATCGCGAGGTAAAAGGCATGGTTGCCGCCGGTGCCGCGCTCGGCATCGAGCTTTTCCAGCGTCTCGGCCAACCGGGCGAACGCCCGCTCGTCATCGAAAGCGCCCGGCACAAAACGGAATCCCTCGGCCAGCCGCTCCCAGTTCTCCTCGCGGAACGGTGTGCGGCAGTGGTCCTTGACGGCTTGGTAGACCACCTTGCGGAAATCCTGGGTTTCCCAGTCCCGGCGGGCGAAGCCCACCAGGGAAAAGGTAGGCGGCAGCAGTCCGCGATTGGCCAGGTCGTAGATCGCCGGCATCACCTTCTTGCGGGCCAGGTCGCCGGTGACGCCGAAAATCACCATGCCGCATGGCCCGGCGATCCGAGGCAGCCGCTTATCCTCTTTGTCTCGCAACGGGTTTTGCCACTGCGGGGCGCCGCCGCGGGCGCCCACCTTGGAGTTCGCGGGGCTCATTTGGCGGCGGAACCCAGCTGCTTCTGCGTTTCGTCGAGCAGCTCGGTCCAGGACTTGACGAACTTCTCCACGCCTTCGTTCTCCAGCACCACGAACACGTCGGTCAAGTCGATCCCGACCGCCGCCAGCTCGTCGAACACCTCCTGGGCGGCCGCGGCGGCTCCGCTGACCGTGTCACCCTTGATGACGCCGTGGTCGGCGACGGCGTCGATGGTCTTTTCCGGCATGGTGTTCACCGTGTTCGGCGCGACCAGTTCGGTGACGTAGAGGGTGTCGGAGTAGTCGGGGTTCTTGACACCGGTCGACGCCCACAGCGGGCGCTGCACCCGGGCTCCGTCGCCCTTGAGCGACTCGTAACGGTCGCCGCCTTCAAAGGCTTCCTGGTAGGCCGCATAGGCCAGCCGGGCGTTGGCCACACCAGCCTGGCCGCGCAACGCCAGCGCCTCCTCGGTGCCGATCTTCTCCAGGCGCTTGTCGACTTCGGTGTCCACTCGGGACACGAAAAACGATGCCACCGAATGGATCTTGGACAGGTCGTGACCCGCCTCGCGGGCTCTCTGTAAGCCGTCCAGGTAGGCGTCCATCACCTGACGGTGCCGCTCGACGGAGAAGATCAAGGTGACGTTGACCGAAATCCCTTCCGCAAGAACGGAAGTGATGGCGGGGATGCCGGCCTTGGTCGCCGGGACCTTGATGAACAGGTTCGGCCGGTCGACGATCTTCCACAGCTCGACGGCTTGGGCGGTGGTCTTGTCGGTCTCGGCGGCCAGGCGCGGGTCGACCTCGATTGACACCCGGCCGTCGACGCCGTCGGAGGCTTCCCACTGCGGCCGCAGCACGTCGCAGGCGTTGCGGACGTCGTCGGTGGTGACGGTCCGGATCGTGGCGTCCACGTCGGCGCCGCGCTCGGCGAGTTCGGTGATCTGGGCGTCGTAGGTGTCGCTGTCGGCGAGCGCCTTCTGGAAGATCGACGGGTTGGTCGTCACGCCGACAACACTTTTGGTGTCGATCAGCTCCTGAAGGTTGCCCGATTGCAGCCGTTCCCGCGACAAGTCATCCAGCCAAACGGAGACTCCGGCGGCGCTCAACGCCGCCAGGTTAGGGTTCTGACTGGTCATGTGAATCACCCTTTCTCAGTTATCCACTACCTGTTCCGCGGCGGCGGCGACGGCCTCTGCGGTGAAACCGAATTCACGGAACAACGTTTTGTAGTCGGCGGATTCGCCGTAGTGCTCGATCGAGACGATCCTGCCGGTGTCACCGACGAGCTTGTGCCAGGACTGCGCGACGCCGGCCTCGACGGCCACCCGCGCCGACACCGACGGGGGCAGCACGCTGTTGCGGTAGTCATCGGGCTGGGACTCGAACCATTCCACGCACGGCATGGACACCACCCGCGCGACAATGTCCTTGTCGGCCAATAACTTCTGCGCCTCGACCGCGAGCTGAACCTCCGAGCCGGTGGCGATCAACACGACATCGGGCTCGTCGCCGCCGGCGTCGCCAAGGATGTACCCGCCCTTAGTCACGCCCTCGTAGTTGGTGCCCTCAAGCACCGGCACGCCTTGACGGGTCAGGATCAGCCCGACCGGGCCGCTGCCGTTGCCGCGGGCCAGAACCGTGCGCCAGGCGTAGGCGGTTTCGTTGGCGTCGGCCGGGCGCACCACCGACAGCTTGGGGATGGCGCGCAGCGCCGCAAGGTGCTCGATGGGCTGATGGGTCGGACCGTCCTCGCCGAGCCCGATCGAGTCGTGGGTCCACACGTAGATGGTGTCGATGTCCATCAGCGCGGCCAGCCGCACGGCGGGACGCATGTAGTCAGAGAACTGCAAGAACGTGCCGCCGTAGGCCCGGGTGGGTCCGTGTAGCACGATGCCGGACAAGATGGCGCCCATCACGTGCTCGCGAATCCCGAAATGCAGGGTGCGGCCATACCAGTGCGCGGTGTAGTCCTTGGTCGAAATGGACGGCGGCCCAAAGGAATCGACGCCCTTCATGGTCGTGTTGTTGCTGCCCGCCAGGTCCGCCGAACCGCCCCACAACTCCGGCAGTTTCGGGCCCACCGCAGACAGCACCTCACCGGACGCCGCGCGAGTGGCCAGGGCTTTGGATCCGGGCTCCCAATAAGGAATGTCGGCGTCCCAGCCCTCGGGCAACTCCTCGGCGGTCAACCGGTCCAGCAGCGCCTTGCGGTCGGGTTCCCGCTGGGCCCAGGCGTCGAAATCCTCCTGCCACTTCTCGTGGGCTTCCTTGCCCCGGTCCACCAGCTTGCGGGTGTGGGCGATGACCTCGTCGCGCACCTCGAAGGTCTTGTCCGGATCGAAGCCGAGGATTTTCTTGACGGCGGCCACCTCTTCCTCACCGAGCGCGGCGCCGTGCGCCTTGCCGGTGTTCATCAGGTTGGGCGCCGGATAGCCGATGATGGTGCGCAATTCGATGAACGACGGCCGGTCGGTGACGGCCTTGGCGTTGGCGATGGCCTCTTCGATCCCGACGACGTTCTCGCCGCCCTCCACCCGCTGCACGTGCCAGCCGTAGGCCTCATAGCGCGCGGCCGTGTCCTCGCACAGTGCGATGTTGGTGTCGTCCTCGATCGAAATCTGATTGTGGTCGTAGAACACGATGAGGTTGCCCAGCTGCTGCACGGCGGCTAGCGAGGAGGCTTCCGAGGTGACGCCTTCTTCGATGTCGCCGTCCGAGGCGATCACATAGATGAAGTGATCGAACGGACTGGTGCCTTCGGCGGCGTCCGGATCAAACAGGCCCCGCTCGTAGCGCGATGCCATCGCCATGCCCACCGCCGACGCGAGTCCCTGGCCGAGCGGGCCGGTGGTGATCTCAACGCCCTTGGTGTGCCGAAACTCCGGGTGCCCGGGCGTTTTCGACCCCCAGGTGCGCAGCGACTCGATGTCTGACAACTCCAGGCCGAAGCCGCCCAGGTAGAGCTGGATGTAAAGGGTCAGGCTGCTGTGCCCGCAGGACAGGACGAACCGGTCGCGGCCCAGCCAGTAGGTGTCGGTGGGATCATGACGCATCGTCCGCTGGAACAGGGTGTAAGCCAGCGGCGCCAAGCTCATCGCCGTTCCGGGATGCCCGTTGCCAACCTTTTGGACCGCGTCAGCGGCCAGCACCCGAATCGTGTCGACGGCGGCCGAGTCGATCTCGGACCAGTCGTCGGGGAGGTGAGGTTGGGTCAGCGTAGAGATCTCTTCGAGTGTGGTCACAGACTCAGTCCTTGGGGTCATCGAGCTGATCAGTCCACCCTAATGCGGGAGGGCCGGCTCTTGCAGTGCAGGATTCGGGTACCCATTGCCGGCCGAGGTGAAAATACGCGTTAGTCGCCTGCCCTTTGCGAACTGGTCGGAAATCTGGGAGAAATCTGGGTGAATGGACCCTGCGGGCGGGACACTGAGGGCACCCGGTCTACCATCGTGCGTAGTAGATGCTGCGCGCTGCTGCGACCCCAAGGAGTTGTTTGCGTGAGCGTTCGCGGGCGCGTCGCGCCGAGCCAAGTGCAGACCCGACTTCCGGGCCGGGTACGCGGGACGGTGCTGGCTTACCTGGCGCTCACCAAGCCTCGGGTCATTGAACTGTTGCTGGTCACCGCGATACCGGCGATGCTGCTCGCCCACCGCGGCACGGTGAACCCGCTGCTGATCGCCGACACCTTGATCGGCGGCATGCTGGCGGCCGGGGGAGCCAACACGCTCAACTGTGTGGCCGACGCCGACATCGACAAGGTGATGAAGCGGACCGCGCGCCGGCCGCTGGCCCGCGCGGCGGTGCCGACGCAAAATGCCTTGGTGCTCGGGCTGGTGCTCACCATCAGCTCGTTCTTCTGGTTGTGGTGGACGACGAACTTGTTGTCGGGGCTGCTGGCGCTGGCCACGGTCGCGTTCTACGTGTTCGTCTACACACTGTTGCTCAAGCGCCGCACGTCCCAGAACGTGGTGTGGGGCGGAGCGGCAGGATGCATGCCGGTGATGGTCGGCTGGTCGGCGGTCACCGGGACGATCGGTTGGCCCACGTTGGCGATGTTCGCGGTCATCTTCTTCTGGACGCCGCCGCACACCTGGGCGCTGGCGATGCGCTACAAGGACGACTACATAGCGGCCGGGGTTCCGATGCTGCCGGCCGTGGCGACCGAGCGTCAGGTCACCAAGCAGATCTTGATCTACGCCTGGTTGACAGTGGCTGCGACGCTGGTGCTGGCGCTGGCGGCCGGCTGGTTATACGCGGCGGTCGCCGTGGTTGCTGGAGTGTGGTTCTTGGTGATGGCTCATCAGCTGTACGCCGGCGTGCGGGCCGGCGAGCCGGTCAAGCCGCTGCGGTTGTTCTTGCAGTCCAACAACTACCTGGCCGTGGTGTTCTGCGCGCTGGCGGTCGACTCGGTGGTGTCGCTGCCGACGTTGCTCTAAGGTGGGCACATCGTCGACCCCGTCCCGCGCCGGGACGTCTGTGGCAGATGTGACCGGCGCCGCCGCCCGACCCTTCAGGGCAGCAGCACTATCGAGCCCGTCGTCTTGCGGCCCTGCAGGTCCTGATGGGCGCGGGCCGCTTCGGCCAGTGGATAGCGTCCGCCGACTTCGACTTTGAGCGTGCCGCTGGAGATCGCATCGAACAATTCGCCGGCCCGCCAGTTGAATTCCTCGCCGGTGCGCAGGAAGTGTGCCAGCGACGGCCGGGTCAGATACACCGAGCCGGCGGCATTGAGGCGCTGCGGGTCAAACGGTGGGACGGGTCCGCTGGACGCGCCGAACAGCGCCAGCGTGCCGCGGACCGCCAGGCTGGCCAGGCTCGCGTCGAACGTGGTGGCGCCGACTCCGTCGTACACCGCGGCCACGCCGGCGCCGTCGGTGAGCCCCCTAATTTGCTCGCCGAACTTCGCCGCGTCGTCGGGGTAGGAGAGCACTTCGGCCGCGCCGGCGTCCCTAGACATCCGCGCCTTCTCCGGAGTCGACACGGTGGTGATCACCCGGGCGCCCAGGGAGGTGGCCCACTGCGTGAGAATCAACCCGACGCCGCCAGCGCCCGCATGCACCAATATCGTGTCTCCGCCTTTCACCGGATACACCGACTTCACCAAGTAGTGCGCGGTCAGACCCTTCAGCATCACCGAGGCCGCCACCTCGGCCGTCACGCCGTCCGGCACCTTCGCGGTCAAAAATGCTGGGGCCGTGCAGAATTCGGCGTAAGCGCCGGACGCGGCAGCGGTGCCGACCCGGTCACCCTCGCGCAGGCTCTCAACTCCCTCGCCCGCCGCCACGACGGTTCCGGATGTTTCGGTGCCGAGGATGAACGGCAACTCTCGCGGATACTGCCCGGAGCGGAAGTAGGTGTCGATGAAGTTGACGCCGATTGCCTCGGCCTTGATGAGAACCTGGCCCGGCCCCGGGGTGGGTTGGGGCGTTTCGACGTAGCGCAGGACTTCGGGGCCACCGGTTTCGCGGACTTCGATTGCGTGCATGTGCTTATCATGCCCGGAAATGAAGCTCGCGCGACCGGACGTCTTCCATCCCCGCATCGTGCTGGCGGGGTGCCCGCACAATGTCGCCGGCGACCCCGACGACGCGGGGCTGGTGGCCGCGCTGCGCCATCGCGGGCTGCACGCTCGCTGGTTGTCCTGGGACGACCCGCAGACCGCCGGCGCGGATCTGGTGATCCTGCGGGCCGCCCGCGACTACGCCGAGCGCCTCGACGAGTTTCTGGCCTGGACGAAAAGCGTGACCAATCTGCTGAACCCGCCCGGCATCGTGGCGTGGAACCTCGACGAGCGGCATCTGCAGGACCTCGCGGATGCCGGCGTGCCGGTCCTGCACCGCGGGCCCGCTCAGGCGGCGCTGATCTTTCTGCAAGGCCAGCAGTCGCACGCCTTCACCGGCACGCGGCCGGTCGAGCCGGAATTCGACGTCTGGGACGTGGGTTACGCCGCCATCGCGGCGGCCGCCGACCACGTCGGCATCGAGGCGCGCGAGCTGCTGTACGCGCGTGTCGACGTGCACGGCGGACCCGGCGAGGCGCGGCTGGTGGGACTCGATCTGGTCGCGCCGTCGCTGGGGTGGCGGCTGTTGGATGCGGACACCCGGGATCGCGCTCAGCGCCAGTTCGCCCTCGGCGTCGAGTCAGCCTGTGAGCGGCTCGGGCTGGGTCCGCTCTCGCATCGACGCCCATAGCGCGGCGGTCGCCGCGGTGCATGCCGCGGCCCCTGCGACGTGCAGTGCGACCAGCGCGGCCGGCACGCCGGTGAAGTATTGAGCGGTGCCGACGGCGGCTTGCGCGCATACCAGGGCGAGCAGCACACCCAGGCGCAGCAGGATGGCCCGGGCGGCGCGCACCGCCAGCAGCCCGAAGCCCAGCCCGACCAGCAGCGCCATGTAGGCCACCAGCAGCGACGAGTGCGCGTGCACCAGGGTGGCCACCTCGACCTTGAGTCGGGGCACCGTGCGGGTGGGACTGCGGTCGCCGGCGTGCGGGCCGGCGGCTGTCACCAGCGTGCCGGTGACCAGCACGGCAGCCAGGTTCAGCCCGGCCAGCGCGGTCAGTGCGCGCAGCGGGGTGGTCACTCGGTCGTTCACGACTCCGTCGTCGGGCTCGCCGATCTTGACGTAGAGCAGCACCGACAGCCACACCATCGCCATCGACGTCAGCAAATGGATGGCCACCGTCCACCACAGCAGCCCGGTGCGCACGGTGATGCCGCCGATCACCGCCTGCACCACCGTCGACACCGGCATCAGCCACGCGTAGACCAGCACCTCCGGCCGGCGCCGTGCCCGCGTCACGGCGAGGACGGCCAGCGTGGCAGTGATCACCACCGCGAAGGTGATCATCCGATTGCCGAATTCGACGGCCTGGTGGATGCGCGGCACCTCGGCGTGGGCCACCGGGGTGAAGCTCCCCGGAAAGCACTGCGGCCAGGTGGGGCAACCGAGTCCGGACGCAGTGACGCGGACGATCGCGCCGGTGACGGCGATCCCGCCCTGGGTGAGGATCACCAGCGCGGCGACTAAGCGCTGGGCGCGCAGGCTGGGGTTGGGCAGCAGGTCCACCAACCGTCGCAGCGTTCGTCCAGGCACCGCCCGATGGTAAGCCACCGAAAACTACACCCTGTAGTACGGCCCATGCGTCGCGAAACTTAAACCATTGCGACCCTCAGCGGCGTGTCGGGTGCGTGGTTTAAGTGTCGGAAGCCGGCGACCACTCGGGTGACGCGGAACCAGCGGAGCGGGCCAGCGCCGCGGCCTGGCGGGGGTCAGGTGAAGCGGAACCAGCGCCGCGCGGCCAGCGCGGCCAGCGCCCCCCAGATCGCCAGGACGACGATCCCGAACCAGTCCACCGACAGGGTCATCGCCTGGGACAGCGCCTCGGTGAGCGCTCCTGACGGGGTGAGCCGCGCTGCCCACTTGACGGCGGTCGGGATCATCCGGCTTTCCAGGGTCAGCGCGCCCAGGCCGGCGAAGACGAACCACATCAGGTTGGCGACCGCGAGCACGATCTCGGCCCGCAGGGTGCCGCCGAGCAACAGCCCGAGAGCCGCGAACGTTGCCGTGCCCAGCGCGATGACCGCCGCACCCAGCAGCAGGGCCGCCGCGGCCGGCCGCCAGCCCAACGCAAAGCCGATGGCGCCCAACAGGATTGCCTGCAAGAAGACCACGGTGACCACGGCTAGCGATTTCCCGGCGATGATGCCCCAGATTGGCAGCGGGGTGGCGCCCAGGCGTTTGAGCGCGCCGTAGCGGCGATCGAAGGCGACCGCGATCGCCTGCCCGGTGAAGGCGGTGGAGATCACGGCGAGGGCCATGATCGGCGGCACGAACGTGGCCGCGCGGTTGTGGCCGAAGTTGCCAAACGGCAAAAGGGTGAGCCCGACCAGCAGGGTGATCGGGATGAACATGGTCAGCAGCAGCTGTTCGCCGTTGCGCAGCAGCAGCTTGAGCTCCAGGCCGTACTGCGCGGCGAGCATCCGCGGAACGGCGTTGGGCCGCGGGTCGGGGGTGAAGGTCCCGGCGGGAAAGACTTCCGTCATTGCCGTAACTTTCTTCCGGTCAGGTCGAGGAACACGTCCTCGAGGCTGCGTTGCTCGACCCGCATGTCGGTGGCCAGCACGTCGATCTGCGCGCACCACGCCGTGACGGTCGCCAGCACCTGTGGGTCGACCGGTCCTTCGACCAGGTACTTGCCCACGGTCACCTCCGTGGCCTTGTAGTCCTCCGGCAGGGCCGCGGCCAAGAGTGTCAGATCGAGTCGCGCCGGCGCGCTGAACCGCAACTGGTCTTTGGCGCCGGTGCGCATCAGTTCGCTCGGTGTGCCCGCGGCCACGGTCTTCCCGTGGTCGATGATGACGATCCGGTCGGCGAGCTCTTCGGCCTCCTTGAGCTGGTGGGTGGTCAGCACCACCGCCACACCGTCGCGGCGCAGCGCGTTGATCAGGTCCCACACCAGCAGGCGGGCATGGGCGTCCATGCCCGCGGTGGGTTCGTCGAGGAATACCAGTTCGGGACGGCCGACGAGCGCGCAAGCCAGCGCAAGTCGCTGTTGCTGCCCGCCGGAAAGGCGTCGATACGTGGTCCGGGCCGCGTCGGTCAGCCCCAACGTGTCCAAGAGCCACGCCGGGTCGAGGGGGTCGGCGGCGTAAGCGGCCACCAGGTTCAGCATCTCGCCGGCGCGTGCCGCAGGGTAGCCGCCGCCGCCCTGCAACATCACCCCGATGCGGGCGCGCAACCGGGCGTTGTCGGCGATCGGATCCAGCCCGAGCACCCGGATCGTGCCGGCGTCCGGCCGCACGAAGCCCTCGCACATTTCGACCGTCGTGGTCTTGCCGGCGCCGTTGGGGCCGAGCAGCGCCAGCACCTCGGCGGCATGTACATTCAAGTCGAGATCGCTGACGGCCGTGGTGGACCCGTAGTGCTTGCTCACTCCGCGCAGCCGCACGACCGTTTCGGGTGGTGCGGGAGCGTCCGGGAGCGAGCTCACGTGGAATCAGCGTAGGCGTCAGGTACCGCCGCCGGCGCAGCGGCCTGAACGGGATCCGGGGCCGCGGCCGTGTCGACGGCGGCCTGTCCGTTTGGTGGTGGCGGGGCCTCCCCGGGCAGTCGCCGCCACGGCAACCGGGTGTAGGTCAGCGCGATGAGTATTGCCACGATGACCGTGCTGGCCACGGTGGCGTCCACGATTTGGAACAGGGCAAAGCGATCCCCGTTGGCCGTAGGGCCGAAGATGCCGACGACGAGGGTGATGATGATCACCGCCACCCGAAAGCCGGTGCGGGTCGCCCAGGCCGCCAGCGGGATGATCGCCCACAGCAGGTACCAGGGCTGTACCACGGGGAACAGCAGCACCGTGACGCCCAGCGCGACCCCCAGGCCGCCGATCGGGTGCAACCGGCCCCGGAAGACGGCCAGCAACAACCAGCCCACCATCAACATGATGATCAGCACGCCGATCGCACGAGTCAGCCCCAACACCGCGGTGGTGTGATCGCCCAACCCCAGCAGAATGCCCACCTGCCCGGTGCCGAGCGCCAGCAGCGTCGGGGGCGACATCCAGCTGCGCACCACGTTGGCGGTGCCCAGCGTGTAGATCCAGCCGAACCCCAGCCCGCTGGCCCAGCCGACCAGGGCCATCACCGCCAACGACAACGCCGTCATGCCGCCGCCGGCCAGCAACAGCGCCCGCAGGGTGCCGCCACAGCGGTGGGCCAGCGCCATCGTGACGAATCCGAGCGCCAGCAGCGAAGGCAGCTTCACCTGCGACGACAACGTGATCAGAACGGCGCCGGCCAGCAGCATGCCCAACGGCTCCCAATCGGGCCCCGGCCGCCACGATTTGGGCCACAGCCGCGGCGCGTCGATACCGCGCAGCGCGAATTCGGCCCCGGTCAGCATCAGCCCGAGCATCAGCGCCTCGTTGTGAACCCCGGCGACCAGATGCATGATCAGCAGCGGGTTGGCGGCGCCCAGCCACAGCGCGCTGACCTCAGCGACGCCGCAGCGGCGGGCCAACCGTGGAGTCGCCCACACGATCAGTCCCACGCCGATCAGCTCGACCAGCCGGTGACAGAGCACGGCGGCGACGATGTTTTCCCCGGTGAGGGCGGAGATTCCACGACCGATCCATAAGAACAGCGGACCGTAGGGCGCCGGTGTCTCGCGCCATAGGGTCGGGACCGAGAGCGTGAAGACGTGCGAGAGGCCGAGTCCCGACGCCGGGCCCACCCGGTACGGGTCGAGGCCCTCCAGCGAGATTTGGCTCTGCGCCAGGTAGGAGTAGACGTCCTTGCTGTACATCGGCGGCGCGATGAGCAGCGGCAGCGTCCACAACAGCAGGGTGCGGTCCAGGTCGCCGCGCGACATCCGCCTGCTGCCCAGCGCGAACCGGCCGAGCATCAACCAGGCCAGCGCCATCATCACCGCGCCGGTCGTCGTCATCGTCAGCGACACGGTCTGAATCCGTGACGGCAGATTGAGCAGCCGCACCCCGAAGGTGGGATCTTGCACCACGGGACGGGCCCCGGCGCCCAGGGCGCCGATCGCCATCAGGACGGTGCCGGCGGCGCCGAACAGGCGGGTCGCCCGCAGCGCAGTGAGCTCGGTATCGTTCAGCGGCGAGCCCACGGCTTGCTCGTCGCCGTGCAGGCTGGCGATCGACGAACTCAGCGTATGGTGGCGGGCTGCCATCAGAGCAGCCTAGCCGCCGCATACTCACCCACGGCGATCGCAAGCGCGGCGGAGCCGGGCGCGGCGGGTCGCCGTATGTTGCCGCCGCGGCGATCGCAAGCGCGGCGGAGCCGGGCGCGGCGGGTCGCCGTATGTTGCCGCCGCGGCGATTGCAAGCGCGGCGGAGCCGGGCGCGGCGGGTCGCCGCATGTTGCCGCCGCGGCGATCGCAAGCGCAAACGCGCAGGCGGGGGACCCGTGCTAGACCGATCCCCGGAATTGCGTCACACTGGTGTTGTGAAAATCCGAACCCGCCTCGAGGAGGCGCCCGTGGCTGTGGTCGGCGCCGCGGTGCCGGATGGTCATACCCGCCGCGCCGTCGTGCGCTTGCTGGTGGAGTCCGGGTCGATCACCGCCGGCGAGATCGGGGAGCGGCTCGGCCTGACGCCGGCCGGGGTGCGTCGCCACCTGGATGCGCTGATCGAGGCGGGTGACGCCGAGTCGGTGCCCGCCGCGAGCTGGCAACAGGTGGGCCGCGGGCGCCCTGCGAAGCGCTTCCGGCTGACCGCGGCGGGCCGTGCCAAGCTCGACCACGCCTATGACGACCTGGCGGCGGCGGCCATGCGGCAGCTGCGCGAGATCGGCGGCGAGGACGCGGTCCGGACGTTCGCCCGGCAACGCATCGATGCGATCCTGGCCGGTGTCCAGGCCGCCGAAAGCCCCGACGACGCCGCCGTCGAGGCGGCGGCCGAGCGGGTCGCCGCGGCGCTGAGCGGGGCCGGTTACGTTGCCACCACCACCCGGGTAGGTGGCCCCATCCACGGGGTGCAGATCTGCCAGCACCACTGCCCGGTGTCGCACGTCGCCGAGGAGTTTCCCGAGTTGTGTGAGGCCGAGCAGCAGGCCATGGCCGAGGTGCTCGGAACCCACGTGCAGCGGTTGGCGACCATCGTCAACGGAAACTGCGCCTGCACCACCCACGTACCACTCACTGTGCCTATCTCGAAGGCGCCCAGCCCGCGCCGCGACACCACGAGCACCGAAGGAGCGTCGCTATGACCCTAGAGGCCGACAAGGCCAGTGCCGAGCCGTTGACCCAGGCACAGGCAATCGCCTCGCTGAGCCGCTACGGCTACGGCTGGGCGGACGCCGACGTGGCGGGCGCCAGCGCCCAGCGTGGGCTGTCCGAGGCGGTGGTCCGCGACATCTCGGCGAAGAAGAACGAGCCCGAGTGGATGCTGCAGACCCGGCTGAAGGCGCTGCGCATCTTCGAGCGCAAGCCGATGCCGACCTGGGGTTCGGACCTCAGCGGCATCGACTTCGACAACATCAAGTACTTCGTGCGGTCCACCGAGAAGCAGGCCGCCACGTGGGATGATTTGCCAGAAGATATCAAAAATACGTACGACCGGCTTGGAATTCCCGAAGCCGAAAAGCAAAGATTGGTTGCTGGAGTAGCGGCTCAGTATGAGTCAGAAGTTGTTTACCACCAGATCAGAGAGGATTTAGAGGCCCAAGGGGTCATATTCTTAGACACTGATACTGGTTTGCGGGAGCACCCGGAGATTTTTAAGCAGTATTTTGGAACGGTAATTCCGGCGGGTGATAATAAGTTTTCTGCATTGAATACAGCAGTGTGGAGCGGCGGCTCGTTCATCTACGTGCCGCCGGGTGTGCTCGTCGACATCCCGTTACAGGCCTACTTCCGGATCAACACAGAGAACATGGGCCAGTTCGAGCGAACCCTGATCATCGCTGACGAGGGGGCTTACGTTCACTATGTCGAGGGCTGCCTGCCGGCCGGCGAACTGATCACGACCGCCGACGGCGACCTGCGGCCGATCGAGTCGATCCGCGTTGGTGACTACGTCACCGGCGATGATGGGCGGCCACATCGCGTGACCGCGGTGCAGATGCGCGACCTTAATGGCGAGCTGTTCACCTTTACGCCGATGTCACCCGCGAACGCGTTTTCCGTCACCGCGGAGCACCCCGTGCTTGTCGTCCCGCGTGACGAGGTGCGCGTCATGCGGAAGGAACGCAACGGGTGGAAGGCCGAAGTCAATGGCGAAAAGCTGCGTCACACCCAGCCGCGTTGGATCGCGGCAAAGGATGTGGCCGAGGGCGACTTCTTGGTGTACCCCAAGCCGAAGCCCATCCGCCACAAGACGGTTCTGCCGCTGGAATTCGCGAGGCTGGCCGGTTACTACCTCGCCGAGGGTCACGCGTGTCTGACCAATGGCTGTGAATCGCTGATCTTCTCGTTCCACAGCGACGAATTCGAGTACGTCGAGGATGTGCGTCAAGCGTGCAAGTCGCTGTATGAGAAGCCGGGTTCGGTTTTGATAGAGGCGCACAAGCATTCGGCACGCGTCACCGTCTACACGAGGTCGGGCTATGCCGCGATGCGCGACAACGTCGGTATCGGATCGTCGAACAAGAAGCTGTCAGATCTTCTGATGCGTCAGGACGAGACGTTCCTGCGAGAGTTGGTTGACGCCTACGTGAACGGCGACGGCGACGTCGTCCCGCGCAGCGGCGCGTTCTGGAAGCGCGTCCACACAGCGTCGCGCGTCTGGGCGTTCCAGCTGCAGTCGATTCTGGCGCGGTTGGGTCACTACGCCACGGTCGAACTGCGTCGCCCTGGCGGTCCCGGTGTGATTCAGGGTCGTAACATCGTCCGCCAGGACATTTATCAGGTCCAGTGGACCGAGGGCGGCCAGGGGCCCAAGCAGGCCCGCGATTGCGGTGACTACTTCGCGGTGCCAGTCAAGAAGCGCACGGTGCGGGAGGCGCATGAGCCGGTGTACAACCTCGATATCGAGGAGCCGGACAGCTATCTGGCGTTCGGGTTCGCTGTGCACAATTGCACAGCTCCGATCTACACATCGGATTCGCTGCACTCGGCAGTGGTCGAAATCGTCGTGAAACCCCATGCGCGCGTCCGTTACACCACCATCCAGAACTGGTCGAACAACGTCTACAACCTGGTCACCAAGCGGGCCCGAGCCGAAGCCGGCGCCACCATGGAATGGGTCGACGGCAACATCGGGTCCAAGGTGACCATGAAGTACCCGGCCGTCTGGATGACCGGCGAGCACGCCAAGGGCGAGGTGCTCTCGGTGGCGTTCGCCGGCGAGGGCCAGCACCAGGACGCCGGCGCCAAGATGTTGCACCTGGCGCCCAACACCTCGAGCAACATCGTCTCGAAGTCGGTGGCGCGCGGCGGGGGCCGCACCTCCTACCGCGGCCTGGTACAGGTCAACAAGGGCGCGCACGGGTCGCGCTCCAGCGTGAAATGTGATGCGCTGCTAGTCGATACGATCAGCCGCAGCGACACCTATCCCTACGTCGACATCCGCGAGGACGACGTCACGATGGGTCATGAGGCCACCGTGTCGAAGGTCAGCGAAAACCAGCTGTTCTACCTGATGAGCCGCGGGCTGACCGAGGACGAAGCGATGGCGATGGTGGTGCGCGGCTTCGTCGAGCCGATTGCCAAGGAGCTCCCGATGGAGTACGCCCTGGAGCTCAACCGGCTGATCGAGTTGCAGATGGAGGGCGCGGTCGGATGACGGCCGCTGCCTCACTCAACAAGGGGGAGCTGTTCGCGTCGTTCGATGTCGACGCGTTCGAGGTGCCCAGTGGCCGTGACGAAATCTGGCGGTTCACTCCGCTGCGGCGGCTGCGCGGCCTGCACGACGGTTCAGCGCCGGCGACCGGCAGGGCGCAGATCGAGGTCGGCGAACAACCGGGCGTGCAGACCGAGACGGTGCGACATGGCGACCCGCGGCTGGGTCAAGCCGGAGTCCCCGCCGATCGCGTTGCCGCGCAGGCGTTTTCTTCATTCAACTCGGCGACGCTGGTGACCGTCGGGCGTGACACGCAGGTCGCTGAGCCGATCAACATCGCCGTGACGGGACCCGGTGCGGGCGCGGTGGCCTACGGGCACCTGCAGATCCACGTGGCAGAACTTGCCGAGGCGGTGGTGGTGATCGACCATCGTGGTAGCGGAACCTACGCCGACAATGTCGAATTCATCGTCGGGGACGCCGCCCGGCTCACCGCGGTATGGATCGCGGACTGGGCCGACGACGCGGTTCACCTCAGCGCGCATCACGCCAGACTGGGCAAGGACGCCGTGCTGCGGCATGTCACCGTCACGCTGGGCGGCGAGGTGGTGCGCATGTCGGCCAATGTGCGCTTCGCCGCCCCGGGCGGCGACGCGGAACTGCTCGGGTTGTACTTCGCCGACGACGGGCAACACCTCGAGTCGCGGTTGCTCATCGACCACGCCCAACCCAATTGCACCTCCAACGTGCTGTATAAGGGTGCACTGCAAGGAGATCCGACCTCGCAACGGCCCGATGCGCACACCGTGTGGGTCGGTGACGTGTTGATCCGCGCCGCAGCCACCGGCACCAATACCTTCGAAGTGAACCGCAACCTGGTACTCACCGACGGGGCGCGCGCCGACTCGGTGCCGAACCTGGAGATCGAGACGGGCGAGATCCTCGGCGCCGGACACGCCAGCGCCACCGGACGTTTCGACGACGAGCAACTGTTCTACCTGCGCTCGCGCGGCATCCCCGAAGAGCAGGCGCGTCGCCTGGTGGTGCGCGGCTTCTTCGGTGAGATCATCGCCAAGATCGCCGTGCCGGACATCGGCGAACGCCTGACCGCGGCCATCGAACACGAACTGGAAATCACGGAGAAGACGGAAAAGACAGTAGCTTCATGACCACTCTTGAGATCAAAGACCTGCACGTCAGCGTCGAAGACCCGAACGCCGCCGAAGGGAATCGCGAGATTCCCATCCTCAACGGCGTCAACCTGACCGTCAATTCCGGTGAGACGCACGCGGTGATGGGCCCCAACGGCTCCGGCAAGTCCACGCTGTCCTACGCCATCGCCGGCCACCCGAAGTATCAGGTGACGTCAGGGTCCATCACACTGGACGGCCAGAACGTGTTGGACATGAGCGTCGACGAACGTGCCCGGGCCGGACTGTTTCTGGCCATGCAATACCCCGTCGAGGTGCCTGGCGTGTCGATGTCGAACTTCCTGCGCAGCGCCGCCACCGCCGTCCGCGGGGAGCCGCCGAAACTGCGGCACTGGGTCAAAGAGGTCAAAGCCGCGATGGCCGACCTCGAGATCGACCCGGCGTTCGCCGAACGCAGTGTCAACGAAGGGTTTTCGGGCGGGGAGAAGAAGCGCCACGAGATCCTGCAGCTGGGGTTGCTCAAGCCGAAAATCGCGATCCTCGACGAAACCGACTCCGGTCTGGACGTGGACGCGCTGCGGGTGGTCAGTGAGGGTGTGAACCGCTACGCCGAAGCCGAGCATGGCGGCATCCTGTTGATCACCCACTACACCCGGATCTTGCGCTACATCCACCCGCAGTTCGTGCACGTGTTCGTAGGCGGCCGGATCGTCGAATCCGGTGGGCCGGAGCTCGCGGACGAACTCGAGGAAAACGGCTACGTGCGCTTCCAGCAAGCGGCGGCTGAGAAAGTCTGACGGAGCCTGAATCATGACCACGCCACTGGACGTCGAAGCGATCCGCGCCGACTTCCCGATCCTCAAGCGCATCATGCGGGGCGGAGAGCAGTTGGCGTACCTGGATTCCGGCGCGACGTCGCAGCGCCCGTTGCAGGTGCTCGACGCCGAGCGCGAGTTTCTGCTCACCTCCAACGGCGCCGTGCATCGCGGTGCGCACCAGTTGATGGAGGAGGCGACCGACGCGTACGAGCAGGGCCGCGGCGACGTCGCCACGTTCGTCGGTGCCGACGCCGATGAGCTGGTATTCACCCGCAACGCCACCGAGGCGCTCAACCTGGTGTCATATGTGTTGGGCGACAAGCGGTTGGACCGCGCCATCGGACCGGGCGACGTCATCGTCACCACCGAGCTGGAGCACCACGCCAACCTGGTCCCGTGGCAAGAGCTCGCCCGCCGTAGCGGTGCAACGTTGCGCTGGTACGGGGTGACCGACGACGGACGCATCGACCTCGACTCGCTGCAGCTCGACGAGCGCGTGAAAATCGTGGCGTTCAGCCATCAGTCCAATGTGACCGGTGCGGTCGCACCGGTGGCTGAACTGGTCGGCCGGGCCAAGGCGGTGGGTGCGGTGACCGTGCTCGACGCCTGCCAGTCGGTGCCGCACCAGCCGGTCGACTTCCACCGGCTCGACGTCGATTTCGCGGCGTTCTCCGGGCACAAGATGCTGGGGCCCAACGGGGTCGGTGTGCTCTACGGTCGTCGCGACGTGTTGTCGGATATGCCACCGTTCCTTACCGGCGGGTCCATGATCGAGACCGTCACGATGGAGTCCGCCACGTACGCCGCGGCGCCGCAACGGTTCGAGGCGGGCACGCCGATGACTTCCCAGGCGGTCGGATTGGGTGCGGCGGCGCGCTATCTCGGCGCCATCGGCATGGACGCGGTCGAAGCGCACGAACGCGACCTGGTGGCCGCGGCAATTGCGGGCTTGTCCGCCATTGACGGCGTACGTATCGTCGGCCCGGCGTCGCTGGAAAACCGGGGATCGCCGGTGGCTTTCGTTCTCGACGGGGTGCACGCGCACGATGTCGGGCAGGTGCTCGACGACGGCGGCGTCGCAGTAAGGGTGGGGCATCACTGCGCGATGCCGCTGCACCGCCGGTTCGGCCTGGCGGCCACCGCTCGCGCGTCGTTCGCGGTCTACAACACCGCCGACGAGGTGCAGCGATTGGTGGCCGGCGTGCGGCGGGCGCTGGATTTCTTTGGGAGAGCATGATATTGCGGCTCGAGCAGATGTATCAGGACGTGATCCTCGATCACTACAAGCACCCGCAGCACCGCGGCCTGCGGGAGCCGTTCGGCGCGCAGGTCTACCATGTCAACCCGGTGTGCGGCGACGAGGTGACATTGCGGGTCACGCTGTCCGACGACGGCCGCCGCGTCGCGGATGTGTCCTATGACGGCCAAGGCTGCTCGATCAGCCAGGCGGCGACGTCGGTGCTCACCCAGCAGGTGATCGGTCAAAGTGTGCCGGAGGCGCTCAACACCGTCACCGCGTTCACCGAAATGGTGTCGTCGCGCGGCGCGATACCGGGTGACGAGGACGTTTTGGGCGATGGAATCGCGTTCGCCGGGGTAGCCAAATACCCAGCGCGGGTGAAATGTGCCCTACTGGGCTGGATGGCGTTCAAAGATGCGCTTGCCCAAGCATGCTCGGACACCGAAGCTGACTTCGAGGAGGTTGACGATGAGCGAGACCGCCGCACCGGATGAGGAGTTGCTGGCCGACGTCGAGGAGGCGATGCGTGACGTCGTCGACCCGGAATTGGGCATCAACGTTGTCGATCTCGGCTTGGTTTATGGCCTGAACATCGAAGAGGGCGACGAAGGCACCGTAGCTCTGATCGACATGACGTTGACGTCGGCGGCCTGCCCGCTGACCGATGTCATCGAAGACCAGTCGCGCAGCGCGCTGGTGGGCAGCGGTCTGGTCGACGAGCTGCGGATCAACTGGGTGTGGAATCCGCCGTGGGGCCCGGACAAAATCACCGACGACGGTCGCGAACAGCTGCGCGCCCTCGGCTTCACCGTCTGACGCCTCCTCCGCCGAAAGCCGATACCTCCGCTACAGGTGGAAGGGCAGATGGGGCAGGTGCAGGTGATGGTGCGGTTGGCCCATCGGCGGACAGGCTTGCAGGCTGATCATCGCCGCCTGCAACACGCCATCGCCGTTGGTGCCCTGAGCGCCCAGGCAGGTCCCGTGCACGATCGCGTCGGCGCCGGCAGCGTTCTGCTTGGTGTAGGACGTCGTGTCGGCAACGGTCACGGTGGTGGCGGGCGGCTGGCCGTTGCCGCCGGTGCCGTTGACGGTAAACGTGTTACCTGACACCGAGGCGACGGTGCCGTAGAAGCCGATGGGCGGCGGGCACTTGCCGTCGATGGGTGCCGTGATGGTCACCGATTGCGCCGTGATCGCCGCGCCGGTGGGGGCGCCCTGCGAGGCGGCACGTACGTTGACGCAACTGCCGGGGGTGACATCGCTTAGCCGGGCCGGGGTGACCTGTACGACCCTGGTCGACGGCGAGAAGTCCACCGCCGCGGTCCCGGTCCGGGTTCGCAGCTGAATCCGGCTGCCCGAGACCGACTCGACCAGTCCTTCGACGTAGTCCTTGCCCACCGGGGGCGGCGGTGGCGCGGGTGGCGGTGCCGCGCTCGGTGCAGGGGTCGAGGGAATTGCCGATATGGTGCGCTTTCCGGTGTCGCTGCTATTCGAGGGGTGCGACGGGCCGCACATGGCGACGCACAACGCGATGACGGCGATGACGGCGACGACCGCAAAGTGAGTCACCCAAGATCTTACGGAAAGGGCAGGCACCGACACATCTCCGATCGACAGTCAGAACCGAATACCCAGCTTGGCGCGGTTCTCACCACCGCGCCAGTCCGACAAGCTCAGGTGTTATCACCCACCCTGGCCGGGCGGCTTGGGCTTACCGCATTTGCCATCGTCGGCGGCTCGCACGCTGATGCTGGTTGCCTGCAGCGCACCGGCGTTGTCCATGGTTCCGCGTGCGTTCAGGCACTTGCCCTGCGTGATCGCATCGGTGTTGGCGGAGGTCTGCTTGGAGTACTTGGTCCTGTCGTCCACCGTCACGGCGGTCTGCGTGGTGTTGCCGCTGGCGTCGGTGCCGCTGACGTTGATGGTGTTACCCGAAACCGAAGCCACCGAGCCCTGCACCGGCGCGGGCTGTGCCGGCGGCGGCGTCGGTGCACCCGAGGGGGCCGGGCTCGGTGAGCCGCCAGGCGCGGCTGCCTTGGGCTTCGGGCAGGTGCCGTTGACCGAAGGGCTGACCTTCACCGACGCCGCGGTGACTTGCTGCCCGCCCTGCCCCTCGTTGGTGGGCCGCACGGTGACGCAGCTGCTCGTGGTGACATCGGTCAGCGCGGCCGGGATGATCTCGGTGACCTTGGTCGTCGAGGTGAAGTTCACCGCGGCGGTGGCATTGTCTTCCTTGGTGACCTGGATCGAGTTGCCTGCCACGGAAGTGATCAGGCCACTGACCCGTGCTTCGCCGTTGGCTGGCGACGTGGTCGTCGCGACGTGGAGGTGGAGGTTGACGTCGGGCTGGCTTTATTGGACGAGCTGCAGGCGGCGATGGACAGGGCGGTGGCTCCAGCTACAGCGAGCACCGCGAACCGGGTGAGCCGGGGCGCATGACAGCTGGCAGGCATCAGGGTTTCTCCAATCGTGGTCGGGCCAACGAAAGGGTTTACCCGTTGAAGCTGTGGCTAACCTGTGTAATGCCCGCCGTCAGAAGGCATTTTCGGAAGCGCGCATGATTTCGTCGTCAATCGACTCGATGACTGTGCGCAGCGATGTCAGCTTCGGAAGCATGTTCTTGGCGAAGAACGCCGCGGTCGCAATCTTGCCTTGATAGAACAGCGCATCGTTCTTGGCGTCACTGGCGGCGGCGTTGGCCAGCGCGGCGTGCGCGATGCCGGCTTGCACCAGCAGTCGCCAGCCGATGAGCAGATCACCGACCGCGAGCAGATACCGCACCGAACCGAGCCCGACTCGGTAGATGTCGGTGGGATGCTGGGTGGCGGCCATCAGGTATCCGGTCATGGCCCCGGTCATCGCCGTGACGTCGTCCAGCGCGGTTTGCAGCAGCTGGGCTTGCGGTTTGAGTGCTTCCGCGCAGTCATCGATCGTCTGGGTGACCTGTGCTGTCACAAATTGCAGCGCTTGGCCCCGATCGCGAACGATCTTGCGGAAGAAGAAATCGAGCGCCTGGATGGCCGTGGTGCCCTCGTAGAGCGAATCGATCTTGGCATCACGGATGTACTGTTCCAGCGCATAGTCGGTCAAGAACCCGGAGCCGCCCAGTGTCTGCAGCGACTCGGTCAGCACTTCGTAGGCCCGTTCCGAGCTCACTCCCTTGACGATCGGCAGCAGTAAGTCGTCCACGCGGTGCGCCATCTCATGGTCTGCGCCCGAAACATGTTGCGCCACAGCATCTTCTTGGTGTGCGGCGGCATACATGTACAGCGCCCGCAAACCTTCGGCGTAGGCCTTCTGCGTCATCAGGCTACGACGCACGTCGGGGTGGTGAATGATGGTCACTCGCCGCGCGGTCTTGTCGGCCATCTGCGTGAGATCGGCACCCTGTATCCGCTCCTTGGCGAAGGCCAGCGCATTCAGGTAGCCCGTGGACAGGGTGCCGGCGGCCTTGACGCCGATCGTCATGCGCGCGTGCTCGATCACGGTGAACATCTGCGCGATCCCGTTGTGCACGTCACCGACCAAGTAACCGACGGCGGGCACATCCGTTGCGCCGAAAGTCAATTCGCAAGTCGGGGAGGACTTGATACCCATCTTGTGTTCCACTCCGGTGACGTAAACCCCATTGCGGGGACCGAGTTCGAACGTTTCTGGGTCGAAGAGATATTCGGGCACGTAGAACAGGCTCAGCCCCTTGGTTCCCGGTCCGGCACCCTCCGGCCGGGCCAGCACCAGGTGGAAGATGTTCTCGGCCGTGTCGCCGACGTCCCCACCCGAGATGAACCGCTTTACGCCCTCGATATGCCAGGTGCCGTCGGGTTGTTGGATGGCCTTGGCGCGGCCGGCGCCGACGTCAGAGCCGGCATCGGGTTCGGTGAGCACCATGGTGGCCGCCCACCCGCGCTCCACGCCCTCGGCCGCCCATCGCCGTTGCTCCTCATTGCCCTCGACGTACAGTGCCTGAGCCATCACTGGGCCGAGGCAGAAGAAATTCGCAGAAGGGTTGGCGCAGATGATCATTTCGTTGACCGCCCACGCCAGCGGCGGTGGCGCGGGCATGCCGCCGATCTCTTCGTCGAGCATCAGCCGCCACCAGCCGGCGTCTTTGATCGCCTCCACCGTCTTGGCCAACTCGGGCGTCACGCTGATGGTGTGGGTGGCCGGGTCGAACACCGGCGGGTTGCGATCGGCGAAGGCGAAGGTTTCGGCGACCGGGCCTTCGGCCAGGCGAGCGGCTTCGGCCACGATCGTTCGGACCGTGTCCTCGTCGAGGTCGCCGTAGCGTCCGGCGCCCAGCACAGCACCCACCTCGAGCACTTCGAACAGGTTGAACTCGATATCGCGGACGTTTGCGATGTAATGGCCCAACGTAATTCCCTCACTGGTCCCTCGGGGCGGCGGATGGTCCGCCTCAGTCTGTCGGACGTGGGAAAACGTACGCAACCGTAACCTCGGTCGGCCCGCGGGGAACATCGCGCCAGGTCCCGGCGTTGGGAGCAAATGTGACAACACTCGATCTCACTGCTGAGAAGTTCAACGAAACCATCGAGGGCAACGACATCGTGCTCGTCGACTTCTGGGCGTCCTGGTGTGGACCATGCCGCCAGTTCGGGCCGACTTTCCAGGCGTCGTCGGAGAAACACCCCGACATCGTGCACGCCAAAGTGGACACCGAAGCCGAACAACAGCTGGCGGCGGCCGCCCAGATCCGGTCCATACCCACGCTGATGGCGTTCAAGAAGGGCAAACTGCTGTTCAATCAGGCTGGGGCCCTGCCGCCGGCTGCCCTGGAAGACCTGGTGCAGCAAATCAGGGCCTTCGACGTCGACGCCGCAGAAACCGAGCAAGCCTGACCCGCGCCGCCGGGCAGGCGGGTCCCGGGTCCGCGATACCGTGCACGGGTGAGTTTGGTACTGGTAGAGCACCCGCGGCCCGGCGTCGCGCTGATCACCCTCAATGGGCCCGAGCGGATGAACTCCATGGCGTTCGACGTCATGGTCCCGCTCAAAGCGGCCCTGGAAGAGGTCACCTACGACAATTCGGTGCGCGTGGTCGTGCTGACCGGGGCGGGCCGGGGATTCTCCTCCGGCGCCGACCACAAGTCGGCGGGCACCGTACCGCACGTCGAGGGGCTGACCCGTCCGACCTACGCGCTGCGCTCCATGGAGATCCTCGACGAGGTAATCCTGGCGCTGCGGCGACTGCATCAGCCGGTGATCGCCGCGGTCAACGGCCCGGCCATCGGCGGTGGGCTGTGCCTGGCGCTGGCCACCGACATTCGGGTGGCATCGACCAGCGCCTACTTTCGCGCGGCCGGCATCAACAACGGGCTGACCGCCAGCGAGTTGGGGCTGTCCTATCTGCTGCCCCGGGCGATCGGCTCGTCGCGGGCCTTCGAGATCATGCTGACCGGCCGCGATGTCACTGCCGAGGAGGCCGAGCGCATCGGCCTGGTGTCCTGTCAGGTGCCCGAAGAACAGTTGTTGGATACCTGCTACGCCATCGCCGCGCGCATAGCCGCGTTTTCCCGGCCGGGAATCGAGTTGACCAAGCGCACACTGTGGAGTGGACTGGACGCCGGTAGCCTGGAAGGGCACATGCAAGTCGAGGGCTTGGGACAGCTGTTCGTTCGCCTGCTCACCGCCAACTTCGAAGAGGCGGTTGCCGCGCGCGCAGAGCGACGCCCTCCGGTGTTCACCGACGACAAATAGCCGACAACAGGGAGTTAATGTGATCACGGCCACGGACCTTGAGGTCCGCGCTGGTGCGCGCATACTCCTTTCTCCCGACGGCCCCGACCTGCGCGTGCAGCCTGGCGACCGGATCGGGTTGGTCGGTCGCAACGGCGCCGGCAAGACCACGACCCTGCGCATCCTGGCGGGTGAAACCGAACCGTACGCCGGATCGGTCGCCCGCGCGGGTGAAATCGGTTATCTGCCGCAGGATCCCAAGGAGGGCGATCTCGACGTGCTGGCCCGCGACCGGGTGCTGTCCGCTCGCGGCTTGGATGTGCTGCTCACCGACTTGGAGAAGCAGCAGGCGTTGATGGCTGAGGTCGCCGACGACGACGCCCGGGACCGCGCGATCCGTCGCTACGGGCAGCTGGAGGAGCGGTTCGTCGCACTGGGCGGCTATGGCGCCGAAAGCGAAGCCAGCCGCATCTGCGCCAGTCTTGGTCTGCCCCAGCGGGTGCTGACGCAGAAGCTGCGCACGCTGTCCGGCGGGCAGCGCCGGCGGGTGGAGCTGGCGCGCATCCTGTTCGCCGCCTCCGACACCGGCTCGGGACAGGCGACCACGTTGCTGCTCGACGAGCCGACCAACCACTTGGATGCGGACTCGATCGGCTGGCTGCGCGACTTCCTGCGGGCCCACACCGGCGGGCTGGTGCTCGTCAGCCACAACGTCGAGCTACTTGCCGACGTGGTCAACCGGGTGTGGTTCCTGGATGCCGTGCGCGGCGAGGTGGACGTCTACAACATGGGCTGGCAGAAATATCTGGACGCCCGCGCGACGGACGAACAGCGCCGCCGCCGCGAGCGTGCCAACGCCGAACGCAAAGCCGCCGCATTGCGCACGCAGGCCGCCAAACTGGGCGCTAAGGCCACCAAAGCCGTTGCGGCGCAGAATATGTTGCGACGTGCCGACCGGATGATGGCCGCGCTCGACGAGGAACGGGTCGCCGACAAGGTGGCCCGGATCAAGTTCCCGACGCCGGCGCCGTGCGGGCGCACCCCGCTGGTGGCGACCGGGCTGAGCAAGTCGTACGGGTCGCTGGAGGTGTTCAGCGGTGTGGACCTGGCCATCGACCGCGGCTCGCGGGTGGTGGTATTGGGCTTGAACGGTGCCGGCAAGACCACACTGCTGCGATTGCTGGCCGGCACCGAAAACCCTGACGCTGGACGGCTGGAGCCCGGACACGGTTTGCGGATCGGCTATTTCGCACAGGAGCATGACACGCTCGACAACGACGCGACGGTCTGGGAGAACGTCCGGCACGCGGCGCCGGATTCGGGCGAGCAGGATTTGCGTGGCCTGCTGGGCGCGTTCATGTTCAGCGGTGCGCAACTCGACCAACCGGCGGGCACCTTGTCCGGCGGTGAGAAGACCCGGCTCGCGCTGGCCGGTTTGGTGGCGTCCACGGCGAACGTCCTGCTGCTCGATGAACCGACCAACAACCTCGACCCGGCGTCGCGCGAGCAGGTGCTCGACGCGCTGCGCAGCTACCAGGGCGCCGTGGTGCTGGTGACCCACGATCCCGGGGCGGCCGAGGCGCTCGACCCGCAACGCGTCGTGCTGTTGCCCGACGGCACCGAGGACTTCTGGTCCGAGGCGTACCGGGATCTCATCGAACTGGCCTGACTTTGACCAACTGGCCGCAGGTGATTCGGCCAAATCGGCCCGCGCGCGACGCGCTGTTCTTACTCTAAGTGCTTGCGATCGTGTTCAGGCGCGGAGGCGACTTATGAAAAGGACAGTGCAACGGTCGAAGAAGACCCGCGACGAGTGGTTGTACGAGCTGCGCAACGCCTATGAGGGCGGAGCCAGTATCCGCAGTCTGGTCGCTACCACCGGCAGGTCTTACGGATCGATTCACAGCATGCTGGTTGCGGCCGGGACCACGATGCGTAGCCGCGGCGGGCCCAACCATACCTCCCGGTCCGCGCGAGTCTAGCGTCAGTGCGACCCAGAGTCGTTGCGGCGCAACGACGTTTCCACCAGGTCGAGCACCGCTGACAACCGCTGCGGATCTTCGCCGGAAGCCAACCGGGCCACCAAGCCGTCGAGAACCAGCTCCAGATAGCACTGCAGAACGTCACCGGGAACGTCGTCGCGCAGCCGGTGTGCCTCCTTCTGCCGGCGCAATCGATCGGTCGTCGCGGCCGCCAGCTCCGCGGAACGCTCGGCCCATCCCCGGCTGAACACCGGATCGTTACGCAGCTTGCGTGCGATCTCCAACCTGGTGGCCAGCCAGTCGAACTCCTCTGGCGCAGCGAGCATGTCGCGCATCACCTGGATGAGCCCCTCGCGTGAGGCCACCTCGGCCATCCGCTCGGCGTCCTGGTGAGCCAGTGCGAAAAACAGAGCGTCCTTGTCGCGGAAGTGGTGAAAGATCGCACCGCGCGACATCCCGATCGCCTGTTCCAGCCGCCGCACCGTCGCCTTGTCGTAGCCGTATTCGGCAAAGCAACGGCGGGCACCGTCCAGGATCTGACGGCGGCGAGCCGCCAGATGGTCCTCGCTGACTCTTGGCACGAGTGGTGCCGGGTCAGCCAGACTTCAGCATGTTGCGCAGCACGTATTGCAAGATGCCGCCGTTGCGGTAGTAGTCGGCTTCTCCGGGGGTGTCGATGCGCACCACGGCGTCGAACTCGATCGGGTCGCCGGAGTCTTTACTGGCCTTGACGTGCACCGTCTTTGGTGTCTTGCCGTTGTTGAGCGCGTCGATACCGGTGATGTCGAACACCTCTGTGCCGTCCAGCCCCAGCTCCGAGGCGGTCTTGCCCTCGGGGAACTGCAGTGGGATGACACCCATGCCGATCAGGTTCGAGCGATGGATGCGCTCGAACGACTCGGCGATCACGGCTCGCACACCCAGCAGCAAGGTGCCCTTGGCCGCCCAGTCGCGGGAGGAGCCTGACCCATATTCTTTACCGCCCAGCACCACCAACGGAATGTTCTGTGCCGCATAGTTTTGCGCGGCGTCGTAGATGAACGCCTGCGGGCCGCCGTCCTGGGTGAAGTCGCGGGTGTAGCCGCCGGACACGACCTCTCCCAATGTGCGAAGCAGCTCGTTCCTAAGCCGGATGTTGGCGAACGTGCCGCGAATCATCACCTCGTGGTTGCCGCGTCGCGAGCCGAAGGAGTTGTAGTCCTTGCGGTCGACGCCGTGCTCGTCGAGGTATTGCGCGGCCGGAGTGCCCGGCTTGATGGCGCCGGCGGGGGAGATGTGGTCGGTGGTCACCGAGTCGCCCAGCAGCGCCAGCACCCGGGCGCCGGTGATGTCGCCGACCGGCTCGGGGTCGGCCGACATGCCCTCGAAGTACGGGGGCTTGCGTACATACGTCGAATCCGGGCTCCACTCAAAGGTATTGCCGCTGGGAGTTGGCAGATTGCGCCAGCGCTCGTCGCCCTTGAACACGTCGGCGTAGTTCTTGGTGAACATCTCCTGGCTGATCGCCGAGGCGATGGTGTCCGAGACGTCCTTCTGCGATGGCCAGATGTCTTTCAGGTAGACATCTTTGTCGTCTTTATCCTGGCCGAGCGGCTGGGACTCGAAGTCGAAGTCCATGGTCCCGGCCAGCGCGTAGGCGACCACGAGCGGCGGCGACGCGAGGTAATTCATCTTCACGTCGGGGTTGATGCGGCCCTCGAAATTGCGGTTGCCCGACAGCACGGCGGCCACCGACAGGTCGTTGTCGTTGATCGCCTTGGAGATCTCGTCGGGCAGCGGGCCGGAATTGCCGATGCACGTGGTGCAGCCGTAGCCCACGAGGTAAAAGCCCAGCTTCTCCAAATACGGCCACAGGCCGGCCTTGTCGTAGTAGTCGCTGACCACCTGGGAGCCCGGCGCCATGGACGTTTTCACCCACGGCTTGGACGTCAGCCCCTTCTCGACGGCGTTGCGGGCGAGCAACGCCGCGCCCAGCATCACCTCCGGGTTGGAGGTGTTGGTGCACGACGTGACCGCGGCGATCACCACCGCGCCGTGGTCGAGCACGAACTCACCGCGTTCCTCGGACTTCACGGTCACCGGGTTGCTCACCCTGCCTTTGGCGTGCGCCGCCGCCGAATGCACTTTCGGCTTGTCGTCGGCGTGGCCGTTTTGCGGCTGTCCCGGGTCGCTGGCCGGGAACGACTCGTCGACCGCCTCATCCAATTTCGAGTAGTCGTTCTTGTCCGGGTCGTCACCGACGTAGTCCGGAATCTGCTTACGGAACGTGGATTTGGCCGCCGACAACGCAATACGGTCCTGCGGACGCTTGGGCCCGGCGATCGAGGGCACCACGTCGGACAAGTTGAGCTCGAGGTACTCCGAGAACGCCGGCTGGTGCTTGGGGTCGTGCCACATGCCCTGCGCTTTGGCGTACGCCTCGACCAGCGCCAGCTGCTCTGGCTTGCGCCCGGTGAACTTCAGGTAGGAGATCGTCTCTTCGTCGATCGGGAAAATGGCTGCCGTGGAACCGAATTCCGGGCTCATGTTGCCCAGCGTGGCGCGGTTGGCCAGCGGCACCTCGGCCACCCCTGCGCCGTAGAACTCGACGAACTTTCCGACCACGCCGTGCTTGCGCAGCATCTCGGTGACCGTCAGCACGACGTCGGTAGCCGTGACGCCCGGCTGGATTTCGCCGGTCAGCTTGAAGCCGACGACCCGCGGGATCAGCATCGACACCGGCTGGCCGAGCATCGCGGCCTCGGCCTCGATACCACCCACGCCCCAGCCCAGCACGCCGAGTCCGTTGACCATCGTGGTGTGCGAGTCGGTGCCCACGCAGGTGTCGGGGTACGCCACCCCGTCGCGGCTCATCACCACACTGGCCAGGTACTCGATGTTCACCTGGTGAACGATGCCGGTGCCCGGCGGCACCACCTTGAAATCCCGGAAGGCGCCTTGGCCCCAGCGCAGGAACTGGTAGCGCTCGCCGTTGCGCTGATACTCGATTTCGACGTTGCGCTCGAAGGCGTCCGCGCGGCCGAACAGGTCGGCGATCACCGAGTGGTCGATCACCAGGTCGGCCGGCGCCAGCGGGTTGACCTTCTCCGGCTTGCCGCCCAAATCGGCGATGGCCTCCCGCATGGTGGCCAAGTCGACAATGCACGGCACACCGGTGAAGTCCTGCATCACCACTCGGGCGGGCGTGTACTGGATCTCAATGCTGGGCTCCGCCTTGGGATCCCAGTTCGCGATGGCCTCGATATGCTCTTTGGTGATGTTGCTGCCGTCCTCGTTGCGCAGCAGGTTCTCGGCGAGGACTTTGAGGCTGTAGGGGAGTTTCTCAGTATTGGGGACGGCGTCGAGACGATAGATCTGGTAGCTCTCGTCGCCGACCTTGAGGGTGTCGCGTGCTCCGAACGAGTTCACAGGTTCCTTGCTAGTCACATCCACTCCCAAGATTGAGTTCGTCCGCCGAGGTGTCGGCGGCCTGTGCCACTTTAACAGTACGCTTGTCCTGCATTGCGTCGGGCACCCGTAGGTCCAGTCTTGTCGGCTTGGGAGCGGGTTTAAACCCCCGCGGCCCTCGAATACCAGCCGACCGCCACGCTAGAGTGACCGCCGTATTCGAGCGACGCCCCAGCGTGACGCTGCAGCAGGAGGGAAACGATGACCTTGCAGCCGGTCCTGCCCGCCTACATTCCGGTCGACGTCGACATGACCGCGATCAAGGCTCAGGTTGCGGCCAGCGGCGTCAGCGCGGCGCCTTCGGCCATGCCCGGTCTGCTCGACGTCGTCAACGAGGCGCACGCCAAGGGCATCAACCTCAAGATCGTGCTGCTCGACCACAACCCGCCCACCGACACGCCGTTGCGCGACATCTCCACCGTGGTCGGCGCCGACTACCACGACGCCACGGTGCTGACCCTCAGCCCGAACTTCGTTGGCACCTACAGCACGCAATTCCCGCGGGTGACGCTCGAGGCCGGCGAGGACATCGCCAAGACGGGCAACCCGGTCGTTTCGGCGCAGCATTTTCTGCATGAACTGGAGTCGCCCGAATTCCCCTGGACGGGCCTGACCATATTCCTGTTGATCGCTGTCCTGGCGGCGGCGGTCGGCACGCGATTCCTGCAGCTGCGCAGCAAGGGTGCAGCAACGCCGGCCGACGCCCCCGAGGCGACCACCGAAACGTCTCGTGGCGCCTAGTAACGGGGCCTGACACCGCCATCCGGCTCCGCCCGTCTACTCCGGCAGCCCTTCGCGCGTCCTTGCGGCAAACATCGCAGGTCACTTTTCGATCACAGTAAACGCACGTAGAGAGTGCGATTTCGGCCGGATATTTGCACGTCCTTCTATGTGAAGTACGGTGCAAATGATGCTGCTGTTGCCTTTGGCGCCTATAGCGAAATCTGTGGCCGGCGCCGCCCGTCGCGTTGAGCCGTAGGAGACCTAGTCGAATGAGACGCGCACGCTGGGGCTCTGCTGCGCGACCGGCCGCAAGGCTGGTCCGACCGGTGGTGCCGTCGGTCCTCAGCGTGGCCCTGCTGGTGTGCACGCCGGGGCTGGCGTACGGCGAGCCGACGGCTGACAACTTGGCCGGATTGATCGCCAACGTCGCCAAAGCCAACCAGCGCCTGGACGACTTGAGCGCCGAAATCCAGACCGAGCAGGAGAGCGTCAACAAAGCCTTGGTGGACGTGGAAACCGCCCGGGACAACGGCGTCGCGGCTCAACACGACCTCGAGGCCAGTCAGCAGGCGGTCAAGGACTCCAACGAGGCGATCGCCGCGGCGCAGCGTCGCTTCGACGCATTCGCCGCGGCCGCCTACATGAACGGCCCGTCGGGCAGCTACCTGACCGCGAGCAGCCCCGAGGACATTATCGCAACCGAAGCCGCAGCCCGGACCCTGACCGCGAGTTCGCAGCAGGTGATGACCCGGCTACAGCGGGCGCGGACCGAACAGGTGAACAAGGAATCCGCGGCCCGCCTGGCCAAACAGAAGGCCGACAAGGCCGCCGCCGACGCGAAGTCCAGCCAGGACACCGCGGTAGCCGCGCTCACCAACTCCAAGCGCAAGTTCGACGAACAACGTGAGCAGGTGACTCGCCTGGCCGCCGAGCGGGACGAGGCCCAGGCCAAACTCGAGGCGGCCAAGCTGCAATGGTCGGCAGGAGCGGGCGGGGGCGCTGCCCCCACGCCGGGTGACCGGTGGGAGACGGGTTCGCCCGGCGCGCCGATGTCGCCGAGCGGCGGCCGCAAGTGGGACGGCGCCTGGGATCCCAGCCTGCCGATGGTGCCCAGCGCCAACGTCCCCGGCGACCCGATCGCGGTGATCAACCAGGTACTGGGCATCTCCGCCACGTCGACGCAGGTCACCGCCGGCTTGGGGCGTAACTTCCTGCAACAGCTCGGCATCCTCAAGCCCGACGACACCGGCATCGCCAACCCTGCCCCCGGTCGTGCTTCCGGGCGCATCCCGCGGGTCTACGGCCGGCAGGCCACCGAGTACGTGATCCGTCGCGGAATGTCGCAAATCGGCGTGCCGTACTCGTGGGGCGGTGGCAACGCGGCCGGCCCTAGCAAGGGAATCGACTCCGGGGCCGGCACGGTCGGCTTCGACTGTTCGGGTCTGGTCTTGTATTCGTTTGCCGGAGTGGGCATCAAGCTGCCGCATTACTCGGGTTCGCAGTACAACTTGGGCCGCAAGGTCCCGTCCTCGGAGATGCGCCGGGGCGACGTCATCTTCTACGGCCCGGGCGGCAGCCAGCACGTGACCATCTACCTCGGCGACGGCCAGATGCTCGAGGCCCCGGACGTCGGTCTGAAGGTCCGCGTCGCACCGGTGCGTACCAGCGGCATGACTCCCTACGTGGTCCGCTACATCGAATGGTGAAACGGGATCGGATGGGTGAACCAGTGACTACTGAACGAGGAGCCATGTGCCGCAAGGGCTTTCGTCTCATGAGCCTGGCCCGGATTGCCGCGCTGGTGGCCGGGCTGATGCTTGGCGTGGCCGGTCCGGCTCCCGTGGTCAGGGCCGACCCCGGCCAGTGGGACCCCACTCTGCCCGCCGTGATCAGCGCCGGCGCACCGGGAGACCCGCTCGCGGTTGCCAACGCGTCGTTGCAGGCCACCGCGCAGGCGACCCAGACCACGTTCGATCTGGGCAAGCAATTCCTGGGCGGGCTGGGCATCAACATCGGCGGCAACGACGCCCCCGCGCCCGCGGCCGCCACCAACCCCGGCGGCAAGATCCCGCGGGTCTACGGTCGGCAGGCCGTCGAGTACGTGATCAAGCGGATGGGGTCGCAGATGGGTGTTCCGTACTCCTGGGGTGGCGGCTCGCTGGACGGTCCCAGCAAAGGTGTCGGCGACGGCGCCAACATCACCGGCTTCGACTGCTCGGGCCTGATGCGTTATGGCTTCGCCGGGGTCGGCGTGCTGATCCCGCGCTTCTCCGGTGACCAGTACAACGCCGGTCGCCACATCCCCCCGGATCAAGCCAGGCGCGGTGACCTGATCTTTTACGGCCCGGGCGGCAGCCAGCACGTCACCATGTACCTCGGCAACGGCCAGATGCTGGAGGCGTCCAGCCTGGCCGGCAAGGTGACGGTGAGCCCGGTGCGTAAGCCCGGCATGGCGCCGTTCCTGACTAGGATCATCGAGTACTGATCCAGGTATGTGGTCGTGCGGCCGGATTGCGGGCCCGACGACCAGCGTCGACGGAATACGGCTGGCCTGGAATAGTTGAACGCGGGCACGTTGCTGCCCCACGACATTGGTCGTGCCGGCAGTCGTGTCCGATTGAACTGTGGAGGGTTCTTGATGACAGCAGCAGGTGGGCCGCCCCTGGGCGCCAGCGGTTACTCGGGCCAGGGCGTGCATTCCGGCCCGCCGGCGCATGAAGCGCCGTCAGGTGGTGGTAACGGCCTGGCCGCCGAGGTGCAGACCCTGGAGCGGGCCATCTTCGAGGTGAAGCGGATCATCGTGGGCCAGGACCAGCTGGTCGAGCGGATGCTGGTGGGTCTGCTCTCCAAAGGGCATGTGCTGCTCGAAGGTGTCCCCGGCGTGGCCAAGACGCTGGCCGTCGAGACCTTCGCGAGGGTGGTCGGCGGCACGTTCGCGCGTATCCAGTTCACCCCCGACCTGGTGCCGACCGACATCATCGGTACGCGTATTTACCGGCAGGGGCGCGAGGAGTTCGACACCGAGCTCGGGCCGGTCGTGGTCAACTTTCTGCTCGCCGACGAGATCAACCGCGCCCCCGCCAAGGTGCAGTCGGCGTTGCTGGAGGTCATGCAGGAACGCCACGTGTCCATCGGTGGCAAGACGTTCCCGCTGCCCAACCCGTTCCTGGTGATGGCCACCCAGAACCCGATCGAGCACGAAGGTGTGTACCCGCTGCCCGAAGCCCAGCGGGACCGCTTCCTGTTCAAGATCAATGTCGGCTACCCGTCGCCGGAAGAGGAGCGCGAAATCATCTACCGGATGGGCGTGCGGCCGCCGGAGCCCAAGCAGATCATGAACACGGGCGACCTACTGCGGCTACAGGACATCGCGGCCAACAACTTCGTCCACCACGCGCTGGTCGACTACGTGGTGCGCGTCGTGACCGCCACCCGCCATCCCGAGCAGCTCGGCATGACCGACGTCAAGACCTGGATCGCGTTCGGTGCGTCGCCGCGTGCCTCGCTGGGCATCATCGCCGCGTCGCGCTCGCTGGCGCTGGTGCGGGGCCGCGACTACGTGATCCCGCAGGACGTGGTGGACGTCATTCCCGACGTGCTGCGGCACCGGTTGGTGCTCACCTACGACGCGCTCGCCGACGAAATCTCGCCCGAAATCGTCATCAACCGGGTCCTGCAGACGGTCGCCTTGCCTCAGGTGAATGCCGTGCCGCAGCAAGGCCATTCGGTGCCGCCGGTGATGCAGGCCGCCGGTGCGGCCAGCGGTCGGTGACCGACCCCAACACGTCGGCGGTCAACCATCCGCCGTCCATGCAACGCGGCCAGATCGTCGACCCCAAGCTGGCGGCGGCGCTGCGCAACCTCGAGCTGACGGTCAAGCGCAAGCTCGACGGGGTCCTGCACGGTGACCATCTCGGCCTGATCCCCGGTCCCGGATCTGAACCGGGGGAGTCGCGCGAGTACCAGCCCGGCGACGACGTCCGGCGGATGGACTGGGCCGTCACCGCGCGCACCACCCATCCGCACGTCCGGCAGATGATCGCCGACCGGGAGCTGGAGACCTGGATGGTGGTCGACATGTCGGCCAGCCTCGACTTCGGCACCGTGGGGTGCGAGAAGCGCGACCTTGCGGTGGCGGCCGCGGCGGCGATCACCTACCTCAACAGCGGGGGCGGCAACCGGTTCGGCGCGGTCATCGCCAACGGCGCGACCATCACCCGCGTGCCGGCGCGCTCTGGACGACAGCACGAGCAGACGCTGTTGCGCACCATCGCCACCACGCCGCGGGCGCCGGTGGGGGTGCGCGGGGATTTGGCGACGGCCATCGACGCGCTGCGCCGGCCGGAACGCCGCCGCGGGATGGCGGTGATCATCAGCGACTTCCTCGGCCCCATCAACTGGATGCGTCCGCTGCGGGCGATCGCCGCCCGGCACGAGGTGCTGGCCATCGAGGTGCTCGATCCCCGCGACGTCGAACTACCCGACATCGGTGACGTCGTGCTGCAGGACGCCGAATCCGGCGTCACCCGCGAGTTCACCATCGACGCCCAGCTGCGTGACGATTTCGCCAAGGCGGCTGCCGCGCACCGCGCCGACGTTTCGCGCACGATTCGCAGCTGCGGGGCCCCGATATTGACCCTGCGCACCGACCGCGACTGGATCGCCGACATCGTCCGGTTCGTCGAGTCCCGCCGGCGTGGGGCACTGGCGGGGCGGCAGTGACACTGCCATTCTTTGGCGCGATGTCGCTGTCGGGCTTCGCCCACTCCTGGTTCTTCCTGTTCCTGGTGGTCGTCTTCGCGCTGGCCGCCATGTACGTGCTCATGCAGCTGGCGCGGCAGCGGCGGATGCTGCGGTTCGCCAACATGGAGCTGCTGGAAAGCGTTGCGCCGCAGCGACCGTCGCGCTGGCGGCACCTGCCGGCGATCCTGCTGGTGGTGTCGTTGGTGTTGTTCACCATCGCGATGGCGGGACCGACCCAGGACGTCCGGATACCCCGCAACCGCGCGGTGGTGATGTTGGTGATCGACGTGTCGCAGTCCATGCGCGCCACCGACGTCCCACCTAACCGGATGGCGGCTGCGCAGGACGCCGCCAAGCAGTTCGCCGACGAACTGACCCCGGGAATCAACTTGGGGTTGATCGAATATGCGGGCACGGCGACCGTGCTGGTGTCGCCGACCACCAACCGGGAGGCGACCAAGACGGCGCTGGACAAGCTGCAGTTCGCCGACCGGACCGCCACCGGCGAAGGCATCTTCACCGCGCTGCAGGCCATCGCCACGGTCGGCGCGGTGATCGGTGGTGGCGATACACCGCCGCCGGCGCGCATCGTATTGTTCTCGGACGGCAAAGAGACGATGCCGACCAACCCGGATAACCCCAAGGGCGCCTTCACCGCCGCACGCACCGCCAAGGACCAGGGCGTGCCGATTTCGACGATTTCGTTCGGCACACCGTACGGCTTCGTCGAGATCAATGACCAGCGCCAGCCGGTGCCCGTCGACGACACCACCATGAAGAAGGTTGCCGAGCTTTCCGGGGGAAACTGGTACAACGCCGCCAGCCTCGCCGAGTTGAAGGCCGTGTATGCGACGTTGCAGCAGCAGATCGGCTACGAGACGATCAAGGGCGACGCGAGCGTGGGTTGGCTGCGGCTGGGTGCGCTGGTATTGACGCTCGCAGCGCTGACGGCGCTGCTGATCAACCGCCGGCTACCGAACTAGGTTCGATTCGCGGGCGTGACCTGGCTGCGATTTCCGGGCCCGAAAGTCGCAGTCCGGTTACGCTCGCGGCCTGAAAGGGGGCAGATTTCGGCCGTGCCGCGCCGGGGCGCTAGGTTGTCGGGGTGACTGACACGGCCACCGAGAACGCCACCGAATACGGCCGCCCCGCGTTCGTATCCCGCTCAGTCCTGGTGACAGGCGGAAACCGGGGGATCGGGCTCGCGATCGCACGGCGGCTGGCCGCCGACGGCCACAAGGTGGCCATCACGCACCGCGGATCCGGGATTCCCGAGGGGCTGTTCGGCGTCGAGTGCGACGTCACCGACAACGACGCCGTCGATCGCGCCTTCAAAGAGGTCGAGGAGCACCAGGGTCCGGTCGAGGTGCTGGTGTCCAACGCCGGCGTGGCCGCGGACGCCTTCCTCATGCGGATGACCGAGGAGAAGTTCGAGAAGGTCATCGACGCCAACCTCACCGGGGCGTTCCGGGTGGCTCAGCGGGCCTCGCGCAGCATGCAGCGAAACAAGTTCGGCCGGATGATCTTCATCGGTTCGGTTTCCGGCAGCTGGGGCATCGGTAATCAGGCCAACTACGCAGCCTCCAAGGCCGGTGTGATCGGCATGGCCCGCTCGATCGCCCGGGAGATGTCCAAGGCCAACGTGACCGCGAATGTGGTGGCCCCGGGCTACATCGACACCGATATGACGCGTGGGCTCGATGAGCGGATTCAGGAAGGGGCACTGCAGTTCATCCCGGCGAAGCGGGTCGGCACCGCCGCCGAGGTTGCCGGCGTGGTCAGCTTCCTGGCGTCCGAGGATGCGAGTTACATCTCCGGTGCGGTCATCCCGGTCGACGGCGGCATGGGCATGGGGCACTGATTTCACCCACGACCTAAGACATTAAGGACGGATATGGCAGGACTGCTCGAAGGCAAACGGATTCTGGTCACCGGGATCATCACCGACGCGTCGATCGCCTTCCACATCGCACGGGTGGCTCAAGAGCAGGGCGCTGAATTGGTGCTGACCGGATTCGACCGGCTGCGGCTGATCCAGCGCATCGCCGACCGGTTGCCTGAGAAGGCGCCGCTGCTCGAGCTCGATGTGCAAAACGACGAACATCTGAACACGCTCGCCGACCGGGTGCTCGAGGTGATCGGCGAGGGCAACAAGCTTGACGGTGTGGTGCATTCGATCGGCTTCATGCCCCAGACCGGTATGGGCATCAACCCGTTCTTCGAGGCGCCCTACGAAGACGTGTCGAAAGGCATTCACATCTCGGCGTATTCGTATGCCTCCCTGGCCAAGGCGCTGCTGGGAATCATGAACCCCGGCGGCTCGATCGTCGGTATGGACTTTGATCCGAGCCGGGCGATGCCGGCCTACAACTGGATGACAGTGGCCAAGAGCGCGCTGGAGTCGGTCAACCGGTTCGTGGCCCGCGAAGCCGGCAAGTTCGGCGTGCGCTCCAATCTCGTTGCCGCCGGCCCGATCCGGACGCTGGCGATGAGCGCGATCGTCGGCGGCGCGCTGGGCGAGGAGGCCGGCGCCCAGATGCAGCTGCTCGAGGAGGGATGGGACCAGCGCGCACCGATCGGGTGGAACATGAAGGATCCCACACCGGTTGCCAAGACGGTATGCGCCCTGCTCTCGGAGTGGTTGCCGGCTACCACCGGAACGATCATCTACGCCGACGGCGGCGCCAGCACGCAGTTGCTTTAGCTGGCAATGAAATTCGACGCGGTCCTGCTGCTGTCCTTCGGCGGGCCCGAAGGGCCCGATCAGGTGCGGCCGTTCTTGGAGAACGTCACCCGTGGCCGCAACGTGCCGTCCGAGCGTCTCGACGAAGTCGCCGAGCACTACTTGCATTTCGGTGGGGTGTCACCGATCAACAACATCAACCGCGCGCTTAGCACCGAGCTGGAAGCAGAACTGGAGCTGCCGGTCTACTTCGGTAACCGCAACTGGGAACCGTACGCCGAGGATGCCGTTGCGGCCATGCGCGACAACGGTGTTCGTCACGCTGCGGTGTTCGCCACGTCGGCGTGGAGCGGGTATTCCGGCTGCACGCAGTACGCCGAGGACATCACCCGGGCGCGACGGGCCGCCGGGCCGGACGCGCCCCAGCTGGTGAAACTGCGGCCGTACTTCGACCATCCGCTGTTTGTCGAGATGTTCGCCGAGGCGATCGCCAAGGCCGCCGACACCGTACCGGAAGGCGCGCGACTGGTGTTCACCGCGCATTCGGTGCCGGTGGCCGCCGACGAGCGCCTGGGCCCGAGGCTGTACAGCCGCCAAGTCGCTTATGCCACAAGGCTGGTCGCGGCCGCGGCCGGATACGCAGATTACGATCTGGCCTGGCAGTCACGATCGGGACCACCGCAGGTTCCCTGGCTGGAGCCGAGCGTCGAGGACCATCTGACAACGCTGGCCGCCTGCGGCACCCAGGCCGTGATCGTCTGCCCCATCGGGTTCGTCGCCGACCATATCGAAGTGGTGTGGGATCTCGACTACGAGTTGCGCTTGCAAGCCGAGGCCGCGGGGATGGCCTTCGCCCGCGCCGCTACGCCCAACGCCGACCGCCGATTTGCCCGGCTGGCCGCCGATCTGATCGCGGAACTGCGCACCGGCCGAAACCCGACCCGGGTGGCCGGCCCCGACCCGGTGCCCGGTTGCCTGGCCGGCGTCAACGGCGCGCCGTGCCGTCCGCCGCATTGCGTGGCCGGCGCGTTCTAGCCGTCGAGAGTGAAACCTGGGAGGCGACACGGGCAGCCCCGCCACCGCTTCACACTCAAAGCCGTCGACTCACAATCGAGGCGCCGGGCGGGGTAGCTAGTCCGCCCAGGCGGAATGCAGGATCGCAGTGACCGCGGCTATCCTCGCCGAACGGACCACCGCGCTCAGCGGCCGCAGCGCATCGCCCGCGATGCGGGCCCCCGAGGATGACTGCGTGCCCACCGGCTCCAGGCCCGCAACGATGGGCGCGGTGAACCGGTCCCGGGCGTCGGACGATCGACTGAGCCCGGCGCTCACCGCGATGATCGCGTCCACGTGCGCCGCGTTCTCCAGCACCCGTAAGGCGCGCGTCGGCGCATGATCCGGAACGCGGTGCTGGCGTGCGGATTCCAAGAGCTGTTCGACGAGTCCTCGCGGATCCTCGATGTCGACTGCGGCGGATCCCAACCCGATGGCACCGAGGGCATCGGCCGCCGACCGCACCGCCGACCGCAGCGTGTACTCGGCGTCACCGAGCTCGTAGTGGTCCAGCACCGGCGCGGCCGGCAGTGAGTACACCGTCCAGGTCAGTGCACAGAGTTCTGCGAAGCCCGTTTCGTCATCGGCCGACTCCTCGAGGTCGTCGTAGGAGAATTCCGGAACCAGGCCGACGGTCGTGGCGGGATCGCGCGGGTTGGCGACGATCACTGCCTCACCTGCGGCCAGTGCATCGCGTTCGAACTGCGTTCCCGGAGCCAGCCCGCGCACATCACCGGGCACGGGCAAAACGACGTTGATCGTGCCGCGCAACCTGCCGGACCCGTCCGGTGTCGATGTGGGCCGGCCAACGGCGGCACGCAGCGTTTGCAACAGCGTGACCGTCCCGGCGTCGTGGACGTCGGGCCACGGCAGTCCGGTGTGGCCCGCGGCGACGGCATCATACGCGGTGACCGATTGCTTTGGCGCCCAGACAGATAACGCGTCCAGAACGTCGTCGGGCGCGGCCTTGCCCGCGAGCCAGGCGTTGGCCCACAGGGACAGCGAGACACTGGGACACCACACGATGTCGCAGTGTAGTTGTTTTGTCCGGCAAAGGCCGATCACGCGTATTCTGTCGGCATGCCCGCGGCGGTGTTTTGGCTAATATTCGCGCTGGTGCTTGCCGGTGCGGAGGCGCTCACCGGCCATCTGTTCCTGGTGATGCTCGGTGGGGGCGCGCTGGCCGCGGCGGTGACCAGCTGGCTGATCGATTGGCCGGCGTGGGCCAACGGGGCGGTGTTCTTGATCGTCTCGATGCTGCTGTTGGTGCTGGTCCGGCCCCCGCTGCGGCGGCGGCTGACCCCCGCGGGCGGGTCGCAGCTGGGAATCGAGGCGCTTCAGGGCAAAAAGGCGCTGGTGCTCGAGCGGATCAGCGGAGACCACGGCCAGGTGAAGCTCAACGGGGAAGTCTGGACGGCGCGCCCGCTCAACGAGGCCGACGTCTACGAGCCGGGCGAGTCGGTCACCGTCATGCAGATCGACGGCGCCACGGCGGTGGTCTTCAAGAGTGGTCTCTAGCGAAAGAGACTGCAAAAGAAAGGAACTCGGGTGGAAGGTGCGGTTGCCGGTTTAGTGTTTCTGGCCGTCCTGGTGATATTTGCGATCGTGGTTGTGGCCAAGTCGGTCGCATTGATCCCCCAGGCGGAGGCCGCGGTCATCGAAAGGCTGGGTCGTTACAGCCGTACGGTCAGTGGCCAACTGACGTTGTTGGTGCCATTCATCGACCGGATCCGCGCCAGGGTGGATCTGCGTGAGCGGGTTGTGTCGTTCCCGCCGCAGCCGGTGATCACCGAGGACAACCTGACCCTCAACATCGACACCGTGGTCTACTTCCAGGTCACCGTGCCGCAGGCCGCCGTCTACGAGATCAGCAACTACATCGTCGGTGTCGAGCAACTCACCACGACCACGCTGCGCAACGTGGTCGGCGGCATGACGCTCGAGCAGACCCTGACGTCGCGGGATCAGATCAACGCCCAGTTGCGCGGCGTGCTGGACGAGGCCACTGGCCGCTGGGGGCTGCGTGTTGCACGGGTGGAGCTGCGCAGTATCGACCCGCCGCCGTCCATCCAGGCGTCGATGGAAAAGCAGATGAAGGCTGACCGGGAGAAACGCGCCATGATCCTGACCGCCGAGGGCACCAGGGAAGCGGCGATCAAGCAGGCCGAAGGCGCCAAGCAGGCGCAGATCCTGGCCGCCGAGGGCGCCAAGCAGGCCGCGATCCTGGCCGCCGAGGCCGACCGGCAGTCCCGGATGTTGCGTGCGCAGGGTGATCGCGCCGCGGCCTACCTGAAGGCACAGGGGCAGGCCAAGGCCATCGAGAAGACGTTCGCCGCGATCAAGGCGGGGCGGCCCACCCCGGAGATGCTGGCCTACCAGTACATCCAGACGCTGCCAGAGATGGCGCGCGGCGACGCCAACAAGGTGTGGGTGGTGCCCAGCGACTTCAGCGCGGCACTGCAGGGGTTCACCCGGCTGCTGGGCGCCCCGGGCGAGGACGGAGTTTTCCGGTTCCAACCATCCCCGGTCGAGGACGCGCCTCAGCATGCCGCGGACGACGACGCCGAGGTCGCCGACTGGTTCTCCACCGAAACCGACCCGGCGATCGCTCAGGCGGTGGCCAAGGCCGAGGCGATCGCCCGAGCGCCGGTGGACGGACAGCCCGGGGCGCCTCCGCAACTGACCCAATAGGATTCGCGCGTGAGCGCTCTGACGTCACCGAAAACCTATGCGGCGCTTGCCGCGTGTCGGGCCGGGGATGCGGTGGCATGTGCGATACCGCTGGCTCCCATCAAGAAGACGCTGGACGACCTTTCAGTCCCGGACAGCATCCGCCCGGTGCTGCCGGTGGTGAAGGCGGCCGCCGCGATCGGTTTGCTGTCGGTCAACTGGTTCCCCGCGCTTGCCCGGCCCACCACGGCGATGCTGACGTTGTATTTCGCCCTGGCCGTGGGCGCGCACGTCCGCGCGCACGACAAGATCGTCAACGCCATCCCGGCCGCGACGTTCCTGGCCACTTTCGCCGCGATGACCGTGAAGGGTCCGGACCGCGGTTAACCCAGGCGTAGCTCCACCAATGGCAGCGGGGTGGCGGTGTCGCTGATCGGGACGCCCAGCGTCTGCTCGAGCACCGGGCGCATCCGCTGCCAGGCCCTGGGATGCCGGCTGCGATAGGCGGCCAGCGTGCGGTCGGCCTCGTCTTGGTCCAGGACGCGTGCCGCCGCACCGCGGGGCGCATGGCTGCCGGCGTAGACACGCACCTGCGAATTGGCTTGAATGTTGCGAAACCACTGTGCTTTTCGGCCGAACCCCGAGGCAACGACGTAGCTGTCGGGGGTGGAGTGATCGACGATTTCCAGCATGGCGTAGCGCCGCGCGCCCGACTTGCGGCCGATGTGCTCGAGCATCAGGAAACGCGAGCCGAACAGCGCGCCGGCGCGGGCCTTATAGAGCCAGACCGGTGCCCGCATGAGACGGCGCGAGCGCAGCAGGCGTGCGCCGATCCTGGCGAATAGTGACGGGGATTGCATCACCCCAGCCGCCGCCTCATGCGTGCGGTGCCGGCGGAAAAGGCGGCGCCGGGACAACGCCCGGACCGGGCGGCGGGGGAGGCGTGAAGACGCAACCGGGCGAACCTGACTGCGACAGCGGTGGCGGATACGGCGGCGGGGGAAGCTGGACGCGGACCGTCCAGATCAATCCGGTGATCGCGAAGGCGGCCTCGTGCCGAGCACCAGGCCCACCAACCCGGCAACGACCGCGACGCCGGTGGGGAAGCGGTTGCGGCCGCCGGTCGGTTGTGCTGCGGCGGGCGCGGCCGGCTGCGGTGCGACGTTACGGGTACCGGTGTTGTCCGAGGTCATGCGGCTCTCCACGGTCGGCGGATGGCGGTAACCGAGACGGTACTGGCGACGCGCTGCCGCCGCCACGATGGCGGGCCTTTATCGCGGCGGGGCCGATGTGGTGACGGCGGTGAGATGCCACTTGTCGAGCCATGGCCGCACCAGCTCGGCGACGGAGAATTTGGCCGGGGCGGAGCACCCGGGGTTGGGGGTGTAAGGGTCGCCGCCGCGGATCAGGATGCCGACGGCGCTGGCCGTGCCGTCGCTGCCCAGCTGATAGACGGGGCCACCGGAGTCGCCGCATTGGCCCGGCGCCAAGAACACCACCTTGCTTTCGGTGACGTCCATGATTTGGCCGCATGCGGCTTCCCCGGAGCTCATGCCGAACTTGCAGAGCTGCTCGCCGACTTGCAGGTCCGAGGCGACGCCGCTGACGGGCAGCGAGGCAGCGATCGCCGAGTTCTGGGGTACGTTTTCGCCGTCGAGCAGGATGAGGCCGATGTCGTGCTGTTCGCTGTGACCGCCTTCGCTGACCGTCTGGCTGAAGGTGCCCAGCGTCGCGTAGGGCAAGATCCCGGCCAAGTTGATCCTCACCTTGCTGGGCTCGCCGGGCCGGTTGCAGTGACCGGCGGTGAGAATGCCGGCTTGACCGCTGTTGGTGTGCACCAAAAAGCCAGCGGTACAACCCATTCCGCCCGACCCGTCGGCGTAGTCCACATAGATCGCGGCGCCGGGGCCAGCGGCACTTGCGGCAGGCAAATCGATCGGCGAGAGGACGGGCGGCGGGGGGAATTCGTGCGCCGGCTCGGCATTCTTGGGCAGCAAGAACATGGCCGCCACGAGTGCGGCCACGCTGCTCAGCGCCGCGATCGTCAGCAACGAGGTATGCATTCGCGGACCTTGTCGCGCCGGTCCGTTCAGCCCGGGCAACCCGCCCTGTTTGAGTGCATGCTGACGCTTGCGATTGAGCAGCAAAAGGAACGCGGCGACCATCACCAACGCCATGGCGCCGAGGAGGAGTACCACGGTGCGAGCCGGCGCAGGCTGCGAATCGCCACTCGCCAGCTCCAGCGCGCAGAGCCTCACCATTGTTCAAATCTTTCAGGCAACACCTGGCGCGCTCAACAGCGCCGGCCGATCAGCTGATGGTTGCCGGTTCCGAGGCGGGTCGGTCGCCTACCGAGCGGTGCGCGTGGCGGCGGTGGTGCCGGCGGTAGTGCCGAATCTCGACGACCAGCCCGGCCAGCCCTATGGCGGCCGTGCACGCCGACACCAGGTACAGCAGCGAGCTGGGGTGACCGGCGAGCGCGTCACCGAGGATCACCACCGCGGCAGTGCCGGGAAGCAAGCCGGCCAGGGTGGCCAGTGCATACGGCAGCACGCGGACGGCCGATGCGCCGGCGGCGTAGTTGAGCGCGGAGAACGGGACGGCGGGAATCAACCGCAGCGACAAGATGGCCAGCCAGCCCCGTTGTTGCAGCCGCTCGTTCACCGTGTGGATCGATCGGTGACGAACCAAGCGGTTTAGCCGCCAGCCGGCGGCGCGGACCAGCAGCATCGCGATCATCGCGCTCGCGGTGCTGGCGACCACCGCGATGGCAATGCCCAGGACCGGGCCGAACAGCAGCCCTGCGGCCAGGGTGAACGCCGTGCGCGGTACCGGCACCACCGTGGCAACGATGTGCGCAACCAAGAACGCCAACGGAAACCAGGGACCCACCGACTCCGCCCAGTCACGCATCTGCACCGGCGTGGGCATCCGAACCCAAGTCGCGAGTACCACCAGAGCTGTGATCCCGACCACTGTCCAGACCACCCGCGGCCGGGAGATCTGTCGCGCGGCCGCGCGGATCCCGTCGCCGAGATCGCGCAGGGTTTCGCGGATTTTGCAGGTGGCGGAAGCCGTCACGCCTTACAAGGTTACGGCGACTCGATGAATGGGGCGTTTCCCCAGGCTGGCGTTTCGTCGCGGGTCCGGCCAGGGCCGCCGCCCAGGCGGTTTCAGTGGCGAGCTTGAATCAATTAGCCTCATTGGCAAGTGGGATCCCACGGCAAAAGCTGCCAATTGCTGGGAAAAGGGAGCAATCGGTGTCCATTGATGTACCCGAACTCGCCGACCTAGAACAGGTTCGCGGGCGTTGGCGTACTGCGGTCGCCGGTGTATTGGCGAAAAGCACCGGAAAGGACCCAGCCGAGCTGGGAGACCAACCCGAGCGGCTGCTGGAAGCCCCGACCTATGAGGAAATCGCCGTCCGGGCGCTCTACACCGCGCTCGACGAACTGCCCGAGCCGCCGTTGCCTGGTGAGTGGCCTTACGTGCGTGGCGGCGAGACGTTACGCGACCTCGCCTCCGGCTGGAAGGTGGTCGAGGCTTTTCTCGGCCGCCTGGCCGGCGACGGCTACGCCGCCGTGCTGGCCGCGCTCGCCGACGGGGTGAGCGCGTTGCTGATCCGGGTGGGGGAGTCCGGTGTGGCAGCGCCCGAGCTCGAGCAGTTGCTCGCGGGCGTGTATCTGGACCTGGCGCCGGTGATCCTCGACGCGGGTGCCGACTATCCGGCGGCCTGCGATGCGCTGCTGTCACTGGTGGAGCAGCTGGATCCGGACCAGCGCGCCAAAGTGTCGATCGACTTGGGCGCGGACCCGCTGACTGCGCAGCTGAGCGGCCGCGCGGCTGCCTCGATGCAACACGTCATCGCGGTGGCAACCCGCGTGGCCGGTGACCGCGGTGTGCGGGCGATCACCGTCGACGGACCCGCTTTTCACAACCTCGGTGCCAACGCGACATGGGAGCTCGCCGGAAGCATCGCGGCCGCGGTTTGCTACCTGCGGGCGCTCACCGAAGCGGGCATCGCGGTGGGCGAGGCATTACGGCAAATCAGTTTCCGGTTGGCGGCCGACGACGACCAATTCATGACGATCGCCAAGATGCGCGCCGAGCGTCTGCTGTGGGCACGTGTCGCCGAAGTCGTCGGCGACCCCGCGGGCGGCGCGGCCGTGCTGCACGCGGAGACATCGCTGCCGATGATGACGCAGCGCGACCCATGGGTGAACATGTTGCGCGGCACGCTGGCGGCCTTCGGGGCGGGGGTCGGCGGCGCCGACACGGTGCTGGTGTTTCCGTTCGACGTGGCCATCCCCGGCGGCTATCCGGGCGTGGCTGCCGGATTTGCCCGCCGGATGGCGCGCAACACCCAGCTGCTGCTGCTGGAGGAGTCACACGTCGGCAAGGTGCTGGACCCGGCCGCCGGCTCGTGGTACGTCGAAGATCTCACCGAGCAGCTGGCCCAGCAGGCGTGGCAGCGGTTCCAAGACATCGAGGCCCGCGGCGGATTCGCCGACGCTTGCGATTACGTCGCCGGCCAGATCGCCGAGACAGCCCAGCGTCGCGCCGACGACATCGCACATCGGCGCACCGCGGTCACCGGGGTCAGCGAATTTCCAAACTTGGCGGAACTGCCTTTGTCGCAAGATGTTTCGCACACCAATGGCGGATTACGGCGCTATGCTGCCGATTTCGAGTCGTTGCGCGACCGCTCAGACGTCTTTCTGGCCCGCACCGGTTCGCGCCCGCAGGTGCTGTTGCTGCCGCTGGGTCCGCTGGCCGAGCACAACATCCGAGCCACCTTCGCAACGAACCTGCTGGCGTCGGGCGGTATCGAGGCGATCAACCCGGGGCCCGTCGAGGCCGGCGGGGTCACCGACGCCGTTTCCGCAGCCGGGGCACCGAAGGTCGCGGTCATCTGCGGTACCGACAAGCGTTACTCGAGCGAGGCCGCGGACGTGGTGCGGGCAGCCCGAAGCGCCGGAGTATCAAGGATTTCCCTGGCCGGACCGGAGCGGGCGCTGGGCGACGCCGAACAGCGGCCCGACGATTTCCTGACCGCGAAAATCGATGCGGTGCAAACCCTGTCGAACCTGCTCACCGAATTGGGAGCGTAGTCACGATGACGACCACCACACCCGTGATCGGCAGTTTCTCGTTCATCCCTTTACACGGCGATCGCCCAACGCAGCGGCCCACCGAGGCCGCGGTGCGCGAGTTGATCGCCGGGGCGCCCGCGTGGCATACGCCGGAAGGCATTGACGTCAAGCCGGTGTACATCGGCGCCGACCGCGCCGCCGCGGCCACCGACGGTTATCCGTTGAACAGCTTCCCGGGCGAGCCGCCCTTTGTGCGGGGCCCCTACCCGACGATGTATGTCAACCAGCCCTGGACAATTCGCCAGTACGCCGGGTTCTCCACTGCCGCCGATTCCAACGCGTTCTACCGCCGCAACCTGGCCGCCGGACAGAAGGGCCTGTCGGTGGCCTTCGACCTGGCCACCCACCGCGGCTACGACTCCGACCACCCGCGCGTCCAGGGCGATGTCGGAATGGCCGGTGTGGCAATCGATTCCATCCTCGACATGCGCCAGCTGTTCGACGGCATCGACCTGTCGGCCGTCAGCGTGTCGATGACCATGAACGGTGCGGTATTGCCGATCCTGGCGCTGTATGTGGTGGCGGCCGAGGAGCAGGGGGTGCCGCCGGAGAAATTGGCCGGCACCATCCAGAACGACATCCTCAAAGAGTTCATGGTGCGCAACACCTATATCTACCCGCCCAAGCCCTCGATGCGCATCATCTCCGACATCTTCGCCTACACCAGCGCCCGGATGCCCAAGTTCAACTCCATTTCGATCTCCGGCTACCACATCCAGGAGGCCGGTGCCACAGCGGATTTGGAGCTGGCGTACACGCTGGCCGACGGGGTCGACTACATCAAGGCCGGCCTGGACGCCGGCCTGGACATCGATAAGTTCGCGCCCCGCCTCTCGTTCTTCTGGGGCATCGGGATGAACTTCTTCATAGAGGTGGCCAAGCTGCGGGCCGGCCGGCTGCTGTGGAGCGAACTGGTCGCGGGTTTCGGCGCGCAAAATCCCAAATCGCTTTCCCTGCGTACTCATTCGCAAACGTCGGGCTGGTCGCTGACCGCCCAGGACGCCTTCAACAACGTCGCGCGCACCTGCATCGAGGCGATGGCCGCCACCCAGGGCCACACCCAGTCGCTGCACACCAACGCGCTGGACGAGGCGCTGGCGCTGCCCACCGACTTCTCAGCGCGGATCGCGCGCAATACCCAGCTCCTGCTGGCACAGGAGTCGGGCACCACCCGGCCGATCGACCCGTGGGGGGGTTCGTATTACGTGGAGTGGCTGACCCATCGGCTCGGGCAGCAGGCCCGCACGCACATGGCCGAGATCGCCGAGCACGGCGGCATGGCCCAAGCGATCAGCGACGGCATCCCCAAGCTGCGCATCGAGGAGGCCGCCGCACGCACCCAGGCTCGTATCGACTCGGGCCAGCAGCCGGTGATTGGTGTCAACAAGTACCAGGTCGACGAGGACCAGAAGATCGAGGTCCTCAAGGTGGAAAACAGCCGGGTGCGCGCCGAGCAACTGGCCAAATTGCAGGAGCTGCGGGCGAATCGGGACCAGAAGGCCGTTGACGCCGCGCTGGCCGAGCTGTCTCGCGCGGCCGCCGCCACCGGGCGCTCGGGTGATGACGGCCCGGGCAACAACCTGCTGGCGCTGGCCATCGATGCCGCCCGGGCCAAGGCCACCGTCGGGGAGATCTCCGACGCGCTGGAGAAGGTGTATGGCCGTCACCAGGCGGAGATCCGTACCATCGCCGGGGTCTACCGTCACGAAGCCGGAAAGGCCACCAACATCGCCAGCGCCACCGAATTGGTCGAGAAGTTCGCCGAGGCGGACGGCCGCCGGCCGCGAATCCTGGTGGCCAAGATGGGCCAGGACGGCCACGACCGCGGTCAGAAGGTGATCGCGACGGCGTTCGCCGACATCGGATTCGACGTCGACGTCGGGTCGCTGTTCTCCACCCCCGAGGAGGTGGCGCGTCAGGCCGCCGACAACGACGTGCACGTCATCGGGGTGTCCTCGCTGGCCGCCGGTCACCTCACCCTGGTGCCGGCACTGCGCGACGCGCTGGCCGAAGTCGGACGGCCCGACATCATGATCGTGGTCGGCGGGGTCATCCCGCCCGACGACTTCGACCAGCTTTATGAGGCCGGGGCCGCGGCCATCTTCCCGCCCGGGACGGTGATCGCCGACGCCGCAATCGGCGTGCTGCACAAGCTCGCCGAGCGGCTGGGGTATGCGCTCGATTAGATGAGCGGAATCGGTCCTGCGAGCGTAACGCCAGTGCGAAAAATCCAGCCGAACTCCGCCCTGGGGTTTCCCCCGCGAGCGGGAGGTGCCCCCAGCTCGTGACTTCCCGGCAGAACGACTCCGTCGAGGATCTGGCCGAAGCCATCCGCTCCGGCGACCGCGCGGCGCTGCCGCGAGCCATCACCCTGCTGGAGTCCACCCGCGCCGACCATCAGCAGAAGGCCCAGCAGCTGTTGTTGGAGCTGATGCCGGACTCCGGCAGCGCGCATCGCGTGGGCATCACCGGCATCCCGGGGGTGGGAAAGTCCACCACCATCGAAGCCCTCGGCATGCACCTGATCGAGCAAGGTCACCGGGTGGCGGTGTTGGCCGTCGACCCGTCGTCGACGCGCACCGGTGGATCGATCCTTGGTGACAAGACCCGGATGGCGCGCCTGGCAGTGCACCCGGACGCCTACATCCGGCCGTCGCCGACGTCGGGCACGCTCGGCGGGGTGGCGAAGGCCACCCGGGAAACCGTGGTGTTGTTGGAGGCGGCCGGTTTTGACGTGATCATCGTAGAAACCGTCGGGGTCGGTCAGTCCGAGGTCGCGGTGTCCAACATGGTGGACACCTTCGTGTTGTTGACCCTCGCCCGCAGCGGCGATCAGCTCCAGGGCATCAAGAAAGGTGCGCTGGAGCTGGCCGACATCGTCGTGGTGAACAAGGCCGACGGCGAGCACCTGGCGGAGGCACGGTTGGCCGCGCGCGAACTGTCCGCGGCGATCAGACTGATCCATCCGCAGGAGACACTGTGGCGGCCTCCCGTCCTCACCATGAGCGCGACCGAGGGGACCGGCCTGAAAGAACTGTGGGACACCATCGAACGGCATCGTCAGGTGCTCACCGACGCCGGAGAGTTGGAGGCACGTCGGCGGGTCCAGCAAATCGACTGGACCTGGCAGATGGTGCGCGACACGGTGCTGCAGCGGGTGCTCTCAAACCCCAGGGTGCGTCAGATTCGCGCCGACGTGGAACGGCAAGTCAGGACCGGTGAGCTCACCCCGGCACTGGCCGCGCAGCAAATCCTGAAAGCCGCGTCCAGCTAACGGAACGGTAAAGATACAGGTTTCGCGCCTGGTAGGCGCGAAATCGAAGTAAATTTCAAGTGTGGTGGAAATGAGAGTCGATCGCCACGCGGTCCCTGTCCGCGGTGACCCTGACGCAGGTCATCGTGTGTCCGGCGCGGCGGACTCACGCTTTGGATGCGTCGTTCGCAGTTTCGCCAGCATGTTTCCCGCGCGCCGGTTCGGCGGTGGGGCCCTGGCGGTGTATGTCGACGGCCAGCCCGTCGTCGACGTCTGGACCGGGTGGTCCGACCGGCGCGGTCATCGGCCGTGGTCGGCCGACACCGCCCCCATGGTGTTCTCGGCGACCAAGGGCATGGCCGCCACGGTCATCCACCGCCTCGCCGACCGGGGGCTGATCGACTACGAGGCTCCGGTTGCCCAGTACTGGCCGGCATTCGCGGCCAACGGCAAGGCCAATCTGACCGTGCGGCAGGTGATGAGGCATCACGCCGGTCTGTCGGGCCTGCGCGGCGCCACCAAGGACGACTTGCTCGACCACGTCGTGATGGAGGAACGGCTCGCCGCGGCCGCCCCGGGACGCCTGTTGGGCAAATCGGCCTATCACGCGCTGACCTTCGGCTGGCTCATGTCGGGTCTGGCCCGGTCGGTGACCGGAAAAGGCATGGGCACGCTGATTCGCGAGGAGCTTGCCGAGCCATTGGGTACCGACGGCATGTACCTGGGCCGCCCACCGGCCGATGCGCCGACCCGGGTCGCCGAAATAATCGCGCCGCAGACCATCGTGGGCAATCCGGTCCTCAACTATGTGACGCGCAAGGTCGCCAACGAGCTGTCCGGTGGCTTTCGGTCCATGTACTTCCCGGGCATGGTCGCCGCCGTCCAAGGTGATACGCCGTTGCTGGACGCCGAAATCCCGGCGGCCAATGGGGTGGCGACGGCCCGCGCGCTGGCGCGCATGTACGGCGCCATCGCCAACGGCGGCGAGGTCGACGGGATACGATTCCTGTCCCGTGAACTGGTTGCCGGCCTGACTGGTCGGCGTAGCCTGCGGCCCGACCGTAACCTGTTCGTGCCGTTGGCTTTCCACCTTGGGTACCACAGCTTGCCGATCGCGGACGTGATGCCCGGCTTCGGCCATGTCGGGCTGGGTGGGTCGCTCGGCTGGTCCGACCCGGCGAGCGGGGTGGCGTTCTCGCTGGTCCACAACCGGCTGCTGACACCGTTCGTGATGACCGATCATGCCGCGTTCGTGGGCATCTATGCGCTGATCCGGAAAGCGGCCGCGAAGGTACGCAAACGGGGCTTCCGGCCGGTCACCGAGTTCGGGGCGCCGTTCTACGAGCCGGGAGCGGTCGCGGGCTGACGCGCGTTCACTAACATCAGGCGGCCTTGGGGGCATTCGAAGGACCCTTGCAGCCAACTTTAGACAGGCGGCCTTTGGATCGGGGCGGTGAGAGCGTCGTGGTACCTCTCGCCAAGCAGCGCACGCACCACCGGACGCGGTGGCTCAGACCGGAGCATCTGACTGGCAGGCCGCGGACGAACCACCTGCGGCCACCAGAACCAGCGTCCCAGCAGCGCGGCGATAGACGGTGTCATGAAGGAGCGCACAACCAAGGTGTCAAACAACAGGCCCAGGCCGATGGTGGTACCGACCTGACCAATAATTCGCAAATCGCTGGCCACCATCGAGGCCATGGTGAACGCGAACACCAGGCCCGCGTTCGTGACGACCTTACCCGTGCCACCCATCGCGCGGATGATACCGGTGTTCAGACCGGCGGCTATTTCTTCTTTTACTCGGGAAACCAGCAGCAGGTTGTAATCGGAACCCACCGCCAAAAGGACAATCACTGACATCGGCAGCACCATCCAGTGCAATTTGACGCCGACAATATATTGCCAGATCAGCACCGATAGCCCAAAAGATGCACCTAAGGAAAGTGCTACGGTACCCACAATTACCAGTGCGGCGACCAAGCTTCGCGTGATGACGAGCATGATGATGAAAATAAGGCAGAGGGCGCCAATCCCGGCGATGTAGAGATCGTATTTTGCCCCGTCGTGAAAATCCTTGAAGGTCGACGCCATGCCGGCGATATAGATTTTGGCGTCCTCCAGAGGCGTCGATTTCAGCGCCTCCTCGGCGGCCGTCCTTATCTTATCGATCCGCGCTATACCCTCGGGCGTCGCGGGGTCGCCCCCGTGCGAAATGATGAATCGAGCCGCTTTCCCGTCCGGAGAAAGGAAGGAATTCATTGCCTTCTTGAAGTCCGCATTCTGGAAGACTTCCGGAGGCAGATAGAAGGTATCGTCGTTCCGCGCCGCATCGAACGCCTGTCCCATTGCGGTGGTGTTCCCGCTCGCTTCATCCACCGAGCTCAAAGTGCCGGCCATGGTGCTGTGCGCTTTCAGCATCATCATCCGCGAGTCCTCCGCAACCGCGATCAATGGGGGAAACTGCTCGAGCAGCCGCGGCAACAGGGCGTCCATTTTGTTCAGATCGACAACAACCTCGCCGAGTTTATCGCTAAGCTCGTCGACACCGTCGATCGTGTCAAATATGTTTCTCAACGACCAGCATATGGGGATATCGTAGCAGTGCCTTTCCCAGTAGAAGTAACTTCGAAGCGGTCTCCAAAAGTCTTCAAAATCCGAAATGTGGTCTCTCAACTCATATGTAATGGCAGCCACTTCTTTTGTCTCGATGATCGTGTGATGAGTAATGTCCGTGAGCTGCTTCTGCAATGCATACAAGCGCTTCATCAAGGCGATTTGTGTTGCCATCAGATCGGCCTGCTTGAGCATGTCATCGGCACGCAGTTTCATATAATGCATGGTTTGCACCTGCGCCGCGTTCTGCATGCTGATCAGAAACGGTATCGACGTGTGTTCAATCGGGGTTCCCTCGGGCCGGGTTATGCCCTGCACCCGAGATATGCCTGGAACCCGGAAAATTGCTTTGGCCAGCTTGTGTAAGACGAGAAAATCTGCAGGATTGCGCATATCGCGATTTGATTCAATCATCAGAATTTCGGGCATCATCCGGGACTGAGAGAAATGACGATCCGCGGCGGCATACCCCTGATTGGCGGGAATGTCCTGGGGTAGATAGAGGCGGTCGTTGTAGCTCGTTTTGTAGCCCGGCAGCGTCACCAGGCCGACCAGCGCGATCGCTATTGTGGCGACGAGAATGGACGCGGGCCAGCGGACGATCGCCGTGCCGATCCGGCGCCACCGACCGAAGCCGATCGTGCGCGTGGGATCGAACAGCCGGAAGCCACTTCCGAGTGCAAGAACCGCCGGAACCAAGGTGAGTGCGATCGCGACCGAAACGAGCATGCCCACGGCGCACGGCACGCCGATCGTCTGGAAGATCGGCATGCGGGTGAAACTCAGGCACAACATTGCTCCGGCGATCGTCAGACCGGAACCCAGGACAACGGGAGCGACCGAACGGTAGGTGGTGTAGTAGGCCGTTTCGCGGTCCTCGCCGGCCTGACGCGCCTCTTGATATCGACCGAAGAAGAAGATCCCATAATCGGTTCCGGCCGCCATCGCGAGGGCCACCAGCAGGTTAATGGCAAACGTGGAGAGCGCAACCATATTGTTATCGCCGAGAAATGCGATGATTCCCCTGGCGGCAAATACTTCGATCCCAACCGTGACCAACAAACCTATCACGGTGAAGACCGAACGGTAGACAAAAAGCAGGACCGCGAAGATTATCACGGCGCCTATCAGGGTCATCTTGTAGATGGATCTGTCACCACTGCTCTGCATGTCCGAAATGAGCGCTGATGGACCGGTGACATAGGCCTTGACACCCGGGGGCGGTGATGTCCGCGCGATGATATCCCGGACCGCGGCAATGGAGTCCTGGCCCAAGGTCGTCCCTTGGTTGCCGGCCAGATTCAATTGCACATATGCGGCCTTGCCGTCCGGGCTTTGCGCGCCCGCCTGCGTGAGTCGATCTCCCCATAGATCCTGCACGTGCTCGACATATTGGGGGTCGTTTCTTAATTCACGGATCATCCGGTCGTAGTACGCGTGCGCGTCATCGCCGAGGGGCTGCTGCCCCTCCAGCACGAGCATGGCGAAACTGTCCGAGTCGGATTCTTTGAAGTCCTTTCCCATGCGCTTCATGGCTTGTACCGCCGGCGCATCTTGCGGGGCCAAGGGAACGGAATGGTCTCGGCCGACCGTCTCCAGCCAGGGAACCCCGAAACTCACAGTCAGTGTGAGCGCCAGCCAAGCCAGGATAATGAACAACGAAAGCCTACGGATCGTCCGCGCTACCAAGGGGACTTGTGGGCGTTCGGTGTTCATGGGCCGTTCGACTGGGTACTCCGCCACTTACCGCGGCTGTCTAAGCAGGGCACGTACCAACGGACGGGGTCCTGACGGCCGAAGCATTTGACTGGCGGGGCGGGAGCGGATTTGTTGGGGCCACCAGAACCAACGTCCCAGCAGCGCGGCGATGGACGGCGTCATGAACGCGCGCACGATCAGCGTATCGAACAGCAGGCCCAGACTGATCGTCGTGCCTATCTGCCCGATGATGATGAGGTCGCTGGCAATCATGGACGCCATGGTGAACGCGAACACCAGGCCGGCGTTCGTGACGACCTTGCCGGTGCCGCCCATGGCGCGAATGATGCCCGTTTTTATGCCGGCGCCCATTTCCTCTTGCATCCGGGCTACCAGTAGCAAATTGTAGTCAGACCCCACCGCCAGCAGGACCAGCACGGCCATCACGAGGACCAGCCAGTGTATTTGTATGCCGAGTAAATTCTGCCAGACCAGCACGGACAGACCAAAGGATGTGCCCAGCGAGAGCAATACCGTCCCTACGATAACCAGGGCGGCAATCAAACTTCGCGTTATGATCAGCATGATGATGAAAATGAGGCAGACCGCAGCCACTCCCGCGATCATGAGATCGTACTTCGAGCCGTCCACAATATCTTTTGCTACCGCGGCGGTGCCCGTGAGGTAGATCTTGGCGTTTTCCAGAGGAGTTCCCTTGAGCGCCTCCTCGGCCGCGGTTTTTATCGGTTCGACCCGTCCCACGCCCTCGGGCGACGCGGGATCGGCCCTTTGCGTAATGAGCATACGGGCGGCCTTCCCGTCCGGTGAGACGAAAATATCTACTGCCCGCTTGAAGTCCTTGTTCTTGAAAATATCCGGAGCAATGTAGAAAGAATCGTCGTTCTTGGCAGCGTCGAAAGCCTTCCCCATGGCCGTCGAATTTTCGCTGGTCTGGTCCATCGCGCTGAGAATCCCGGACATGGTGCTATGCATAGTTAAAAGCATGGTGCGCATGTTCTGCATGATTTCGATCATCTGCGGGAACTGCGCGAGGATTTGCGGCATGATCACGTCTATCTGATCGAGGTCCGCCACCAGATCCTTCAGCTTATCGGTAATCTCGTCGACACCGTCGATGGAATCGAATATGGATCTCAACGAAAAACAGATGGGAATGTCGTAGCAGTGCCTTTCCCAATAGAAGTAACTGCGGATCGGCCTCCAGAAGTCCTCAAAATCCGAAATGTGATCTCGCAACTCGTTTGTGATTGCCTGCATGTCGTGCGTGAGGCCGACCATGTGATGAGTAGTGGCGACGAGCTGTTGCATGAGGCCATACATGCGCTGCATGATGCCGATCGTTTCCGCGAGCTCGTCGGCCTGCTTGAGCAGATCGTTCATCTGTTCTTTCTCGAACGGCATGATTTGCATCTGCGCGGCCTGCTGCATGCTGAGCAGAAACGGTATCGACGTGTGTGCGATCGGAACTCCCTCGGGCCGAGTCAAGCCCTGCACCATGGAAATGCCTGGAACCGCGAGGATGCCCTTTTCTAGTTTATTCAATACCAACGCATCTGCTGAGTTTCGCAGATCGTGATCAGCCTCGATCATGAGGATCTCGGGCGACATCATTCGCGACGGAGGAAAATGCCGCTTTGCCGCCTCCAACCCCAACGCGGCGGGGATACCCTTGGGAACATAATTCATGTCGTTGTAGCTGGGTTTGTATCCCGGCAACGTCAACAGCCCGATGAATGCGACTGCCAACGTCGCGATGAGAATGGGCGCTGGCCACCGAACGATCGCCGTACCTATTCGCCGCCAAGCATGTGCCGTGATCTTTCGCCTGGGTTCGAACAGACCGAAACGGCTCCCGACATTAAGAACTGCCGGAACGAGCGTGAGGGCGACGGCGACCGCAACAATTACGCCTACCGCGCAAGGAATGGCGAGGGCCTGGAAATGGGGCAGCCGGGTGAACTTAAGGCAAAACAATGCGCCGGCGATAGTCAAACCGGAGGCCAAGACGATCCTGGCGACGCCGTGGTATGTGGTGTAGAAGGCCGTTTCCCGGACCTCGCCGGCTTGCCGTGCCTCTTGATACCGACCGACGAAGAATATCGCGTAGTCGGTTCCCGCCGCGATCACCAGGGATACCAGCAGATTGATGGCGAAAGTAGTGAGACCGATCATCTGCAAATTGCCGAGCAAAGCGACTATTCCTCGGGCCAGCTGCAATTCTAGCCCGACCAGCAGCAACAAAACAATGACGGTGGTAATCGAACGGTAGATGAGGAGCAACGTAGTGAAGATGACCGCGAGGCTCACCACCGTGATGATGATGACCGTACGGTCACCGCTGTTGCCGATGTCCGCGACGATTGCCGCGGGTCCGGTGACATACGCCCGGACTCCCGGTGGCGCCGGCGTCCGGTCCACCATGCGCCGGACAGCTTCCGTCGATTCGTTCGCCACGCTCGAGCCGGGTTTACCGGTGACGGCCACTTGGACATACGCGGCCTTACCATCGGCGCTTTGCGCGGCGCCCACCGTGAGCGGGTCGCCCCAGAAATTCTGAATGTGCTCAACGTGTTTCGGATCGTCTTGCAACTGGCGAATCAAACGATCGTAGTATTTGTGGGCATCGTCGCCGAGGGCTTGCTGACCCTCCAAGACGATCATCACCGCGCTGCCGGACGAGGTTTCCTTGAAGTCCTCACTCATACGTGCCGACGCCTTGAACGCCGGCGCATCGTTGACATTCAGGGATATCGAGTGCGCTTTCTCGACCTGCTCCAACGACGGGACGCCGAGACTCAGGATTACGGCTACCACCACCCACGCCAAAATGATCGGCACTGACAGTCGATAAATCGTCCGCGCCGCGAATGAACCCCTGGCGTCCTCGCTGCCCACGTGTTGTTCGCTCATGCGGCCTTCAGCAGACAGAAGGCAAAGGCGTTCACTTCGTGCGAGGTCTTCTCGGCTTTGACCACATCGTCCACCAAGATGCGGCAGCCAATGCTGTCACTATTGCCCTGCGCGATGACATTTCCGACGGCCGTCGCCGCGCCGATCGGAAACTCCAATGACCACGGCAAGCTCGCCCCGTTGAGGTGCTGCGGGTCACCATTGCCGTCGAAATAGCTGATGTCGGCCACGGTCCCTGGTGCTCCGAAGACCTCGTACCTCAGGTGCTTAGGGTTGAAAGGCTTGCCTTGATCGACTCTGGTGTCGGCATAGGACAGTTGTTTCTCAGAACCGAAGATGCCGTGCAGCCGCGACACGGTGAAGCCTCCCGCGACAACCACCACGAGTATGACGAGCGGAACCCACAGCCGCCTCAGAACTCCGAAAACCGCCAACCCCCCATTTCGACGAGTTTCTCGAGATCGTGCTCGAGGTCCGGGCGAAGGTTGGCGAGCACCTCGCAGAAAAGGGGGTCGACGGCCAGATGGTGGGCTGCTGGCTAGGGGGCCCGCGTCAGCGACATCGGGCCGGGCCTGCGCAAATTCGCGCACTCCGCGTTCGACCACCGAACCCAACCTCCCACCCGTTTCGAATACCCCTGCATGATGTCAGCCGCTGGAACATGCACCTACATATCGGTCGGCGAGAACCCCCGTCGACGTTACATCGATGCAATGGGCATCGCAGCCTTATCAGCGCAGCGATACCTCAAACGCTCACCACCTTGGGGACACGATCCGATCTTGGAGAGTAAACCATGCCGATGGCAGCCATGCGGGCCGTTCCCCAACGCGATACGCGATCAATGCATACCGCGTGCGTAAGGCACGGTACCCAGCTGCATGTATCCGCGCACCACGTCAGGTGCGTCGTCCTCAGCGGTGCTGCTGTTACACTCCAACGCTGGACGGAACAGAATAAGCGCCGATGTACGACAGCGATAAGTAGCTGTGGGAGGCTCGCTAGCCTAGGAAACCGTCGTCACGTCAGGGTGAAGACCAGGAACTTTATCTGAAACCTCGGAGGGTTCCCTGACGGCCTCCTCGGACGGTTCCCTGACGGCCTCCAGTATGGTTTGAAGGGGACTGCTGCGCGTCTGGACTACATCGAACAGAACTGGCCCGATATACGGGCCGAAAAGTCTGCGCGACAGGCCGGCAGCGGGCCGGGTTCTTGGCAAATAAACCGGGCGGCTTGGGGGAGTCGGGAAGGCTCGAAGCCGGTCGGGATCGCGCCGCGGCAAGAAACCGAGGTCGATGCCTCGAACGCGACGTTGCGCCGGAACGGAAAGAGCCGCAGCAGGATTTCGTCGTCGAGGTCGCGTTTCCGACCTCGACGAATCGCCCACCGAGCGCTGGCAATTCGAGGTTCGCCGTGCTGGGCGGTGCCCGGTCACCGAGCACGTCGTCGACGCCCGACCCCTCGGTGCCACGGCGTATCAAATCGGCGAACTCTAGGCTTCGTGAGTCTTAACATGCTCGATGCCCATGTCGCGCAACAATTGCCGATGCTGCCCACTGCCGACGGTGTGGCGAAAAGTGTATACGTGTCTGCAGTCGGCTAGCCTTGTGCGAGACTGCCGACACTCGACCAGCCCTTCGGCCGGACCGTCGTAGGTGTTGTCGCCCTGCGGCCGGACACGGACGATTCGTTAATCGACCTCGCCGGCCAGGTCGAACTCAGCCAGCGTGCGCGCGGTCAGCTCACGTAAAGCGGCCTTTGTGTTCTCCGCGCCCGGTTGGTAGGCCTCGACGGTGATGGCAATC